>CAVWXV010000014.1:0-41637 GCA_963759185.1 uncultured Alphaproteobacteria bacterium
AACTCGGGCGGATTTGGCGGCGGCTCGGGGCGGCGGCAATCGTGGGCCGGGCCGATCCCGCCCAGCCCGGCGGCGCGACGCAGTTTCTGGCGGCGCGCTGCCTGTCAGCTTGCGTCTATGCGCTGATCGGCGCCAAGAAGCGGGTCATCCCGCCGGCCAGCGTTGTCGGCATCCATCGTATGTTCTTTTATGCCGGCGAAGCGGGACCTGTAGGCGACGGCACCGCGCTTCGTCGCCATTATGACAACGGCGGGATGAAGGCCTTGCTGTCGCATTACACTGGCCGGATGGGCGTGAGCCCGGCCCTCATTGCGATGGCCGAAAGGATTTCGTCGGACAATATCCACATTCTGAGCCGCGCCGAGATCGCCCGTTATAATTTGGGCTCCGCAGATTTTGACGCAGCACTAGCTTCAAGATTGAGCCTTTGCCGGAGGCTGGTGCGAACCGCTGAAGGGCGCTGTCCACGCCCGCCGCCGAGCCGGCCCGAACAGGATTCTTGCGCGAACGCTTCTTGCTTGACTTGGGCTGCCGCCTATCTTATCCGGCGGGTCTCCCATCGCGGCCATGCCGTTTCATGGTTCCTGGGGATCTCTCGGGGATCTCTCGGGGATCTCTTGCGGATGTCCTGGGGAACATTCTGGGGGAGTAGCTCAGTTGGTTAGAGCGCCGGCCTGTCACGCCGGAGGTCGCGGGTTCGAGCCCCGTCTCTCTCGCCATCCCCTGCCAAAGCAATGAGCCGCCCGTGGCGCCGCCGATGACAGCCGCGAGTGGCATGACCCTGACAGTCGAAACTGGCTTTGCCCGGCACGCTGCGCTTTAACGCTTTGTTAGAGGTCTATTGGCGACGATGGGCGTGGATATTACTTCATGATCTTGCTCGCCCTGCTTTTGCTCGCGCTTGGCGCCTTACTCAGCCGGTGGGTGAAGGTCTTCGTTCTTATTCCGGCGACCGTGCTCGCATGGATTGCGGCGGTGCATGTTGCCCGGCTCATTCCCTTTCGGTGTTGCAGACGCTCATCGCCACCTTCCTCTGCGGTGCATGCCTGCCAGCTCGGCTATTTCGCCGGTGCCGTTCTCGTAAATCAGCGCATCGCGCAAATGCGGAAGCGCGCTGTTGTAGCCGCGCGCCGATAGCTGAACTTTTCGGGATTATGCTCTAGATGATGTCGCCGGCAAGCGCTGTGGCGCTGCCGAGCGCTGCGAGTTTTGCGCGCGTCTCGGAGATAGAGCCTTCGATATCGAGACCACGGCAAGCGTCCTCCACCACGACAATGTCGAAGCCCGCGGCGAGCGCATCTTCAGCCGAATAGCGCACGCAGAAATCATAGGCGAGACCGGCCAGAAAGATCCGGACGAGCCCACGTTCGCGCAAATAGCCGGCAAGGCCCGTCGGCGTCTTGCGGTCGTTTTCCTGAAAAGCGGAATAGGAATCGATGGTCGGATCGAGGCCCTTGCGGATCACCAGACCGGCATGCGGGATTTTTAGGCCGGGATGAAAATTTGCGCCTTGGCTCGCCTGCACGCAATGATCCGGCCAAAGCGTCTGCGGCCCATAGGCAAGCGCGATCGTCTCGAAAGCTTTGTGGCCAGGATGGCTCGAAGCGAAGGAGATGTGACCAGCAGGATGCCAATCCTGCGTCAGCACGACATTGGCGAAACGCTGCGCGACATGATTGAGGATGGGGACGATCGCATCGCCCTGCGGCACGGCAAGCGCACCGCCAGGGCAAAAGTCGTTTTGAACGTCGATGACGAGCAGAACGTCGCCGCTGCCGATCGCAAACTTTCCGCTCATGTCCGCACACCGTTCTTCCGGGACATGTTAGCGGCAGCACAGGCCGGTGACGAGCCCATCGCCGAACCAGCGGGCAAGGAAAAGTGCGGCTTGGCCTGCGGCCGCTTCGGCATCGTGGCGCAGGCAGAGGAGGCCGCAGATCTCATCAAGCTTGGCGCCGCTCCTCGCCGCTGCCAATGCCAAGGCCTCATCCGCTTCGAGAAGGCGGTAAAACGGCTCCAGCGAACCATCGCGCCAGATGAGGACCGTCTCTTCGCCGCCCGGCTCCGGCATGGGTGCGGCCAAGCCTTCGATCGCCGCTTCATAGGAGGCGGTGGTTCCCTCTAAAAGGCTCAAGAGCGCAAGGTTTGGCGAAAATTCAAAGCAGAGCTTTGGTTGGTCTTCGGCCGCAATTGCGGCGAGCGCGCTGGCATCGAGACGTGGCGCATCGGCTGCATCGAATGCATCGGCGAGTGCGCGTTCCAAGGCGGCGAGATCGGCCAATGCCCTCATGTCGCACCATGGCGCGTGGCCGCGCAGGAAATCCGGCAGGAAATCCGGTAAGTCTTGCGCATACCAACGGGCATTTCGGTGAGGGGATGGCGTGGCATCGATATAGGCGGCCGCGAGCGCGCCGAAATCCTCATCGCCGAGTACCAGGCGTAGGACGGGATAATCGTTGGCGAGAAATTCCGCGAGGCGCGCGCGATAGGCGTCGGCATAGACGGCAAAACGCGCGGCGCTGTCGAGCTGTCGTGATGGCAGGATCGCGGTGAGAATCTCGCGCGCCTCGCCGAGGATCGCATCTTGGAAAGCGCTCTGAAGCTCGGCGAGCCTCATGCCAGAGCCTCGGCTGTCGCATGCGCCATGCGGGCGATGTCGCGTGCATGGTCGAGTTCGGCCAAGAGCTCGGCGAAAGGCGGAAAATTATCATCGCGTTCGATCATGGTCGACACCGAACCGAAGCGCTCGCAGGCTTCGGCATAAAGCGTCCACACTTCGGGGCAGATCGGCTGGTCATGCGTATCGATCTTGTGGGTCGTCAAGTCGGAATGGCCGGCGAGATGGATCTGCACGACACGCTCCGGCTTGATCGAATGAAGAAAAGTCGTCGCATCGAAATCATGATTGAAGGCCGAGACGAAGATATTGTTGACGTCGAGCAGGAGCCAGCAATCGGCGCGTTCGGCGACCTCTTGCACGAAGCTCCATTCATCCATCTCCGAGCTTGCGAAGGTCACATAGCTCGAGGCATTTTCGAGTGCGATGCGGCGTCCTAGAAAATCCTGGACGCGGCCAATCCGCTCGACCACATGCTTGAGCGCCTCTTCTGTATAGGGCATGGGCATGAGATCATGCAGATTGATCCCATGTACGCCGGTCCAGCACAGATGATCGGAGATCCAGGCCGGCTCGACGCGTTCGGCCAGCGCTTTGAGCGACGCGAGATAATCATGATCGAGCGGCGCGGTCGAACCGATCGACAGCGAAACCCCATGCATGACGATCGGATAATCGGCGCGGATCCTGTCGAGCATGGCAAGCGGCCGGCCGCCCGGCACCATGAAATTTTCGGAGATGATCTCGAACCAATCGACGGCCGGCTTCGCGTCGAGAATGTCGGGATAATAGATCGGCCGCAGGCCGAGGCCGAATCCGAGGGGCGCGGGTTTCTGCATTGGCAGGCTCCGGACTTATAGCCAAAGGAATGTTTTGGCGATGGGTGGCGCTTCCACGATCATCATCGTGGAAGCGCCGTTGAGCGTCGAAATCAACAAAATTTTGTGCTCAAAATGGCGCTCTCATTTCTGAGACATCGGATATATCCGATGTCTAAAACAAGAAGTTAGAGCATTTTCGGAACATCAAGTCGGGCTTGCCCGACTCGATCATCAAAAGCGCCGATCTTCGGCAACAGCCGAGATCGGTAAACCGGTATCCACTTCCACTTTTGCTGAAAATGCTCCTGCCTCAGCCGACTTTGCCACCCAGCTTGGTGCAGGCAGCGGCGGATTTTTCGGGCAGCCAGCCCATCCCCTTGCAGGCGTTTTGGCCCTTGCAGGCATTGCTGGCGCTCTTGCAGGCCGACTTACCCTTGCAGGCGTTGACGCCCATGCAATGGACGCTCTTTGCAGCCTTTGCAGGCGTCGGCGTAAGGGAAACGCCGCTCAACGCGAGGGCGACAGCCGCAACCGCGATGCTGGTGCCGGACATGACAGTCATTTTCATCTTGCACTCCCTGGACGTTGCGCCCGCAGATGCGGACGCTTCATGGGCATCGGCTGCCCATGGCTTCTTCGTCGGCTTGCGGGAGCATGTTACGCCGATCACGGAGCTGTGATGGCGACTGGCGGGGCATTCCCGACCGGCAGGGCACCGCCGCGTCCGCCGCCATGCAGCTATCATCGTTTCAAGAGCTTTTTCAATTGGTCGAGCGGTCTGGTGTTCAACACATCGCCCGCCGTGAGCCAGCCGCGCCGGGCCTGATCTATGCCGAAGCGGATGTTGTCGAGGCCCGAGATCGCATGCGAATCGGTCGAGATGGCGAGCAAGACGCCGGCCTCTTTGGCCGCATGGGCGCCTGTGCCATCGAGGTCGAGCCGGTCGGGATGGGCATTGATCTCGAGGGCGCAGCCGCGTTCATGGGCGGCCGAAATGAGTTTTTCCAAATCGAGCGGATAGGGCTCGCGCTCGCCGATCAGCCGGCCGGTCGGATGGGCGATGATCGACACATGTGGATTGTCCATGGCCTTGATGATGCGCTCCGTCTGCTCGGCACGCGGCAAATCGAATTTCGAATGGACCGCGGCGACGACAATATCAAGCCTTGCCAACATATGATCGGACAGATCGAGGCTGCCATCGGCGAGAATGTCGACTTCCATGCCCTTCAATATCGTGAAATCCGGCGTTTCTTCATTGAGCTTGTCGATTGCGGCGATCTGCCGGGCGAGCCTTTGTCCGTCGAGCCCATGCGCGATCGTCACGCGCTGGCTGTGATCGGTGAGCGCCATGTAGCGATAGCCGCGGGCGCGGGCCGCTGCGGCCATTTCGCCGATCGGGGCCGTGCCGTCGCTCCAATCCGAATGGACATGGAGATCGCCGCGCAGATCGGACAAAGTGACGAGCTTCGGCAGGCTGTTCGTCTTGGCGAGGGCGACCTCGCCGCGGTCCTCGCGCAGCTCGGGCGGGATCGTGGCGAGGCCGAGCTTCTTGTAGATCTCCGCCTCGCTCGCGCCGGCAATCCGCCGCGCGCCGGCAAACAGGCCATATTCATTGAGTTTCCAGCCATGCTCATTGGCGAGCGAGCGGAGCGCGATGTTATGCGCCTTAGAGCCGGTGAAATAGAGCAGCGCAGCGCCAAAGCTCTCCTCCGGCACCACCCGCAGATCAATCTGAATGCGCGAGCGCAGAACCACGCTGGTGCGCGTCGGACCTTGCGCCAAGACTTCGGCGACATTGTCATAAGCGCGCAATCGCTCACCGAGAGCCGCGCCGTCCTCGGCACAGGCGACGATATCGACGTCGCCGATCGTGTCGCGCCGGCGGCGCAGACTGCCGGCGATTTCGATCCGGCCATGGCCCAGCCCTTTTTTCAGGAACGCGACGAGAGCCTGCGCCTCCGCTTCGGCGAAAGGAATCTTGAAGCGCGCTGGGGCGCTTGGCTTGGCCAGGGCGCCGGCGATCTTCTCTTCGAATTTGACGCCGAAGCCGTGCAAACTCTTCAGTCGGCCGCTTTTGACGGCGCGGCGAAGATCCTCGATCGTCTCGATGCCGAGCTCGTCATGGAGCCGCTTCACCCGTTTCGGGCCGAGGCCGGGAAGCGCCGCGATCTTCGGCAATTCGCCGGGAAGCTCGCGCTTGAGGCTTTCGAGCAAATCGAATTTGCCGGTCGCGACAATGGCGGCGATCTTGCCGGCGAGGTCTTCGCCAATGCCCGGCAGATCGTCGAGATCCTTGCCTTGCTGCAAAAGAGTCCCGACATTTTCTGGCCATTGCGCGAGGACGCGCGCGGCGCGGTGATAGGCGCGCGAGCGGAACGGATTGTCGCCCTTGATGTCGAGCAGGTCTGCCGCTTCATCGAACATGGCGGCGATTTCCGCATTTTGAATGGGCATGGCTGGTCCTCTCCAGCCGAAGACATCGCGCACACGGCGCCTTCAGAGGCTCGCCGACAAAATGCCCGGACCCTGGAGGACAGGGCTTGATGCAGATCAGGCGAAGCGCGGTGCGGCAATTCAGCGCGCGAAAATATGGCTGCGACGGCAAGAACTGAATGAGCCGCGTCTGCGAAGTCGGTCATCGCTTAAAAATATTGAAGTTGAACTAAATTTTTTTAATTGCGGGCGTCGCCGGCCCCTCTGCCGATGCACCGAGATGCCGTCGTGCCGCCTATGATGCAGTTAGATAAGAGAAGTTCTGGTTTGCGTGCATTGCAAAATCGGTTTTGCCTGCGTTCGGCTTTCTTAATTCATGCAGGTAGCGCTGGCGGCGGAAGACAAATTCATATTGAGCCTGCTCTTATTTCACACTATTCATGGCTAGATTTTCTCGCCGATGCGCGGTTGCTCCGCGCAACCAGGCAATTCGTCTCGGGTGGTTTGATTGGCGCGATCGGCGTCGTGCGCCATTTTTGGCTGCAGCTTTCCAGGCAGCGGCCATTTTTCCGAGCCTTGGTCTTGGCCAGCACAGGAAAACCGGGTTAAAGATCCGTGAGCGCGGATCTGCCCAGCGAAAGACAAAGACGCATTCAACGTGTTTTTGGGCACAACGGCAATTGGGACTTTTGGAGGATAGGATCTATGAGCAACAGGCCTCGGAGCGCCGGACGTCACTTTCTACAAATTCCCGGTCCAACTCCGATACCCGACCGCATTCTGCGCGCTATCGACATGCCGGTCATCGATCATCGCGGGCCGGAATTCCAGAAGCTCGCGCGGCGTCTGCTCGAAAAGGTCAAGAGCATCTTCAAGACCAAGAGCCATGTTTTCATTTTTCCGGCCTCGGGCACGGGCGGTTGGGAAGCAGCGCTCGTCAATTGTCTTTCGCCGGGCGACCGCGTCCTGATGTTCGAGACCGGGCAGTTTGCGACCTTGTGGAAGACGATGGCGACGCGGCTTGGCCTGCAGCCGGAGTTCATCGAATCCGACTGGCGCATCGGCGCCGATCCGGCCCAGATCGAGGCGCGGCTCAAGGAAGACAAGGCGCATGAGATCAAGGCGGTCTGCGTCGTCCACAATGAGACGGCGAGCGGCACGACCGCGCCTTTGGCCGAGATCCGCAAGGTGCTCGACACTCTGGGTCATCCGGCGCTGTTCTTCGTCGATGGCGTCTCTTCGCTCGGGTCCATCGATATTCGCCAGGACGAGTGGGGAATCGATGTCACCATCGCCGGCTCGCAGAAGGGCCTGATGCTGCCGCCCGGCCTCGCCTTCAATGCGGCGAGTCAAAAGGCGCTGGACGCTTCGAAAGTCTCGCGCTTCCCGAAGTCCTATTGGGCTTGGGACGATATGCTCGCCCAAAACGCCAATGGCTTCTTCCCCTATACGCCGGCGACCAATCTGCTTTACGGTCTCGACGTGGCTCTCGATATGCTCGAGGAGGAAGGTTACGACAATGTCTTCGCCCGCCACATCCGGCATGGCGAGGCGACGCGCCGCGCCGTCGTCGCTTGGGGCCTCGAAGTCCTCTGTCGCGATCCGAAATATTATTCGCCTGTCGTGACCTCGGTGCTGCTGCCGCCGGGCCATGATGCCGATGCCTTCCGCGCGCTCGTGCTCGAGACCTTCAATATGTCGCTCGGCACTGGCCTCGGCAAAGTCGCTGGCAAGGTGTTCCGCATCGGCCATGTGGGCGATACCAATGATCTGACGCTCATGGGCGCGTTGAGCGGCGTCGAAATGGGTCTCGAACTCGCCGGCATCCCGCATCGCAAGGGTGGCGCGGCGGTCGCCATGGACTATCTCACCCAGCAGGCGAGAAATCCGGCGCAGAAGCTCGCTGCCGCGGAATAGGACGCAAACCGGCGTCATCTTGAGCAAAGCCCTCATGCTTCGGCAAATCCGCTGCATGGGGGCTTTTCATTTTCAAGCTTATGCAAGCATGTCGGTGCTGCCGGTTCACTAGAGCGGGGTGAGGAAAAGTGGGAACCGGTTTTCCGCGCGCAATCAAGTTTATGCAGATTGCGCAAGCTTATCTGCATATCCCGCTCTAAATTATAAGAATCGATCACGTTATAAAGACATCGGATATATCCGATGTCTCAATCATGACTTTGGATTGATTCAATCCAAAGTCATCGTGATCTAGGCTTTGTCGTCACGGCTTGTGCTTTTGAGCCAAGCCTCCAGCCGATCGGCGGCACGCATCACTTTCGATGCTTCGCCCCGCAGCGCAGCTATGAGATTTTCGATTTCGCGATCCATGCTCTGCGACTTCGTGGATTGTGTCAGTGCCGCAATGTCCGCATCGCCGCGGCTGGCCGCTTGTCTGAGCGCGGCGAGCCATGCCTTGCCGAATGAATTGCCGGCGTTTGGCGTGCCAGCCTTTTCCTCCTGCCTTTCTTCGGTGGCAGCTTCCGCAAGCCGGATGATTTCAGGAAGCACGGAGCGCACGGCGTCGGCGCCGGCCAAAGGCACGAGCCAGGCTCTCTTGTCCGGCCGCCATGTCGCTTTCGGCACCCAGCGCAACAGCCGCGCCAACGCTTCGCTATAGCCTGACGCAATGACAATGCCTTGCGCCGTGACGCTCACATAAGGCGTCGAGGCGGTGACGCCTAAAATCTGCCGTGCCTCATCTTCGCTTAGGGGGGTCAATTGACGCCATCCTCTGGCTGCGACGCCGAAAGCATAGATCACGATGACTTTGGATTGATCCAATCCAAAGTCGTGATTGAGACATCGGATATATCCGATGCCTTTATAACGTGATCAATTCTTATAATTTAGAGCGGGATATGCAGATAAGCTTGCGCAATCTGCGTAAACTTGATTGCGCCCGGAAAGCCCGGTTCCCACTTTTCCCCATCCCGCTCTAGGCGCCTATAAGCTCGATCTCAGCAAGCCCTATGCCGGCAAGGATGGGCGGCGCCATCCTTTGATCTAAATCAGGGAGGCTTGCTAGGGTACGGCGCATGTTCGCATCGAAAAGCGGTGACGCCGCTGCAGCAGCTGAGCGCAAATCTGGCGAATTTGGAGGACAGATGATGGACGACAAGCTTTTGCGGAAGAACATCCTTGCCGAACTCGAATGGGAGCCGAGCCTCAATGCTGCCGGCATCGGCATTGCTGTCGAGGAAGGGATCGTGACCTTGACCGGCCATGTCCAGTCCTATGCTGAAAAGCTGAAGGCCGAGCAGGTCGTCAAGCGGGTGCGCGGCGTGCGCGCCATTGCCGAGGAAATCGAAGTGCGGCCCGTGCATGCCCATACGCATGCCGATGACGAAATCGCCAAGCGCGCGTTGAACATGCTGAATTGGGATGTGATGGTTCCGGCCGAGACCCTTCAAGTGAAGGTGCAGCAGGGCTGGCTGACGCTCTCCGGCGCGGTGGATTGGCAATATCAGCGCACCGCCGCCGAAGATGACGTCCGCAAGCTTTCCGGCGTGCTCGGCGTCACCAATCTCATCACCATCAAACCGCGCGCGCAGAGCGACGACCTCAAGGAGCGCATCGAAGACGCTTTGAAGCGCAATGCTTTGATCGAGGCGCGCAACATCACGATCGATGTGCGCAACGGCAATGTGACGCTCGAAGGCAAGGTTCACGGTTGGCATGAGCGCGAAGTGCTCGAGACCGCGGTCTGGGCCGCGCCCGGCGTCAAATCGGTCGATGACCGCGTAACGGTCGGTTAGATGCGACTCATTCACGGTGGCCGGATTTTTCGTTTTCGGCCGCCAACTTGCCAGTCGAAGCGAGTGCGTCTATAGACTTACGAAGGGATTTGCGAAGCGCGCCGCCTTCGATCGCCGACTTCGATCGCCGACTTGGATCGTCGAGATGGATCACGAGGCCACCGAGGATCAAAAAGAGGTCTTCGCCTTCCTCGCCGATCCCGCTACTTACGCGCTTGATGGCGCGGCGGATGCGATCGTGCGGATCGACACGCATGGCGCCGTCGTGTTTCTCGCTGGGTCAGACGTCTATAAAGTGAAGCGGGCCGTCCGCTTCCCCTTCATGGATTTCTCGAGTTCTCGAAAAGCGGCGGGCCGCCTGCGAACATGAGATCGCCGTCAATCGCCGCAATGCGCCCGAACTTTATCTCGGCACAATGCCGATAAGGCGTGATGCCAAAGGCCTGCATCTTGGCGGCGCGCAGGGTGCGATCGTCGAATGGACGGTGCATCTGCGCCGCTTCGACGAAACTCAGACATTCGACCGGCTTGCCGACAGAGGCGAACTCGATCTCAAGCTGATGGCGCATCTCGCCGAAGCCATTGCGGCGGCACATGCGCATGCACCTGTTGGTGGTCACGGTGCGACGCAAATGCTGCGCCACCGGCTCGAAGACACGCTCGACGGACTGGCGGCGGCAAGCGACATTTTTCCGGCCGACGAGGTTGGCGCGCTACGGCAGAACTGCCTTGCCCTTTTCGCTGCGGTCGAGTCATGTCTCATCGCACGCGAAAAGGCTGGCTGCGTGCGGCTCTGCCATGGCGATCTGCATTTGCGCAATATCGTCCTCTACGAGGGCAGGCCGGTACTCTTCGACGCCATCGAATTCGACGATTTTATTGCGACCTGCGACATCCTCTATGATTTCGCTTTCGTCTTGATGGACCTTTGGCAGAGAGGCCTGCGGGCTCACGCGAGCCGCCTCTTCAATCTTTATCTCTGGCGTATTCGAAAGAGCGAAAGTGCACTTGAAGGGCTGCCTGCGCTGCCGCTCTTTCTTGCCTTGCGGGCAGCGATCCGCGCCCGTGTGACTGCGGCTCTCACCCGGCTCGAGCCGCAAGCCCGCGACGCTCGTATCGCCGAGGCGCGGCGCTTCTTTGCGGCAGCACAGGATTTTGTAAAGATCAAGCCGGTGCGTCTCATCGCCGTCGGCGGGCTCTCGGGCAGCGGCAAGAGCACGCTCGCCAAGGCGCTCGCGCCTCTGATCGGCCGCGCGCCGGGCGCGGTGCATTTGCGCAGCGATATCGAACGCAAGCGGCTCTTCAATGTCGGCGCCTGCGCGCCGCTGCCCGATGAGGCCTATCGGCCCGAGATCTCGGCGAAGGTCTATGAGCACTTGCGCCATCTCGCGGAGCTGGCGCTGCAGGGAGGCCACAGCGTCATTGTCGATGCCGTCCATGCTAAACTTAAAGAGCGCGACGCGCTCGCAGCCCTTGCGGCGCGGATGAAGGTGCCGTTCACCGGCTTCTGGCTCGAAGTCCCGGCTGAGATTCTTGTGGCGCGCGTGGAAGCGAGGGCCAATGACGCCTCCGATGCCAAGGCTGCGACCGTGCAGCAGCAGCTTGGTTGGGAGCTGGGAGCCATGCGCTGGGAAAAGCTCGACGCGACGCGGTCGCTCAATGAATTGACGGAGGCGGTGCTGAAAACAATTGTTTGATGCGCCCTTTACGCGCTCGGCGGGATGAGCACGGCAGCGCCTTGCAGCCGGCCTTCGCGCAGATCGGCGAGCGCCTCGTTGGCGCGCTCGAGCGGATAGGCTTTGGTCTCAGTGACGACTTTGGATTGGGCTGCGACGCGGAGAAAATCGAGCCCGTCCTGGCGGGTCAGATTGGCGACCGAGACGAGGCGGCGCTCTTCCCAAAGGAGATCATAAGGAAAGCTCGGAATATCGCTCATATGAATGCCGGCGCAGACGACGGTGCCGCCTTTCTTGACCGCGGCGAGCGCAGCCGGCACCAGCGCGCCGATCGGCGCATAGATGATGGCGGCATCGAGTGGCTCCGGCACCGTCTCATCCGAGCCGCCGGCCCAGACGGCGCCGAGCCGGCGGGCGAAATCTTGCGCTGGAACATCGCCGGGCCTTGTGAAGGCGAAGATCCTGCGGCCCTGCTTCTTTGCGACTTGCGCAATGATATGGGCCGCCGCGCCAAAGCCATAGAGGCCGAGATTTTCGCCTTCGCCCGCCATGACGAGCGAACGCCAGCCGATGAGCCCGGCGCAGAGCAGCGGCGCGAGATCCTGATCGCGCCCTGTCTCGCCGAGCGGAAACACATAATGCACATCTGCGACTGCGCGCGTGGCGTAGCCGCCGTCGCGCGTATAGCCGGTGAAGAGTGGCGTGTCGCAAAGATTTTCGTGGCCGCTGAGACAATAAGGGCAATGGCCGCAAGTGTGACCGAGCCAGGGAATGCCGACCCGCATGCCGAGTTCGAGGCCTTCGACATTGCTGCCGATCGCATCGATCCGTCCGACGATCTCATGGCCGGGAATGATCGGCAGCTTCGGATTGGGCAATTCGCCATCGACGACATGCAGATCGGTGCGGCAGACGCCGCAGGCGGCGACGGCCACGCGGATCTCGCCGTGACCAGGCTCCGGATCGCGCCGTTCCTGCCATTGGAGCGGCTGGCCGATCTCCGTCAAGACCATTGCATGCATAAGAAATTTCGATCCGTTCCGAGAGCTGCGTAGCGGGCGCATCGCGCGCGCAGCGGCGCTGCCGTCTCGATCGCATCTTGTCAAATATGTTCGACCGAGGCGACCTGGAAAGTATGGCTGCCATGCTCTTCGTCGATCGCGACATATTCGCCGGTGACGAAGCGATCATGTTCGAGCCGGTGGCCGCTTTCATCATCGATGTTGCCTTCGAGATCGTAATGGAAGGCCCAGCTTCCCCCTGGCCGGCGAATGAGATGGCCGATATCGTCCGGCTCTTCGGGACGGAAGCGGATGACCCGGCACAGCTCGCGATGCTCCCGCCAGGCGGCGGCGTCGAGATGGGCGGTGTCGTCGAGCGGTGCGATGAGCACATAGCCGCTGCTCGAACTGCCGACGGGATGACCTTTTTCGCGCGCCAATTCCAGCCTGATACGGCGGAAGTTCGGCGGAAAATCTTTTTGCGTGGTGGCCGCCGCCTGAGCTTGGTCTTGCGCTTTCTTCACCATGTCTCGTCTCCTTGGACAAATGCGGCGGATGCTCAGAGCATATCCCGGAAAAGTTGTAAGACCTTTCCGATTAAGGACATGCTCCATCTTCTGGAAATAGAGCCGATTTGTCCAGGTCATGTGGATCGCGCGCGATCCACATGATCGGGATCGGCTCTAGTGCGAGAGCAAGATACAGCGCGGCATGCCCATGATGAAATCGCGCGTGGTGCCGCCGAGCACCCATTCGCGAAAGCGGCTGTGGCCGTAAGCGCCGGCAATGATGAGATCGGCGCTTTCTTCCCAGGCGAGCGAATCGAGCTGCTGGGCTGGAGAGTCGAGGAGCGGCGGAACGATGCCACGCGCCTTTATCCCATGCCGCGAGAGCCAAATGACGACGTCATCGACGCCTGCCTGTGCCGCTGTGGGGTCATTGCTCTCGTCGATCTCGGCGACGATGGCGCTTTCGCAGAGGCGTAAAAGCGGCAGCGCGTCGAGCACCGCCCGGCGCGCCTCGCGCGTATCTTTCCAGGCGATCAGAATGCGATTCGCGGTGAGTGATTCGACTTCATGCGGCACGAGGAGAATGGGACGGCCGACCGCAGCGATGAAATCCCCAGGGTTGAGCTCGCGCACCGGATCGAAGCTTTCCGCGCGATGCGCTGCGCCGAGGATCACGAGATCGGCCGCACGCGCCTGTTCGACGCCATATTCGGTCGGATCGGTGATGGCGCTGCGCCATTCGATGAATTTGGCATGGCCGTCGAGAACGCTGCGGAAGTGCGTTTCGGCCGTCTGCATGCGCGCTGCAATCGTCTTGCGCTCCTGTTCGATAAGCTGGCTCGCGGCATAGCCGTCGGAATAGGCGAAGGGCACTTCGCGGCAGGCCGCGATGCCGATCACGCCCGCCCCGAAGCGCACAGCGAGAGTGCCCGCGATCTTGATGCGGGTGTCGTTTGGACGGTCCAGATCGATATGAACCATCAAACTCTTGAAGGACATCAAGCTCTCCTGAAGCTCTGCCTGGCGTGGATTTCGTGACGATGCGATCAGTTCGGATGAAAAGGCCCAGTTTTCCAAACGGCGCATGTGTTCGTGATGTAGTTTCGACAGGCGCAAAGCTGCACCTTCAGTCTTGTATGTGCTTAGCCGTCCGATCGGGCCTCCGCTTTGATCCGCGTCAAGCCGCGCCGGAGCCAGTCGCCGCCATCTCGAGCCGGACAGTGGATCTGTCAGCGGTATGATGCGCCATCGACATCGCAAATCACAATTAAGTTTAGGCCAGTCGCGGCTTTGATCATGATCAACGTTCCTCTACCATGATCCGATAGAGAGGGCCTGCGCTTGCGCCCGCATCGATAGGCGTTGTGGGTGGCTCGCGCCCGGGGCAAGGCCTTCCGCGGATCGAATAAGGAAAAATGATGAACGAGCCGAATGGAGATAGTCCACGCTCCGACGAAACGGGCGAGGCCACCCCCCATCCGACGCAGGACGCCGATGTCGGCCAGAAGATCATTCCGGGGATCGCTCCGGAGGCAGCCCATCTTCCATCGGATGTCGCTCTACGGCCTTCCTTGCCGGAAAAGATTGCGGAAAAAGTTCCCGAGACGATTTACGGCGGCGCTGTCGTGGTTCTGCCGGCACGGCGACGGTTCCGCTGGCGCTGGGTCTTGCTGCTCCTCGTTCTCGCCGCCGGCGCCGGCGGTGGGATCTATTGGTGGAATTTGCAGCAGTTTCATCTGCCGCCGGGCTTTGCCTATGGCAATGGCCGTCTCGAAGCCGATCCGATCGATATCGATACCAAATTCGCCGCACGCATCGCCGAGATCATGGTCGACGAAGGCGATCGCGTAACGGCGGGCCAGGTGGTCGCGCGCATGGATACGCGCGATCTCGAGGCGACACTGAAGAGCTATATCGCGCAAAAGGCGCAGATGGAGCATAGTCTTGAGGAGGCGCGTGCGCTCGTCGTCCAGCAGAAGACGCAGGTCGTTCTCGCCCAACAAGAGTTTGACCGCACCAGCGCGCTTGTTACGAGAGGCTTTGCCACCAGAGAATTGCTCGATCAGCGTCGGCAAATCCTCGACGGCGCCAATGCCGCGTTGAATGCGGCCAACCAGAGGGTCGACCAGGCCGAGCGCGCGGTGGCGGTGGTGACCCACAACATCGAACTCTACAATGTCAACATTGCCGACAATACGCTCGTCGCGCCAAAGTACGGCCGCATCGAATATCGCGTCTCCAACGTCGGCGAGGTTCTGCCGGCCGGCGGCAAAGTCTACACGATGCTCGATTTGTCCTATGTCTATATGGACATCTATCTGCCGACCGTGGATGCCGGCCGCGCCGCCATCGGCGATGAAGCCCGCATTGTGCTCGACGCGTTTCCGAATATCGCCATTCCGGCGCATGTCACCTATATCGCGACGGAAGCGCAGTTCACGCCCAAAGCCGTCGAGACACATTACGAACGCGACAGGCTGATGTTTCGCATCCGCGCTCGGATCGATGCGGATGTGTTGAAGAATCACGAGGCGGAGATTCGCACCGGTCTGCCAGGGGTGACCTATGTGCGGCTCGACCCGAAGGCCAAATGGCCGCCGCAATTGCGCAATGAGGGCATGCCGTGAACGAGGGTCAGGCGACCGTCGCAACGCTTTCTGGCGTCACGCTGACCTATGGCAAGACGCTGGCGCTCGATGCGGTCGATCTCGCCATTCCTGCCGGCGTCATGGTCGGATTCATCGGACCCGATGGCGTTGGCAAATCCTCGCTGCTGAGCCTGATTGCCGGGGCGCGCCGCATCCAGGGGGGCCATGTCACAGTCCTCGGCGGCGATATGGCCGACGTCGGCCATCGCCGCGAGGTCTGTCCGAAGATCGCCTATATGCCGCAAGGCTTGGGGCGCAATCTCTATGCCGATTTGAGCATAGCGGAAAATATCGAATTCTTCGGGCGTCTGTTTGGCCAGGAGAGTGCCGAGCGCCAGGCGCGGATGGCGCTTTTGCTCGAAAGCACCGGGCTTGCGCCTTTCGCCGACAGGCCAGCGAAAAAGCTCTCCGGCGGCATGCGGCAGAAACTCGGCCTGTGCTGCTCGCTCATTCACGATCCCGATCTCCTCGTTCTCGACGAGCCGACGACCGGTGTCGATCCTTTGTCGCGGCGCCAATTCTGGGATTTGATCGCCGGCATGCGGTTGCGGCGCAAGGATCTGAGCGTTCTCGTCGCGACGGCCTATATGGAAGAAGCGGAGCGTTTCGATTGGCTCGTCGCCATGGATCGCGGCCGTGTGCTCGCGACGGGCACGCCGGCCGAACTCAAGGCCGCTACGGACACGGCGACGGTCGAGGATTGCTTTATCGCCCTCCTGCCGAAGGAACGCCGCCAACATCGGGGATTTATCGCGCCGCAGCCGCTCAAAGCCGATGGCGAGCCGGTGATCGTCGCGCGCAATCTCACCATGAGGTTTGGCGATTTCACCGCCGTCGACCATGTCAGCTTTTCGATCGCGCGCGGCGAGATTTTCGGCTTCGTCGGTTCCAACGGCTGTGGCAAGACGACGACGATGAAAATGCTCACCGGCCTCTTGCCGCCGAGTTCCGGCGAGGCCTTGCTGTTCGGCCAACCGGTCGAGGCCGCGGTAGAAAAGGCACGTACCCGCGTCGGCTACATGTCGCAGAGCTTTTCGCTCTATACGGAGCTGACGGTGCGGCAGAACTTGGATCTGCATGCGCATCTGTTTCATTTGCCGCATGCGGCGGCGAAGGCGCGGATCGCAGAGCTTGTCGAGGATTTCGGCCTTGCGGCCTATCTCGATCAGCGGGCGGAGGCTCTGCCACTCGGCATTCGCCAGCGCCTGTCGCTCGCGGTTGCGCTCGTCCATGAGCCGGAACTGCTTATTCTCGACGAGCCGACCTCGGGCGTCGATCCGATCGCCCGCGATCAATTCTGGGAGCATCTCATCGATCTGTCGCGCCGGCAGGGCGTCACAATCTTCGTCTCGACCCATTTCATGAACGAAGCGGCGCGCTGCGACCGCATCGCGCTGATGGATGCCGGACGCGTGCTTGCCTCCGGCCGGCCTGAGGCGCTCGTCAAATCGCGCAACGTTGAAAATCTCGAGGCGGCCTTCATTTCCTATCTCGAAGAAGTCAACGGCCGACAGACCGCAGCAGCGGATATTGCGCGCGCCGTCCTGCCGCAGGCTGCAGCGCAGCCGTCCGGTTTCGCCGCCTCGCTAGGATCGGCGCTGCGTCGTCTTTCGGCCTGCACGATCAAAGAGACGCTCGAACTCCTGCGCGATCCGATTCGCATGGGATTTGCGCTTCTCGGCACGACTTTTCTGATGCTGATCTTCGGCACTGGCATTTCCTTCGACGTCGACAATCTGTCCTTTGCCGTGCTCGATCGCGACAACAGCCATGAAAGCCGCGCCTATCTCGAAGAATTGCGCGGCTCGCGCTATTTCACCGAGAAGGCGCCGATCGCCAGCGAAGCGGAAA
Source organism: uncultured Alphaproteobacteria bacterium (assembly GCA_963759185.1). Taxonomy (GTDB): domain Bacteria; phylum Pseudomonadota; class Alphaproteobacteria; order Rhizobiales; family Beijerinckiaceae; genus Methylovirgula. The sequence goes on from CAVWXV010000014.1 coordinate 17,315, forward strand.
TGCAGCGGCGAATGCAGACCGGCGACATCAGCGCGGCGATCGAAATCCCGCCCGGCTTCGGCCGCGATATTAAACGCGGCCGGCCGGCGTTCATCGGCGCCTGGGTCGATGGCGCCATGCCATTCCGCGCCGAAACGATCCGCAGTTATCTAACGGCCGTTCAACAGCAATCTCTCGGCGATCTCGCCATAGAAAACGGTCAGGATCCGAATGCGGCCAATCTGGTGACGATCCAAACGCGGTTTCGCTACAATCAAAATTTCGAGAGCGTCTTTGCCATCGTGCCGGGAGACATTGCCCTTCTTCTGGCGCTGATCCCTGCAATTCTCATGGCGCTTGCCGTAGTGCGCGAAAAGGAGCTCGGCTCGATCACCAATCTCTATGTCACTCCTTTGAACCGCATCGAATTTCTGGTCGGCAAGCAGATCCCCTATGTCGGCATCGGTCTCATAAACTTTCTGCTTTTGTGCCTCATGGCCTATCTCGTCTTCGGTGTAGCGATCAAAGGCAGCTTTTTGGCGCTTTTTGTCGGGGTCACGATCTATCTCTTCACGACGACCGCCTGGGGAATGCTGATTTCCTCATTCTGTCAGACGCAGATCGCGGCCTTGTTCGGCACGGCCATTCTCACCGTTCTGCCGTCGACGCAATTCTCGGGCATGTTGACACCCGTGTCCTCGCTGACCGGTCTGCCGGCGGTCTTGGGGCGCGGCTTTCCGATGAGCTATTTTCTCCCCATCAGCGTCGGCGTGTTCACAAAAGGGCTCGGTTTTGCCGAACTCAGCTTTTATTTCATCGGCCTCGTCGTCTTCATTCCGGTCCTGATCGGCCTGAGCCTCATGCTGCTGCATAAGCAGGAGAGCTGAAGTGATAAATATGCTGTCAAACATATATTGGCTGGGAACCAAGGAAATCCGCAGCTTCTTTCGCGACTTCGTTTTGCTCGGCTTGGTGATCTATGCCTTCTCCCTGGCCGTTTTTGTGCAAGCTCAAAGCAAAACCGAGGAGGTTCGCAATGCCTCCGTCGGCTTTCTCGACGAAGACAATTCCGTTTTGTCGCGACGCATGATCGGCGCGCTTTTGCCGCCCTATTTCAAGAAGCCGCAGCCGATCGCCCAACGCGATATTGATCATGCCATGGATACGGGCCGCTATACATTCGTGATTGTGATCCCGCCGCATTTCGAGCGCGACGTCCTCGCCGGCCGTTTGCAGGAATCCGGGACTTTATGGGCGGCTGTCCAAGTGAATATCGATGCCACCGCCATGGTTCAGGCCGGCCTCGGCTCCGGCTATGTGCAGCAGATTCTAACGACGGAAGTGCAAAATTTCGTTTCACATAATGAAGGAAATCTCCTGTCGCGAGGCCAGAACATTCCGATGTCCCCGGTGACGCTTGCCGTACGCATCCTCTTCAATCCGAATGCCGATGCTTCATGGTTCATGAGCGTCATGGGCATCATCAACAATGTGACCATGCTGGCGATCATTCTCGCCGGCGCGGCAGTCGTCCGCGAGCGCGAACATGGGACGATGGACCATCTCTTGGTCATGCCGGTGACGCCCTTCGAGATCGCCATGGCGAAAATCTGGGCGAATGGGCTGATCATCACGGTCGCGGTGGGCCTCTCGCTCACCGTGGTCGTGCGCGGTCTTCTCCATATTCCGATCGTCGGCTCCGTTCCGCTGTTCATGCTCGGCGCGGCGCTCTATCTGTTTTTTTCCACTGCCGTCGGCATCTATCTCGCCACCATCGCCCGCACCATGCCGCAGCTCGGGCTCCTCTATATGCTGGTCGCCATGCCGATGAACCTGCTTTCGGGCAGTATGACCCCGCTCGAAAGCATGCCTTTCTGGCTGCGCACCATCATGCAGGCCTCGCCCTCCACCCATTTTGTCTCCTACGCCCAGGCGATCCTCTATCGGGGCGCCGGCTTCGATGTGGTGTGGCGGGAATATCTCGCCGTCGGCCTAATCGGCAGCCTGTTTCTGTTTCTGGCGCTGCTGCGGTTCCGGAAAGTGGCCGCGCAGACGCTTTGACCGGGCCGCGTCGCCCGTCGGCGAGAAACTCTTAAAATATGTAAATTTATCTCATGATCTCATTTGTGGCGATGCATAAGAATTCAACACGAGACGATTTCACCAATTGGCGAAAAATATAAAAAATGTAAGTTTGGACGGGCGCGCGACAGGTCGTTGTCGCAGCGCCACGCGGCGGCGATGGTCATGACTTTGGTCGTATGGCGGTGATCGCGCGCTTTTGTCCTTTTGGACCGTTGGCTTATGCTCTTGACCGCGGCCCTGGTTCGGCCGAATTAACAGTGCAATTGGGTCAATTCTGTATCGGTATCCGGGGATGGCCCGCTCCGGCGACAAAGCTCTGGCGTGTCCGAGGCATGGATCGGGTCCAAATGAGTGAGGATCTCACCGCCGTTGCAAATGACGGCGCGGTTGCGGAGCAACATCCGCGCGCCGCGATCGCGGGTGGCGGCTGCGGCACATTCGAATGGGGTCTCGCGTCGAGAGTGATCCGCTGGGTCGATCCCGGTGGCTGGTCCTCCGGCGAGCCGCAATTCCTCAGTTCGACTGCCGGCGACCTTACATCTTTGGTTGATCCGAGCGACCGCGCGGACCTACGCAAAGGGGTGCGCAGGGCCTTGCGGAGCGGCATTTTCGATGTCCGCTTCCGCCTGAGGCAGGGCGAGGGCTCGACGCGCTGGCTGCGGGCGCAGGGCCGCGTCTTTCGCGAGACGGACGGGCAACCGGCGAAAATCATCGGCATCCTCCTCGATATTGCCGAAGAGAAGCAGATCGAGGCGGAGCTGCGTGCCGGCAAGGAGCATCTGCGGCTCATTCTCGAGACCATCCCCGATGCGATGATCATCATCGATGAAGCGGGCGCCATCCAGTCCTTCAGCAAGGCGGCCGAGCGGTTGTTCGGCTGGCGGGCGGAAGAGGTCATCGGCTCCAATGTGCATGTGCTGATGCCCGAGCCAGACCATAGCCGGCACGATGGCTATATGCAGCGCTACCAGCGAACGGGCGAGCGCAGGATCATCGGCATCGGCCGCGTCGTGACTGGACAGAGGAAGGACGGCTCGACCTTTCCGATGCATCTCTCTGTCGGCGAAATGCAAGGCACCGGACGGCGCAGCTTCACCGGATTCGTCCGCGACCTCACCGAGCGGCAGGAGAATATGGCGAAGCTGCAGGAGCTGCAGGCCGAGTTGGTGCATGTCTCTCGTCTGCTGGCCATGGGCGAGATGGCTTCCAGTCTCGCGCATGAACTGAACCAGCCTTTGACCGCGATCGCCAATTATATGAAAGGCTGTCGCCGCCTGTTGCAGGATGTCGTGCATCCGCAGCGGGCAACGATCCAGGATGCGTTGGACAAGGCTGCCGACCAGGCCATGCGGGCGGGCGAGATCATCCGCCGGCTGCGCGATTTCGCGGCGCGTGGCGAAACCGAGAAGAAGGTCGAGCGCGTCGTTAAAGTCGTGGAGGAGGCGAGTGCCTTGGCGCTCGTCGGGGCGCGTGAGCTCGGCGTGCGGGTGCGCCAGGAGGTCCATCCGGGAGTCGATCTGGTGCTGGTCGATCGGGTTCAAATCCAGCAGGTGCTGGTCAATCTTTTCCGCAACGCGCTGGAGGCGATGGAAGCGACCGAGCGGCGCGAACTGGTCGTTGCTCTGACCCCTGCGGCCGATACGATGGTCGAGATCGCGGTTGCCGATACCGGCCATGGGATAAAGCCTGAGATCCTGCCCAAGCTCTTCGAGCCTTTCGTCACGTCGAAGGACAATGGGATGGGCGTCGGCCTGTCGATCTGCAAGACCATTATCGAAGCGCATGGCGGCAAGATGTGGGTCGAGCCGAACCCTGTCGGTGGCACGGTGTTCCGCTTCACCCTCATGGCTGCCAAGGAGGAAAAGGACGACGACAATGGCTGACGCGATCGTCCATGTCATCGATGACGATGCGGCGTTGCGGGATTCGCTCGCCTTTCTGCTCGGCTCCGCCGGTCTCCTCGTGCGCACTTTCGAATCGGCGCAAGCCTTTCTTCAGGAGCTCGCAAGCATAGAGACGGGCTGCGTCGTCACCGACGTCCGCATGCCGGGCATCGACGGGCTCGAGCTTTTGCGGCTGCTCCAGGAAATGGGCAAGGGATTGCCGGTCATCGTCATGACCGGCCATGGCGATGTGCCGCTCGCCGTCAAGGCTATGCGGCTCGGCGCCGCCGATTTCGTCGAAAAGCCGTTTGAGGACGAGGTTATGATCGATTCCGTCCGCTCCGCGCTGACAAGCAGCGTGCCGCTCCAGGCGGTGGCGGGCGTCAGCGACGAGATGGCCCTGCGGCTTGCTTCGCTCAGCCGGCGGGAAAGGCAAGTGCTCGCCGGCCTCGTCGAAGGCCAGACCAATAAGGAAATCGCCCGCCAGTTCGATTTGAGCCCGCGCACGGTCGAGGTCTATCGAGCGAAGCTGATGACCAAGATGCAGGCGAACAATATTTCCGAATTGGTGCGCTTCGCCATGCGGGCCGGCATGACGGGAGGATGATCCAGATCAATTTATCCAAATCGATTTTGAGTGAAAATATAGGCGTCCCGGGGTGGAGCCCCATGCGGGCAAAGGTGTCCCGGTCTCGCAATGCAAAAACCAATTCGATCCACCATCATCATCGTCGATGATGATCCGCAGGTTCTACGATCCTTATGTTTCCTTCTGGAGACGGAAGGCTATTATGTCTTGACCTTCGGTTCCGCGGTCGAGCTTTTGGAGCGTTCCAATCTGCCGGAGAATGCCTGTCTCGTCGTCGATTACCGGATGCCGGTCATGAACGGCCTCGATCTTTTGACGCATGTGCGGGCGAAATATCCGCATGTCCCGGCGCTGCTCATCACCGGCTATCCGGATGACACGATCGAGGACCGCGCCGCCAAGCTCGGGATCAAGGTCGTGCGCAAGCCGCATCTCGACGACGGCCTTCTGCAAGGCATCCGCGAGGTCCTCGCGGGCAGCAGCGCCTGATGGTGGCGCAAGAGCATGTCCCGGAAAAGTTGACAGACTTTTCCGGGACATGCTCTAATGCTTTGAAATAAAGACGATTTGTCCAGATCATGTGGATCGCAGTTCAAGCACATCGGATATATTCGATGTGCCAAAAATCCGATTCCACGTGATCAATTCTAAAAGTGTAGAGCGGGATGCGGGCGGAAAACCGGTTCCCACTTTTCCTCATCCCGCTCTAGCGCGCGCGGCTCGGGTCCGGCCCCGAGAGGATTTGCGCGCTATCTCTCGGTCGATAAGGATCGTAAGGTTGGCGTCTCGCTCGCTGCGGCGCTGGCGATCCCGCTCGTGACGGCTAAGGGCGAGCCTTTTCCAGATCGTGATCTGATCCTCTTCCTCACATTTTCCGTCATACTCGTGACGCTTGTCGGGCAGGGCCTGTTGCTGCCCCTGGTGATCCGCATGCTCGGACTTGCCCATGTCGGGCGCCGCGAGCGCCATACCGACCAGGCCGAGGAAATTCAGGCGCGGCATCAAGCGATCGAAACCGCGCTCGAACGGCTCGATCAGCTTGCGGCGGAGCGTCGGTTGCCGGAGGAAGTTGTAGCGCCTCTGCGCAGCCGTCACCGCGACCGGCTGAGACATGTCGACGATCGCGATGGCGACAGCCGGCAGAAGAAACGTGTCGAGCTGATTGACGAGCTCGAGTTTCTGCTGATCGCCGCCGAGCGGCAGTCGATCAATGAGCTCTACCGTGCCGGCAAACTGAAGGACGAGGCGCGGCGCCGGATCGAGCGCGAGCTCGATCTGCGCCATGCGCATCTGGCCAATCAACGCGCGCAAGACTAACCGTGAAGCTACCGATGGATCAAAATAAGTTTGATAAAATAGCTATTTAAGGGATGGCCGTCATGCGTTCCGATGGTATCGCGCAGCTCCGTAAACCTACGTAAGGCACCGCCCGAAATTTTCTGCCGCTTAAAGGCTCGATAAACCATCATCACCGAATGAGGAGATGACTTCGATGCTTTCGACCCAGCAGCAAAATTTCCGCACCGCCCGCACCGACAGCCGCATGGTTCCTCAGATTGGTGTCGATACGGAGCTTTTGGCAGGACATCCGCAGACAGCCGGCGCGCAGTTCAGCTATCGCGCCGAAGAAGAAATCTATGGCGAGGCCGAACCCGCCGAGTTCATCTACAAGGTCGTTTCCGGCGCCGTCCGTTCCTATAAGCTTCTCGCCGATGGCCGCCGGCAAATCGGTGCTTTCCATCTCCCCGGCGATCTCTTCGGCCTCGAAGCGTCGGACAGCCATCAGCTTACCGCTGAGGCCGTGGTCGAGACCAAGGTCGTGCTCTTGAAGCGTCGCTCGCTCGAGACGCTCGCCGCACAGAATGTGCAGGTCGCCTATAAGCTCTGGACTGCCGCGGCCGAGAACCTCCGCTGCGCCGAACAGCGCATGCTGCTCCTCGGCCGCAAGACGGCGCAGGAACGCGTCGCGAGCTTCCTCGTCGAAATGGACGATCGCTGCGGCGGCAAGGGCATGATCGATCTGCCGATGTCGCGCCGCGATGTGGCGGATTATCTCGGTCTCACCCTGGAGACAGTTTCGCGCGCGATCTCGCAGATGCGCAGCGCCGGCATGTTGCGCCTCGCCAATGCCCGCCATGTGGAATTGAACCGCAGCAAGCTCCTCCATGCGATGGATGCTTGAACCCTATTCCTGCTCGGATCGCCTAGCCAGTCCGGGCAGGTTGAGTGCCGTGTTCCCCCCGTAAACTTGTTCGGCGCCTTCACGGAGTCCCGTATCCGTGAAGGCGCCTTTTTCTTTTATGAGTGCCGTTACCTTCTCCCACAGGGCGAAGGTTCGCACCCCCGGATTGAAACCTTTCCGTTATCCGACGCCTCTCATTCCTCCGCGATCATCAGGCTTGCATTACCGCCGGCCGCTGCCGTGTTGACGGTCAGAGCCTGTTCGCGGATGAAGCGTGAGAGATAGTTCGGGCCGCCGGCCTTGGGGCCCGTTCCGGAAAGCCCGAAGCCGCCAAAAGGCTGGGTGCCGACGACGGCGCCGATCATCGAACGATTGACATAGCAATTGCCGGCCAGATGCCGGCTCGCGATCTTGGCGATGGTCGAATCGATGCGCGAATGAATGCCGAGGGTGAGCCCATAGCCCATAGCTTCGATCGCATCGAGTAGCTTGTCGAGATCCTGGGCTTTGTAGCGCAGCACATGCAGCACCGGGCCGAAGATCTCGCGCTCGAGATCCGCGACTTTCGCAATTTCGAAAATATGCGGCGCGACATAGAAGCCGTGCGGTGGAACGTTCGCCGGCATCTTGCCGGCATGATGCAGGCGCGCCGATCCTTTCGTTGCGGCGATAGTGGCTTCGAGCCCTTCGCGTGCGGCTTGATCGATCACCGGGCCGATATGGATCGCAATATCGCGCGGATCGCCGATTGAAAGCTCGCGCGCCGCACCGGCGATCATCGCGATCATCTGATCCGCGACATCCTCCTGCAGGCAGAGAAGCCGCAGCGCCGAGCAGCGTTGCCCGGCCGATCGGAAGGCCGAGGTCATCACATCGTCGGTGACCTGTTCCGGCAGAGCCGTCGCATCGACGATCATCGCATTGATTCCGCCGGTCTCGGCGATCAGCGGCACGATCGGTCCGTTCTTCATAGCGAGCGCGCGATTGATATGCTGGGCCACTTCGGTCGAGCCTGTGAAGACGACGCCGGCGACGCGCGGATCTGCGACGAGCGCGGCGCCGATTGCGCCATCGCCCGGCAAAAGATGCAGCGCCGAGGTGGGCACGCCGCAACGATGCAGAGCCAGCACCGCTTCGGCCGCGATGAGTGGCGTCTGCTCAGCCGGCTTGGCGATGACGCTATTGCCGGAAACAAGTGCCGCTACAACCTGGCCGAGAAAGATCGCCAGCGGGAAATTCCACGGGCTGATGCAGACGAACACACCGCGGCCCAAAGCTTCGAGGCAATTGTCTTCGCCCGTCGGACCGGCCAAAATTTCGGGCGCAGCGAAAAGCCGGCGTGCCTCTGCCGCATAATAGCGGCAATAATCCACCGCCTCGCGCAGCTCTGCGATCGCATCGTCGAGCGTCTTGCCGCCTTCGTTCTGCAACAGGTTCAGAAAGCGCGGCGAGTCCCGTTCGAGACAATCGGCCATCGCCTCGAGACAGGTTGCGCGCACTTCAACTTTGGTGGGTGACCAGCTGCGAAAACCTTCGGCGGCAGCTTGCATCGCACGTGCGACGAGGCTGGGGCTTGCCTCGACGACTTGGCCGATCACGGCGCCATCGATGGGCGAAATCACCGCGCGCGTCGCGCCGCCTTGTTCTTGCCCATTGATGAGCGGCGCCGTGGAGACGGGCCGCGTCGCTGCGGCAATCGCGGCGATGCAATCTCGGACGGCGCGGCTTTCGCCAAATTCCAAACCGGGTGCGAGCTTGCGCTGCGGCGCGTGAATGTCGAGCGGCAAGGGCAGATTCGGCGCACGTGCCGCGAGCGGCGTGCCGATCAGCGCCTGTGGCCGGCGCAGCAAGGTTTGAACGGGAATCGCTGGATCACGCGCCTTCGCCACGAAAGAAGAATTGGCGCCATTCTCCAAGAGCCGGCGGACGAGATAAGCGAGAAGATCGCGATAGGTGCCGACGGGCGCATAGATCCGGCAGGCGATCTCCGGCTTGGTTTCCTGCAAGGCGCGATAAAGCTCCGCGCCCATGCCGTGGAGGCGCTGGAATTCATAGCCCTCGCTATTGCCGGCGCGCTCGATCACGCTCGCCACGGTCAAGGCATTATGGGTTGCAAATTGCGGAAAGATTTTTCCGCGCGCATCGAGAAGCTTTTGCGCGCAGACGAGATAGTTGAGATCGGTCATCGCTTTGCGGCTGAAGACCGGATAATCGGCAAGGCCGCGCTCCTGTGCGCGTTTGATCTCCGTGTCCCAATAGGCGCCTTTGACGAGCCGCACCGAAAAGCGGCGATCATAGCGATGCGCCAAAGCGAAGACGTGATCGAGCACCGCTTCGGCGCGTTTCTGATAGGCCTGCACGGCGAGGCCGAGGCCGGCCCAGCCGGCAAGCTCGGGTTTCTGGCAGATGGCTTCGAAGATATCGAGCGAGAGTTCGAGCCGGTCGGCCTCTTCGGCATCGATGGTGACGGCAATATCGGCGCCTCGTGCCAGGCCGACGAGACGGATGAGCCGCGGCACGAGTTCGCCCATGACGCGGATGCGGGAGATCGCCTCGAAACGCGGATGCAGAGCCGAAAGCTTTATGGAAATGCCCGGCCGGGCGGCGAGCCGCGCGGCGCGTGCGCCGAGCGCTTCGATCGCTTGGCGATAGGCGGCGAAATAGGCTTCTGCGTCAGACGCCGTGCGGGCGCCTTCGCCCAACATGTCGAAGGAATAGGCCGTCCTCATTTTATTTTGGTCATGTTCGGCGCGGTGCAGCGCATCCTCGATCGTGCGGCCGAGGACGAAATGCGCGCCGAGGATCTGCATGGCTTGGCGCGCCGCATGCCGCACGGCCCCCATGCCGATCCGTCGTGCCAGCGCGCCGACGAGGCTGGAAGGCGTCTCAGCTTCGGAGCCGGTCTTCGCAAAGCTCCGCGCGGTGAGACCGAGCGCCCAGGCCGAAGCCTGCACCAGCAAAGCCTCGGAGGTCGTCGCATGCGAAGCCCAAGCGGGTTGCGCGAGCTTGTCTTCGATCAGCCGATCGGTGGTCGCATCATCGGGCACACGCAGCAGCGCCTCGGCGAGCACCATCAGAGCGAGACCTTCCTCCGTCGAGAGGGAATATTCGCGCAGAAAATCCTCGATCGCGCCGAGTCTGTGCGGCATGGCGCGGAGCTTTTCGAGAAGATGGGCGGCAAGCCCGTCGATGCGCGCTTCGGCATCGGGCGTGAGCTCGGCCTCGGTGAAAAGCCGCGCGGCGAAATCCTCATCCGCCCCGGCATAGGGCGCTGAGAAGGCGAGCGGGGCGGAGAGGTCTTTGGTCATTTGCGGACCCATCAGTGATTGGGCGCGAACCTTCTCCCAATGGGAGAAGGTTTGCGCGTCAGCTTTCCTAATAGGTCCTTCAAATCGCCGGTTCGGTCGAAGCTGCACTGCGGCCTTTAGTCTGCCGCGGCACACAGTCTTCGAGCGCGGCGGCGAAGACGTCGACCGCTGCCAGCACCTCTGCCTCTTCGATGATGAGCGGCGGCGCGAAACGAATCACCGTCTCATGCGTGTCCTTGGTAAGGACGCCGCGCCGCGCCATCGCCAGGCAAACATCTTTTGCAGCCACTTGCTGCTGATCGAGCTCGACGGCGACCCACAGCCCCTTGCCGCGTATCTCGCGAATTGCAGGATGCGCAATATGACTGAGCGCATCGCACAGGATCTCGCCCTGCTGGCGGCTGCGCGCGACGAGATTTTCATCCCTCAGCACGCGCATGGCTTCGCAGGCGACCGCCATGGCGAGCGGATTGCCACCGAAGGTCGAGCCATGGCTGCCGGGTTCGAACACATCCATCAGCTCGCGGCGCGCGACGAAGGCGGAGACGGGCAGAAGCCCGCCGCCGAGCGCCTTGCCGACGATGAGCCCATCGGGCCTCGCCCCTTCATGCTCGTAGGCGAACATGCGGCCGGTGCGGCCGAGGCCGGATTGCACCTCGTCGAAGATCAGGAGGATATTGTGGCGCGTGCAAATTCGCCGCAGATCGGCGAGATAGTTTTGGGGCGGCACGATAATGCCGGCCTCGCCCTGGATCGGCTCGGCGAGTACGGCGGCCGTCCTTTTGCCGATTGCGGCCTCGACCGCCGCCGCATCGCCGAAGGGAACAATGACGAATCCCGGCGCGAAAGGGCCGAAGCCGCGCCGATAGGCGGGCTCGCTGGAAAAGCCGATGATGCTCGTCGTCCGGCCGTGGAAATTATTCTCGGCCACGATGATCTCCGCCTCGCCTTCCGGGATCCGCAGATGATCGTAGCCGTAGCGCCGCGCGGCCTTGATGGCGGTCTCGACCGCTTCCGCTCCGGTGTTCATCGGCAGGCAGGCGTCAAGGCCGGCGAGCTGTGCAAGGTCCTCGCAGAAGGCGCCGAGATTATCCGTGTGATAGGCGCGCGAGACGAGATCGAGCCGGCCGAGCTGACGCTGCAAAGCTGCGACGAGGCGCGGGTGGAGATGGCCGAAGCTCGCCGCCGAATAGGCGCTCATCATGTCGAGATAGCGCTTGCCCTCGACGTCGAAGAGATGGACGCCTTGCCCATGCGACAGCACGATGGGCAGCGGCGCGTAATTGCGGGCACCGAACCTTGCTTCGCGCGCGACGAGCTCTGCGGCCGACATTTGGGGACTCCGCCTGTGGGTTTTCAGATTTAAACAAATTTTCGCATAAATGCTGCCGCATGTGCGGCGGAAATCACGCGGCTTGCCGCAGATCCTGCGACGTCTGGCGCCGATTGACTGCAAATCTATGCCGGAAGACTAGCCTTGCGGCTTCCGTCGGCTGCACCCGAATCAGAGCGCTGCCGCCTGCGCCGTCACCAGTTCAGTCGCGCTTTCGCCTGTGCGGGCAATCGCCGCCCGCAGCGCCTACCTATCATGTGGTATGAGAAAGACCGTTTTGCGACTCATTCGGACAGGGTCATGGCGAGGCAGAGCAAGCTCGACGAGACCGACCTCAGAATCATGAAGCGCCTGCAGCTCGATGCGCGGGTGAGCAATGTCAAACTGGCGGAGGATGTCCATCTCTCGCCGAGCGCCTGTCTCGAACGGACCAAGGCACTCGAGGCGAGCGGGGTGATCTCCCGCTATGTCGCCGAATTCGATCTCGCGAAAGTCTGCAGCTCGGTCATGCTGCTCGTCGAAGTGCTGCTCGAAAACCATCGCGAAGCCGATTTCGAGCGATTTCTCGAAGCGATTTGCCGGCGCGAGGAAATCCTCGAATGTTTCAAGATCGGCGGCCGGATCGATTATCTCCTGCGGGTCATCTGCCGCGACATCGCCCATTACAGCGAGCTCAGCGATTTCATGAGCCGCGGCGAGCTCGGCATAGAGAAGTTTCACGGCCATATCGTGCTCGCCGTCGACAAGATATTCGAAGGCTATCCGCTTGATCTCCTTGTCGAGCCTGGCTCACGCGGACGAAGCTGAGCCGGTGGCGGCGGCTGGGAACCGATTTGCGCTTGCGTCGCGATAACAATCTCGCGAGATCGTGGTTCGTTGATCCGAAATCGTGGCCGCCGGCGTTTGAACGTGTCGCGCTCTCGATTACTGTCCGCCGCGGTTCGCTGGGCCTCCTTAACCAAGTGCACCGCGCGAAAGCCGCTCTCCGCCTGCATTGATCGGCCGGCATAGAAACGCCATAGAAATCGCTTCATTAGCGAGGCTTTTCGTGCTGTGTTCAAGGCTTAGATAGGGTCAAAGATGAGAGGCGTCGAGATCGCTATGTCCATTGGTCTGTTGCCACCGAGGCTCCCATGAAAACCGTCGGCCGAGTCAATTCTGGCGGTTTTGCTGGTTGGCGGCGTCGCGGTCGCCGCCGTCAAGACGAGCCATTGGGAGTTTTCGAGCACGTCCGCAAAGAAGCCGGCGCCGCCGCCGATCCCGGTCGTGACCGGCGAGGTTGGTCAGGCGGATTTCCCGATCACGCATGAAGACATCGGCGCCGTGCAAGCCTTCAATACGGTGACGATCCGAGCGCGGGTCGACGGGACGCTGCAAAAGGTTCTGTTTCAGGAAGGTCAGGATGTGAAGACTGGCGACGTTCTTGAGGTGATCGATCCGCGCCCGTTCCGCGCGATGCTCGATCAGGCCGTGGCGACGAAGGCTAAGGACGAAGCCCAGCTCGCCAATGCGCGCTTGGATCTCGACCGCTATATCAAGCTGGCCGAAACCAGTGCCGTGACGAAGCAGCAGGTCGATACGCAAAAGGCGCTCATCGATCAGCTGCAGGCCTCGGTCGCGGGCGATCAGGCTGCGATCGAAAACGCCACGGTGCAGCTGAGCTATACGACCATCGCTTCGCCGATCACCGGGCGCACCGGCGTCCGCCTGATCGATGCCGGCAATATGATTCATGCGAGCGAGGGCGCGGCGCTCCTGGTCGTCACCCAGTTGGAGCCGATCTTCGTCACCTTCACCTTGCCGGAGGATGTGCTCGACGAGATCGTGGCGGCGCAGGCGCGCGGCGCGGTGCGTGTGGAGGCCTATAAGCGCGACAGCACGACGAAGCTCGCGACCGGCACTTTGACGGTCGTCGACAATCAGATCGATACGACGACGGGCACGATCAGATTGAAGGCGACTTTCGCTAATACCGACCGGCGGCTATGGCCCGGCGCCTTCGTTAATGTCCTGGTGATAACTGAGGTTCGGCATGATGCCACGGTCGCGCCGGCGCAGGCGGTGCAGCGCGGGCCGAACGGATATTTTGTCTATGCCGTCAAGCCGGATCTGACGGTCGAGATGCGGCCGATCACGGTGGGCGGAACGGCGGCCGGCATGACGCTCGTCGAAACGGGTCTGAAGGCGGGCGAGAGGATCGTTCTCGACGGACAATATAAATTGCAGCCAGGTGCGAAAATTCAGCCGATCGCGCCAGCCGAAAAGACGGCGCGCGCTGGCTGACATGAAGACAGAAACGGAGCAGCCGTGAACCGCCAATCCGCAGTGTTTGGAGAGCCGCCGGCTTTCGAGCCGGCGAATTGGGCGAAACACGTCGCATGAATATCTCCACCCCCTTCATCCAACGGCCCATCGCCACATCGCTCTTGATGGCGGCGATCGCGCTCGTCGGGATCATCGCCTATCCGCTGCTGCCGCGTGCGCCGCTGCCGCAAGTCGATTTTCCCACCATTTCCGTTGCCGCCACTCTGCCCGGCGCCTCACCCGAGACAATGGCATCTTCCGTTGCGAACTCCGCTCGAGCGCCAATTCGCGCAAATTCCTGGCCTCTCCGAACTGACCTCGTCGAGCGGGCTCGGCACGACAGCGATCACCCTTCAATTCGATCTCGACCGCAATATCGATGCGGCAGGCCAGGACGTCCTTGCCGGGATCAATGCGGCTACCGCTCAATTGCCGAAGAATCTCCCGACCCCGCCGATCTACCGCAAGATCAATCCTTCTGATTCACCCGTTCTTCTGCTTGCCGTCACTTCGGAGGCCCTGCCGATCACGGTCGTCGATGATTATGCCGATACCGTGTTGGCGCAGCAATTGAGCCAGATCGGCGGCGTTGGCCAGGTGATGATCATGGGCGAGCAGAAGCCCTCTGTGCGCGTCCAGGTCGATCCGGCGAAGCTCGCCGCGATGGGCCTCAGCCTCGAAGAGGTTCGCTCGGTCATTAACCTCGCCACGGTCGATTCGCCGAAAGGCCTTTTCGACGGGCCGCATCAGACCTTCACCGTCTATACGAATGATCAGCTTCTCGCGGCGGCGCCGTGGAACGACGTCATCATCGCTTATCGCCATGGCGCGCCGATCCGCATCAAGGACATCGGCCGCGCCGTCGACGCGCCGGAGAACACCCATATTGCGGCCTGGGAAAACGGCCAGCGCGGCATTCAGCTTCTCGTCTTCAAACAGCCCGGCGCCAATGTCATCGACACGGTCGACAGGATCGATGCCGAGATGCCGCGCATCAAAGCGGCAATGCCGCCGTCGATCAAAGTCTTCACCATCCTCGACCGGACGCAGACCATCCGCGCCTCGGTCGATGACGTGCAATTCACCATGCTGGTGACGATCGCTCTGGTCGTCACCGTGATCTTCCTGTTTCTGCGCAATCTCTGGGCGACGATCATCCCGGGCATCACCATCCCGATGTCGATCCTCGGCACATTCGCGCTAATGCATGAGTTCGGCTACAGCCTCGACAATCTCTCCTTGATGGCTCTGACAATCGCTGTCGGCTTCGTCGTCGATGATGCGATCGTGATGCTTGAAAACATCTATCGCCATATCGAAGAGGGCATGGGCCCGTTGCAGGCCGCCTTCAAGGGCGCCGGCGAAATCGGCTTCACCATCATATCGATGAGCATTTCGCTCGTCGCGGTCTTCATTCCGCTTTTGTTCATGGGCGGCATCGTCGGCCGGCTGTTCCGCGAATTCGCCGTCACCGTCACATTGACGATTCTGGTCTCGGCGATTGTGTCGTTGACCTTAAGTCCGATGATGTGCTCGCGCTGGCTGAAGCCGCCGAATGAGGAAAAGCATGGCCGGCTCTATCGCTGGATCGAGGCCGGATTCGAGCACATGGCGGCCTTTTATGCCCGTGGGCTGCGCGTGGTGCTCGCGCATCCTTTTCTCACTTTGATGAGCGTGCTGATCACCATTGCCGTCAATGTCACGCTCTATGTCGTCATCCCGAAGGGCTTCTTCCCCGAGCAGGACACCGGCCAGATCGTCGGCTTTTCCGAGGCGGCGCAGGATATTTCGCTCGCCGCCATGACGAAGCGGCAGGAAGCGCTCGCCAAAATCGTCGCGAAAGATCCCGACATCAGCAATTTTGCTTATGCCGTCGGGCCGACCTCGGGCTCGCTGTCGGAGAATGTCGGACGCTTCTGGATCGGCCTCAAGCCGCGCTCGGAACGCTCCGCCACGGCCGAGCAGATCGTCAACCGGTTGCGGCCGCAGCTCGCCAAGGTCGAAGGTGTCACTTTGTTCCTGCAAGTGCTGCAGGATTTCCGTGTCGGCGGACGTCTTTCGCGGACTGAATATCAATATACTTTGCAAGACGCCAATCTCGCCGAGCTGAACGAATGGGCGCCGCGCATGTATGAAAAATTGCGCTCCCTGCCGCAATTACAGGATGTCGCAAGCGACCAGCAGACGAATGCGCCGATCGTCTCGATCACCATCGACCGCGATACGGCTTCGCGCTTCGGCATTCAGCCGCAGCTCATCGACGACACGCTTTACGATGCCGTCGGGCAGCGGCAAGTGACGCAATATTTCACCCAGCTCTCCCAATATCATGTGATCTTGGAGATCAATCCAGCGTTGCAGGCGGATCCGTCAATCCTCGCCAAGATCTATGTCAAATCGCCGGTCAATGGGCAGATGGTGCCGCTCTCGACCTTCGCGAAGATCGATACAGGCCACACGAGCTATCTCTCGATCAATCATCAAGGCCAGTTCCCGGCGGTGACCTTGAGCTTCAATCTGCGGCCCGGCATTGCGCTCGGCCAAGCGGTCGATGCGATCAAGAAGATCGAGGTGGAGCTCGGCAAGCCGGGGACGCTGATCGGCACTTTCGAAGGCACGGCGCAGGCCTTCCAGGATTCGCTGAGCAGCCAACCCTATCTTCTGCTCGCCGCGATCATCGCCGTCTATATCATCCTCGGCATGCTCTATGAGAGCTATAATTCATCCAGTGGACGATTTTTCGACCCTGCCTTCGGCCGGCGTCGGCGCTCTCGCGATCCTGATGGCCTTCGGCTATGATTTGAGCGTCATGGCGCTCATCGGGATCATTCTATTGATCGGCATTGTGAAGAAGAATGCGATCATGATGATCGATTTCGCGCTGCATGGGATGCGCAATCAGGGTCTGTCGCCGCGCGACGCCATTTATTCCGCTGCGGTCGTGCGGTTCCGGCCGATCATGATGACGACAATGGCGGCGATTTTCGGCGGCCTGCCTTTGATGCTCGGCACGGGCACCGGCTCGGAACTGCGCCGGCCGCTCGGCTTTGCCATTGTCGGCGGCCTTCTCGTCAGTCAAATTCTGACGCTTTATACGGTTCCCGTCATCTTTCTTTATATGGATCGCTTGAGCGACTTTTTGAACCGGCGGCGCAAAGGCCATGGCGGCGCCAACCCTGTGCAGGCTCGGCCCGCCGATCCTGCACATCGTGCCGCGGCGGAATAAGGAAAGCGAATCCTTCTCCCGCTTGCGGGAGAAGGTGGCCCGGCGGAGCCGGGTCGGATGAGGGATGTTGCCGCTTCCCAGAACTCTCATCCGCAAGCGGGAGAAGCAGCGCGCCCGTGAATTTACAGCCCCGGCGGCAGAGCCGGCCCCTTGCCGGCGCCCGTCGTCTCGATCGCCTTGGCGATGCTGCGCATGTCGTCCGAGCTCAGCTCGAGCGCCGCCGCATCGCGCCAGCCGTCGACCTGGGCGGGCGAGCGCGCACCGACGATCGCGCCGGTGACACCTGGCCAGGCCAAGGTCCAGGCGACCGCTATCGTGGCGACACTCGTGCGATGGCGCTCTGCGATCGGCTTCATCGCATCGGCGAGTTGCAAATTGCGCAGAAGCAAATCGCCGGAATATTCGGCATTGCGTGAGCGCCAATCATCCTTGGGTAAAGCTTTCGCCCGCTCGACGCTGAAGCTGCCGCTGAGCAGTCCCGATTGCATCGGGCTATAGACGATCACGCCCGTCTGATGCGCCGCGCACCAGGGCAATTCTTCGGCCGCCACTTCGCGGCGGATGGCGGAGAAGGGCGGCTGCAGAGTGTCGACATGGCCGAGGCGCTCCGCCGCCTCCAACTGCGCCGCCGAATGATTCGACAGGCCGACGGCGCGGACCTTGCCCTCTGTCTTCAGATCGAGAAGCGTCTGCCAATAGGTCTCGATTGGCGTGCCGTCCGTCGCCGGCCAATGCATTTGGTAGAGATCGATGCGCTCGACGCCGAGCCGGCGCAGCGAGGCTTCGACCTCCCGCCTTAGGCTTGCCGGTGCGCCGACTTGGCGCGGCATGGCCTTGCG
Organism: uncultured Alphaproteobacteria bacterium; assembly: GCA_963759185.1. Lineage (GTDB taxonomy): Bacteria > Pseudomonadota > Alphaproteobacteria > Rhizobiales > Beijerinckiaceae > Methylovirgula. The sequence continues at coordinate 35,043 of CAVWXV010000014.1, forward strand.
GTCCTTCTCGTCCCAGACGAGGCCGCATTTGGTGAAGACATAGGGCCGCTGATCTTTCGCAAAGACCGAGAGCGCTTCCCGCACCACTTCTTCCGAATGGCCGAGACCATAGACGGCGGCGGTATCGATCCAATTGATGCCGCGTTCGACCGCATGGCGGATCGCGGCGATTGACGCGTGGTCGTCCTGTGCGCCCCAGCCGACGGCCCAATCGGCCCCGCCTATGGCCCAGGCGCCAAAGCCGACGCGGGTGATCGCCATATCGGTGCGGCCGAGCGCGCGGGTCGGCAGCGCCACGTTGGAAACGGAAGATTTCGAGCATAATCACAAGACCTTTCTTGTGGGGGAAATGAGGGCGGCGAGGATGGAGGCTTCGCCAGAGGAAGCAAGCGTCAGCTCGGCACGGAACAGAATTGTGAAAGCCGGTCCGCGACGCGCTGTCAGGCGAGACATAGGTCCTGCGGCGCCGGTTTCCATCCATGTTGCGAAGATGTGAACGCGCCCGCGATCATGCGAATGGAATTCAGGAACAGCGCGGCACCAAGGGATGCAGGGGACGCTTTGCCTATTTCGCCTGCAGCGCCTCGGCCAGCTCGTGAAAGGCGTCCCGGCTCATGGGCATGGTCGGCGATTGCACGACGGCATCATAGAGCTTCGGCACGAGAGCGACGGCCTGATCGAGCTCGCCGTCCTGACCTCCCTGATAGCCACCCATGAGGCGCAGATCGCGGGTATCCTCATAGCGGGCGATCATCGCCTTGAGCTTCATCACCAGAACCTGCTGCTCCTTGCTCCAGACATGCTGGGCGAGGCGCGAAATCGACGTCAATATATTGACGGCAGGAAAGCGGCCTTGATCGGCGATCGCGCGATCGAGCACGATATGTCCGTCGAGCGTGCCGCGAATATTGTCGGCGACGGGATCATTGTGGTCGTCGCCGTCGACGAGCACGGCAAATATGCCGGTGATCGAACCGGAGCCTTGCACGCCAGGGCCGGCGCGTTCGAGCAGTTTTGGCAGATCGCTGAAGACGCTCGGCGCATAGCCGCGGGCGACCGCCGGCTCGCCCGCCGCAAGCGCGACATCGCGAGCCGCATGGGCGAAACGCGTGACCGAGTCAAGGATCAAGAGGACGTTCTCGCCGCGGTCACGAAAAAATTCGGCGATGGTCAAGGCTGTTTTGGGTGCCAGGCGGCGCATCATCGGGCTCTCGTCTCCGGTCGCGACCACAGTGACGGCAAGATTCCGATTGGCGCCGAGCGAATCATCGAGGAATTCGCGCACCTCACGGCCGCGCTCGCCGACAAGTGCGATCACGACGCTGTCGAACCCTTTTGACCCCGCCATCATGCCGAGGAGGGTCGATTTGCCGACGCCTGAGCCGGCGAAAACGCCGATTCTCTGCCCGGCGCATATCGGCATGAAGAGATCGATCACGCGGACGCCGGTTTTCACCGGTGCCTTGACCCGCGCACGCCGCAAGGCCGCCGGAGGCTGAGCTTCAATCGGCAAGGCATGTTCACCGCGCCGCAAAGGGCCTCTCGCATCGATCGGCCGGCCCAGAGCATCGACGACGCGCCCCTTCCAACTCGCATCGGGAGCAACATGCAGAGCACCGATGCGAAAAGCCGGATCGCCAAGACCCGCCGCGACCTGCGCCTCAAAGGTCTTGACGGTCGAACCCGCCGCGTCGATGCGGACGACCTCGGCGAGCTGGGTCGAGCCGCCATGGTCGATGCCGACACATTCGCCGAGCTTGAGGAAGTGCGACAGGCCGGTGAGGCGATAATAGGAAGGGGTGACCTCGGTGACGGTGCCGCTGATCCGCAATCTGGTCAGTTCTTCCAGGCCGAAATTGATCGCCTGGTCGAGCTGCGCAAGCGCGTTCACCAATGCTGCTCCCTTCGATCCATCACGTCGCCGACCCACTTACGCCGTCTGCCGACAGAACCACAAAGGCGCTTGGGCCGCCGGTGGAAATGGCTCAGGACACATCGCCGAGCGTCTTCACCGCATCCTTGTGGGTGCTTTCGGTACTTTGGGAGGCACTGGATATGCTCTCCATTGCACGCGAGATCGTCATGAGTTTTGCCATCTCGAGCACGGGATTGATATTTGAGCCTTCGAGATGACCTTGGATCACCCCATTGGCATCGAAATTGAGCACCGGGACTGCCGGCTTGTCCGGCAACACGGCGGAATTGTCGAAGCGCGTGAAATTCGTGCCGGGCGGGATCAGAAATAGGCCGACGGCGCCGAGCTGCCGGCCATTTTGATAAATCATGCCGTCCTTGGCGATCACCGGCGGACCGCCACTGGGTTCGATCTGGATCGGCGCGCCGCCTGCATCGAGAACTGAATAGCCATTAAGCGTCTGCAGCGCCCCATTCGGCTGCATGCGCATGCGGCCGTCGCGGGTATAGGCAGTGCCGGCCGGAGTTTGAATGGCAATCCAGCCTTCCCCCTGGACAGCGATATCGAGCGGGTTGCCGGTCTTGATCAGGGGCCCTTGAGCTTGCGAAATATAATCCTCTCCAGGAGTCGCATAAGCGACGGAATCGTCGCCGCTCTGCGCGACAAAGGTATGAAAAGTGACGCCTGATGCGCGATAGCCGATCGTATTCATATTGGCGACGTTGATCGCGACCGTATTCATCCGCCGTTCGAGGGTCACCTGGGCCGAAAGCGCGACATAGGGTTGCGATTGCACGAGCTCAAGATCCTCCGAGTTTCAGATTGGCGAGGCTCAAGAGAAGATTTGAGCTGATCCCGGGCGAGCTCACGAGCAGCGCATTGGTCGGCGTCGAAGACGCGGTGCCCGGTGGATTTTGTGCATCATAAGATGCTGTGAAACGCTCGATGAATTGGTTCAGGTAGGTGGGATCCTGCAATTTGCTGATATTCAGCAATTGCGAGATTTGTTGTGCCTGCGTGTCGATACTTTCGAGCGACATTGTCACTGGCAAATTGAAGGCCGTCTGGAAGACCTGCAACAGCGTTGGGTCGGCGAGAATGCTATAGGGACTGGTGATGGTGTTGGCCATGCGCCCGAAATAAAGCGCCATTTGCGCGCCTTGATTCTCCTGGCCTGTTTGGGTCTCAAGTGTCTGTTGGTTATAATTGTTGACGGTGGTCGCCGCCGCCGTCGACGACGAGCTGCTCGTCGTCGTTGCGCCGTTGGCGGCAAAGTCAAAGGCTGTGACGAGAGCCGTATAGCGCGGATCGTTCATGCTCGCGGCAAAGCCGGATGACGATGCACCACCGTTGAGGACCTTGACGATCAAGGCCTTGGCATAGCTCATGTCCTGCAGGCCGAAGGCCGTCATGACATAATTATAGAGCTGCGAATTATTGACGAGCTGGCTCGCCGAAGTCACCTTGCCGATATTGGCGAGAAAATATTGTGTTGCATGCTCGACCGACGGCTGTTGCGCCGTCTCGGACAGCGATTTCGTATAATCCCGTGCGATTGCATTATACAAAATTGTAGCGGTGAGCACGGTGATCAACTCCGCAGCCAGAATATCTTTGTCTAGGCGCCTGTCGCTTGCCCGAGGCTGACGCCGCGTCTGCGCCGCTCCTGCCGAGCGATAACGCAGGCGTATCCGCTGGCGCCCCGGAACTTCGTTAATCAATCCACCGACAGCGCTTGGCGAATTAGGCGGGCATTTGCCGGATAAATTTAAGCTTCAGGCAAGTCTCGGCGCTTACGACTGAGCTATCGTAAGGGAAGGGGGAGATTTTGGGCTTCCTGATCGGCCTTATCATCGCTGTAGGCTCTATCATCGGCGGCTATGCCGCGGAAGGCGGCCATATGTCCGTCATCTGGCAGCCGTTCGAATATCTGATGATCGCCGGGGCTGCGCTCGGCACATTCGTGGTCGCCAATTCGCTGACGACCATCAAGGACACGGGACGCGCGGTGCTCGACGGGATCACCGGGCGCATGCCGAACCAGCGCGATTATCTCGATATTCTCGGCGTGCTTTATGCGCTCATGCGGGAGCTGCGCGGCAAGGCACGCAATGAGGTGGAGTCGCACGTCGACAATCCTGATGAGTCGGAAATCTTTAAAAGCTTTCCGAATGTGCTCAAGGACGAACAGCTCACGCATTTCATCTGCGACTATGTCCGCCTGCTCATTGTCGGCAATGCCAAGACACATGAAATCGAAGCTTTGATGGATGAGGAGATCGAAACGATCACCTATGACCGGTTGAAGCCTTATCATTCGCTGAGCGCCATGAGCGACGCTATGCCGGCGCTGGGCATTGTCGCGGCGGTCCTCGGCGTCATCAAGGCGATGGGTTCGCTCGATCAATCGCCCGAACTTCTCGGCGGCCTCATCGGTTCCGCGCTCGTCGGCACTTTCGGCGGCATCCTCTTGTCCTATGGCTTCACGTCGCCGCTCGCGCACAAGATCAAAGCGACACGCGAGAAGCAATTGCGCTCTTACTTCATCATCAAACAGACCTTGCTCGCCTTCATGAATGGGGCGATGCCGCAAATCGCCTTGGAGCATGGCCGCAAGACGATCTCATCGAATGATCGGCCCTCGATCGACATGGTCGAAAACGAAACGATTTCGAGCACCTCAGTTACGCGGCAGGCAGCATGATCGAATCCAATTCGCAGTCGGAGGTGCGTCACGACGGGCCTGAGAGGCTGCTCGATTCGGCCGGCATCTCGGTTGAACGCATGCCGATGCTGCATGTGATCTTCGATCGCATGGCGACGCAATGTTCGGAGAGTCTGCGCCAACTTTCGACGGCGCCTGCCTATGTCAGCGTCAGTTCGATGAAGACCGAACGGATTGGCAATATTCTCGAAATCCTATGAAGGCAGCGCCGTCGTCGCCGTCCTGCACGCGCAGGCTTGGGATGCGCGGGTCATGTTCGGGGTCGAAAACAAGCTCGTCTTCACTCTGGTCGAGGCCCTCTTCGGCGGTGACGGCAGCGAACTGCCCTATGTCGAGAGCCGTGCGCTGACCAATATAGAATTGCGCGTCGCGCAAAAGATCTTCGATATTGTATCGCGCACGCTGCAGGCCAGCTTTTCCGCGGTCATCGAGACCCGCTTCAAACTCGAACGGCTCGAGTCGCGCATGGATTTTGCCGTCATCGCGCCACGCAACAATTTCGCTGTCATCACGAAAATCAACATACGCGTGCTCGGTCGCTCGGGCGAGCTGTTCATCGTCATTCCGCAGGCCGCTTTGACGCCGATCCGGCAAAATCTCTCGCGCGATCTCAGCAATGAAGTTTCGACGCCCGATCCATTCTGGGTCAAGCAGATCCATTCCGAAGTCGGGCGCGCGGCGGTCACCGTTCGGGCGGTGATCGAAGAGGACGGCTTCACTTTGGGCGATATCGCAGATTTGGAGGTTGGTAACATCCTCCAGCTGCAGGCGACGCCGCGCAGTCGCGTGAAGCTCGAAGGAAATTCGGAGCCGCTGTTTTGGTGCCAGCTCGGGCAGGCGGAAGGCAAATATACGCTGCGTATCGATGAGGCCGTCGATGCCGAGCAAGAGTTCTTCGATGATCTGCTCGGCCGCTAGAGCCGATCCCGATCACGTGGAATCGCTGGCGATCCACATGATCGGGACAAATCGGCTCTATTTCAAAGATCTGGAGCATGCCCTTTATCGGAAAAATCTATCAACTTTTCCGGGACATGCTCTAGCGATCGGCGACCGGCGTCAGATCCTGAACTACGCCAAAAGGATGAATTGGCCCAGATCCAGATCGAACAAATCGAGGCGGTCGCAACAAAGCCATGTCCTTTGCGGGTGATGCTGAAATCTTGTGCGGGCAGATGCGGCCGAAGCCCTTCTCGGGGCCGGTCGAAGAAAGGTCAAAGACCATGATTGACGACCCTATGATGGAACTCGATGGCGGTATCGATGATCTTGGCGGGGAGGCTTCGGCGGCGTCGTTGCATGCGCCTGGAAGTGCTGGGCGGAACATCGAGACGATCCTGCGCATCCCGGTCACGGTTCAGGTGGTGCTCGGATCGACGAGCATGCCCGTGGCAAATTTATTGAAGCTCGGACGCGGCGCCGTCATCCCGCTCGATCACCGGGTCGGCGAACCGGTCGATGTCGTCGTCAATGGCCGTATCGTGGCTCGTGGCGAGGTTGTCGTCGTCGAGGACGACACATCGCGATTTGGTGTTTCCTTGACCGAGGTGATCGGACCGAACTCCATTGTGGAGCGATAAATGCCGTTGTTGTCCGAGCCGTCGCCGCCGGCCGAAGCCGCGCGCAAGCAACTGAACGGAACCGAAAAGGTTGCCGCGCTCCTGCTCACCATGGGCAAGCCGCTGGCGAGCCGGCTGCTCAGACATTTCGATCAAGATGAATTGCGTCAGGTCACCCGCTCGATCGCCGATCTCGGGCTCGTGCCGATGCCGATGCTTGAAGATATGATCGAAGAATTCGCCGGGCAATTCGCCAATGGCACTGGCCTCATGACATCGGCCAACAGTGCGGAGAACCTTCTTTCCGGCCTTCTTTCGCCGGAAGAGATTTCCGACATCATGTCGGATGTCACCGGCAATTCCAATCAATCAATCTGGCAGCGCCTTTCGAACGTC
>CAVWXV010000015.1:0-166662 GCA_963759185.1 uncultured Alphaproteobacteria bacterium
TTGCGGACGCCCAGCTTCGACATTTTCTTATAGCGGTCTTCCATCTCGCGCACCGCCCATTTGAGCGCGACGACCGCCTTTTTCGGATCGGTCACCACCGGCGTGAGGAGGTGCGGAATGCCGTCATAGACGGAGAGCTCGAGCATTTTCGGATCGACCATGATGAGCCGGCATTGATCCGGCCGCAGCCGGTAGAGCAGCGACAGGATCATCGTGTTGATCGCCACCGATTTTCCCGAGCCGGTGGTGCCCGCGACGAGAAGATGCGGCATGCGGGCGAGATCGACAATGATCGGCTCGCCGCCGATCGTCTTGCCGAGCCCGATGGCGAGGCTGTGCTTCGTCTTTTCGAAATCCTGCGAAGCCAGGAGTTCGCGCAGATAGACGGTCTCGCGCCGCTGGTTTGGCAATTCTATGCCGATTGCATTGCGGCCGGAGACGACGGCGACACGGGCCGAGACCGCCGACATGGAACGGGCGATGTCGTCGGCAAGGCTGATGACGCGCGCGGATTTGATGCCGGGCGCCGGCTCGAGTTCGTAAAGCGTCACGACCGGGCCCGGCCGCACATTGATGATCTCGCCCTTGACGCCGAAATCTTCGAGCACGCCTTCGAGGAGCCGGGCATTTTGCTGCAAGGCGTCTTCCGACACTTTGCCGCCGATCGGCTTTTTCGCCTCGGCGAGCATCAATAGCGGCGGCAATTGATATTTGCCTCGCGCGAGGCGGTCGAACATGGAGGGCTGGACTTCACGTGCCAGACGCTGGCCGCTCTTCAGGCTCGGTGCCGCAGGCGTGACCTGCGCCCGGCTCTCCGGGGCTGAGTCCTCGGCGGCACTCTGCGCGGCGGCCCGCGCCGCGGGCGGCGCATAGGCGCTCGCCTCGAAGAGCGGCGCATCGAAATTGACGTCGCCGCGCCCATAGGGCTGATCGAGCGCCGGGCCGACGCTGCGCGTAGCATATTGCCAAGGCGCGAGATTGTCGCTCGCCCGCTTCCGCCGCCGGTTCGCGATTGTGCGGGCGATCGCGGCTTTGAGGGACAGGGCCGCATGGATCAAAGCGCCCAAGATGATGAGCGCCATGCCAGGCTCGCCGGCACGATCCTCGTCCTCGCCGCTCAGCTGCGCGCGCGCCGGCGCCGGCTCTTCCAGATCCTCATCGTCCGCGGCGGCGCCTTCCTCGCCGCGCAGGCCGACGCAAGCGGACAGGGTAAGGACCGCAAGCGCCGCAAAGGCGCAGGCGACGATCAGCATGGCGGCGCCATGACCACCCAAGAGCTTGCGCGGCAGGGCGAGCAAGGCGTCGCCCAAGACGCCGCCAAGCCCGGTGGGCAAGGGCCAGCGGCTCGTAACCGGCAAAAGCCCGACAAAAGCCGCCGTCGATAGGCAGCCGATGAACCAGAACAGCAGGCGCCAACCGATGCGTTCGATATGGCGATGCCGCAACAGCCGCCAGCCCCAGAGAGCGATCGGCAGCAGGAAGGCGATCGCGGCAAGGCCGAGCATTTGCGTGATGAGATCGGCCGCGATCGCCCCCGGCGCCCCGAGCAGATTGTGAACGGGTCCGTTCGACGCGTGGTTGAGGCTCGGATCCTGAACCGACCAGGTGATGAGGGCGAGCGCCAGAGCGCCGCTGCCGGCGATGAGGGCAAGGCCGAGCAGTTCCGCCGCAAGACGCGCCGCGAAGGCCCGCAGCGGATCGGGAATATGATCCAAGACCGTGAAACTGGTCGTCGTGCGCATGAAGTCCCACTGCCGCCGAAGTGAATTTTCCGTACGGAAGCCCTGCTTCGATCGCGGAAACGAGCAGGAATCAAAGACCCTTCGAGTTTCTCCTAGAGCATGTCCCGCCAAAGGACATGCTCTACTTCGTTGATGTAGAGCCGATTTGTCCCTTACATAAATCGCGAGGCGATTCCACGTGATCGGGATCGGCTCTAGGTGCAGCCGTGGGAGCGCCGAGGTACGAAGCTCACGGGCGGTTCGGCTGGCTGGTCGGCGTCAGGCTAAAGAGCTGCGGTTAAGGCCGGTTTAACCTTAAGAGGGGAGGCGATCTTCAGAGTGGGACGAGGAAAAGTGGGAAAAGGCTTTCCGGCGCAATCAAGTTGACGCAGATCGCGTGGGCATTTGAGCGCGGCGACAAAGCTGGCGGCGCGCCAACGCGCAGGAGTTTTCCAGGAGTCTTCCGCCACTTTGGCGCAAGGAGGCTCAAAGAGCGTCGAGATCGCGCTCGCCGGTGCGGATGCGGATGGCGCGATCGAGTGTGCTGACGAAGATCTTGCCGTCGCCGATCTGGCCGGTGCGGGCGGCCGCGGTAATCGTCTCGATCGCCTGATCGACGAGTTCCTGAGCGACGGCGACTTCAACTTTCAGCTTGGGCAGGAAGCTCACGGCATATTCGGCGCCGCGATAGATTTCGGTATGGCCCTTCTGCCGACCATAACCCTTCACTTCGGTCACCGTCATGCCATGGACGCCGAGCGCCATCAGCGCATCTCTCACTTCATCGAGCTTGAAGGGTTTGATGATGGCCGTCACGATTTTCATGTCGTCCTCCTGTTGGAGCGCCCCCAGTTCGACCGGCAATTCGATCAGGACTGAGCTGCAGGAATCGCTCGACCGGAAAGGCGGGACCTGCGAACTCGCCGAGGGAGCGGATTTCGACCGGGTTGGATATTAAGACTTAGATCTGATCATAAGGCCCTGAGACAAAGGCGTTCACCTCGATACAGGCTCAACCGAATCACCCCGCATGGCCATCCGCAAGTCCATTAGAGCCAATTCGTCGGGCGCGGAACCGTTTTATGATCCGCCGCGCCGGGAAAAATCGGGCTCAGCATCAAGAATTTGGGCAAGTCCCGGAGAGCAGCGTTCCTCCGGGTTCTCTTAGCCAAGCAAGCCATGGACCACCGCAGGCCGCGCCGAAGATTGCCGGCTTCGCGCTTCTTCATGTCTCATCCCGGCCGCTAAAATAGCCGTTCCAGAGCGCGATTGCATCAGCGCGACGGCGGTCTGACGCGGATCAGACCTTCCTGCGCGACCGAGGCGACGAGGCGGCCGTCATGCGCGTAAATCAGCCCACGCGCCAGGCCGCGGCCGCCGCCGGTATTCGGGCTGTCCTGCGCATAGAGCAGCCACTCGTCAGCCCGGGACGGCCGGTGGAACCACAGCGCATGATCGAGGCTTGCCACTTGCAGGTCGGGATCAAAGAGCGTGCGCCCATGCGCGACGAGCGCCGTGTCGAGGAAAGTCATGTCGGAGAGATAGGCGAGCACGGCGTTATGAATGTCCTGATCGTCGGGTAGCCGCTTCACCGTCCTCAGCCACACATATTGCGTCGGCGCCGTCGCGGCCTGCCCGAGATAGCGCAAAGGATCGACCGGGCGGATTTCGATCGGCCGATTGGTCGATGCGAACCAGCGGCGCATCGCCTCCGGCAGCAAAGGCGCGAATTGCTCATGCAATTCTGTTTCGCTCGCGAGATCCTCCGGCTTCGGCACATCCGGGATCGGCAATGCATGCTCGAGACCTCCTTCCACAACTTGAAAAGAGGCCGAAAGAGAGAAAATCGCGCGTCCGTGCTGGATCGCATTGCACCGCCGCGTGGTGAAACTGGCGCCGTCGCGGATACGGTCCACTTCATAGATGATGGGCACGGACGGATCGCCAGGCAGGAGGAAATAGCCATGCAGCGAATGCGGTGGACGCGCGTCGACCGTGCGGCGCGCGGCGACGAGCGCCTGCGCGACCACGAGACCGCCGAAGACGCGCTGCCATCCGACCTGCGGGCTATGGCCGCGAAAGATATTGTGCTCGATCTTTTCGAGATCGAGGATGTGTACCAGACCGTCGATCGCTTCGGACATTGTTCAATCGGTGTTGGGTTCAGCCGCGACGATGATCAGCCGGCACTGCGCCTCAGTCTTCGAGAATGCGGGCCTCTTCCGGCAGCATGATAGGGATGCCGTCGCGGATCGGATAGGCGCGTTTTGCGGCGCGTGAGATCAATTCTTGCCGAGCCGCGTCATATTCGAGCGTCGTCTTGGTGAGCGGACAGACGAGGATTTCGAGCAGCCGCGGATCGATGCGCGAGGGTTCCGAAGCGGCGTCATTCGGCCCTGGCTTTTGGTCTCTTTCGGGCATGGCGTGGTTCCAATTCATGATCATTGCAGCGGCGACGATGCATTCTTGCCGCGCGCCAGTTCGACTTCGGTGATCGCGACGAGAACTTCCGCACGTGCCTTGAGATCGGGCGCTTCGAGCAGCGCCTGCTTCTCCTTGGGACCGTAAGGGCTCATCATTGCAAGCGCATTGACGAGCGCTTCGTTCGGCGCCTCATGAATGCTGTTCCAATCGATCTGCAGCTGATTGGCTTCGGCAAAGTCGCGCAAGGTGCGCAGCACGCTGTCGCGGTCGACGGCGTTCTCACCCATTCTAGGGGTGAAATCCGTGTGAAAGGCGGAGAAATCGACGCAGCATTGCCGGTAAGGCGTCAGCGCCGGAATTTCTTCGACAATGCGGAAACGCGAGATGCCGGTCAAGGTCAGGACATAGCGTCCGTCGCCGGTCTCCGCAATCTGCGTGATGCGGCCGGCGCAACCGACCGTGAGCAGGCCCGGAATATCGCGATAGGAGGCGTTTTCCTCGGGCTGGATCATGCCGATGATGCGATGCGATTTCATCGCGTCATCGACCATGGCGAGATAGCGCGACTCGAAGATATTGAGCGGCAGCTCGCCGCGCGGCAGCAGCAATGCGCCGGCGAGCGGGAAGACCGCGATCACATTGGGCACTTCTTCGGGCGCGCTATAGGGATTGTTCATGGCCATCGTTCAAGCCCATTGTTTGCCCATCGTTCATGCCCTCCCCTGAAGCATGTTCGCAAAAGCCTGCAAATTTTGGCGATCGTGCATGCGCATCGGCGGCTCAAGAGAACAGCAGCGAGGAAAGTTTGCGGCGTGCCGCAATCGTAGCGGGATCCATGCCGCCCCAGGCGTCGAAGAATTGCAGCAATTGCTTACGGCCGCCGTCATCGTTCCAACTGCGGTCGCGTTTGATGATTTCGAGCAGCGCGTCGGCGGCCTCCTCGCGCCGTCCGAGCGCATTAAGCGCGAGCGCCAGATCGAGACGCGCCTTGTGATCGTTCGGCTCGGAGAGAAGCAGAAGCGCGAGTTCCGACAGATCGCCGACGGAAGCCGCCTGAACCGCATTTTCGAGTGCCGCACGGGCCGTGACGATGGCGGGATCTTGCCCGGCGGAAGGCGGAACTTGCGCCAAGAGCGTCCTGGCGGTGTCGAGGTCGCCGAGCGCGATATGACTGCGGACGAGGCCGCCGTAGGCCGCCACATTGGCGGGATCTTGGGCCAATAATTCCGCAAAGATCTCGGCGGCGCCGGCGGCTTCGCCTTTCGCCAATGCCGCCTCGGCCTCGGCCAACTGATCGCCGCCATCGCCGAGCGGCCCGACGAAACGCTCGATGAAGCCGCGGACCTGGTTTTCGGGCAGGGCACCCATGAAGCCATCGACAGGCTGCGACTTCTGGAAGGCGATGACCGCAGGAATCGAGCGCACGCCGAGCCGTCCGGCGATCTGCGGATGGTCGTCGATGTTCATCTTCACGAGCTTGATCTTGCCGCCGGCGGCCTTGACGACTTTTTCGAGAATGGGGGCCAATTGCTTGCAGGGCTCGCACCAAGGCGCCCAGAAATCGACCAGAACCGGCTGATGCGCGGATTCGGTCAAGACATCGGCGCCGAATGTCGCCGTCGTCGTTTCCTTGATGATCGGTGTGCCACCTTCACGGGCGCCCGCAGGTGAGGCGTCCCGAGCTACCTGTTGCGCCATTCGCGGCTCTCCTCTTCCAGCGCGATCCGGTGCCTCGCTATAGCATGCAAAAATATGTCCTGAAGCATATTTGGGTGATGGGGCGAGCGGCAGGGCGCGAAAATGCTTCAACTTTCTAAAAAAGGCGGGCTTGCCGCGCAGCGAACCTTGGACGGCCCGGTCGGGAGCGCTGCTGCAGGGCTTGGTTGCATTCGGTTTCGGATTGCGGCATATAGCCCGAACGCGGTGTCGCCGCGCGGATGCGGGTGTAGCTCAGGGGTAGAGCACAACCTTGCCAAGGTTGGGGTCGAGGGTTCGAATCCCTTCGCCCGCTCCAGTTTTCTTCGGCAAATTTTCTCGGCCAAATTGCAAGCGCCTAAAGGCCGGTCTTTGCGGCTGTTTGTTCGCGCCCGCTTGCTATAATAGCGGGCGCCGCGCTGATGAGCGCCTTCGCTTGCGATGGAAAACATCTTCAGGTCCTGCCCGAAACGAGAGCGTGAATCAGCTTCGCCGGAAGTGCTTTTCTTGGGCGGGGACGATTATATTTAGAATACTTATAAATATACTGTAACTGATGGACAAAGCACGTCATTTATTCTATTCATAAAAGCCTAGATGCGGCCTGCGATGTCTATGTCACAGGCTGCCAAAAACGGACGAAGACCCTGGTTCGGAGGCGAAGGCCGGGATAGGGCTCATGCGGGGGCATGAAACTGATGAAAAATCGATTTTTGATCGCAGCATGCCGCAGCGAAAAAAGCTATTGCCGGATCCGGAAGCTGGCCGTCATCGGTGCGATCGGCGCTTGTTTTGGGGTCGCGGACCTGGCGGTTGCCGACGATCTGGTCGTGACGGGGCCGGCGGCGGCGCCTGCCGCGAGCAGCACGCAGTGGACGGGCCTCTATTTCGGCGGTCATTTGGGCAATGCCTGGGGAAACTCGAACTGGTCGACGCCTGGTGTAACGGGCTCGACGAGCCTGGCGCAAACCCTTGACACATTCGCCGAGGCGGGAAGCTTCTTTGAAGGCATTCAAGGCGGCTATAATTATATGCTGCCGAACCGCCTGATCATCGGCGTCGAAGGCGACGCATCGTTTCCAGCATATCCAAATCTCTCAGGCCTCGGCATCGGCGGCCAATCGAATTTCACCTCGCCGACGCTCGGCGCAGAGACCTATAGCGATAATCTGCTGGCCTTCGGCACTGTGCGTGGCCGCATCGGTTACGCGCCCGGCAATTGGCTGATTTATGCGACGGGCGGCTTTGCGTGGAGCCGGGATCAGCTGTCGCTGTCGCAAAACGCCACCTCAGTGGGCGATTTTCCGCAGGCGTGGCGCGTGGGCTGGGCGGCGGGTGCGGGCGTAGAGGCGCCGATCGCACCGCATTGGACCGCGAGGTTTGAATATTTGTTTACCGATTACGGCGGCATCACCACGACTTTCCCGTCGCTTGGGCAGCCATTCCGTTCGAATTTGACGGTGCATGAAGTGCGCGCCGGCCTGAATTATTATTTCGACGATGCGGCGCCGGCAAAGGTAACAAAGTCGGCGCCTGAGAGCACCGACAGCGACCGCATCAACCTCCACAGCCAAGCGACCTTCACCGCGCAAGGCTATCCGGCGATCCGATCACCCTACGAGGGCACCAACAGCCTGCTCGGCAGTGGCCAGGCCGCTGAGACGGCTGACGCAACGCTTTACGGCGGCGTGCGCTTATGGTCAGGCGCGGAAGCTTGGGTCAATCCGGAAATCGATCAAGGTTTCGGCCTTGCAAACACGCATGGCGTCGCCGGCTTTCCAAGCGCAGAGGCCTACAAGCTCGGCGAATCCTATCCTTATGCGCGCGTGCAGCGGTATTTCTTGAGACAGACCATCAATCTTGGCGGTGAAACACAGAATGTCGATGCCGACATCAATCAATTCGCGGGCACGCAGACCGCGAACCGTCTCGTACTGACCGTCGGCAAGTTTGCCATCGTCGATCTGTTCGACACCAACAAATATGCAAACAATCCAAAGACCGATTTCCTCAACTGGTCGCTCGTTAATGCCGGCACCTTCGACTATGCCGGCGACGGCTGGGGCTACACCTATGGCGGCGCAGCCGAATGGTATGTAGACCGCTTTACCTTGCGTGGCGGCGTCTTCGATCTGTCTCAAACGCCGGCCGGCGGCGGTGCCAATGCGCCCGCCTATGGTCTCGACCCGAGTTTTAGCGAGCAACAATACGTCGGCGAAGTCGAAGAACGGCATCAGCTCTGGGGACAGCCCGGCAAAGTCAAGCTGACGGGCTTCCTCAGCTGGGGTCAGGCCGGCAGTTTCCAGGATGCGATTGCCCTTTCGCAGGCAACCGGCTTGGATGCGAGCGACGCGCTTGCCGCAGTTCGCCACTATCAGGCCCGGCCCGGCGTGAGCGTTAACTTCGAGCAGCAAATTTCGGACAGCCTTGGCGTGTTCGGCCGCGCCGGCTGGGCCGACGGCAATGTCGAGCCGTGGGACTTCACGGATATCGACCGCACGCTCCAAGGCGGCGTTTCGCTGATGGGTAAACAATGGAATCGACCCGACGACACGGTCGGCGTGGCCGGCGTTCTCAATGGCATCTCCGGCGTCCATGCGGCCTATTTCAATGCCGGAGGCACCGGCGCTTTGGTCGGCGACGGACAGTTGCCGAATCCTAGCCTCGAGAAGATCCTGGAGACTTATTACAGCGTCGCTTTGACCCCGGCGCTGAAAGTCACCTTCGATTATCAGTTCATTGCCGATCCCGGCTACAATGCCGATCGCGGCCCGGCCTCGATCGGCGCGATACGCCTGCATGCGCAGTTTTGAACTCTGCCGCCGCGTCTGAATGCATCGCCCGGGCATATCCTTTCGTTGGCCAGTGGCGGCGCCGACCCGCAGATCACGATGATTTTGGAGCGGCCTCGAATCGCTCAACCTCATCGGCGATCAACTCGGTCTCACGGCCGGAGGCGGCTTTTGCGGCGCGATCGGCGCCATCAACGATAACTTCGGCGTGCTCGGTTACGTCATCGTTGGCATTTTTGTGCTGAGCTCGGTCAGTTCGGTCGCCTTCCACAAGTTCAAGCGCTATGACGAGCTGGCCGTTCAGGTCAGACCGACGTAGCCCCAAGAGGTCAATATCCGACCCGCGCTTCTCCAGATGGGAGACATAGAACTTGGTGGACACGATGCGATCTGTATTTTGCAAGAACTTGCGATCTGCCCCCACCATTGCAGCGGCGTTTCTAGGTCACTGACCCAGCTCTGGGGACTTTCATGAAACGGATTATTCTATCGGCCGCAACGATCGCTGCTCTCGCGGCCGCATCCGCGCCGGCGGCGGCGGCAAATGCCGATCCTCCCTCCGCCACGAATACGTGGGGCGGCTTTTATCTCGGCGGCCATGCCGGAGATGCTTTCGCGATCTCGAATTGGACAAGCGATAGTGGGATGCCCGGCAGCGGCACAACCAGCCTGCCAAGCAGCGACAAACAATTCGGCCCGCTCTCTGCCGGTTTCCAGCTGGGATATAATTACATCCTTCCCGGCGGTTTCCTCCTCGGCTTCGAAGCGGATCTGTCCTTTGCCGATATAATGGAGAGCAACTTGCCGCTGGCCTCACCCGCCCGCCTGCTTTCCGACGCTGTCCAGATCTATGGCTCGGCGCGCGGCCGCGCCGGCTACGCCTTCGGCAATTGGCTCGTCTACGGAACCGGCGGCTTCGCCTATGACAGGGATCGCGTCACTGATGGCGCGGGCGACGAGGTCTTTTTCTGGCGCACGGGCTGGACAGCGGGCCTTGGCACCGAAGTTCGGCTGACCCGGAACTGGAGCGCGAAACTCGAATATTCCTATTTCGATTTCGCCCGTGCCGGTATCGATCTCCCCGCCGCCGGCCAGCATTATGGTTCGGACCTCACCGTGCAGATGCTGCAGCTTGGTCTCAATTATCGCTTCGGCAATTTTCCCGGCGACCCGGTGCTCGGTGGCGGCCTCGTCTCGGATCTCGACAATTGGAGCCTGCATGAGCAATCGACGCTCATCGGCCAGGCAAACCTCCCGTTCCATTCGTCTTATTCGGGTCCAAACAGCCTCTACTCAGGCTTTCAGGCGCGCGACACTTGGAGTGTGACGGGATTTTTCGGTTACAAGCCGTGGAACGGCACGGAGTTCTATTTCGATCCGGAGCCGTTCCAAGGCTTCGGCCTCAGCGTGACCCATGGCCTTGCCGGCTTTCCGAATGGCGAAGCCCTGAAGGCGGGCTATGATTACCCGCATTACAATACGGCGCGTCTGTTCGTGCGCCAGACCTTCGGCTTCGGCGGCGAACAGGAAGATCTGGGAGATGGACAGAACCAGGTCGCCTCGAAAGTCGATGTCTCGCGCCTGACCTTCACCCTGGGCAAGCTCGCGATCCCGGATATTTTCGACAACAACACCTATTCTCATGACCCCAGATCCGGTTTCATGAATTGGTCGCTCATGGATGCCGGCGCCTTCGATTATGCCGCCGATCAGAAAGGCTATAGCTGGGGCGCCGCGGCCGAATTCAATCAGAAGACCTGGGCCGTGCGGACCGGCTATTTTCTCGAACCCGACATTCCGGGCGGCAATAATGTCGACACGCGGCTCGGCGAACGCGGCCAATATCTTCTGGAACTCGAAGAGCGCTTCAATATCTTTTCGCAGCCGGGCAAGCTGCGCCTTACCGGCTGGGAAAGCGAAGCCTATGCCGGCAGCTTTTCCGAAACGCTCGCCAATCCCACTCTTGATCCGGCGACCGCGCCTGCGGGCAGCCCTGGCATCGCTGCGACACGGCAGACGCGGCCCGAATATGGATTCATCGTCAATCTCGAACAGGCCGTCACAAACGATCTCGGCCTCTTCGCGCGCTTGAGCTGGCAAGACGGCCAGACCGAGATCATGGCTTGGACGGACATCGACGAAAGCGCCTCGTTCGGCGGTGTGTTGAAAGGCACGTCCTGGGGCCGCCCCGATGACAAAATCGGCGTTGCCGGCGTCGTCAACGGCCTTTCGAGCGAATATCAAGCGTTTCTGGCGGCAGGTGGGCTCGGCATCAATATCGGCGACGGCGCACTCGATTATCGGCCGGAAGCAATCCTCGAGACCTATTACTTGCTCAGCATGACCAAATGGGCGGCGCTCACCCTGGATTATCAATTCATCGCCAATCCGGGCTACAACGCTGCGCGCGGACCCGTCTCCATCGGCGCCCTGCGCCTTCATGTCGAGTTCTGAACTGCGGCAACGGGATAAATCAACTCGACATCAATAATTTGGAGCATGTTCTTCATGAGACATCGGAAAAGCGGGGCCAATTTTCCGGGACATGCTCTAGAATGTATAAGCGAACTGGAGTTCGACCTGGTGGCGTTCGTAAGATCCGAGATCGAGGGTCGTCGCCCCTATATCGGGTATTTGCGCGGCCCAGGCGAGTTTGGCGGTTAAATCCGCTGAGAATCGATAAAATAGGCTCGGCCCAATGAAGAGGGCATGCGCGTCGAGATCGCCGTTCTGGGCGAAGTTCTCATGGCGGATTTCCGCGCCAAGGAAAATATTCGGCGCGATGGCATAGGTCCCGGCCGCTATGACCGCAAAAGAATTGTCATGCTCCCAGCCGCCGTTCACGCGCAGGAAAGAGGGTGCATAAATAAAATTGAGTGCCGCAAAAAATTTGCTCGGAATCACTTCCTTGTCGATGAGGAGAGTCACCGGGACGGAGTAGTTCTCGCTTGTCTCACCCGACGTCGGGTCGAACTGGCGCCAGTCCGGGTTGATGGAAAGACTCATCCCGAAGGGGCCGGTGCGCCGATCGACAATATTCCAGCGCAGTTCGGTGATCAGGCCGCTGAAAGTCGCCGAGCTGCGATCGCTGAGACCCGGCACATTATAGATGTTGTAATAATCGGTGAGTGTCCCGACGGAGAGCCGCAGCTGATCGGCGACGCCATAGCGAAACGAAGTCTCGTTGTCGACATTGGCATAGCTGCCGATCTTGCCGAAACTTCCGACCGTGATGCTCTCGATTTCCCGTTCGCCCTTCGAACCGATGTCGGAACCTTCGCCAAAGCCGAAAATATGCTCGGTGTCGATCTCTGGTTCGGTTGCGGTGGCGTTGGTCTGCACCTCTCCGGCCCGGGCAAGCGCTGGAAGCAACGAAACGGCGAGCACGAAAAGAAAGGCGAGGCGCGCCGTGTCCATCATCGTCGAACCCGCCAAGTGTTGCACGAACCAACTATCCGAAACGCAATTACATCATAATATGTCACTCGTATCGACGCGACAATGCTGACCCTCTTCATTTTGCCGACGCTCTATTACGTCGTCGAATATTTCATCCTCCGGTGCGAGAAAATCGCCGCTTCGGCCATGGAAGCGGAGGCTGAATCGACACTGGTGTCGGAAAAGACTTAAAGTGCGTGGAGTGGCCGAGTGAGTGTGTCGTGATGAGCGTGCCGAGCGCACAACAAGACTTGGATGAAGCGGCTCGGCATGGTCTGGCGTCGGCCGCGGTTCGCGGTCGCAGCGGCCTGCGCGTTGCGGGCCTATGCTCGACGTTTGTTGCCTTTAGCCTCTCGGCTTGCGCCGTCGGCCCGGATTTTCACAAGCCGGCAGCGCCGGACGCGACGGGCTATTCGCGGGCGCCTTTGGTCCGCGAAACCGCCGCCGCCGGCAAAGCGGGCGGCGGTCAATTTCTGGTGTCGGATCTCGACATTCCGGGCCAATGGTGGGCGATCTTTCATTCCCACCCGCTCAACGACCTCATCGAAGATGCTCTGCACCATAATGCGGATTTGCAAGCGGCCCAGGCGGCTCTGCAGGTCGCGCATGAGAATGTCGCGGCGCAAAGAGGCGCATTTTATCCGCAGGTCGCCGGCAATTTCAACGGAACCGGGGGAAAGGTCGCATCCGAGGTCGCCTCACCTCTTTCTTCCAACGCGGTCTATTACAGCCTTTATACCCCGCAGGTCACGGTCTCCTACGCGCCGGATGTCTTCGGCATGGTCCGCCGCGAAGTCGAGTTGGACGAAGCCCTGGCGGACGCCCAGCGCTTTCAGCTCGAGGCGACCTATCTCACGCTGACCTCCAACATCGTCGCGGCAGCCGTCCAAGAAGCCTCGTTGCGCGGGCAGATTGCCGCAACGAAAAAAATCATCGCGATTTCCGAAGATAATTTGAACATACTTCGACGCCAGCACGACATCGGACAGATCGCCGATTCCGACGTGCTGCTGCAGGAGGCGGCGCTTGCCCAGGTCGAGCAGACCTTGCCGCCGCTGGAGCGGCAATTGGCGCAGCAGCGCGATCTTCTGACCGCTTTGGCCGGGCGTCTTTCGAGCCAAGAGATAGCCCAAAAATTCACTATGGCCGGGTTGCGGCTGCCGCGTGAGCTGCCGGTCAGTCTGCCGTCGAAACTGGTGGAACAGCGTCCCGATGTCAGGGCCGCCGAAGCCAATCTTCACTCCGCGAGTGCGCGCGTCGGCGTCGCCATTGCAAACCGATTGCCGGTCGTCAATTTGACCGGCAATTTCGGCTATAGCTCAACCAGCATGGCAACGCTGTTTGCGCCGCAAGCCACCATGTGGGCGGTCACCGGCAGCGCCGGGCAGACGATTTTCGATGGGTTTTCGCTCTATCATAAGCAAAAAGCCGCGGAAGCCGCTTTCGCTCAGGCCAAAGCGCAATATCGAAGCACAGTCGTCACCGCCTTTCAAAACGTCGCCGATGTGTTGCGCGCCCTCGAGGCCGATGCGCGTACGCTCAAGGCTGCCGTCGCTGCGGAGGTCGCCGCTGACAAGAGCCTCGCCATCACGCGCAAGCAATTGGCGCTCGGGCAGGTCAACAACCTCGCGCTTCTCGATGCGCAACGGACCTATCTGCAGGCCTCGTTGGTGCGCGTGCAGGCGCAGGCGGCGCGCTATGCCGACACTGCGGCGCTCTTCCAGGCTCTCGGCGGCGGCTGGTGGAATTCGGACCGACGTCTCCGCCGCAGCGGCGGCCTCAGGGCCATCGTCGATCAGCGAATTTCTGCTGCCGACGGCCGCCAAAGATCCATGACGGAGATCCGTGGTAGCTGCCGATATGGGCTATATGCGCAAAATTACTCGCCCGGCTGCGCTTTGTCCTGTGGGGCCGCCGCATTGTTTGCGCCGCCGATCACATTGAAGCGCGCCTTTTGCTCATCGATCAGCGTTTGATAAAAACGCGTGAGGGGCGGTTTCACAATGTCGACTGCGTCGATGAGCGCATTAAGTCGCTTGACGACCATGTCCAAACGGTCCGTCATGGTCTCCGGCATATCGAAGGGACAGGATGCATCGAGGTTCCCCGCAGCCGTCGTCGAAGCGGATTTCAACGCGTCGAACGCCGGTTTCTGCTGCGCGGTCGGTTTCACCATGTCTTCGATGCGCTGTAGCGGCAAAAGCGTGAAACTCGCCGTCTGCTTCTTGCAGAGCGCGGCGAGATCGCGCGCCGGCGCCTCGCTCATAGCGACCGCTGCATGCCGATATTTGCTGCGCCCGCCGAGCGCAGCCAATCTCTCTCTTTGCTCATCATCGAGAGATTTGTCGAGCGTCACGAGAGGCGCGCGCAGGATTTCGACCGCCTGGACCATAGCGTGGAGTTGCTTGGCGACGGCATCGAGCCGCCCGACCGGCGTCAGGGGAACTTCGCTCGGGCAGGATGCGCGCAGAATGCTATTCGCTTTTGTGGATGCCGCCTGGAGCTGGTTCAGCATTTCCACTTGTTGATCGGTCGGCTTGATCGCCTTCCCGATCTGCTCGATCGGCAAATCCGCGACGCTGGGTGCCAAGCCGCCGCAGGTCTCGCCACTGCTCGGCGTGCTATCGGCGGCGGCGCGGCTGCGATGATGGCGGTATCTATGGTAGCCGTAATAGCTTTCGGCTTCGGCCGGATAGCCATAGACATCGAAGAGCGGATAATCGCCATAGTCATAGGGACCGTATAAAGGCCCGGGCCAGAAAATGGCGGACAAGAGATAATCGGGCCCGTAAGCGAAAAACGGGTCGTAGAGATCATCCGGCCAAAGGACGAAGGTCAGCATGTCGCCGTAAAGAAACGGCCAGAACACGGGACCAGCCCAATAGCCCCATCCCGATCCCCAATTGTTCCAGCCGGCGCCCCAATTGTTCCGCGCCCAGTGGTTCCATTGCCGCATGCCGCCGAAAGCATTGCGGTTGAACCCATGCGGATCGGTTCCATGGAAGCGGTGGAAGCGCGCGAGCCGCGCAGCTGGAGCGAGTTTGTGCCCGGCGCGGGCGCCGCCTCCGAAATGTCTGTGGGCGAAATGCCTTCCGAAATGCGCGCGGCCGAAATGCCTGGCGCCGAAATGTCTCGCTCCGAAATGCCTGTGGCCGAAATGCATGCCGCCGAAGTGCCGTCCGCCGAAATGCATGCCGCCGAAGTGCCGTCCGCCAAAATGGCCTCCGCCGAAGTGTCCCCCACCGAAATGCATGCCGCCGAAATGGCCGAAATGACCTCCGCCGAAATGGCCGCCGCCGCCCCGTCGCAAGGCGAAGGCTTCCTCCGTCGCGCCAGGCAAGAACGAAATTGCGAGAGCGAGGCCGACGACGATCGCCGCAGCGAGACTTTTTGCCCTCTGATTGCGCATGGCGCTCTGCTCCCGCTTAACGCGCGACTCCGGGCTCGCGGCTGTTTCAGCCTTGGTTAACGCTGAACCATGTTCTACGTTCCATCGATGTTCTTTATGGAAGGTATTGCGCTTCGGCCGGATTCTTGCGGCGAAAATCTTGGATGGTTCCTTTCGACGTCGGTCTGGCGCCTGAGTGGTGCCGTCAAGAAGGTATCAAGAAGCTGCAAGAAACGGCCAAGCGGAGTAGGCTCATGTGGAAGAAGGTCCGATCAGCTATGGGCCCGTCGGTTATGGACCAGATGGTGAGGCCGAACCAAAGCCGGCATCATGCGGCATAGTCTCGCTCGTCTCGCCGCCTCGGCCGCGACGCTTTTTGCCGTCGTCACCATCGCTTTCTTTCTGATGCATTTGGCGCCCGGCGGCCCCTTCGATACGGAGCGCGGGCTGGACCCGCTGACCCTGCAGCATTTGAAACAGCTCTATGGCCTCGATCTGCCGCTGCCGCAGCAATTTACCCGCTATCTCCTCGGGCTTTTGCATGGCGATCTCGGGCCTAGCCTGCGCTGGCGCGATTTTACTGTCGCCGAGCTTTTCGCCCGCGCGTTGCCGGTCTCCCTGACGCTTGGGATCGAGGCTTTGATCATCGCGCTCTTGGGTGGCGTTGCGCTCGGCCTCGTCGCGGCCGTGCGGCGGCATGGGTTTGCGGCGCGGAGCGTGGGTGCCTTCGCGCTTCTCGCGATCGCGGTGCCGAGCTTCGTCATCGCGCCGCTTTTGCAGCTTGTCTTCGGTCTGGCGCTCAAAACCCTGCCGGTCGGCGGCTGGAATGAGGGCGCATGGCCAAATCAAATCCTGCCGGTGGCGACGCTCGCTCTGCCGCAAATGGCGGTGATCGCGCGGCTCTTGTCCGCCTCCTTGGGCGATGTGCTCGGCGCGCCTTCGATCCGCACCTTGCGCGCCTTCGGCCTGCCGGCGCGTCTCCTTTATGCGCATGCTTTGCGCGGCGCCTTCCTGCCGGTTCTCTCCTATCTCGGTCCCATGGCGGCAAATTTGCTCACCGGCTCCGTGGTCGTCGAAACCGTCTTCGGCATTCCGGGCATTGGCCGCTATTTCGTCACCGCCGCGCTCGGTCGCGATTATACGCTCGTGCTCGGCACGGTGATCGTCGTCGCCGCTTTGGTGATCCTCTTCAACCTCCTCGTCGATGTTCTCTACGGGCTCATTGATCCGCGTGTCCGCCATGAATGAGGTGCCTCTTCTCGCCTCCGCCGCGCCACCGCATTTTGCGCGAAAGCTCCTGCGCAATAGAGGCGCGATCGCAAGCCTTTTATGCCTCGCAGGCCTTGCGCTCGCCGCCCTCTGCGGCCCGTGGCTCTATCCGCATGCCTATGATCGCGTCTATCGCGATTTCGTGCTGGCGCCGCCGTCATTCACCGCGCATCCGACGATCGGCGAGACTTTCGTTGCGCTCGATGATTTCTCGCACAGCATGCATGTCGCAATCGTTCGCTCTTCGATCGGCAAGGATGCGGTGACAATCGAGCTTGCCGCTTCCGCGCCGATCGACGAACGCGTGCTGCGCTATTTCGCTCACGCCGATATTTTTGCTCCGCCGCAGCGTGTCGAGCGCAGCCAAGACGGCCGCAGTCTGAGCATCACTGTGCCGATCCAGCATCTCGTCTTTCCTTGCGGCACGGACAGCAATGGCCGCGATCTTCTGGCCCGTATCTTCATCGCGCTTCGCATCTCGCTTGCCGTCGGCCTGCTCGCCACGCTCGTCGCGCTATCTCTCGGCGTCGCCTTCGGGGGCATTGCGGGCTATGTCGGCGGTCGGCTCGATCTCGCCATGATGCGCCTCGTCGAGATCATCTATGCTTTGCCCTTCATCTTTTTCGTGATCCTGCTCACCGTCTTCATCGGCCGCAATTTCGTTTTGATCTTCGTTGCGATCGGCGTCGTCGAATGGCTCGATATGGCGCGCATCGTGCGCGGTGAAACTCTCGCGGTGAAGCGCCGCGATTATGTCGCCGCTGCGGAAGCCTTGGGCGCCGGCCCGGCGGCGATTTTCTGGCGGCACGTGCTGCCCAATATGCTGGCGCCGATCGCCGCCTTTCTGACGCTTCTCGTGCCGCGCGTGATCTTGGCGGAAAGCTTCGTGTCTTTCTTAGGGCTCGGCGTGCAGGAGCCTTTGACGAGCCTCGGGCTCCTCATCGCCGATGGCGCGCGGACGATCCAGAGCGCGCCTTATCTTCTCATCTTTCCAGCAGTGATCCTGGCGCTCACTCTGGCGGCATTGAATATTTTGGGCGATGCGTTGACCGAAGCCGCCGAGGGGCGCTCGCAGTGAGTGAGGCGCTTCTTTCCCTGCGCGATCTGCGCATCAGCTTTCCCGCGCATGAGGCGGTGAAGGGGCTGAGCCTCGATCTTTCGCGCGGAAAAACGCTCGCGCTCATCGGCAAATCGGGCTCAGGCAAGAGCCTCGCTGCGCTCTCTGTGCTCGGGCTGTTGCCGGAAGGTGCGAAAGCGACAGGCTCGATTTCGTTCGAAGGTACCGAGCTTCTACATGCGCCCGCAAAGACCCTCGATGCGATTCGCGGCCGGCGCATTGCGATGATCTTTCAGGAGCCCATGTCGGCGCTCGATCCGCTTTTTCCCGTCGGGCGGCAGATCGCCGATGTCTTGCATCTACGCGCCGGCCTTTCGCGCCGCGCAGCGAAAGCGCAGAGCCGCGAATTGATTGAGCTTGTTGGCATAGATTCCCCCGCACGCCGCTGGCATGCCTATCCGCATGAACTCTCCGGCGGCCAATGCCAGCGCATCGCGATAGCCATGGCGATTGCCTGCAACCCTGAAATCCTCATTGCCGATGAGCCGACGACCGCGCTCGATGTGACGGTCGCGGCGCGCATATTGGAACTGCTCGCCGATCTCAAATCAAGGCTCAATATGGCGATGATTTTTATCAGCCATGATCTCAATCTCGTCGGGCGCTTTGCCGACACTGTGCATGTCATGCGCTCCGGCGAGATCGTCGAGAGCGGAGCTGCGGAGCAAATTCTTGCATCTCCGACGCAAGCCTATACGAAGGAATTGCTCGCTTCTCTGCCGCCGGCGCGGAAAAATCGCACTCCGCCGGATCAGCCGGTGCTTCTCGAAGCGCAGCATATCAAAGTCAGCTTTCGCCTGCGCGGCGGGCTTTTTGCGCCGCGCCAGGAGATCAAGGCCGTCGATGATGTGAGTCTCATTCTGCATCAGGGCCGCACCTTGGGATTGGTCGGCAAATCCGGCTCCGGCAAGTCGACGCTTGGCCGTGCGCTTTTAAAACTCGGGCCGGCCTCGGGCCTCATCTCTTTTGAGGGGCGCGATCTGAGCGCGTTTGATCGCGCTGCCATGCGGCCCTTGCGCCGTTTCATGCAGCTCGTCTTTCAAAATCCCTATGGCGCTTTGTCGCCGCGCATGCGTGTGGGCGAGATCGTGACGGAGGGTTTGCGCATTCATGCGCCCGCGTTGAGCAGAAAGGAGCGCGACGCATGCGCGGTGGAAGCGCTGGCCGAAGTCGGTCTCGATCCCGAGGCGCGGTTTCGCTATCCGGCGGAATTTTCCGGCGGCCAGCGCCAGCGCATTGCGATCGCGCGGGCTTTGATCTTGAAGCCGAAATTATTGGTGCTCGACGAGCCGACCTCGGCGCTCGACCGCGCCATCGCCGTCGATCTCTTGAAACTGCTTCTGCATCTGCAAGAGGCGCATGATCTGACCTATGTCTTCATCACGCATGATCTGAGCCTTGTGCGCGCCATGGCCGACGAGATCGCGGTGATGAAGGACGGCCGCATCGTTGAATATGGCCCGACGGAAGCGGTGATCGCCGCGCCGCAGGATGAATTTACGCAGGCGCTCGTTGCGGCGGCTGGAGTGCATTTGAAGGATTAGCGCGTGGATGGCCGGGTCAAGCCCGGCCATGACGTGGAGGCGAGAGGGACAAATCGTTGGCGCACCGCCTTCTCCCGCTTGGGGGAGAAGGTGTCATGCGAAGCATGACGGATGAGGGATCTTTCGCGTGGCAGCAGCCCTCACCCGGTCGGCTCCGCCGACCACCCTCTCCCGCAAGCGGGAGAGGGGATCACACCCCTCGCTCAGCGTCAGCAGAATATCCGCATATCAGGCGCAATTGAGCCCCAGCGCTTCATCCAGCTTCAGATTGCGCGCCTCCTTCTCCCGCTTGCGGGAGAAGGTGTCATGCGGAGCATGACGGATGAGGGATCTTTCAAGCGGCATCATCCCTCACCCGCCGCCTTTGGCGGCACCCTCTCCCAAAGGGAGAGGGTCATGCGTCACGGACCCGAGACCAGATCGGTGATGTCGCGACCCAGCGGCAGCGGCGGCAGTTAAATCGTTCTCGGCTGTCCTTTGCTAAAATCGATGCGGGCGAGATCGATCAACCGCCAATTGGGATTGAATTCGGTGCGGAAAAAATAGCGCCGGTTCTTCATATCCGCGATCGCCGTCCAGGCAGTGCTCTGCGGGAATGCGCCGAGCGGCCCGCGATAAAGCTTCGTTCCTTCCGGAATGTCGAAATTGTTCATCAAGGTCGCGACGCGCGTGATCCCTTGATCGGCATCCTCGGGCGGCAGCGACTCAAGCGACCACAGAGCCGCTTTGACAAAACGGTTCGGCGAGGTCACGGCGGCGCTCATTTCCTCTTTGGAGACATCGAGACCCTGGCTCATGACCTTGGTCTCGCGCGTGCGTTTGACGGGCGGACGCTGATCGAGCGGCAGATCGGTGTAGAAGGTCAGATTCTCCATCTGCCATTCAAAGCTCGGGTCATTGGTGAGCACGCCGAGCGGATTGTCATAGATGCGGAGCTGGTGATCGATATATTCGATCACCAAGGCATTGCCGTCGGCGTCATGAACCGCGAAATGCACCGGGAGGCCCGGCAAGCGAAGGTAGGACGGCAGAGGGGTATCCGCGACAAGGACGTCGTCGGCCAAGGCTTTCCTCACCTCACCGACATTCGCGAAACTTGACAGAAGATAGTTGGCGACCTGCCAATAGGCGATGGTCTTTTTGATGTCGGCCTCGCCCTTCGGCATTTGAAATTTCGACCCGTCGAAGATCAACAGGCCGACGACGAGACCCTTTTCGTTCATTCCGTCGCTGACGGCGCCATCTTTGAGTCCGCCGCCCAGCGCCCCGACGAAACCATATTTCCCCGTCCAGCTCAGGCCCTTCTCGCCATTCGGCGCGAGGCCGGTGAAGGTCGTGCCGCGCGGATAGATCGCCAGTTTCCAGGCAATCGTCGCCGAGGCGAATTCCATGGTGCGGCCATAGATCGGATAGCCGTTCGCGGTCATGATGCGCAGGCTCGTGCAGGCCTCGACGCTCGGCGCGTCTGCCAAAAGCATGCAAAGACCTATCGCTATCGCGAAGCAGCGCTTCTTGGTCATTGGCCTCACTCCCTTTTGCTGCCAGCCGTTCCGACTTAACGGCAGCGGCAGAAAATTTTTGGAGCAAGTCCGGCATAAAATTTGAGACAAAAGAGACGCAAGAGAAGACTGGGGCGTGCGGCGCCCCTCACCTTGCTTTCGCTCAATGTTTTGCGGGCGAGGGGGATCACCCCTCCGTTAGGGTCAGCAGAATATCCGCATACTAGGCGCAATTGAGACCCAGCGCTTTGTCCAGCTTCAGATCGCGCGCCTCCTTCTCCCGCTTGCGGGAGAAGGTGTCATGCGGAGCATGACGGATGAGGGATCTTTCAAGCGGCATCATCCCTCACCCGGCCGGCTCCGCCGGCCACCCTCTCCCGCAAGCGGGAGAGGGATTCGCGCGGACGCCCGCCGCGCCTCTCCCCGCTTGCGGGGAGAGGTAAGGTGAGGGGCCGGGGGATTTGCCGCCGCGTATCAGATAATCTTATCGGCGCGCATCAAGCAGGGTGGCCACTCACCAAGCCCCTCACCCTAACCCTCTCCCCGTAAACGGGGAGAGGGGATTATCCCTCCGTCAGCGTCAGCAAAATATCCGCATACCAGGCGCAATTGAGCCCAAGCGCTTCGTCCAATTTCAAATCGCGCGTCACGTCGAGCCGCGACGAATGGATGCCGAGCAGCACCCAGGGCAGATCGCCAAGTCCCGAATTTTGCGCCGGGTCTCGCCCGAGCGCATGCATCACCACGGGCGCGCCGCTGGTGCCTCTGTGCGTGCGCGCATCGGTCAGAAAATAGCCCTTGCCTTGAAAGCGCAGGCCGAAGGAAGAGGCGAGGCCAGCTTGGCGCGCCACCGGCATATGATGCAGCGTGTCGTGGAAACCGAGCGGAAAGCCGATCACCAAAAGCGAGCTGCCGATCTCGACATGCGCGGCCGGGTCGAGCAGATGTTTGGGCGTGAAGGCGCGATAGGCCGTCGGGCGCGGCAGCGCGGCGCGGGTAATCTCGATGAGTGCCACATCGATCTCGCCGGCCGCGTCCATGCCCTGGCGCCAGGCGGATTTGCCATTGCGATAGAGCGGGATCGAGAAGCCGGTGGATTTCGCCATATTGTCGGGATCGATATGCAGCTCGATCTCGATCCGGTCAGGGTAATGCTTGCTCGGCGCGTCGATCATCACATGCCGGCTCGTCACCAGAAACAAGCGCCTGTCGCGCTCGAAGAAAAAGCCGGTCGCATTGGTGAGCCCCTGCGTGCCTTGGAAGGTCGAGAGGCGAGCCGTGGTGAGGAGAAGCGGATCGATCATGGGCCTGTCATTGTTTTTGTGGGAAGGGGGACCTTCTCAACGGGCCTGCTGAGATTAGGTTCCGATCCCTCCCCTGAAAGGGGAGGGTGGCCGCGTAGCGGCCGGGTGGGGCTCACACACCGCAACCCCATCCGGCAGCGTCGCTTCGCGCCGCTGCCACCTTCCCCTGAAGGGGAAGGATGCGCACCACCTTTGGAGCCCTTCACACCAGCGCGATCGCCGCGACGAGGCGTCCGTAATCTTCTTCCTTGCGATGCACGCTGCGCCGATAGGAGAAGAAGCGCGCCTCATCCGCATAAGTGTCGAGCCCGAGATTTTCGAACTTGCCGATCTGCGCGCGCTCTAGACGAAATCCGATGAAGCCCGGCAGGTCGAACATGAAATGTCTTTCGCGCGAAGATGGGGCAAAGAAGCGCGCGTAATCCTTGTCTTCGGCAAAGAAGCGCTCGAAAAATTCCGGCCCGACCTCATAGGATTTTTGCGCGATCGTCGGGCCGAGCACGGCTTTGATGTTTTGCCGCGCCGCGCCGAGTTTTTCCATCGTGGTGAGTGTTGCTTCGAGCACGCCGGTCAGCGCGCCTTTCCAGCCGGCATGGGCTGCGGCAATCACTTGCGCGTTTTCATCGGCGAAAAGCACAATGCCGCAATCGGCACCCGTCACGCCGAGGCCGATTTTCCGCGCGCTTGTGACGAGAGCGTCGCAGCGTGGACGGTCTTCCGGTGCAAAGGGAGCCTCGACGATCAGAGCATCAGGCGAATGGATCTGATAGGGGACGAGAAGATGGGGGGCGCCCAGATGTGCCGCCATGCGGCGGCGATTCTCGGCGACGGCGTCTCTATCATCCTTCGAGCCGATGCCGCCATTCATCGACGCATAAAGGCCCTGCGAGACGCCGCCTTGGCGGGTGAAGAAACCATGCGCGATTGTTTCGGCGCGCAACGCATCACTCTGAATGGGTTCGGTCATGACGCAATCCATGCCGCATCCTTCTCGAAGCCCGGCGGCACCGGCAGGCCGGGCATTGTCACCGCCAGCACTTTGAAGAGATCCGCCATGCTCGCCTCTCGCCCCGCGACGGGTCCAGGCAAAGCAAGCCGCGCGAGCGCCGCATCGATCGCCGCCACTTGCGCTGCATCGGCCTTGCGCTTCAAAGCTTCGGCGCGCTGGACGATGCCGAGCCTGGTGAGAAATGTGCCTTGCGTGATCGGGCCATGCACATCGGCACCGGCGGCATAGGCTGCTTTCGCAAGGGCTGCGAAATCGACATGGGCGGAGAGATCGGCCTCGCCCGGCGCCTGCAAAGGGTCCGCATATTCGTGCCCGCGCACGGCTTGCAGAGTCTCGCCCGCCTGTGTCTTCACATAGCCGTAATCGATGACGAGAGCCACGCCGGATTCGTTTGCGACATGCTCAGCGAGCCGGCTCATGAGTTTTTGCGCAACAATGCCGATTTCGAGAATCTGGCCTTCCTGAGCATCGGCGTTAAGCACCGTTTCGGCACCGGGCGCGAGGCCGAAACAGAGCCTGCCGTCGCAATCGAGGCCGATGAGGCGCTCATGCCAGCCGTCTCTGCCCTTGATATAATGGCGCACCGGCAGCGCATCGAAAAATTCATTGGCGATAAGGATCACTGGCCCCGGCGGCAGAGAATCGATATCGTTATGCCATGTGACGGGCACATTTTCTGCCGCGAGGGCGCGGCGCTGTTCTTCCATCAGCATCTCGCTCGCCTCGACGAGATGCACGTCGAGCGCCCGGCAAAACTCGGGCACGATGCGCGCGGCGCGCAAAATATCGGCCATCAGAGTGCCGCGGCCTGGCCCCAGTTCGATGAGCCGCAATTGTGCCGGCGCGCCGAGCGCATGCCAGACTTCGGCGGCCCAGAGGCCAATCAATTCGCCGAACATTTGATGGATCTCCGGCGCGGTGATGAAATCGCCGCGCGCGCCGATCGGCAGTTTGGTTTTGTAATAGCCGTGCTGCGCATGGAGAGCCGCCAGCGTCATAAAGCGTTCGAGGCTCATCGGCCCTTCCTGCGCGATGATGGCGGCGATTTCCTCTTCGAGCGGTGTCGCTGGCAAACTCATGCCTTGACCTCGCGCCGGCGCAGCGCAAAAGCGATGAAACCCAGACCGGCGGCGATCAGCGGCAAGGAGAGGATCTGGCCCATGGTCGCGCCGGCCCAGAGATAGCCCAATTGTGGATCCGGCTGGCGGAAGAATTCGCAAATGATCCGCGCGAGCCCATAGCCGATGGCAAAAATCCCCGTCGTCAATCCCGGCCGGCGCAGCGCGCCGAGCCGGATCGCAAGTGCGAGGACGAGAAACAAAACCACGCCTTCGAGGCCGGCCTCATAGAGCTGGCTCGGATGCCGCGGCACCCCGTCGGAGCCCGGAAAAATCATCGCCCAAGGCACATCTGTCGGCCGCCCCCAAAGCTCCGGCTTGATGAAATTGGCGATACGGCCGAGGCAGAGCCCGATAGGCACGGCGGCGGCCGAGATGTCCATCACAGTGACTGCCGGCACGTGCATGCGCCGGGCGAAGAGGATGATGCCGAGCGCCGCGCCGGCAAGCCCGCCATGGAAGGACATTCCACCCTGCCAAAGCGCGAAAATCTCCAACGGATGGTGTAGATAGAGCGGCAGATTGTAGAAGAGAACATAGCCGAGCCTGCCGCCGAAAATGATGCCAAAGGCGACATAGACGATGAGATCGTCGATGCTGGCCACGCTCGGGCGCGGCAGCCCTTGCCAGAGCGCCTCCGTCCGCACGAGATGGCGCGCATAGGCCCAGCCGAGGATCAGCCCGGCAATATAGGCAAGCGCATACCAGCGGATCGGCAATGGCCCGATATTGATCAGGACCGGATTGATGGCAGGGTAGGGAATGACGAGAAACATGGGGTCCTATCTGGGGGGCGCGGCCCTCCCGGGCCGTCATGCGATGCCGGCCAAGTCGCGTCAACCTCGTCAATCCTGCCGCGTCAACCTCGCTGCGCGAGACCGTGCTGCGCTTGGCCGGGGCTCGGCTTGCGGCCGCTCGCGAAACGCGCCACATAGAGCTTGATAGCCAATCCGCGTGATCGCTTTGCGACGCTATTGGCGCAAGTTCCTTTGGCAAAAGTTCGAGGAGGTCGACATGCCGGAGACCCGTGGCCGAATGTTCGAGGATTTTTCGCGGTTCGTGAGCGATGCGGCGGATATGGCGCATGGCGTGCGTAAGGAGGCGGAGCAGCTGATGAAGGCGCAGGTCGAGCGCCTCTTGGCCACGATGGATGTGGTGAGCCGCGAAGAGTTCGAGGCGGCAAAAACCATGGCCATCAAGGCCCGCGACGAGAATGAGCGGCTGGAGAAGCGGATTCTTGCGCTCGAAGCGCATCTCGGCGTCGCGCCGCCGACCGCGCCAATCGCTGACGGCGGCGATCCAGAGATCTGAAGGCTAGCTGCGCCGGCCCGCAATTTGCCTGCTTAAAGCATGATCGCGAAAAGTTGGCTCGACTTTTCGGATAAGATCATGCGTCAAAACAATGATTTAGAGCGTGATAGCGAGGCGAGACAGGCCGAGGCGATGCCCGTGAACAAGCCCGATATGGACGATTATCTCGATTTGTTCGGCCGCTATCAGAAGGATTTCGGTCCCGCCTATATGGAGCCGGAGGACGAGCGCTACCGGCTTTTATTCGATCAGATCTGCCGGCTTCTGGCGCAGCCCTCCGAATTCAACCTGTCGATGCCGCAGGAATTCCGCCAGACGGCGCAGCGCTATCTCGCCGGCGACGAATTCACCGTCAACCATATGCGCGATCCGCAGATCCGCCATTTCATGTTGAGCGATCTCTATGATTACGTGCATCTGCGCCACAAGATGGGCGGCAAGGCGTGGTGAGGGGGATGACGTTTGAATGGAGAGCTGGCGCGGAGTGTGCGGCCGCCTCCACATCGACATGATAGCCACCCAAACTGGTGCACGATGATGGACGACTATGTGCCGCCGGCATTCACCGAACATTTCAAGACTGTGCCTCCGGAGTTCTTGTATCACTATACCGGCCAAGATGGCTTACTTGGCATCGTCGAGAAAGCCGAGCTTTGGGCGACAAAGATTCAGTATATGAATGACGCAACGGAGTTTGGACTCGCCCTCTCCATGGCACGCGACGAATTGAAGAGCACCATTGGCACTTAGGCGACACCGGCAGAGAAAGGGGCATGTGCACAATTTCTTCACTCACTTGACGGCCTCGAAGAGATCAACATTTGCGCTGTGTGCTTTTGCGAGGAAGGCGATTTACTCAGTCAATGGCGAGGATATGCCGGAGGTAGTCAAGGCTACTCGATCGGTTTTGATTCGCAGGCACTTGCGCAAGCTGCCTCAGACAAGCGCTTCATCCTTGGCAAATGCATCTACGATAGTAACGTCCAGCGGATGATCGTAAAGCAAGCGATAGAGTATTGTCTCCAAGAAGAGTTGGCTATTCCCTCACGGACGCAGTGGGGATTCCACGGGCCATTGGCTGATATGCTTTTTCGGTGCGGGGCTTTCTTTAAAGACCCATCGTTTTGTGAAGAAAAAGAGTGGCGTCTGATATCGCCAACGGTCATGTTCCGCGATGGTCAACTGGCGTTCCGGGTTGGTCGATCAATGATCATGCCATACTATGCGCTGCCCATTATGCACGATGGGGTTCTACCGATCCGGCACATTTTTATTGGACCGTGTCCTCACATGGACTTAGCAAAATCAGCAGTCACGGCGTTGCTGATCCAACATGGCATGCATGGACCTTTGCAAGGGCAGCAGATTGCACTTGAATCGAAAATACCGTTCCGAAATTGGTGAAGGCGGATAAAACGGTCCAAGCGCCTCTCAGAACATGACCGCGTTAAAGACCGAAGCTATAATTGCTGCGAAAATATTGATTCGCGAGCATGCTGGATGAGCGATTTGAGCGAGGGCGATCTGTTCGGAGCATCGGCGCAGCCCGATCTATTCGAAGACAATGCGGCTGTTTCGAAAACCTATGTCCCGGATCAGCGCCATGTGCGCAATCGGCTCGAAGACCTCGTTGCGCAGATGCAAACGGCCACGACTTGGCCGTGGGAGCCCGTCATAGTGCGGCTCCATCGCGAGAAGACCTTCTCCTATCTCTGCGATTTGCTCTCGGATCGAGAAGAGGCTGCCCACTGGCGTATGCGTATTGAAGCACAGATCGCACGGCTCGATGCAGCAGCGGTCGCCTGATCACTCTGCACCGTCATGCCCGCGCTTGTCGCGGGCATCCACGCCGTGAAAACTCGCCAATAGCAAAGAGATGGCCGGGACAAGCCCGGCCATGACGCTGCTGCGAATGTCGTGCGGTTTTGCCCGCCCTCAATTATCGAGGAAGCTCCTGAGCTTCCGGCTGCGGCTCGGATGCTTCAGCTTGCGCAGCGCCTTCGCCTCGATCTGGCGGATTCTTTCGCGCGTGACGGAAAACTGCTGGCCGACTTCTTCGAGCGTGTGATCGGTGTTCATGCCGATCCCGAAACGCATGCGCAGCACGCGTTCCTCGCGCGGGGTCAAGGAAGCCAAAACCCGCGTCGTCGTCTCTCGCAGAATTCGACTGGATCGCCGCGTCGATCGGTAAAATCGCATTTTTATCCTCGATGAAATCGCCGAGATGCGAATCCTCTTCATCGCCGATTGGGGTTTCGAGCGAGATCGGCTCCTTGGCGATTTTTAGAACCTTGCGGACCTTTTCGAGCGGCATGGCGAGCTTTTCGGCGAGCTCTTCGGGCGTCGGCTCGCGGCCGATCTCATGCAGCATCTGGCGCGAGGTGCGCACGATCTTATTGATCGTCTCGATCATATGGACCGGAATGCGGATGGTCCGCGCCTGATCCGCGATCGAGCGGGTGATCGCCTGCCGGATCCACCAAGTCGCATAGGTCGAGAATTTATAGCCGCGGCGATATTCGAATTTATCGACCGCTTTCATGAGGCCGATATTGCCCTCTTGGATGAGATCGAGGAATTGCAGGCCGCGGTTGGTATATTTCTTGGCGATCGAGATTACCAGGCGCAGATTGGCCTCGACCATTTCCTTCTTCGCCTGTCGCGCCTCGCGCTCGCCCTTCTGCACCACATGGACGATCTTGCGGAATTCCAGGATCTCGAGGCCGGTCTCGGTCGCGAGCCCTTGGATGTCGGTGCGGATTTCCTTGATCGGCTCCTTGGCGCGGCCGACGAAGTCCTTCCAGCCGCGATTGCCGAGCTTGGCGACGCGCTGCAGCCATTTCGGATCGAGTTCCGAATTGTGGTAATTCTTCAGAAAATCCTCGCGCATGACGCCGCATTCCTCGGCATGGCGCAGAAGCTTCGTCTCGAATCCGATGAGCCGCTTGTTGATGTCATAGAGCTGCTCGACCAGCGCATCGATGCGGTTCTGATTGAGGCAGAGCGATTTGACATCGACGACGATCTCTTTCTTCAGCGCCTTATATTTGCGCTCCTGAGCCGGCGTCAGCGTCTCGTTCTTGAGCTTGTTCTCGACATTCTGATCCTGCAGCCTTCGCAGCTTCTTATAGGCATCGGCGATGCGGTCGAAGGTCTCGAGCACTTTCGGCTTCAATTCGGCTTCCATGGCGGAGAGCGACACGGAATTTTCCATGTCCTCTTCCTCCTCGAAGGCCTCCTCCAGGATCGGCATCTCGCCGTCTTCGTCAGGCGCGCGGAGGCCGACCGGCGGCGTCAGCGGTGCCGTCGCAGGCGCGCGTTCGGCCGCGAGCGCTTCGGCGGCGCCCGGCGCCGTCATGTCGATCTTCGGCGTATTCTTGCCGTCGGGACCGGCATAGGTCGCCTCGAGATCGATGATGTCGCGCAGGAGAATCTTGGCGTCGTTGAGTTCGTCGCGCCAGATGATGATCGCCTGGAAGGTGAGCGGGCTCTCGCAGAGTCCGGCGATCATGGCTTCGCGGCCGGCCTCGATGCGCTTGGCGATCGCAATCTCGCCTTCGCGCGACAGCAGCTCGACCGAGCCCATCTCGCGCAGATACATGCGCACCGGATCATCGGTGCGGTCGGCGGGCTCCGATGAACGGGTCGCAAGCGCCTTGGGCTGAGTAACCTCGACGAGATCTCCGGCTTCGGCCTCCTCTTCCTCGGCGGCCTCCTCGGCTTCGCCGTCGTCCTGCTCTTCGCTCTCGATGACATTGATGCCCATCTCGTTCAGCATCGCCAAAATGTCTTCGATCTGCTCGGAGTTCACCTCCTCCGAAGGCAGCACCGCATTCAATTCGCTATAAGTGACAAAGCCACGCTTCTTGGCGAGCTTGATCATCCGCTTGACGGCAGCATCCGACAGATCGAGGAGAGGGCTGTCCGTCGTCTCGACAACCACAGCTTCGCCTTCGGCCTTTTCATTATCTTTTTTTGCCATCAAACATCTCCGAACCAGACTGCGCGTGGCATCAGCCACAGCTTCCTACTGGTCTTTGCCCACACTCTACGCCGCGACTCTTCGTCTACGAGACATGCCGATTAAGAGACATGCCCCGATTCTTGCTTTGCCTTTTGACCTCTCGCCCTTCAAAGCGAGAGCGGCATTTTGACGGGAACGACATCTTGGAACAACATGGCCGCACACGCGTTACATGTCGCAGCAAAGCAGTGAAACCGCCGCCGTTCGTTCCCCAATTATCGACCGCCCCGCCTATCTGGCTCGCCCCTTCTATCGAGGCTATGGTTTCCACGCCGTTACGCGCCGGAGCCGGAAGGAGCCACGCGCTGTCGCAAGCCCGCGCCTGCCGTCACATTTAGCTGCCCGTCACAAGCTGCCGCTGGGCCGGCCCGAAGCCACGCCGAAACCTTCGACCGCCGCCTCCGTCCCGGCCAGCGCGGTCAATTGCTCCTGAATATCCCGCAATCGGGCGAGATTGGACTCGCTCCCATCCTGCGCGAGGGCAGCCTCCGCCGATTGTAACTCCCTATTTAGAGCCCACATTTTACGATGCAAGGCCAGGGCTTGCTTCAATGCCTCTTCGGCGTCGCTATCCGCCGCCTCCGGCGCGATGATCCATAGAGAAGCATGCGCCTTGAACGCCTCCAGGCGCCGCCGCGCCGGCCCAAGACCGCAGCGCTCGATCTCTGCGTGAAGCTCGGCATGACCGGTCAGCGCCCCGTGGCCCCAGAGGTCGAGCAGCTTTTCTTTGAGCGCATTTGTGTCGGCACTGGCCAATTCAAGCTCGGCCAAGGCTTCGCCATAGCCTTCCAGCAGGTTCGGATGATTTAATAAAATCAATAGGATGACCGCTTCGCGCCCGGACGGGCCGACAGATTTTGGATGCATCAGCGGCGATTTTGCCAGGCCGAGGCCGATCTGCGGCGCCGCCGCAAGATAATTTCCCGAAGCAATGCTTGCCTCGGCCCCGCGCCGGCCGAAGCCGTAAGCCTCGCGGCGGGAGCCAAAAAAAGATCTGCCGGCAACCCGCTGCCGGGCTTGTCCGGAAGTTTGGCCGAAAGTCTGACCGAAAGCTTGGCCGAAGAGAGAAGCGAGCCGGTCGCGAAAGTCCGCCGCATAATAGCGGCGCAGGGTTTCATCCTGAATCGTACCGCAGAGCTCGGCGAGCCGGCGTTCGAGCCCGGCCCGCCGCTCGGGCGTCGCCAGCGCCTCGCCCTCTGTCTCGCGGTGCCAGATGAGATCGACAAGCGGCAAAGCCTGGCCGAGCACTTCTTCGATCGCCGCCGTGCCGCCGCTGCGGGCGAGATCGTCCGGGTCCTGCCCCTCAGGCAGAAGCGCGAAGCGCAGCGAGCGGCCCGGCCCGATGAGAGGCAAAGCGATATCGATGGCGCGATAGGCCGCCTTGCGGCCGGCGCGGTCGCCGTCAAAGCAGAGAACCGGCTCTTCCGCCATTTTCCAAAGCAGAGCGCATTGCGCGTCGGTCAGCGCCGTGCCGAGCGGCGCGACAGTATGGGGAAAGCCGGCAACCACCATGGCAATGACGTCGACATAGCCTTCGACGGCGATCACCGTGCCTTTCTCATGCGCGGCCTGGCGGGCATTGTGATGATTGTAGAGCAGCCCCCCCTTGTGGAAGAGCGGCGTCTCCGGCGAGTTCAGATATTTCGCCTGCACATCTTTTTCCAGCGCGCGCCCACCGAAGGCCACCACGCGGCCGGAGCGGTCAGAGATCGGAAACATCACCCGATCGCGGAACCGATCATAAGGAACGGCAATGTCTTCGCCGCCGATCAGGAGCCCCGCCTCGACCAAAACCTCCGACGATGCGCCTTTGGCGGCGAGCGCATCGCGCAGCGCGAATTTGTCCGCTGGCGCATAGCCGAGCCGGAAGCGTTTTTGAGTTTCGAAGCTTAGGCCGCGCCCGGCAAGATAGGCGCGGGCTTTTGCGCCCGGCTCGCGCCGCAATTCGCCCTCGAAAAAGCGCGCGGCCAGTTCGAGCACCTCATGCAGCCCAGCGCGGCGCTTTTCCTGTTCCTCAGCCTCGGGCGTGATTTTGGGCAGAGGCAAGCCGGCATCGGCGGCGAGCCGCTCGACCGCCTCGGGAAAGCTCAAGCCTTCGGTCGCCATGAGAAAATCGAAAATATTGCCGTTGCGGCCCGAGGAGAAATCGAACCAGGCCATTTTCTGGTCATTGACGAAGAAAGACGGGGTCTTTTCCGAGGTGAAAGGCGACAGGCCGCGCCATTCCCGCCCGGACTTCATGAGCTTCACCCGCCGCCGCACGACCTCGGAGACGGGCAGCCTTGCCTTCAGATCTTCGAGAAAAGAGGGTGCGAATTGCATCGGCATCTTCTGGTTGGGGCCACCGCATTATAGATAAGGCGTGGCGCCGGACCGAGATTATTCCCGAGATTTACAGGATCGGCGGCTTTTTCCCTTCGCGCCGATCGCGGGCGCGCCGCGCGCCAAATGCGGGCAACGAGGAAACGGATCAAGATGAGCAAACTATCTCGTTTTTTCGAGATGAAGCGCCGCGGCGAAAAAATCTCAATGCTCACCGCTTATGATTATCCGACCGCCAAGGCGGAAGTCGAGGCGGGCGTCGACATCATCCTCGTCGGCGACAGCGTCGGCACCAATATTTTGGGCTATCAGAGCGAGCAGGAGGTGACGCTCGCCGATATCGCCCATCATGTGCGGGCCGTGCGCCGCGGCGCGCCGCAGACAATCATCCTCGCCGATCTGCCTTACCGCACCTATGACACGCCGGAAATGGCCGTGGCAAATGCCAAAAAGCTGCGCGAGGCCGGCGCCGACATTGTGAAATTCGAGGGCCCACATCCCGAAATCGCGGCGGCGCTCGTCAAGGCCGGCATCGATGTCTGCGGCCATCTCGGCCTCGAGCCGCAGCATCATATGGAAAAGCGCCTCAAGGGCCGCTCGGCGCAAGAGGCGAAGTCATTGCTCGCTCATGCAAGAGCGCTCGATGCCGCCGGCATCTCGATGCTGGTGCTGGAGCTTATTCCCGAAGAGGTCGCCGAGACTGTGACCAAGGCGACTGCAGCGCCGACGATCGGCATCGGCGCTGGGCGGCACACCGACGGGCAGGTTCTGGTGATCTGCGACATGCTCGGCTTTCTGCCGGTGAATTTTAAGCACAACCGCCGCTATCACGATGTCGGGCCGCTGATCGGCGATGCGACGGCGCATTATGTCCGCGATGTGCGCGAAGGCCGCTTTCCGGCGGAGGCCAATGTCTTTCATATGCCGCAGGACGAGCTTTCGATTTTTACGGGCGATGCGGCGTGAGGCAAAACGCTGGCGCCAACCCTCTCCCTGTGGGAGAGGGTGGCTTGCGGAGCAAGCCGGGTGAGGGGTTACGATGGTTATCCATCGAGAAGATCGTAACCCCTCATCCGGTCGGCTCCGCCGACCACCTTCTCCCACAGGGAGAAGGTTGGCGCGCCACCTCGGATGAATAAGGTGTGGCGCTGCGGCGCGCCCCGTAGCGTTTTCGCGGCAGGATGGGGCTAATCCTTCCCCTGAAAGGGGAAGGTGGCAGCGGAGCGAAGCGACGCTGACGGATGGGGTGCATTGTTGTCAGCGAATTTCGCTTCCTGCCCCACCCGGCTTGCTGCGCAAGCCACCCTCCCCTTTCAGGGGAGGGATTGACGTAGCAGCAAGGTGCATGTAGCGGGATTAGATATCCGTTAGCCGATGAAATTTTTCCTCGTGATAAGATCTCTGCCAGCGAGCTAAAATTATGGAAAAAATGACGCGAGCCTATGGCTATTTAAAAGAGAAGATAATCGCGGATAGGAACACTGTTATTGGGTGCGTCGCAACTATGTGGAATTGGTTGCTCGACAGGCCAGAGCGTCTCACTGCGCTTTCAACCTTTGCTATTTTTCTCGCCACCGCAGCGGCGGTAGGTATTGGCCTAGCTCAGTGGAAGGCGTTAATCCGTACGGACGAAACAACCAGGGAAGCCTTTAGTGCCGTTCAGCGCCCATTCATCACCGCAATCGGCCTCGACATTTCGCAGCAAGCATACGGGGCCAGCCCCCCTCAACATTGGCAATACAAAATAGTCCTTGAAAATAGCGGAAACACGCCCACCAAAAATATGACGGTTGTCTCGTCCGTATCGTTCTCCGTACCAATCGTCCCGGATACCGGACCCGATCCAGCCACTTTGACGCCGAGTGGGGGCACCGATTATCTTAGGCCACTGAGCACCGATTATTTTATTGGTCCTCACGGTAAAATAAGCATCCATGCTGTTTCGTTGTCTTTTAAAACCCTGCAAGAAATGGCTCGGACCCGTTCCGATTTTTTCATTGATGGGATCGCCCGCTATAGAGATCAGTTCTCCAACACGCCAGAGCGCACGACCAAATTCTGTTTCGTTGTGCAACCCGCAATAATCAACGGTGCCGTGGAGGTCGGTAATTATGGGACCTGCCTTCACTGGAATTGCGGGGACGAGGATTGTGATCGCGACAAGCGGAATTACGAATTCGATTTGCGCGCAATACTCAGGCAAAATCCTCAGGCCGCTGAGATAAAGCGACAAATACCGGCAGGGACAATTCTGCCCTTCTACCCGATACCTATGAAAGAGACTCGCTAAGGCAGCGTGACGCTTCCTTAGCCGACAAAGGCTATGTCTGGACCTTATGTCAAGTCTAGCATAATTGCCCAAAGTTAGGACACCGCGGCTTCTCCAATCTTTTCGGTCCCTCATGCCCCTCATCTTCAAGATCGTCCCCACAAAACTCTGGCGCGACGCCGAGGCGCAAGGCGCCTTCAAAGGCTCGCCGGTCGATCTCGCCGATGGCTTCATTCATTTCTCGACGGCTGCGCAATTGCGCGAGACGGCCGCCAAACATTTTTCGGGGCAAAGCGATCTTCTGCTCGCCGCCATCGATCCGGAGAAGCTCGGCGAGGCGTTGCGCTATGAACCTTCCCGCGCGGGCGCCCTGTTTCCGCATCTTTATGCACCGCTGCCGCTCAAAGCCGTCGCCTGGGTGAAGGTTTTGCTGCTCGGCGAGGACGGACAACATGTCTTTCCGGACTTCATTCCGTGATCGAGATTCTGTATGCCCTCGCAAGGCCTTTGCTCCAAAAACTCGATCCCGAGACGGCGCATCGGCTGACGATCAAGGCTTTGTCGCTTCTGCCTTTGCCGCATCCACCGCGCGATGATCCGCGTCTCTCCGTCTCGGCCTTTGGCCTCAATTTTCCCAATCCGCTCGGTCTCGCCGCGGGCTTCGACAAGGATGGCGAAGTCATCGATGCCATGCTCGGTCTCGGCTTCGGCTTTGTCGAAGTCGGCACGGTGACGCCGCGGCGGCAAGAAGGCAATCCGCGCCCGCGGCTGTTTCGTCTCAGCGAAGATCGCGCGGTGATCAACCGCTTCGGCTTCAACAGCGCCGGCCATGAAGCGGTGCGCGACAGGCTCAAACGCCGGCAGTCGAAAGGCGGAGTTGTCGCAATCAATCTCGGCGCCAACAAGGAGTCCATCGACCGCGCCGCGGATTATGTCGCCGGCATCCAGGCATTCGGCGCGCTCGCAAAATTCTTCGTCGTCAATATTTCGTCGCCCAACACGCCGGGCCTCCGCGATCTGCAACAGGATCAGGCGCTCGATGATCTCATCGCCCGCGTGCTCGAAGCCCGCGACGCGATCGCCACTGAACATGGGCGCAAGCCCGTGATTCTCAAGATCGCGCCCGATCTCAGCCTCGACGAACTCGATGCCATCATCCGCATCTGCCGGGCGCG
Source organism: uncultured Alphaproteobacteria bacterium (assembly GCA_963759185.1). GTDB lineage: Bacteria > Pseudomonadota > Alphaproteobacteria > Rhizobiales > Beijerinckiaceae > Methylovirgula. The sequence goes on from CAVWXV010000015.1 coordinate 35,420, forward strand.
CCGCATCGACGGGCTCAGTATCTCCAACACGACGATCTGGCGGCCGCCCGAGCTGCATGATCAGAGTCTCGCGAAAGAGGCGGGCGGTCTCTCCGGACGGCCGCTCTTTCCGCTGTCGACGCAGATGCTGGCGCAGGCCTATCTGCGGGTCGAAAGGCAATTTCCGTTGATCGGCATCGGCGGGATCGACAGCGCCGTAACAGCCATGGCGAAGATCGAGGCGGGCGCGAGCCTCATCGAACTTTATTCCGCCCTCGTCTTCAAGGGTCCGAATCTCATCTCCGAGATCAAAAGCGGTTTTCTCGCGCGACTTGGGCAAGGTGGTCATCAGCTTACCGATGCGACGGGCGCAATGGCGGCGGATTGGGCGGCAGGAAAAGTTTTCGCCGCCGATCTGCGGTAAATGGCGGCCATGACGGCTGCAAGGGCCGACGCTTACTTCGGCCCGCGCATATTGATCAGACGCAGGACGAGCCAGATCGGCACGACGATCACCGCGCCGGCAAGGAGATAATTGCCAAGTTCGCGAATGGCATCGAAGCCCATCGCCCAGATCCGCTGGAAGAAATGCACGACGCCCTGAATGATGTCGGCCGGCTTGATGTCGAGCCACATCAGAAGAGCGCCGACGACCAAGGAGAGGAAGAAAAGGCGCAGCGCGACACTCGCCGGCGTGCCGCCGAGAAAGCGGGTGAGCGGCGTGCTGGATTGCCGCCAGTGCCAAGCCTCGGATGGCGCGCCCTTGTCCCAAAGGCCTGCACCCTCGGCTTGCTTTTCATCGATCATGGGAAACCTCGTTTATCCGGTTTGGTTCGACCGGTTTGGGCCGCACTCATAGGCATGCGCGATCGCTTGATTCGACGCCTAATCTTATCCGAAAAGTCACACAACTTTTCGGGATCATGCGCGAAGGCTGTATTTTGACGCATGATCTTATCCGAAAAGTCTCACAACTTTTCGGGATCATGCTCCAGATCACGATGACTTTGGATTGGATCAATCCAAAGTCATGAACGTGATCGATTCTAAAAGTTTAGAGCGGGATGCGGGCGGAAAACCGGTTCCCACTTTTCCTCATCCCGCTCTACCCGGCGCCGGCCGCGGTGAGAAACGGACCTTGGGCGATCTTCCCGGCGGCGATCACCGCCTGGGTGCGGCTTTCGACCCGCAGTTTTTGCAGGATCGCCGAGACATGCGCCTTGATGGTCGCTTCCGAGACCGACAGCTCATAGGCGATCTGCTTGTTGAGAAGCCCTTCCGACAACATCATCAAGACGCGCATCTGCTGCGGCGTCAATGAGGCGAGACGGCGGAGGATGTCGGCCGTCGCCGGGTCCGGGCCGGCGGCGAGGTCGAGATCCGGTGGGATCCAGAGCCCGCCGGCAAGGACGGTCGTGATGGCGCAGCGCAACGCCGCGAGATCCATCGTCTTGGGGATAAATCCCGCGGCGCCGATCTCGATGCAGCGGCGGATGACGCAACGGCTGTCATTGGCGGAGACGACGACGACCGGAACATTCGCATATTGGCCGCGCAGATAGATCAGCCCGGCAAAGCCGTGCATTCCCGGCATGGCGAGGTCGAGCAGCACGAGATCCGTCTCCGGCTGGGATTCGAGCGCATGGATCAGCTGATCGAAATCGCTGGTCTCCGTCACTATGGTCGCCTTGAAGGCGCCCTCGACCGCCTGCCGAAGCGCTCCGCGTACCAACGGATGGTCGTCGGCGATCACGATATCGCTTCTTGTCCGCCCCACGACGCCTCCCTATGCTCGCCAGACCTCTGCAGCCGCGATCTTTCTGTCAATTTGACGGCATTTATCTATCTTCCTTCGGGATGTCGCGCCTGGCAAGCGCGACGATCAGCCTTTGGATCTCGGCGTGACCCAGAACGATCTTTCGGACGCCCAAATCGACCGCGCCCGGATCGACGGCGGATTCGGCTTCGCATTGGCCGCTTTCGTCCTTGGTCTCGGCCTCCTCGCCGTTCTCGACCGGATCGGTCTGCCCGATGATATGTTGCGCATCGGGACGCTCGGCCTGATCTTTTCCGGCCTTGTTGTCATCGCCGTCTCTTTGCGCACCATGCGGCCGGTGGATTTTTATGCCGGCGGGCGCAGGCTGCCGGGCACCTATGCCGGCATCGCCTTTGCCGGTGGCGTCTTCGGCCTCTTCCTCCCCTTCCTCGCACCGTCGCCCGGCATCAGCGTCACCTCTGCCGCCGCGGGCTTCGGCATCGGCTGCATCTGGGCGCTGTTCACCACAGGTCCCATTCTGCGGCGCAGCGGCGCTTATTCCTTTGCCGATCTCATCGCATCGCGGTTTCCGCATATATTGGTCCGCGGTCCCGTGGTTCTGCTCATGGCTTGCTGTGCCGCCTGCGTCGCGCTCGGCGGCTATGCGATCGCCTTGCAGAGCCTTACTGCGGCAACCGGTCTCGACCGCAGCACCGGCGCCGCCATTCTCGGCGGATTGCTCATTGTGCTCGTCGTTCCCGCCGGGCTTTCCGGCGTCCTATGGGTCGCGGCGGCCGCCGCTGTCGTCACTGTGGTGGCGCTCATCTTGCCGCTCGGCCTCGGCCTCGTCTCGGGCCTGCCGCTGGCATTGCCGATTTTCGGTGATCAGACGGCGTGGTCCAAAGCGGTCAGTGATTTCGCCCTTGTGACCAGCGCCGATACGCAAGCCGGATTCGAACTCCCCATCATGATCGCCATCGGTCTCGGCCTCGCGACTTTGGCACCGCTTTTCGGAGCTTCGATCGCGACCAGAGACGAAGGCGCGGCTTGGCGGTCCGGGCTTGTCGGCATGGTCTGGCTCGCGCTCATTGCTTCGCTTGCAGCCGCAAGCATTGCCGCCTCCACGCTCGCGCTCGATGCCGGCGTTAGCGGCCGCATGCCGGCGCAATTGCCGAGCGCCATCGTCACGGCGAGCGGGCGCGGCGAGATCGCAGTCTGCGGCGTCCACGCGAGCGATGCCGCGGTTTTGACGCGCGCTTGCGCGGCCCAAGTCGGCCCCGGCCGGCCTCTGCGCATGCAGGATCTCAAGGCTGCCGGCGACTATCTTCTCGAAAGCCTGCCCGCGCTGCGCGGATCGGAGCCGACGCTCGCGCGGCTTGCCGCGGCCTTTATGATCGTGCTCGGAATGAGTATCGCGGCCTCCGGCGTTCAATTCGTCATCACCAGCCTCGCGCATGACATTCTGCATCCGCGGCGACGGCTATTGGGTCCGACGACCCGGCGCCTGGCACTGACGCGCCTGTTGGCGATCTCACTCATCATTCTCGGCAGCTTGTGGCTCGCCCGCCATAGCGTGGACGCCCGCGGGCTCTTCACCATTGCGCTGATGCTTTCGGCCGCGCTGGTCACCCCGCTTCTCGCTCTGGCGCTGATGCCCCGCCCCATGTCGGCCAGTGCCCTTGCCGCTCTCTGCGTCGCGGCCTTCGTGACCGCGCATTTTCTGCTCTTCGACGCAGCCACCATGCCGCCCGGCGAACTGGCGACGGATGCGATCTTCGCGGCCCTCGATGGCCTCGCCGTTGGGCTCTTCGTCAGCTTTCTGCCGAAGCGAAAAGCTGCGGAACCGGTGGCCGCCGCATCCGCGCCCGCGCCGCAGACCGAGCCGGAGCCGGATTCGGAGTGAGGCGAGAGTTACAAGCCTCAACGTTCCGCGTCATTTTTCGCTTGCCGCCAGCAAATTCGCCTGATGCTGGGTGGTCAGCGCATCGATGATCTCATCGAGCGCTTCGCCGGTCATGATCTTGTCGAGCTTATAGAGCGTCAGATTGATGCGGTGATCGGTCACCCGCGCTTGCGGAAAATTATAGGTTCTGATCCGCTCGGAGCGGTCGCCGGAGCCGACTTGCGAGCGGCGATCCGCGGCGCGTTCGGCATCGAGCTTCTGCCGCTGCATGTCATAGAGCTTGGCGCGCAGCAGCGCCATGGCGCGCGCCCTATTCTTGTGCTGCGAGCGCTCGTCTTGAACGAAGACGATGGTGTTCGTCGGAACATGGGTGATGCGGATCGCCGATTCCGTCTTGTTGACATGCTGACCGCCGGCGCCTTGCGCGCGCATCGTGTCGATCTTGAGGTCGGCCTCGTTGATGGCGACATCGACATCTTCCGCCTCCGGCAAAACCGCGACGGTCGCCGCCGACGTATGGATACGGCCTTGCGTTTCGGTTTCCGGCACGCGTTGGACGCGATGCACGCCGGATTCGAATTTCAGCCGCGCGAAAACACCGCGGCCTTCGATCTCGGCGATGATTTCCTTGAAGCCACCCATCGTGCCTTCATTGGCCGAGATCACTTCGACCCGCCAGCCCCTGAGCTCGGCATAGCGCTGATACATGCGGAAGAGATCGCCGGCGAACAGCGCCGCCTCGTCGCCGCCGGTGCCGGCACGGATTTCGAGAATGGCGCTCTTTTCGTCGGCCGCATCCTTGGGCAGGAGCGCGAGCCGCAGCCGCTCTTCGCGCATGGCGAGCCGCGCCTGTGCCTCGTCGCGTTCCGATTCGGCGAGCGCGCGCATCTCGGCGTCAAGCCCGGGATCGGCGAGCAAGGCCTTGATCCCTTCGACCTCTTTCACCTCATTGCGGTAATCGCGGATCGCCGTGGCGACCTCCTCGATCTCGGCGAGCTCGCGCGACAAGGCAACGAAAATGACCGATTCCGGGCCGGCGGCGAGCCGATCCGAAATCTCGGCATGGCGGCGAAGGATGAGATCGAGTTTTTCTTCCGGCAGCATGATGATCAGAAAATGGGAATTTGGGCAGGCATGTACAACCGTTGGTACCAGATCGGCTAGACCGGAATCTGATGCGCCTCGGCAAAGCTGTGCAATTGGGGGCGCAATGAAGGGCTGCCGTCGGGAGCGTCGAGGAGCGGCATCAGAAAGTTTTCCGCTGCGGTCAGATTGGTCGCAAGGATCATCGCTTTCACCGGCCCGATGGAAGCCGGTGACATGGAAAGACTGCGGAAGCCGATGGCGAGAAGCGCCAAAGCTTCGATCGGATGGCCACCCATTTCGCCACAAAGGCTCAGCGGGATGTTATTCGCCTGGGCTTTATCGACGATGCGCTTCAAGGCGCGCAGGATGGGCACGGACACAGCATCGTAACGCGCGGCGACCCGCTTATTGTCGCGATCCGCGGCAAACAGATATTGCACGAGATCATTGGTGCCGACCGAGAGGAAATCCGCGCGTGTGCAAATCTCGTCGAGCTGCCAGAGCAAGGCCGGGACCTCCAGCATGACGCCGAGCTTGAGATCGGCGGGCAGGACACGGCGATGCCGCCGCAGATGCGCGACCTCGCGCGCGACCAACGCCTTGGCTTGTTCGAACTCATGGACAGTCGCGATCATCGGAAACATGATCCGCAAATCGCGTCCCCCTGCGGCCCGCAGAAGCGCCCGCAATTGCATGCGCAAAAGCCCCGGGCGGTCGAGACCGATCCTGATCGCGCGCCAGCCAAGCGCCGGATTTTCTTCCTCGACCTTGGTCATATAGGGCAGGACTTTGTCGGAGCCTATGTCGAGCGTCCGAAAGGTTATCGGCTTGCCGGCGGCCGCCGCAAAGGCCGCTTTGTAAAAGGCCTCCTGCTCGTGCATCTGGGGGAATTTCGAAACGACCATGAACTGGATCTCGGTGCGAAACAGGCCGATCGACACGGCGCCCGTCTCGGCCATATGCTGCAGATCGACGAGAAGGCCGGCATTCATGTGCAGATCGACCGGTACGCCGTCCTTGGTGACGGCGGGAACATCACGGAGCTTGCGATATTGTTCCTGCCGGCGGGCGCGCAGCCGCGCCTTCTCCGCATAGGCATGTTCGACGTCTGGCGGCGGGCGTACATGTACCGTGCCGGAGGCGCCGTCGATGATCAGGGCATCGCCCGGCTCGACGAAATCGATGATATTGGCGACTTCGCCGACCGCCGCTATGCCCAGGGCGCGGGCGACGATCGCGACATGGCTCGAAGCACCGGCATCTTCGAGCACCAGGCCGCGCAGCTTGGCGCGGTCGTAATCGAGCAGCGCCGCCGGCCCCATGGTGCGCGCGACGATGATCGAATTCTCCGGCAGATCTTCATGTGCCGTGACGAAGCTGCGGCCAGTGAGCTGGTGGAGCAGGCGATTGGCGAGATCGTCGAGATCGTGCAGCCGGTCGCGCATATAGGGATCGGTCTGGCGCTGCAATTTGGCGCGCGCATCATTCTGCACGCGCTCGACCGCGGCTTCGGCGGTCAAGCCGGTGGCGACCGCTTCGCGCAGCCGCCGGATCCAGCCGCGATCATGCGCGAACATGCGGAAGGCTTCGAGAACCTCGCGATGTTCGCCGGGCCCGATGTCGCCACGTTCGATCAGATGATCGATCGACTGGCGCATTGCGCCGATCGCCGTGTCGAGTCGCTCGAACTCTTTCTTCGCATCCTCGGCGACGAGCTTTTTGATGATGATGCGCGGCTCATGCAGGACGACATGGCCGAGTCCGACGCCATCCGCGATCGGGACGCCTTGCAGCGCCAGCGGCCGCCGCAGCGCAATATCAATGCCCGGCAGGCCGATCGACTGCAGCTCGCCCGAAGCGATCATTTCGGCGAGCAGCATGGCGGTGGTCTGCAGCGCCTCGACCTCCTCCTCGGGATAGAGGCGCCGGGCGCGGTTCTGAACGACGAGCACGCCGAGCGTATTGCCGCCGCGCAAGATCGGCACGCCGAGGAAGGAGGAATAGATTTCCTCGCCGGTCTCGGGCCGGTAGGAGAAGGAGGGATGATGCTGCGCATCGGCGAGCGCTAAGGGCTCGGCCGTCTCGGCGATCAGACCGACGAGGCCCTCGCCGGCCCGCATTGTGGTGAGATGGACCGCTTCGCGATTGAGGCCTTCGGTCGCAAAGAGCTCCAGCCGCCCGTCGGCCCGCAGCACATAGACGGAGCACACCTCCGCCACCATATTGGCGGCGATGTGGATGACGATCTTGTCAAGGCGTTCCTGCGGGCTGATCGGCTCCGCCATGACTTCGCGGAGTCGGCGCAGCAGCTGACGCGGTCCGCCGAGAGGGCCAAGCATGGCTGTTTCCTTCTCGGGCCCTTGGGCCTCATAGTCATGGATCGACAAATCGGATCATCCGCCAGTGGATTTCGGCCGCGGGATCCGATTCCGGCGAGTTCGCCGCCTGCTTCCGAATCGGATCGCCTGCCGCTCGCCTTATTAATACGAGTGCGTCCCCGTGGTCATCTGCGATGACCGTCGCCGCCAGTCGTGGCCAGTCGCCGCTCTTACGAATTTGCCAGACCGCCGGCTTCGGCAGGTCCCGGAAGAGCGGAGCCAAGGCCGCATGGGTTCTGACAATTCTGAAGCGTCTTGCATCTGGCGCAGCCCGCAAAGGCGAGCATGCATCCAAAATAGCGCGAGTCACGCGCCCCCATGTTCTTCTCTTAAAGGCGGGCGTCGCCGGGCACAACAGCCGCATCCAGATCATCTCGGCCAGTCCAGCCCAGCGACCCGCGCCAGCCTACTCTGGCAGGCGTGCCCATATCATCTCGGTTCGTATAGCCAATGCAAGCTGTGGACCGCAAGCGGCAACTCGACCAGGAGTCTGACGCATGTCCGGCTCATGTCTGGCTCACGCCTTGTCGAGACCGTAGATCGCATGCAGCGTGCGCACGGCGAGTTCCGTATAGGCGGCATCGATTAGCACCGAAAATTTGATTTCTGAGGTCGTAATGGCGCGGATGTTGATGCCTTTTTCGGCAAGTGCCCGGAAGGCATGCGCGGCGACGCCGGCATGGCTGCGCATGCCGATCCCGATCGCCGAGATTTTCACAACGTCATTTGCCCCGTGCAATGCAGCATAACCGATCTGCGGCTGCGCCTTTTCGAGGATAAGCCGGGTCCGGTCAAAATCTGCGGTCGGAACCGTGAAAGTGATATCGGTCGCGACCTGGTCGTCGGAGGCGACCTGGACGATCATATCGACATTGATATTGGCTTCCGCGAGCGGCATGAAGATCGCCGCCGCGACCCCCGGCCGATCGGCGACGCGGCGCAAAGTGATCTGCGCCTCGTCGCGCGAAAAGGCGATGCCGGTGACGATCTGCTGCTCCACAATATCCTCCTCGTCGCAAATCAATGTGCCGGGCTGCGGATTGTCCGGATCGTCGAAAGACGAGCGCACGAAGGTTTTCACCTTATGCAGCATCGCAAGCTCGACCGAGCGCACTTGCATCACCTTGGCACCAAGCGACGCCATTTCAAGCATTTCCTCGAAGGCGACGCGATCGAGCCGGCGCGCCTTTGGAACGATGCGCGGATCGGTCGTATAAACGCCATCGACATCGGTATAGATGTCGCAGCGATCGGCCTTGATCGCGGCGGCGATCGCGACGGCGCTCGTATCCGAACCGCCGCGGCCGAGCGTGGTGATGCGGCCGGTCTCCTTATGCAGGCCTTGAAAACCGGCGACGACGGCGATTTCATTGCGCTTTGCAAAGCCGTCGAGAATCGCGGCCCCGTCGATATCGACGATCCGCGCCGCGCCATGCGCCTCGTTGGTGAGAATGGGAATTTGCCAGCCGAGCCAGGATCGCGCGGCGAGCCCGCGTTCCTGCAAGGCGAGAGCGAGCAGACCGGCCGTGACTTGCTCGCCCGAGGCGACGACGGCGTCATATTCGCGCTGATCGTAATGTTTCGACGCCTCCTTGCACCAAGCGACGAGCTCATTGGTCGTGCCGGACATAGCAGAGACGACGACGGCCAGCGAATGGCCGGCGGCGGCTTCGCGTGCGACGTGGCGTGCGGCATCGCGGATGCGCTCCATGTCGGCGACCGAAGTGCCGCCAAATTTCATGACGAGGCGGGCCATAGGGTCCGGATAGACTTTCTCTCGATGGCGATGGATTTTGCAGAAAGCGCAGTATAGCTCGCGCCTTAACGGTGAGGCGCGTATACATGACGATCTTGGCCGCGCAAAGACATTTCACTTTTCGGCTGATGCGGAGGAGGGTCTGAATGCTCCCCAAGGAAGACGCGCAAATGGCGCCGAGCGTCGATCCCGACGAAGTCGCCCGCTTCAACCGGCTCGGCGAAGACTGGTGGAACCCGCGCGGGCCGATGCGGGCGCTGCATCAGTTCAACCCGGTGCGGATCGACTATCTGCGCCGTCTTATCGCGCGCCGGCGCGCCCGTCTTGAGGGACGGGCGGCGGCACCTGCCGCCCAGCCGCTGGACGGGCTCGACATTCTCGACATAGGTTGCGGCGGCGGGCTTCTTTCCGAAGCTTTGAGCCGTCTTGGCGCTAAGATGACGGCGATCGATCCGGCGCCGGCCAATATCGATGTGGCACGCCGGCATGCCGAGAAATCGGGCCTTGCCATCGATTATCTCTGCACTACGGCGGAAGCGCTTGCCGCCGGGCAGCGCAGCTTCGACGTCGTTTTGGCGATGGAAGTGATCGAACATGTGCGTGATGTGAAGAGTTTCATCGCGCTCGCCGCCGGCATGGTTCGGCCGAACGGGATTCTCGTCGCGGCGACGCTCAACCGCACATTGAAGAGCTATGCGCTCGCCATTCTCGGCGCCGAATATATCCTGCAATGGGTGCCGAAGGGCACGCATCAATGGGCGCAATTCGTGACGCCGCGGGAGCTTGCCGCAGCACTTCGCGCCGCCGACCTCCATCTCATCGACGAGACCGGTATCACCTTCGACCCGCTGAGCCGGAAATGGCGCGAAAGTCCAGATATGGATGTGAATTATATTATGGCTGCGGAGCGGAAAAATGCGCCCCTCTCCCCGTAAGCGGGGAGAGGGGCGGCAGGCATCGCAGCGAAACGATCAGCTCACGCCATCTGCATCTCTTCGATGGCCGCATCGACTTTGGCGACGACCTCGTTCCAATCGCCGGCCCGCGTCTGGCGGAAGAGCTGCATCGTCGGATACCAAGGCAAATCCGAGCGATCGAGCATCCAGCGCCAATCGGGCGTTTTTCTTATGAGGACAAAGACCGGCCGGCCGAGGGCGCCGGCAAGATGCGCCACCGACGTGTCGCAGGAAATGATGAGATCGAGGCTCTGCATGACGGCGGCAGTATCGATGAAGGCATCGGCGCCGCCATCGAAATCCTCGCCGAGCGTCTCGATTGCGGCGCCTTGCGGCAATCCGCCAATTTCTTCGAGCCCATGGTGTTTCTGCAGGCTGATCACGCGCACGCCTGGGCGCGTCAACAGCGGCAGAAAGGCGTTGAGCGGGATCGACCGGCGCGGATCGGCCCGGACATTGGGATTGCCGGCCCAACAGAGGCCGATCTTGAAATCCTGCATCGCTCCGGCCTGCGCGAGCCGCTCGGCCCAGGCCGCGACAAGCTCGGGTTCGGCCGCAAGATAGGGAACTGTGGCCGGAATGGTCGAAAGCCGCGTGCCGAGCGCATAAGGCAGGCTCGAGAGAGCAATCTGGCTGTCGAAACGCTCCTCTGGGCCGAAGGTATCGACGCAGCGGATCGGGCGCGGCAGGCCGTGCAGGAGGCGCCGCGCCTTGCTCCGGCAGAAGAAGGTGATGTCGATGCCGGCCTCGGCAAGCGGCGGCAGATAACGGCAGAATTAAATCGTATCGCCTATGCCCTGCTCGTCGAAGACGATGAGCTTTTCGCCCGGACGGATGATGCCGCGCCATTCGGGAATAGGAAATTCGAGTTTGAATTTATGCGTCTGTCCGATGATCCAGCGATGTTCATAGCCTTCGAGGCCATGCTCGAAATCGCCGCGCAGAAGTTGTACCGCGCCTTTGTTGTTTTTGGCATGCGCCGAGTCGGGATTTTGCGCGATCGCGACATCGAAGGATTCGAGCGCTTCGTCCATGCGGCTCAATTCCTTGAGCGCGACGCCGCGGCCGACGAAGGCGTTGGGATAGATGGGACGCAGCGCAATCGCCTGATCAAAAGCCGCAAGCGCTGCTAGAGGATCGGCGGCGCGCAGGAGCACAGTGCCGCGATTGAAGAGCGCCTCCGGAAAATCCGGTCTTACCATGAGCGCCGCATCGAAATCGGCGCGCGCCGCATCGAAGTCGCCGATATCCATGAAGACCACGCCGCGATTGTTGAAAAGCTCGGCATTGCCGGGGAAAAGCGCGAGGCCATGCGAAAAAGCGCTAACCGCCTCCTCGAACCGTTCGAGCTGGCGCAGAAGATTGGCGCGATCGAGCAGAGCTTCGAAAAAATCCGGCTTCGACCGCAAGGCCCCGTCGAAAAATTCGAGCGCTTGCTCGTAGCGGCCGGCCTCGCTCAGAATAAGGCCGCCGACACGCAGAGCTTCCGGATAATCGGGCTCTACCCGCAAGGCTTGATCGAGCGCGGCGATCGCCTCGTCTCTTCGGCCGAGCGCGCGCAAAACGACGCCGCGATGATAATAGGTGGCAGCATCGACGAAACCTTGACCGACCGCCGTGTCGAAAGCCGCCAGCGCTTCATCGAGGCGGCCGAGCGCGAGCAGCACGCTGCCGGCATGGGCCGAGGCCTGCCAATAGCTCGGTCGCAGACGGCGGGCGCGATCGAACCAGACGAGCGCATCGGCGGCCAGTTTGGCGCCGAGCAGGATCAGGCCGGCGAGATCGCAGCGCTCCGGACTTGCGACAAGCTCGGGAATGAGCTCGCTCACCCTTGCGACCGCCGCATTGGCGTGGCCGTAGCGGAGCGCGCTCGCCGCCTCGTTCAACGCCGCATCGATCGCAGCATCCGAAACTGGCGGCATCGCGCTGGCCGGTGCCGAGGCGGGGGGAGACGACGACCAAGCCATGCGAATAGATCCCGGAACCGCGCGCGACAGGCATCGACGCGCATAGGTGAACGCTGCGGCGGCGGGCCCCCGCAGCGGCAGCGGACATCATGGGTGGGGAGACTTGCCCAGGGCTGACGCAGCGAAATTTTCGCGCGCCGCTTAGGCGCCCGGCTTCAGCGCATCGCCGATCGTGCCTTCAAAGACCTTTTGGCCATTAGACTTGCGGCTCATCAGCACCAAATCGTCTTTCGAGGCGCCGACCTGCACCGCCCGGCGCGCAACATGTTTAAGCGCCGCCTTGGCCTTCTGGTCATCTTCCCAATTGCGTTCTTCCCGATGCTTGATCGAGGGAACTTCATAGACGTAAAAAGGCACGATTTCTCAATCCCGGTCGCCTGATGCTCTTTCGAGATCATAAGCAGGATCTCCGATAGCGGCCATACCGAAATTCTGCCGCGTGTCCCCGCAAGAAATGATCTGATCCAGGTGGCTCCGTCGAGGAAAGCAAATGAACATCTATCGTCTAGATCCAATCGACCCAAACCATTCATCCTGGCAAAACTCGGCCGAAAAGGACAGCGTCTGGGCCAGTGCTCCCACGCCGAAAGACGCGCGTGACCTGGTTGCCGATAAAACCAGACTTGGGGGGCAGGGCGCGATCGGGTCTAAATCACCTTGGCAAGATCAGGCCGTTACATCCTGCATTTGGGAACCATCTATGACCTATATTGACGCTGGGACCGTTGTCAGGGCAGACGGCAGTCTTGTTGGCGACTAAGGCCTCGGATGACGGCGATCGATGCCGCTCACCGCCCCCGATCACCGCGCCAGATCGGCGAGAATCAGATCGAGCTTGCCGTCATAGTGAAGCTCATAGAGATCGTCGCAGCCGCCGACATGGGTGTCGCCGAAGAAGATCTGCGGCACGGTCGAACGGCCGTTGGCGCGATCCGCCATTTGCGCGCGCGCGGCGAAATCGCCGTCGACGCTGATCTCCTGATAGGCGAGGTTCTTCTTCTGCAACAGCTCCTTCGCGCGCCGGCAATAGGGGCAGGTCTGCGTCGTATAGATGGTGATTTCAACCGGCGTCGGCATCCAATCTTCCTTTCAAACGTCCTTTGCTTTCCGCCTTATATGGAAATTCAGCCGCCGCTCACAACCCGGGCGAAGACGAGCACATCGACGCGGGCGGCACCGGCGCGCAGCAGCGCCCGCGCCGCCGCATTGATGGTCGCTCCCGAAGTCAGAACATCGTCGATGAGGACGATGGCGCGGGCTTCGACGAAGGGCTTTGCCTCTTCCGGCACGGCGAAGGCACCTTGCACATTGGTGGCGCGCTGGGCCCGCGAAAGCCCCACCTGCGGCGCCGTCCGCTTGACCCTGCGGAGCAGGAAAGGATCGACTTTTTTGCCGCAGGCGCGTCCCACCGAGGCGGCGAGCGCCTGCGCCTGATTGAACTGCCGCCACATCAGCCGGCGCCGATGCAGAGGCACGGGAACGAGGAGATCGGCCGCCGCCAGAAGCTCACTTCCCGCTCTTGCCATCCAGGCCCCGAGCGGTTCGGCGAGCTCCATCCGGTCATGATATTTCAGCCGATGCACCAGCTGCCGCACCGGCCCGTCCTCAAAACGGGCGACGGCGCGGGCGCGCGTATAGACCGGCGGATGGGCCATCGCCTCGGGCGACAGCAGACCCTCGATCCCGAGATCATAGGCAAAAGGAGTGCCGAGCCTGTTGCAAAACGGCTTTTCGATGAAATTGATTTGGCCCCAGCAGGTAGGGCAGAGCGCGCCATGCGCCGCCGTGGCGGCGCGGCAGCAGAGGCAGGCAGGCGGATAGATGAGATCGAGGGCGGAGCGCGCAAAGCTCTGCAAGAGGCGCAAGCCGCGCCGTCCGACCTGGCCGATCCGGGCGGAGGGCGCATGGCCACGCACAGGCCCGCGGACCGGTGCCGCTGGATGAGGGACATCTGTACCGATTGGGGAAAATAAGGTCTCGTCGGAAGCCATAGGTTGAGCTTAGGCCGGCTTGCCTGGACTTGCGAGAGAGGAATGTTGGATAAGCGCTTCATGCCCCCGTTGCCACCTCCGATCTACGATCGCGCTTTGCAGCGCCGCCGGCTTGCCCGCGCCGTGGCTGGTGGCGCGGCCGATTTCCTTCTCGCATGGGCGAGCGAGGAAATCTGCGAGCGGCTGGCGACGGTCAATCGCCGCTTCCTCACGATCGCCGATATCGGCACGCCTCTGCCTCTGCTCGCGCAATCTCTGGCCGGACGCAACGGCGAGGTCCTTGTCGTACGGCTCGCGCCTTTATCCGCGACGCTCGGTGCGGCGCCCGTTCTGGCGCTCGTCGGCGACGAGGAGGCGCTGCCCTTCAGGCCGGAGAGTTTTGATCTCGCCGTCTCGGCATTGGCGCTGCATATGATCAATGATCTGCCCGGCGCGCTGGTGCAGATCCGCCGTAGTCTGCGCCCCGATGGGCTCTTTCTCGGCGCCATGCTCGGCGGCCGCAGCCTCGCAGAATTGCGCCAGACGCTGGCGATGGCGGAAGCGGAGGTGACGGGCGGCGCCTCGCCGCGCGTCGCGCCTTTCGCCGATGTCCGCGACATGGGCTCGCTGCTGCAACGGGCGGGCTTCGCTTTGCCGGTCGCCGATAGCGAACCGCTCAATGTGCGCTATGCCGATCTCTTCGCGCTTGCGGCGGATCTTCGTGCCATGGGCGCGACCAATGCGCTCGTCGAGCGCTTGCGCCGGCCGGCGAAGCGTCAGATTTTTTTTCGCGCCGCTGAGATCTATGCGCAGCACTTCAGCGATCCTGACGGCCGCGTGCGGGCGACATTCGAAGTGATCTTTCTCTCCGGCTGGGCGCCGCATGAGAGCCAGCAGAAGCCGCTCCCGCCGGGCTCGGCGCAGATGCGCCTCGCCGATGTTTTGGCCACCAAAGACAGCAAGCCGGAATGAGCCAAGGAAAATGAGCAAGCCGGAGCGGCGCCCAGCCTTCAGGGACGGTCTTAGGGACTGATTTCCCAGCTCACCCTCACCTCGATTTGGAGCGTCTGGGTGCCGGGCTCGATCGGAATGCTGACCGGCTCGGCCGGGGCTGCCGGCACGGCGGCCGCGAAGATTGTGCCCCTGGGCGCGCCCTCAGTGGTCAGCGGCACGATTTCGAGAACGCGGCCGAGCTTCAGTTCGAGCGCCGGCAGATAGGCCTTGGCCTTGCGCAGCGCATCCTGCATTGCCTCGTCGCGCAGCTTGTCATAGGCCTCCTCCTTATGTTCGTAATCGAAATTAATGCCGTAAAATTCATTGGCGCCCTTATCGATCAATTGGCGGGCGAGCATGCCGGCCTTGTCGAGATTATGGACCTTGATCGAAAGGCTGTTGCGGGCGCGATAGCCGCGCAGCACTTGTTTCGTGGTGCGGGTCGCCGCATCGTGCTGTTGGTCATAGACCGGCACGAGCGTGATCGACACTGTTTTAATGTCCTGCGCATCAATGCCTTGCGCTTTGATCTCGTCGATCAGTGTTTTCACCGCGCGGGAATTGTCGGCAACGGCCGCCGCCGCTTTCGGCCGTTCCGTGGCGACGGCCACCGACAGAATGGCGACATCCGGCACGACATCCAGATGCGCCCGCCCGGTGACGGTAATATGCGGCACCAAGTCCACCGGCGACGTTTGCGCTTTCGCCAGGCTGGGCGCCAAAGCCAGGCAGGCGATGAAAAGCAGGCTGTGCGGCATGGGTAAGCGCAACCATGTGGACATGATACTCACCTTTCGAGAATGGCGGGCGGTCATCTTCTGGAGATGGGGCCCGAATGATGTTAGACGAGGAAGATGACTTTTCAGGATCAATTGGCCGTGACGCTTCGGGCTTCGGACGGCAGCCTGTCCGCCGCCCCGGCTGAGACGGGAAAACCGTCGCTCGTCGGCGCGACGCGGGCGGAGCTCGCGCGAGGCCTGCCGCAGCCTTGGCGTGCCGGAGCGCGAAATTAGGATGCGCACCGCCCAGCTCTGGCATTGGATCTATTTCCAGGGCGCGACCTCCTTCGATGTCATGCTCAATATCGGCAAGGCGCTGCGCGGCCGGCTCGCCGAAAATTTCAGCCTGACACGGCCTGAGGTCGTCGCCGAACAGATCTCGCAGGATGGCACCCGCAAATGGCTGCTGCGCTTTCCGCCCGATATCGAGAATCGGGCATAGCTGATCATGGCGCCGAGGTCGAATGCGTCTATATTCCCGAGAGCGACCGCGGCACGCTCTGCATTTCGAGCCAGGTCGGCTGCACTTTAACCTGCAGCTTCTGCCACACCGGCACGCAGAAGCTGGTCCGCAATCTCACGACGCGCGAGATCGTAGCACAGCTCGTTGTGGCGCGCGAAAGGCTCGGCGATTTTCCCGGCCTCACGCCGCCGAAGACGGGCTGCTGCCGAGCGACGACTCTCGCGCCGTCTCGAACATCGTCTTCATGGGCATGGGCGAGCCGCTCTATAATTTCGAAAATGTGCGCGATGCGGTCGGCGTGCTTTCCGACGGCGACGGGCTCGCTTTGTCGAAACGGCGGATCACCGTCTCGACCGCGGGCGTCGTGCCGCAAATTGGACGGCTCGGCGCCGAGGCCTCGCCCATGCTCGCGATCTCGCTGCATGCGGTGCGCGACGATCTGCGCGACCGGCTCGTGCCGCTCAACAAGAAATATCCGCTGAAGGAGCTGCTGGAGGCCTGCCGGACCTATCCCGGCGTCTCCAATGCCCGGCGGATCACCTTCGAATATGTGATGCTGAAGGATGTCAATGACGGGCCTGCCGAGGCGCGCGAACTGGTGCGGCTTCTGAAAGGCATTCCGGCCAAGATCAATCTGATTCCCTTCAATCCCTGGCCCGGCGCGCCTTACGAATGTTCCGATTGGGAGCGGATCGAGGCGTTTTCCGACATCGTCTTTGCGGCCGGCTATGCGAGCCCGGTGCGCACGCCGCGCGGCACGAGATATTCTCGCCGCCTGCGGGCAATTGAAGAGCGAGACGGAGAAGCTCAGGGCAAGGGCGAGAATGGTGGCGGAGGAGTAGACCCCGCTTGGACGGCGCGCCGTCACTTCGCCCTTATCCCCACCACCGCCCACCCCGCCAGCGCCACCGAAATCACCGCATTCCAGCCGGCGAGCGAAAGGCCCATAATGCGCAGTGCGACCTCATCGCAGCGCACGACTTTGGTCGTCTGCAATTGCTTTAAAAAATCCGCCGGCGAGCCGGCCTTTTGGAACGTCCCCGTGCAATCGGCGGGACCCGGCCAAAAGCCCCATTCGACGCCCGGCATGATAGGCGCCAAGAGCCGCGCCCGCGGCGAAGATCAAGAAGAGCGCGAGAAAGCTCACCCGCAGCGGCCCACTTTGGCCTCGCAACGCAAAGCCGATGGCGAGCGCAGAAACAACAATGCCGGCATAATAGGGGAACCGCTCCTTAAGGCAGAGCTCACAAGGCGCAACGCCGAAGGCCTGAAAGATCCAGGCGCCGCCGATCGTCGCTGCGGCGAGGAAAAAAATGGCGAGCGCCGCGGCAAGCGCAGGCCTTGTGCGAAGGCTGAGATCTGTCACGAGGCGCCTCACAGCATATGGCTGGCGATCCAAAAGCCGAGAGAGTCGCACGCCCGCGAGCGCGGCGAGAAAAAGGCCGAAATATTTTTCGAGCAGAACATGGATCGTGGCGCCGAAGCGATGCAGCAGCGCCGCGACGAAGAAGAAACGGGCTGCGCGTGTGATCACCGACAAGAGGATGAACAGCGGCAGGCTATAGGCGAGAAGACCGCTGGTGATGGTGACGATCTTGAAAGGGATGGGTGTAAAACCCTTCAGAAGAATGACGGCCCAGCCCCAATGCGCATAAAGCGCCCGCATCTCCTCGACACGGTCGCCATAGCCATAGACGGAGATCAGCCATTTGCCGATGGTCTCGAAAAGAAGCGCGCCGATCGCATAGCCCAAAATCCCGCCGGCGACGGAGGCTATGGTGCAGATCAACGCATAGACCAGCGCCCGATTGGGCCGCGCGAGCGACATCGGAACGAGAATCGTATCGGGGGGGATCGGGAAAAACGAGCTTTCGGCAAAAGCGACGAGACCGAGCGCGAACGGCGCGTGCCGGCTCTGGGCCAAAGACAGCGTCCACTGATAAAGCTTTTTGAACATAAGGTCCTCAGGCGAGGCCGGCACCGTCATAGTGCCTTAGCAAGGCGGGGAAGCGTGACCCTGCAATGTCTTTGCAGTCGAATAAAGGCCACTGCACCGCTTAACAAGGCTCTAAAAAATATTCGAACCGCACGAACATGTCGCAAAAAAGCTGCCGCGCCGGGTGATGAAAGAATTCAATAGTAGCATGATTTCAAAGCTTTGAACTACGATTGATCGGATTTGCCGAGATCGTGCTTAAAGCGCGGTGATCGCCTCAAACTTTCTGTTGGCGAAGAGAAAATCTACGAAAACGCGCAGTTTCGGCAGGCGCAGGCGCGCCTTGGCGAAGCCGACTTTGTGAAGACGACTTTGTGAAGACGACATGGAGCGGTGCCGCCGGCCGTTCATAAGTCTCGAGAACCGGCGGTGCAGATCGTCGTGCCGATCAAGGATGAGTGGGCGCTTCTTCCTTGATGCGGGGGGCCTTGGTCGCGAATTGCTCATCCTGTGGCTTGGCCGGCAAGGCGCCATGGGCCTTGGCGTAATCGACCACCTGGCCGAGGAGCTCGACGCCGAGCGGGGCCAGCGCCCGTTCCCAAAGCTCGCGCGCGGTCTCGCCCTTCTTGACGAAACACCAATCCTGCGCGGCAATGGCGCCGGCGTCCATGCGATCGGCCAAATGATAGATCGAGCCGCCAGCGATCGGGTCGGCTTCCTTGATCGTCCATTCGACCGCGGCAATGCCGCGATGGCGCGGCAGCAGGGAAGGATGATAGCCGATGCCGCCGAGGCGGGACATTGCGAGTGCATCCTTGCCGACGCGCGCATGGCTATGCGCCGTGACGATGAGGTCGGTGCCCGCCGCGATCTCGTCGGCGGCGACATTTTTGGGATCTTTCTGCACGATGAGATCGATGCCGGCCTCGCGCGCCGCGTCGGCCAGCCGATCTTCGGCATCGGCGACGACGACCCGTGCCAGTTCGACACCGCGCGCCTTCAGCATGTTCAACACCGCAACGCCGAAATGGCGGGAGCCGACCAAAGTGATCTTCATCGGCGTGACATCCTCCGGTTCATTTGCATGTTCATAGCAGCATGTTTATGGCGGCATGTTCATCGAGACGGATGAACGGGCTGCGGCGCATCGGGGTCTAACGCAAGCGTCTGGCATTCGGTATATTAGAGATTGACCAATTTATGTTTGTTATGTCCAGCTTCAAATTCATCCGCTTCCGTCACTCGAAACCGGCACCGCCTGCGCCGCAAATCCCGCTGCGACGCACAGGCAAATTTGCGTTGCTCGCCTATGCAGCTGCATTCGGCTTGGCCCAGATTTTGGCGGACGGGACCGCAGCCGCACCCGCCTGGCCGGACAACTATCAAGCACGGCTCGCGATATTGGCGCTCATTGAGACGTTGAACGCGAGTTTGCTCGCAAGCCCTAGCGCGACCGACACGCTCACCGATTGGTGTGCGGCGCATCATATGGCTCAAGAGCCGAAGATCGTGGCGCAGCTCCAGCGCAGGATCATAAAGCCGATTTCGACGGAGCAACGGCGGGCGCTCGACATCGGCCCCAATGAGCCTGTCGTCTATCGCAGGGTCGAACTTGCCTGCGGCATCCATGTCCTTTCGCAAGCCGACAATTGGTATGTGCCGTCGCGTCTCACGCCGGCGATGAATGCCGCGCTTCAATCGAGCGACATCCCCTTTGGCCGGGTCGTCCGCCCGCTCCACCCGCGCCGGCAGACGATTGCCGTCAAGATCTTTTGGCAACCGCTTCCGCAAGGCTGGGAGATGGAGCCGCCGCCAGCCGATCGGCATGCCCAAAAGCTCGTCATTCCGCCGCTCTTATTCGAACATCGCGCCGTGCTTTATGCTGCTGACGGCAAGCCGATTTCCGAGGTCGATGAAAGCTACAGAGCCGAGATTTTGGATTTTCGCCCGCAGCGATAACAGAAAGCGCGGCCGCCGCGGCCTCAAAGCTTATCCGTACCGTATAGTCCGGAACGGTGATGCTTCCGCTTTCCAGTCGCCTTCTGCTTTGCTCGGCCTTAAAATCCCGCCGGGCTCGGCGACGTGAGCAAGGGTCTGTGCGTCCCCGCACAAACGGCCCTGGTCGAAGCTCTTATTCATGGCTGCCATCGGTCTTGCATCAGCCGTCCGTCGCTTGGAGGCTGCGGAGCAATGACAGGATGGGCAATGTACGTGCCGGCGTTGGAGGGCGCCATCATGACGAATGCTGGAAGATCCATAGGCATCTTGAAAGGGCGCGAAACACCGGCGCTCGCGATCGCGCATGATCGCAATGCCGATTTCGAAGCTGCGCTGGGCATTGCCCAAAATGCGACGAGGGTCGCGCGACCGCAGCTGGGTTGAGAGAACCGGGACGTGATCAATGATCGAGCGGTGCGTAAGAAACGAACTTCAGGAACTCGATGCGCTCATTGGCCTTGCCTCGGTGAAGAAGGAGATCGGGCGCCTGGTCGTGCGTCTCGTCAATGAGCGCAGCTATCGCGCGCTAGGCGCCAGCATCTTGCCGGCGCGGCGGCATTTGGTCTTCAGTGGCCCAGCCGGCGTCGGCAAGAGCCGCGTCGCGCGCGGCTTCGGGCAAATCTGCGCCCGGCTCGGCGCCTTGGAAAAGGGCCATATGGTCATCGTCGACCAAGACGATCTGGCGGCCACGCGCTGCGACAGGAAAGTCGCGCTGATGCGCGAAAAATGCGCCGCCGCGCTCGACGGCATTCTCTATGTCAAAAACGAGGCCTTCCTGGCCGCCGGGATTCTCCGATCGACGGGTGATTTGCGTCTCGATGCGGTCGATGTGATGATCGAATTCATGCTGCGCCATCGCGGTCGCATCATCGTGGTCTTGGACGCACGGCCCAATCAGTTCGACTACATTTCTTTCCATTCGGGCCTTGCGCGCCGGTTCGCCGAGACGATCCATTTTGACCCTTACGACGCATTCGAACTGATCCAGATTCTCGCTGCCAAGGCGCGGCGCCTGGGCCTCGATCTGCCGGACGGGATCGAATCTGATCTGTTTCCTTGGATCGTGGCCCAATCACGCCGCAGCGATTGGCGCAATGCGCGCGAAATCGGCGATCTCTTCTCCAGGGCGCTCGGCGCAAGAGCGTTGCGCAGCGTGCGCGAGCGATGCGCGGATTTCGGCGGTTTCGATCGCAGTGATTTCAGACAGGCGCTGCTCTCCATGCGAACGGACATGTCGGTGAACACCGGCCATTCGATGGATATCCATGGCAGGATGTCGCCATCTCCGCTTCCGTGATCTAATTCAGGGCGATCATGACCTGACGCGCCACCGCGCTGCGGCACCGCGAGCCGCAAGAAGCTCGCTAAGCTCGACCGGCTCGACCACATCTTTGCGGCAAGTCCGTTGCAGACTTCGGCTCAAAAGAGAGCGAGGACGCCGGTATAGCCGTAGACACGATCGCCGGCGATCTCACCATTGGCATAGAAGCCGATGAGCGGCACATCGCCGAGCCCTTCTTGGACGAGGCCGACTTCCGCATCCGCCGATTTGAAAATGCTCGGCCCGCGGCCGCAGCAGGAAACATAGAGCGCGCCATGGATCGTCCCAGCCCGCGCCTTGAGCTTCTGCACCATGAAAGTCAGATCTTTTGTCGCAGCGGCCCGGTCGCGCTGGCAGAAGAAGATCTTGCGGCCCGGCTCGATCCGCTCGCCGATCGCGATATGACCCTTTTCGGCATCGATCGCGACGAGATTGCGGACGATGTAATCGCCTGTGTCGGAATGCGCGACCGGCAGCGCGACATGCAGCGACTGCAGCACGCGGCGCAGGCCCTCTTCGTCTGTGGCGGAGAGATCCTCAAGCAGCGCCCCGAGCGGCGAGCCACCGTCGAGCTTGGTGATGAGATTGTCCTGCGCCTCGCTGATCGTCCGCGTCGGGCCGATCGCGACACAGCCTTGCGCGACGCCGATCGTGACATCGACCTCGGGGCCGAGGAAGAGGCCGGAGACGCCGCCTTGCGTCATCTTGCCGGCGATCTGATCGAAACGGTGGCTGCGCGAGGCGGTGAGCCCGCCGACGAGATAGGCGCCAGAGGCAGTAGCCAGCGATTGCAGAAGCTCGTCGAACGTCTGATGGCGCGGATCGACATGGACGATCGCCTTGGTGAGGCCGAAGTCCTGTTGGCCGAAAGGCGGCACCATGCTGCCGGACACTTCCTCGAAAAGCTTGAGATCGCTCTGCGGCCAGGTTCCGATCATTGCGGCAAGTGCCGGCTTGTTGAAGACGCCTTGTTGGCCGGCGATGATGCCAAGCCCCAAAGTGCCGATCCAATTGGCGACGCCGGTGCGTTCGCGCAAAAGATCGGTGATCGCGCCGAGATCCGCCTTGAACTTGTCGGTTGCATAGACGAAGCCGATGCTGCCGCCTTGGCCTTTCGCGGCAAGCTCGCGCACGATCGTATCGACCGCGGCGGCGGGATCTTCGTCAAGCGCAAGCGCGACGCGAAACGGATCTATCTGGCCCATCGTCCACCCTTTCGGTGAGGCCCTTATGATCGCATCTGCAGCGAAAACCGGCAATCAGCACCGACGAAGCAAATATAGGCAGGAAGGTCACGGATTAAGCGGGTGAAGAGGCTCGTCATGGCTGCGCTTGTCCCGCTCGGCGCGCTCCTTCTCCCGCAAGCGGGGGAAGATTTGCGCCGCATCGTCATGACTTTACCTAACATCCCCGCGCTCACCCCTCGATGTCCTCGCGCAAAATCGCAAGCGCCAGCCAATCTTCTTCAGCTTTGGCGAGATCCGCCACGATCTTGGCCAGAGCTTCCGATGTTTTGGCGAAACGGGCCGGATCGCGGGCATAAAGATCGGCATCGGCAAGAGCGGCTTTGAGGCGCACCGCAGTCACCTGAAGTTCGTCGATGCGCAGCGGCAAAGTTTCGAGCGCGTGCTTTTCGTTGAAAGACAGCTTGCGCTTCGGCTTTGCCTCTTTCGCCGCCATTGGCGGCGCAGATGCTTTTGGCTTTGCCGCGACACGTTCGGGCGCAGGTTTTGCGCTTATAGCTTTGGCGCTGATGCCTGCGCCACGCTGCGCCACCATATCGGAATAGCCGCCGGCATAGTCGATCCAGCGCCCGTCGCCTTCGGCAACGAGCACAAAACTCGCGACGCGGTCGAGAAAATCGCGGTCATGGCTCACGAGAATCAATGTGCCGGGATAATCGGCAAGCATTTCCTGCAGGAGGTCGAGCGTTTCGAGATCGAGATCATTGGTCGGCTCGTCGAGGACGAGAAGATTGGAGGGCGCGGCGAGCGCGCGGGCCAGCATCAGCCTGCCGCGCTCGCCGCCGGAGAGACGGCCGATGGGCGTGCGCGCCTGCTCCGGGCCGAAGAGAAAATCCTTCATATAGCCCATGACATGCCGACGGCTGCCGGCGACTTCGAGGAAATCGCTGCCGCCGCCGGTGAGCGCATCTTTGAGGCTCGTCTGCGGATCGAGGCTCGCGCGATTCTGATCGAGGCTTGCCATGGCGAGATTGGCGCCGAGCCGCACAGTCCCGCTGTCGGGCGCGAGCGTGCCGGTCAAAAGATTGATGAGCGTCGTTTTGCCGGCACCATTGGCGCCGACGATGCCGAGCCGGTCGCCGCGCAGGATGCGGATCGAAAAATCCCTCACGATGGGGCGCTCTTCATAGGCTTTGGCGAGATTTTTCGCTTCGATGACGAGCTTGCCGGAAATCTCCGCCTCGCTCGGTGCAAGCCTGACCGTGCTCGTCGCGCGGCTGCGCGCGCGCTGTTCCTCGGTGCGTTCCTTGCGCAGACCAAGAAGGCCGGCGAGCCGCTTCTGATTGCGCTTGCGCCTTGCGGTGACGCCATAACGCAGCCAATCCTCTTCCGCGACGATCTTGCGCTCAAGCCGATGTGCTCTTTGCTCCTCTTCTTCGAGCATTTGATCGCGCCAGGCTTCGAATTCGGCAAAGCCGCGATCGAAGCCGCGGGTGACGCCACGATCGAGCCAGACCGTCTTGCGCGATAGGTTTTGCAGAAAGCGCCGATCATGGCTGATGAGGACGAGAGCCGAGCGTAGACCGGCAAGCTCGGCTTCGAGCCATTCGATCGCCGGCAGATCGAGATGATTGGTCGGCTCGTCGAGAAGCAGGATATCGGGTTCCGGCGCCAGCACGCGGGCGAGCGCTGCGCGGCGCGCCTCGCCGCCGGAGAGACGCTGTGGATCCTCCTCGCCGGAAAGGCCAAGCTCGTTCAAAAGCAGGCGGGCGCGATGCGGATCGTCACCGGGGCCAAGGCCTGCTTCGACATAGGCGAGCGCCGTCTCGAATCCGGCGAAATCCGGCTCTTGCGGCAAATAACGGACATGCGCCTCGGGCTGCAGGAAGCGCCGCCCGGCATCGGGCTCGATGAGGCCGGCGGCGATTTTGAGCAGCGTCGATTTCCCCGAGCCATTGCGTCCGACGAGGCAAAGCCGCTCGCCCGGCGAGACCGAAAGCTCCGCCTCGGTGAGCAGAGGCGTGCCGCCGAAGCTCAAGGAAATCTGCTGCAAGGTCAGAAGCGGTGGGGCCATTGTCGCGTTTGGTACGCTTCCAAGACTGAGGGCGGAAAAGCGGGCGGGTCGCCTATCGCAGAGCGATGAAAGAGACAGTCGACGTTGAAAAGATGGAGGCTCCGCGCCCACAGCGCCATAGCACAAAAGAAAAAGGGCCGCAGCGCGGCCCTCGTCATGATCGAATGCATATGGCGCTCAGAGCTTGAGGACAGCCCGCAGCTCGTTCAACTGGTCGCGCTTTTCCACCGCACGGCGGCGCGCCTCGTCATCCTTCGCGTCGGCGACATCCTCTTCGGCATCCTTCAAATCGGCGTCGATCTTGGCGGCGTCGAGCTCTTCGAGCGGAATCGCATATTCGGCGAGGATGGTGAGACCCTTGGGCGAAACATCGGCAAAGCCGCCGCGCACGAAGAGCCGCGTCTTGGTGGTCGCCGTCGCGTCGATCTCGACGATCCCCGGCTTCAGCACCGACATGACCGGCGCATGATCCTTGAGCACGGTGAATTCGCCTTCCGTGCCCGGCACGACGACCGCCTCGACCTCGCCGGTGAAAACCAGCTTTTCGGGCGAGACGAGCTCGAAGGGAAAGGGTGCCGGCATTGGTCTATCTCCGGACTACCCTCTCCCAGAGGGAGAGGGTGGCCGGCAAAGCCGGCCGGGTGAGGGGTTAGGAGCTGTACAAGTTTGAGGGATCGTAACCCCTCATCCGCCTCGCCGCGCTCGGCACCTTCTCCCACTGGGAGAAGGTTCGCACACGATCAAGATTTTACTTCAATAGCTCACGCCGCCTGCGCGGCGAGCTTCTGCGCCTTTTCGATGGCTTCGTCGATCGAGCCGACCATATAGAAGGCCGCCTCGGGCAAATGATCATATTTGCCTTCGATGAGGCCCTTGAAGCCTTTGATCGTGTCGGCGAGCGAGACGAGCTTGCCGGGCGAGCCGGTGAAGACTTCGGCGACATGGAAGGGCTGCGACAGGAAGCGCTCGATCTTGCGGGCGCGCGCCACCGTGATCTTGTCCTCTTCCGACAATTCATCCATGCCGAGAATGGCGATGATGTCCTGCAGCGCCTTATAGCGCTGGAGGATCTGCTGGACCTTGCGGGCGACGCCGTAATGTTCCTCGCCGACGACGAGCGGCGACAGCATGCGCGAGGTCGAATCGAGCGGATCGACCGCCGGATAAATGCCCTTTTCGGCGATCGTGCGCGACAGAACGGTCGTTGCGTCGAGATGCGCGAAGGAGGTCGCCGGGGCCGGATCGGTCAGATCGTCCGCCGGCACATAGATCGCCTGCACCGAGGTGATCGAACCCTTGGTCGTCGTCGTGATGCGCTCCTGCAGCGCGCCCATGTCGGTGGCGAGCGTCGGCTGATAGCCGACCGCCGAAGGAATACGGCCCAAAAGCGCGGAGACTTCAGACCCGGCCTGGGTGAAACGGAAGATATTGTCGACGAAGAAGAGCACGTCTTGGCCCTTGTCGCGGAAATCCTCGGCAACGGTCAAGCCGGAGAGCGCGACGCGGGCACGCGCCCCCGGTGACTCGTTCATCTGGCCGTAAACGAGCGCGCATTTCGAGCCCGCCGCCGATCCGTTATTTTCGTGCGGATCGACATTGACCTTAGAACTCGATCATCTCGTGGTAGAGATCATTGCCCTCGCGGGTGCGCTCGCCGACGCCGGCGAAGACGGAATAGCCGCCATGCGCCTTGGCGATATTGTTGATGAGTTCCATGATCAAAACGGTCTTGCCGACGCCGGCGCCGCCGAAGAGGCCGACCTTGCCGCCTTTGGCATAAGGCGCCAGAAGGTCGACGACCTTGATGCCGGTCTCGAGGATCTGCGCTTCCGTCGCCTGCTCGGCATAGGAGGGCGCCGGCTGATGGATGGAGCGGCGGCTCCTTGCACCAATCGGACCCGCCTCATCGACCGGTTCGCCGATGACATTCATGATGCGGCCGAGGCATTCCTCGCCGACCGGCACTGAGATCGGGGCGCCGGTGTCGTGCACTTCCTGGCCGCGGATCAGACCTTCCGAAATATCCATGGCGATGCAGCGCACGGAATTCTCGCCGAGGTGCTGTGCCACTTCGAGCACCAGCCGGTTGCCATTATTCGACGTTTCCAGCGCGTTGAGGATCTCCGGCAGATGGCCGTCGAACTTCACGTCGATCACCGGGCCGATGACTTGCGTGATATGGCCCAAGGGCCGGTTGGGGACGGCATCAGCCATGATACTTCCTCTCGCCTTCTCGAACTGATTAGAGCGCTTCCGCGCCGGAAATGATCTCGATGAGTTCCTTGGTGATCATCGCCTGGCGAGTACGGTTATATTTCAACGTCTGCTTTTTGATCATGTCGCCGGCGTTGCGCGTGGCATTGTCCATGGCGCTCATCCGCGCGCCTTGTTCCGAGGCGGCATTTTCGAGGAGCGCACGGAAGACCTGCACGGAGATATTCCGCGGCAGAAGCGCGGAAAGGATCTCTTCCTCTTCCGGCTCATATTCATAGACCGCCTGCGATCCGGTCGCGGCCTCATCTGCCGCGAATTCGGCCGGAATGAGCTGCAGCGCGGTCGGGATCTGCGCGATCACCGAACGGAAGCGCGAGAAGAACAAAGTGCAGACGTCGAACTCGCCTTTTTCGAAAAGCGAGATGATCTTGCGGCCGATCACATCGGCATTTTCGAAGCCGAGGTTACGGATGCTGCGCAGCTCGATCAGCTCGATGATCTGCGACTCGAACTGGCGCTTCAGAATATCATGGCCCTTCTTGCCGACGCAGAGGATCTTGACCGTCTTGCCCTGGCCGATGAGCGCCTGCGCTCTGTCGCGGGCAAGCCGTGAGATGGAGCTGTTGAAGGCGCCGCAGAGGCCGCGCTCCGCCGTGCAGACGACGAGAAGATGCACGCCGTCATAGCCGGTGCCGCCCAGCAGCAGCGGCTTTTGCGAGCCGGCGCCGAGGCCGGCGGCGAGTCCTGCCAGCACTTTTTCCATCCGCTCGGCATAGGGCCGTGCGGCTTCGGCCGCCGTCTGGGCCCGCCGCAGCTTGGCGGCGGCCACCATCTGCATGGCCTTGGTGATTTTCTGCGTCGCCTTGACCGAGGCGATGCGGTTACGCAGATCCTTCAGGGAGGGCATGTCCGGTCCGCTTTCGGCTCAAACTTTCGTGGACCCGCGCGTTCAGGCGAAGGATTTGGCGTAGGTCTCGACGATCGCCTTCAGGCTCGCCGCGGAGCCGTCGGACAGATCCTTCGACGCGCGGATCGTCTCCAAGAGATCGGCGTGGCTCGTGCGCAGCAGCGCGAGCAGTCCGTCCTCGAAAGGCTTGACGCGATCGAGCGGCAACGGATCGAGATAGCCGTTGACGCCGGCATAGATCACGCAGACCTGCTCTTCGATCTTCAAGGGCGAGAATTGCGCCTGCTTCAAAAGCTCGGTCAGGCGCGAGCCGCGGGCGAGAAGCCGCTGCGTCGTCGCGTCGAGATCGGAGCCGAACTGCGCGAAGGCGGCCATTTCGCGATATTGCGCCAGCTCGCCTTTGATCTTGCCGGCGACCTTCTTCATCGATTTCGTCTGCGCCGAGGAGCCGACGCGCGACACCGAGAGGCCGACATTCACGGCCGGCCTTATGCCTTGATAGAAGAGATCGGTCTCGAGGAAGATCTGGCCGTCGGTGATCGAAATGACATTGGTCGGAATATAGGCCGACACGTCATTCGCCTGGGTCTCGATGATCGGAAGGGCGGTCAGCGAACCGGCGCCATTCTCGTCATTGAGCTTGGCGGCACGCTCCAGCAGGCGCGAATGGAGATAGAAGACATCGCCCGGATAGGCTTCGCGGCCCGGCGGTCGGCGGAGAAGCAGCGACATCTGGCGATAGGACACGGCCTGTTTCGACAGATCGTCGTAGATCATCAGGCCATGCATGGCATTGTCGCGGAAATATTCGCCCATGGCGCAGCCGGAGAAGGGCGCCAGGAACTGCATCGGCGCCGGGTCCGAGGCGGTGGCGGCGACCACGATCGAATATTCGAGCGCGCCATGTTCTTCCAGAACCTTGACGAATTGCGCGACCGTCGAGCGCTTCTGGCCGACGGCGACATAGACGCAATAGAGCTTGGCGCTCTCGTCCGTGCCCTGATTGAGCGGCTTCTGATTGAGGATGCTATCGAGCGCGATAGCGGTCTTGCCGGTCTGGCGGTCGCCGATGATCAGTTCGCGTTGGCCGCGCCCGATCGGGATCAGCGCATCGATCGCCTTCAGGCCGGTCGACATCGGCTCATGCACGGATTTGCGCGGGATGATGCCCGGCGCCTTCACGTCGACGCGGGCACGCCGCGTGGCATTGATCGGGCCTTTGCCGTCGATCGGATTGCCGAGCGCATCGACGACGCGGCCCAGAAGCTCCTTGCCGACCGGCACGTCGACGATGGCGCCGGTGCGCTTGACCGTCTGGCCTTCCTTGATGTCGCGGTCGGTGCCGAAAATAACAATGCCGACATTGTCGATCTCGAGGTTCAGCGCCATGCCGCGGACACCAGACTCGAATTCGACCATTTCGCCGGCCTGCACATTGTCGAGGCCGTAGACGCGGGCAATGCCGTCGCCGACGGACAGAACCTGCCCGACTTCGGTGACTTCGGCCTCTTTGCCGAAGTTGGCGATCTCATTCTTGAGGATCGCCGAGATCTCAGCGGCGCGGATATCCATCAACCGACCTCTTTCATACGTGTGCGGAGCATAGTGAGCTTGGTCTTCAGCGAGCCGTCGACCATGCGCGAGCCCAATCTGACGATGAGACCGCCAAGGATCGTCGGATCGACCTTGACGCCGATTTCGACGGTCTTGCCGCCGCCCATCAAATCGGCGAGCGCAGCCTTCAAGGCCGAGACATGCTCGTCTTTGAGCGGCTCGGCAACGATGACCTCGGCCCGGGCGAGGCCTTTGGCGAAATCATGCAGCTTGTTATAATTAGCGATCATATCGCCGACGGCGAAGAGCCGGCGCTTGGCCGCGACCAGCTTGAGGAAATTGGCGGCGATGCCCGCTATTCCGACACGCGCGAGAAGTGCGACCAGCGCCTTCACCTGCTCCTCGGCGGAAAACACCGGGCTCTTGACGAAGCGCTGCAGATCGGCGCTTTCGGCAATGAGGGCGGAGAAGGTTGCAAGATCTGCCGCCACTTGCTCGGTCGCACTCTGCTCTTCTGCCAGCGCATAGAGCGCTTGGGCATAGCGGCCGGCCATTCCGGATACGATTGTTATTTCCTGCGCCAAACCGGTCAACCTTCAAATCCAAGAGTTCGAAGAATCCGAGAGCCCGACATGCCCGGCTCCTTCAGGATTCAGATCGGCTCGTGCGATCGCGGTAAAACCCAAAAGCGCAGGCTGCGGAGAGACGGGAATAAAACCGAAAACCAAAGTCCAGCTTGACCCCCGAAAGCGGGCGTCACCTATCATACGGCCTCTACATGCGCAAGCCTTGAGGTCTGCCGCAAGCGCAACATTGCAGCCGGTTTGCGGCAAAAGGCTCGCGTCAAATGAACGCAAGCGCCGCCGCCGTGGCGCCGCCCGCCTCGCGCTGATCTGTAGCCGATCTTGAATATTTGCCAAGCGGCATTGTGCGCGCATGTGCAGGGCCGTTTTCCGCAGGGCCATTTTCACAGAGATGCCGCGGCTTTGCGGGCCTTAGCGACGAGATCATCACCCGCGAGAAGAACGTCGGCGTCCGGCTCATGCACGAGTGCCCCGAAATTTTTGGCGAGCGCGGCGCAGACGATCAGGACGCTCGCCTCTTCGCGCGGATCGCCGCCCCAGCGGAAGCCGATGGCGACATCCTTGTCGGCTGCGCGGGGCTGCAAGCCTGGGTCAATATCCTGGAAGCGCAGATCGAAGCCGGCGTCCTCGCCATCCAAAGTGCAGGGCAAATAGCCCGATGTCTTGAATGGAACATAGCCGTCATCGAGCGCGAGTTTCAGCTTGAGTGCATCGACGGCCTGTTGCAGCTCCTTGCGCGCCGGCACATCGGCGCGGGCCAGAAAGGCCGAATAAGAGCGCGGCATGTCATTACTCCTTATTTTTCTTGATTCTTGTGCCTGTTCTTCTTTTTTTGCCTGCTGCCGATCCTGTTTGGTCGAAAGCCTTGGAGTGCCGCCGCCACCCGACCGGTTCCAAGCCTAGCTTTAGACTTATAAGCATGATCCGCACCAGTTTGACCGTTGGCCGATCCAAATCTGTGAGCCAGCTCACAAAACTTCGGAACGCCGGCTCTGCATGTAGGGCTGGCTCAGCACCTGTTGGCATCCGAAGGGACTTGGCCTACATGTTGGCGCATAGACAGAGGATGTGCTCGTGGCGACAAGCGTGGCGTCGGTCGAACTTGATACGCCGGCCGTGGATTTCCGGCTTCCGGCCACCGATGGGCGGACCTATTCTTTGCGTGACGTCGCCGGCGGAAATGGCACGGTGATCGTCTTCATCTGCAATCATTGCCCTTATGTGCTCGCGGTGATCGATCGGCTTGTCGCCGATGCGCGCACGCTGATGGCGGAAGGCATCGGCTTTGCCGCGATCTGCGCGAACGACGCTTCTGCCTACCCCGACGATTCCTTCGCCAATATGCGGCGCTTCGCTGAGAAGCACGACTTTCCTTTCCCCTATCTTCACGATGAGAGCCAAAAGGTGGCGCGGGCCTATGATGCGGTCTGTACGCCCGACTTTTTCGGCTATGATCGCGACGGCAAGCTCAAATATCGTGGCCGCCTCGACGAGGGCCGCACGGCGCCGCCGAGGCCTGGCGCGCGCCGCGAGCTTGTCGAGGCTATGCGCGAGATCGCCAAGACCGGCCGCGCCCCACAGGACCAAGTCGCCTCGATCGGCTGTTCGATCAAATGGAAAGCGGCACGTGGTTGAGCTGGCGGCGGAGAGAAAAAGGAGCGCTGATGAGAGGTGACATAAGGGAAGGGTTCGAGGTCTTCGCCCACGACGGCGACCTAGCCTTCGGCGCGGTTCGCGAGGTTGCGCCGCAAGGCCGGCCGGAACTTATCATCTACGTCGAGAACGCCGGCGAGTTCGTGGTGCCGTTCGACGCGGTCGAGGCCATCCATGCGCAGAAGGTCATCCTGAACCGCGGTAAGCTTGACCCGCGGCTGCAGCAGGCGATCGGCCACGCGCATGACGCCGAGGACCCGAATTTTCAGGCCTAGCATCTGATAGCGCCGGCATTTGCTACGGCACCAGCAGAAAATCGGAACAGCCATGTCCGCCCGCTCCCAAACGCGGCCGAAAATTGCCGTCGTGGGCGCCGGTCCTGCCGGGCTGATGGCCGCGGAGACTTTGGCGCGGGGCGGCGCAGAGGTCACCCTTTATGACGCCATGCCGTCGCCCGGGCGCAAATTCCTGCTCGCCGGGCGCGGCGGCCTCAATCTCACCCATTCCGAAGATGTCGAACGGCTCATCGCCCGCTATGGCGTGGCGGCGCCTTCTCTGCGCCGGGCAATAGAGGAATTCTCGCCGCAAGCCTTGCAAGCCTGGTGTGCCGAACTGGGCGAGCCGACTTTCATCGGCACCAGCGGGCGGGTGTTTCCGGCTTCCTTCAAAGCTTCGCCGCTGCTACGCGCCTGGCTCAGACGTCTCGGCGCGCTCGGCGTCGCCTTCATGCCGCGGCATCGCTGGCTGGGCTGGGACGCCGACGGCGGCCTTATCTTTGCGGCGCCGAACGGCATTGTCGCGAAAAAAACCGATGCGACCGTGCTCGCTTTGGGTGGCGCGAGCTGGCCGCGGCTTGGTTCGGACGGCGCCTGGACAAAACCCATTGCCGAAGCCGGAATTGGCCTTGCACCGCTGCGGCCAGCCAATTGCGGATTTCTGGTCGACTGGTCCGAGAATTTTCGTGAGCGCTTCGCAGGCGAACCGGTGAAAGGCGCGTGCTTCTCATTTGCGGATCAAAATCTGCGCGGCGAAGCCGTCATCACAAAAAGCGGGATCGAAGGCGGCGCCATCTATGCTCTGTCAGCCGATTTGCGCGAGGCTGTTTCGGCCAATGGCGAAGCGCTGCTTCACATCGCTCTGCGGCCGGATCTTTCGGCGAGCGAAATAGAAACGCGCTTGCGCCGGCATTTGGCGGGACGCAAGCCGTCACTGTCCAATCTGCTCCGCAAAGCGCTAAAGCTGTCGCCCGTGGCGATCGGCCTCCTCTATGAAGCGAGGCTTGATGAAGCGAAGTTTGGGACGGCAGAGCCTATGTCTGCCCTTGCGCCGGACCGTCTGGCGCAAGCGATCAACGCCGTGCCACTGCGCATCAGCGGCGTGGCGCCGCTGGCGCGGGCGATCTCGACCGCCGGCGGAATTTTGTTCGACGAAATCGACGAGAGCTTCATGCTCCGCCGCAAGCCGGGCGTTTTCATCGCCGGCGAAATGCTCGATTGGGAGGCGCCGACCGGCGGCTATCTTCTGCAGGCATGTTTTTCGACCGGCGCCGCCGCCGGCCGCGGCGCGCTGAAATGGCTGGGTATGGCGGCTCCCGCAAAAGCTGGGACATCCGCGTTGACGACAGCCGCAACAACTCGGTGAGCTGCACGAATGATGCAGCGCGTCACCTCTCCCCGTGAGCGCAGCGAAACGGGGAGAGGCCGGGTGAGGGGCCAGGGGAGTGGCTGCAACGGCAATCGAGCAAGTCCAACTTGCCATGATAGTTGGAAATGGTGGTGCAAATCACCCGGCCCCTCACCTTACCTCTCCCCGCATCGCTTTGCTTGCGGGGAGAGGGGCGGCTGGCGTCGGCGCAAATTGATCGACCGAATACGCCGGCACGGTTGCCGCCAACATCGCTTCGATCCTTTCGGTGCATTCTTGCGCGATCAGCTTGCGATCGGTCGTCCGATCGAAGATCACAGGCGCGCAGAAGAAAATATCGCAGATGACCGGCGCGCCTTTGACGAGCTCCATCACATGCGGCAGCAGCAGGTCATCGCCGAGCCAAGCCGCATGGGCGGCGGAATAGCGGATCGCGACCGGCTGCACGCGCACAGCCTTGACATGCGCGGCGCTGAGCAGGAGATCGCGCGCGGCGGCGAAATGCGACGAATGGAAACGCCCGAGCTCAGTCCCGTCATGCGTCGTGCCTTCCGGAAATAGCGCGACCCAGGCGCCATCGAGCATGCGCGCGGCCATCGCCGCATTGGCGTCTCTGATCGACTTGCGGCTCGATCGGTCGACGAACAAAGTCCTCTGCAGCTGCGCGAAAGTGGCGATGATCGGCCAGCGTGACACTTCCCTTTTGGCGAGAAAGGAGATCGAATGGATCGTCCCGAGCGCCGGAATATCGGTCCATGACACATGATTGGCGACGAGCAATTGCGGCAGCGCGGCCTCGGCTCGAGGCCCCGGCGTCTCGCCATGCACCACGACCCGGATCTGCAAAAAAGAGAGCAGCATGCGGTTGAAGAGCAGCGGCAGCACATGCGCGACCGGCAGAGAGAAGCGTAAGATGAGCCATTGCGCCGGCGCGCCGACGACGAAAAAGATGATCAGCGTGGCAAACACGCCGGCGGCGCGCAGAAAGGCCATGGGAAAGCCAAAGACCGGTAGACGAAGGGTGCGGACGAGATGAACCTGCGGTAAGACGAGTCGATTGCGAATTTATCACTCCATTCTATGACTCTTGCCTCTCCTTCTGGCGAGAGCCTTGGATCGGCTCTGGACAAGCGCATTGGGTTGCTGCCGGCGTCATCAAACTTTCGTTTGGCCGACCTATCCTATCATGTTGCAATGACACCGGATGATTCGTGACATGTGGCCGCTCGGCACGCCTTTCGATTTCGGCGCTATCATCGAATTTCCGCGTGAGCCACGGCTGCGGTCGCGGCCCCGACGCAATCTTGGGCGCGATCTCGCCGGCCTGCCGCGCGTGCTCGGCCGTTCCGGCAGTTTGGAGATAAGGCTCGCGACGACGAAAAAGGACGTGCGCCGGGCGCAACGGCTGCGGTTCAAGGTTTTCTACGAGGAAGGTGCTGCAGTCGCGCAAGGCGGGGCGGCTCTGGTGCGGCGCGACATCTGCCGCTTCGACAAATATTGCGACCATCTGCTTGTCTTCGACATGGCGGCGCGCAATTCCTTCGGCCGCGTCAAGCCGAAAGTCGTCGGTACGTATCGCCTGTTGCGGCGCGAGGTGGCGGAACGTCACGGCGGTTTCTATAGCCAGAGCGAATTCGATATCGCGCCTTTGCTCGGCCGCCATGAGACCAAGAATTTTCTCGAGCTTGGGCGCTCTTGCGTGCATCCGAAATATCGCTCGAAACGCGTCATCGAGCTGTTGTGGCGTGGGCTTTGGATCTATGCCAAGCATCATCATGTCGACGTTTTGATCGGCTGCGCCAGCCTGCCCGGCACCAATCCGCTCGCGCTGGCTCTGCCCTTGAGCTTTCTGCATCATCAAGCCTCGGCTGACGAAGAGTGGCAGGTCTCGCCGCATCAAAATCGTGTGGTAGCGATGGGCATCCTCGAAAAAGCGGCCGTCGATGCGCGCAAGGGCGTCGCCGCGCTGCCGCCGCTCGTCAAGGCCTATCTGCGCGTCGGCGCGAAATTCGGCAATGGCGCCGTCATCGACAAACAGTTCGGCACGATCGATGTCTTCACCATCATGCCGCTCGCCGAAATCGAGGACCGCTACATCGCCTATTTCGGCAGCGCCGACGATGTGAAGGAACGCGCCGCCGCGTGAAGGGCGCGCGTCATGGCCGGGTCAAGCCTGGCCATGACGGCTGCTGGGGCTCCCCATAGGCGTCGTCAATATCCCGCCGCGAGCCCATCATGCTGGCGCGGATCGCTGGCACCTTCCCAAGCATCGCCATGCCGCATGATGCTCTGCGCCGAGCCCCATGGCGGAAATGCGTGAATCTTATGGCCCATCGCCACGAGCTTTTGCAGCACCGCCGTGGGCAGGCCTGGCTCGACCTGCAATTCGTCCGGCAGCCATTGGTCGTGAATGCGCGCCGCCGCCTCAGCTTCGGCGACATTCATATGAAAATCGAGACAGTCGAGAAGAATTTCCGCGACGATGGTGATGATGCGCGAGCCGCCGGGCGAGCCGGTGACGAGGGTGAGCGCGCCATTGTGGAACACCATGGCCGGCGTCATCGACGAGAGCGGCCGCTTGCCGCCGGCCGGCGCATTGGCGCCGCTGCCCAAGAGCCCATAGGCATTGGGCGCGCCGGGCTTGGCTGCGAAATCATCGAGTTCATTGTTGAGGAGAATGCCGGTTCCGGGCGCAACAAGGCCGACGCCGAAGGCAAAATTCAAAGTATAAGTGTTGGACACCGCATCGCCCGCCGCGTCGACGATCGAGAAATGCGTCGTCTCCTGGCTTTCATAAGGCAGAGGATTGCCGGGTTTGATTTCGGCCGCGGGGCGCGCCTGCGTCGGCGAGATCTCAGCCCGCAGCTTCGCTGCATAGGCCTTGCTGGTGAGGCCGCGAACCGGGACCACCATGCGATCCGGATCGCCGAGATATTGGGCGCGGTCGGCATAGACAGGCTTCATCGCCTCGGCCATCAGATGCAGCGCCTCAGGCGACGCCGCGCCGAGCTTTGCGAGCGGATAGAATTCGAGGATATTGAGGAGTTCGATGAGGGCAACGCCGCCCGAGGACGGCGGCGGCATGGCGATAATGTCATAGCCGCGATAGGTCCCGCGGACGGGTGTCCGCTCCAGCGCCCGATAGTCCTGCATGTCTTGACCCGTCATACGGCCGCCCGCCGCGCGCACCGCGGCGACGATCTTTTCCGCCGTCGCGCCCGCGTAGAAAGATCGGGTGCCGTTCTGCGCGAGGCCTGCGAGCACATCGGCAAGATCGCTTTGCACCAGCCTTTCGCCACGCCGCAGCGGCGTGCCGTCCTCATGCAGAAAAATCTTCGCCGATGCGGGCCAACGGGCAAGCCGCGGGGCGGCCTCCGCCAGGGATGCGGCGAGATCATCGTCGATGATGATGCCGTTGCGCGCCAGCGCGATCGTCGGGGCCAAAAGGTCGGCGAAAGTGAACTTGCCCGAGCCATAATGGTCGAGCGCATAGGCAAGCCCTGCGACCGTGCCCGGAACGCCGACACCAAGGCCGGTGTCGCGCGACTTGGCCGGGACGGCATTGCCGTTTTCATCCAAGAAGACATTTTGCGGCGTATCGGCGGGCGCGGTCTCGCGATAGTCGATCGCGATATTTTTGTCGGGCTTGGCAAGATGGACGAGCATGAAGCCGCCGCCGCCGAGATTGCCCGCCTCAGGTAAAGTGACCGCAAGCGCGGCGGCGGCGGCGACCGCCGCATCGACGGCATTGCCGCCCCGGCGCAAAATATCGACGCCGATCTGCGTTGCCTCCCGCTCCTGCGTAGCGACCATGCCATGTTCGGCGATGACCGCAAGAAGATGGCCGGATGCCGGTGCCCCGCGCTCCTCGGCTTGCAGCGCCAACGGCCCTGTGAAGCAGCAGAAACCGACGAGCGCGGCCGTGACCGCCCGCTTGAACTTGGCTTTGCGCATGAAAGATCCCAGCCTCTTCACTATGCCGGCCGAAGCTGCGCCGCCGTCATAGGGGGGCAACGGGGCGCTGTCTACCGAGCTGATCGGTGAAGGCATACGGTCAGCTTACCGGCATGCATCGCGCGTTCGTCAAATTTTTCTTTGCTATCCAATTGATTAAGAAAAAAACGCCATGATTGCCCCCGCCCGCGCAAGAGGCGGTCATGTCGCGTCCCCGCGGCATGCCAATTTTGTCAGACGCGCATTGGCGTGAGTGTGTCATGTCTTTGATAGTTATCGTCGACGACCGAATCAGCAACCGCAACATCTTTGCGCAGCTCGCGCGCTCGATCGAAAAGGGCATCACGGTCCGCACCTTCGGCGATCCGACCAAGGCGCTTGATTGGCTGGCGACCAATACGCCTGATCTCATCATCACCGATTACAAAATGCCGGAGATGGATGGGACCGAGTTCATCCGCCGGTTTCGCACCCTGCCTTCGTCGAGCGACATCCCAGTCATCGTGATCACTGTCTTCGAAGAGCGATCCTTCCGTCTGCAGGCGCTCGAAGCAGGGGCTACGGATTTTCTCAATTCGCCGGTCGATCATCATGAATTTCTGACGCGGGCGCGCAATCTTCTGAGCCTGCGCAAGCATCAATTGCTGCTTGCGAACCGCGCCGATTCGCTCGAACGGGAACTCGAACACAGCGAGCGCTCGCGCGAACGGGCGCTGCGCGATTCGTCCGAACGGCTGGCGCAGGTCATCGACACTTTGCCGGTGATGATCAGCGCGGCGGATCGTGACGGGCGCATTCTGTTTGCCAATGCCTGCGGGACGGCATTCTTCGACATCGATCAGAGCCGCATTGTCGGCGGCACAGCTTCGAGTCTATTTGGCGAAGAAGCCGCGGCGCGTTCGATCGCTCTCGACCGCAGGGTTTTCGAAACCGGCAAACCGCTCCCCTCATATGAAGAGGAGATCATCGATCGCAATGGCGAGGCGCATGTCTTCTTGTCGACCAAAGCGCCGTTGAAAGACCATGCCAATGTCGTCACCGGGGTTCTCACAACCTCATTCGATATTACCGCGCGCAAGCGCGATGAAGCCCGTCTGCGCTATCTCGCCCACCACGATCCTTTGACGGATCTGCCGAACCGGTATCTGCTCGCAGAGAGGATCCGTACTGCCGTCACCAAGGCGCGGCGCGGCTCCGGCAATTTCGCTATCCATCTCGTCGATCTCGATCGCTTCAAATATATCAACGATCTGCTCGGTCATTCCGGTGGCGATCAATTCCTCAAGGCTATGGCCAACCATCTCGTCGCCTCACTCGCCGATGCGGAGATGGTCGCCCGCCTCGGCGGCGACGAATTCGCCATTTTGCAGAGCGATGTCCGCGGCGGCGAAGAGGCGGCCGCTTTCGCGAAACGCATCGTCGACCTCATCGCTGGCTATATCGATGACTGCGATCCGCACCCGGCCACGACGGCGAGCGTCGGCGTTGCCGTCTATCCTGCTGATGGATTGGATGCCGAGGCGCTTTTGAAGAGCGCCGATCTCGCCATGTACAAGGCAAAGAACGAAGGCGGCAACCTTTGCTGCTTCTTCGCCGCCGATCTGCAGTCGCGGGCAAGGCATGCCGCCCAGCTCGATAGAGATTTGCGCGAGGCCCTCAGCGGCAATGAATTCCGCCTCTATTACCAACCGCAGATCGATCTTGCGACGGGACGGATCGTCGGCGCGGAGGCGCTTTTGCGCTGGGACCGCGGCGCCGGCGGCATTATCACCCCAGGCGCCTTTCTCTATCGGGCGGAAGAGAACGGTCTCATTCTTCCGATCAGCGAATGGGTTCTACGCGAAGCCTGCCGCGAAGCGAAAGGCTGGCAGCGGGCCGGGCTGCCGCCGCTGCGGATCGCCGTCAACCTTTCGCCGCTGCAATTCCGCCGCCGGACTTTGCCGTTGCTCATCGCCAAGATTCTGGCGGAGACGGGACTCGACCCCAGCCGCCTGGAGCTGGAGCTCACCGAGAGCATCGTCATGCATGATCTCGATGCCGTCGCCGACGATCTGAACGAATTGACCGAGCTCGGCGTCCATATCGCCGTCGATGATTTCGGCACCGGCTATTCGTCCTTCGGCTATGTCAAGAGATTCCCCGTCAGCCGGCTCAAGATCGACCAGAGTTTCATCCGCAATATGGCGGATGATCCGAACGACGAGGCGATCGTGCGCGCGATCATCATGCTCGGCCATAGTCTGAGCATCTCGGTCGTCGCCGAAGGCGTCGAGACCGAGGAACAACTTGCCCGCCTGCGCGCCGAAGGCTGCGATGAAGTTCAGGGCTATTTGTTCGGGCGCCCGATGCCTCCAGCGCGATTTATCAACTCGATGCGCGGCGAGTTCGAGCCTCGCCAGAATTGCATGAGGCCGGTCATGGCACGCCCCGCTCCGACGAGTTCGACGATCATCACGCATCAAACAGAAGGCACCATTCTCGTCGCCGAAGACAATCGTACTGTCGGTCGGGTCATCGGCAAGATTTTGGAAAAGCACGGCCATAAGGTTCAACACGTCGCAGATGGTCCTGCGGCGCTCGACGCGCTCTTCAATCAGAACCTGGAGCTGGCTTTGCTCGATGCCGATCTGCCGGGGATGAATGCGATAGAAGTGACGCATCTCTATCGCTTTGGCTCCGTCGGGCGGCAGCACCTGCCGATCCTCGGTCTGATCGGCGAAACCAGCGGGCCGATGCTCTCGGCCTGGATCGAGGCCGGTCTCGACGGCTGTATCGAAAAGCCGATCGAGCCGACGGAACTGCTCGATGCCATCAATTCCTGCCTCGCCGGAGGCGCTTCACATCTCGCGCCCGCCGAACCTCCGCCCTGTTTGGAAGATGTGACCGATGGTCCGGCCATCGATCCTCGCGTGCTGCGCGACCTCGAAAAGCTCGGCGGCCAGACCTTTATCGAAGACGTGATCACCCAATTTGTCGCCGACGCCGCGCGCTTGCTTCCGGATTTGTCGGCTTCGGCCATGGCCGGCGATACCGGCTCATTCCGCGATCACATCCATGCCTTGCGAAGTTGCGCCGGCAATGTGGGCGCGACAGGCCTCTATAAAATGTGCCTTGCCTGGCGTGCTATGGGGCCGCGCGAACTGACCTCGCGCGGCGGCGAATGCATAACGCGGCTCGAAGCTGAGTTTGCGCGGGCTGCCGCCGCGCTCGACCGCCGCGAGTGGCGCGAGCTGGAAGTCCTGCAGCAGGTCGGTTAGATTTAGATAAAGCCTAAAGCTCGCTTTTGCCCGAATTTCGGATCACGCAGCGGCCGACGCGCGCCGCACCTTAGGGATCTTGATCTTGCCGAACAGCCTTGCTTGCTCGGCGGGATTTGACGCGTAAAAGGGATTGCGCTGAACGATGCGATCCCTGTCGCTTTGAAAATCGCCCAGCATCAGGCAGAGCTTTTTGGTCAAACCGGGATAAGCCCGTGGCGGGCCCAGCAATGTCGTGAAGAAGGTTCTCTTGTAGAAGGCCTGATGCTCGGGCCTGATTGATATGACCGCAAACCGCGCATTGTAATAAGCGCCGGCAATCATGGTCAGCCGCGTTGTCGCATAGGCAAGATGCGGAAATTTCCGCGCCATGGCGTAGTCGACGACGAATTGGTTTGGATCGACCATTGTCTCGCCGGCACTCAAATGCGGAATGAGAAAATCTCCAAATGCCTGCATGGAAGGCGAGACATCGTCGGGATGCGACAAGAAATGCATGCGCATCGCGCTGATGAGTTTGTCCTCGAAAAATACCCCGATGTTTACCGCGTTCTTCAGATCATCATAGCGATCTGTCAGCTTATGGCTCTCATTCGGGCTGATGGCGTCTTCCTTCAGATAGGCTTCGTAACGCAGCCGTAGCACTGCATCCTGCTCAGCTTCGGTTTTGATGGTGCGGTATTCGATGAAGGTCAGAAGACGCTCAACGTTCGCGGCAAAGTTCGAGGCTGGAGCAACAGTTTCGGAACGCATCACACTTCCCGCAAGCGATAGCGACGGTTAACGATTAATAGGTAAATGATACGTTATGATCAGTTATAGAAAAGCTTATCCTTCGATTAAGGTTAATGTCGACTCCGCAAGGCGAGCGATATTTGTGAAGGGCTATGGCGGCTGTTACGGTCACGCTTGATGTTCAAGGTGGCGCTTGCGCCAATGCCTGCAAATCAACCGAGTTCATTTACGTCTCTTTCGCGGCTCGCAGTTAATTTGCAGACATGAAACGGCGATCGAGGAACCACGTGGAAAATCTCTCACCGGTCACAAGGCCGATCGTGCGATCCTCTCATGCGACAAAGCGACGCCACTGGCTCATGATCCTCATCGCAGCACAACGTGCGTCCGCCGCGCTGAAGACCTTCCTTGCCGATCGGCTGGCTGCTGCACATGGGCGCTGGAAGCCGGCAAATCACGCCGGTGTGCTGCGCGAGGCGACTTATATTGAGGATTTCGCCCTTCTCGAGCTCACGCTGATCATCTCAATCAGGGTCTGGTCATGACCGACCCGGAAGGGCGCGTCTTGATTTTCAACAAGCGCGCGGTCGAATATTCCGGCGTGGACCCCAAGCAGCTCGAGATGCGCTCGACCGCCAAAGATGTGTTCCGGATC
Organism: uncultured Alphaproteobacteria bacterium; assembly: GCA_963759185.1. Taxonomy (GTDB): domain Bacteria; phylum Pseudomonadota; class Alphaproteobacteria; order Rhizobiales; family Beijerinckiaceae; genus Methylovirgula. The sequence continues at coordinate 77,076 of CAVWXV010000015.1, forward strand.
CAAATGGAGACCGGCGAATTCGGGCCGGGCGGATCGTTGATGCCGGAAGAGGTCCGCAATTTTTTCCTGAAAGGGATCGGTAGCCTCAAAAAATCCTATATCCGCAAGCGCCCGAACGGCACCGTGCTCGAAGTCCGCACCGAGCCGCTGCCGAACGGCGGCTATGTGCAAACCTATACCGACATCAGCGAAATCACCCAGGCCAAAGAGGCGGCCGAGGAAGCGGCGCGGACGAAATCCGCGTTTTTGGCGACCATGAGCCATGAGATCAGAACGCCGCTCAACGGCGTTCTCGGAATTGCCACTTTGCTCGGCCGGTCGCCGCTGACGGGCGAGCAGCGCAATTGGGTGCGCATCATCCTCGAGAGCGGCGACTTGCTGATGAGCATCATCAACGATATTCTCGATTTTTCAAAATTCGAATCGGGTGCGATCGAGTTCGAGGCGACGCCGGTGTTCTTGGCGGACCTCGTCCATTCCGTCCTCGATGTAATCGGGGTGCAGGCCCGTCACAAAGGCCTCGTTCTCACCCCCGATCTTGCCGCACAGGCGCCTTTATGCGTCAAGGCCGATGCGAAGCGGCTTCGCCAGGTGCTCATCAATCTGCTCGGCAATGCGGTTAAATTCACGGACCATGGTTCCGTCACACTCGTCCTTCACGCCGTGACCGATTCTGAAGGCGTAGAGCGGGATGCTCTAGGCGAACAAGCGCGTCTGCGCTTCGAGATCAAGGATACGGGCATCGGCATTCCGGCAGAGGCCCGCGACAAGCTCTTCCGCGAATTCTCGCAGGTCGACGCGACCATCAATCGGCGTTTCGGCGGCACCGGCCTTGGGCTCGCCATCTGCAAAAAGATCATCACCGCCATGGGCGGCACGATCGGCGTAGACAGCGTCGAAGGCGAGGGAAGCTGTTTCTGGTTCGAGATCGATGCGCCGGTCTGCGAAACGCCGGCCGAAGGATTGCCGCTACGCGCGGCGAATGACGACTCGGGCAGAGCCTATCGCATTCTGGTTGTCGAAGACATGCCGGTGAACCGCATTGTCGCGCGGGGAATGCTCAATTCGCTCGGCCACAGCATCGATCTCGCTTGCGACGGTGCCGACGCCTTGGAGAAACTCGAATTGGCGCATTACGACCTCGTCTTCATGGACATGCAAATGCCCAAGATGAACGGCCTCGAAGCGACACGCGCGATCAGAGCATGGGGAGGTTCCTTCGCGAGCTTGCCCATCGTCGCTATGACAGCCAATGCCTTCCACTCGGACCGGATGGAATGCCTTGCCGCCGGCATGAATGATTTTGTCGCCAAGCCGATCGAGCTGAATGAGCTCGATGCCGCCATCCGGCGAGTGATGCCGTCCGGCGAGCCGCAGCCGGACCAGATCGCGCCGCCAGTTGTCCTTTGCGATGTGCAGAAGCTTTCGAATCTCACCGATTATATCGGTATCAATGGTCTCGCCGAGATCTTGGAGGAGTTTCTCTTAGATTTGCAGCGCCTTCTCGATGAAGTGCGGACGGCGATCGCGGCGGCCTCCGTCGATCAGGCCGTCGCTGTACTGGAATCGCTCGGCGAAGCGATGACAACGCTTGGGATGTTCGAGGCTGCCGCGGCAGCGAATCTTTGGCGCGGGAGCATCAGCGAATCCGGCATGATGTCCGATGAGCCGTTCGAGCGGCTTCGCACTATGATCGTGAAATCGATCGAGGAGGCGCGCGCCTGGCTCGTCGAACGCAGCGGCAAGGATGTTGTCGATGCAAAGCCGTCGCTGCTTGCTTCCGTCTCTTAAAAATCCTCTAATTCTCTCGTTAGAATCCTAAGATTGCAACCTACGCGGGCTTAGGGTCCGGCGTGTAGCATGCTCCCAATCTTATGCGTCTGGCAGACTCGGCCGGCCGGCTTTCAAGGGAGCGGCTTATGTCACAGGGGTTGCAAACCTATCAAGAATTCCAGCAAGAGTTAGAAAAGGAGGCTGGACTCCATGCCGGGCCCGCCGATGCGCCGCAGAGCGCCGGCGCTTTCGACATGTCGTGTGAAGATCTCGACCTTTTCTGCGAAACCCATCTCGATCTCGCAAGCGAAGCCGCCATTCAACGCAAACAGCAGATGCAAAGGCGGCTCGCTTTTGTGCAGAATTTGTGGAACGACTCGGACCGCTTCGATGGCATCGTTGCGAGCGGGCGCTACCTTAAATTATGCAATCTCACCGAATGGATCAGCGATTATGACGAGCGTGCTTGGGAGCGTGTGAAGAGTGAAATCCTGGCAGCACGACAAAGCACCATTGTCGCCCGATGATGGATGCAAGCAAGAACCTGATGCCTCTGCAAAGGTTCAGTCCCTAAGCCGTTCGATCTCGGCGCAGACCCGCGCAACCACTTCCTCCACAGCGGCGGCGACGTCCGGCGTCAGAAGCGCGCCAGCCTCGCAAGCGCATATCTCCACCGTATAGACGATGCAGCGGCTCGGCAGTCGCTTGAGCGCGCGCGCAAGCTCGATCGCTTCCGCCAAACCGAAGCCATGCGTCGAAAGCGAGGACATGGCCTGGGGCAAAGACGCCGCCGCGACATCGAAGCGTCGAATCGTGCCGGGCGCCGCGCCGGAGACAGCGGCATCCACGAACCAGACAGCGCCGGCGCCTTCGATGGAGCTGAGCAGGCTTGCTGCTTCACCGCTTTCTTCGAAGATTTCAACGCCGGTGCGTTGGCGCGCCCGCAACTGGCGCGCCACGATTCGACCGACCGCATCATCGCCGCGGTCGGTATTGCCGATGCCGATAATCAATTGGCGGCCCCGCGGTGCGGCTGCGCCAGAATCACCCACGATCGATCTCAAGTTTCAGGAAATGCGTCGCGCAAGAGATGCAGGGATCGTAATTGCGCACCGTCTGCTCGCATTTGCGCCGCAAGAGATCATCGGGCAGATCGAGCCAGTCCTTGATGCAGATCTTCAGATCTTCCTCAATGCTCGCCTGGTTCTGCGAGGTCGGCGGCACCAGCCGCGCGTCGAGAATCGTGCCGTCGGCATCGAGCTGATAGCGGTGATAGAGCAGTCCGCGCGGCGCTTCCGTGCAGGCATGGCCGACGCCAGCCCGGATGGGCACTTCGATCACCGGCTTTTCCGGCTCCTCATAGCTTTCGATCAGTCGCAGCGCCTCGTCGCAGGCATAGAGCACCTCCAGGCTGCGCACGATGATGCTCTGATAGGGATTGCGGCAGACCGGACCTAAACCCACCTCCTGCGCCGTCTCTCGTGCCAGCGGCGACAGCCTTTCGAAATTCAACGCATAGCGCGCCAGCGGCCCGGCGAGATAGGCGCCGCCGCCGCGGATGCGCGCATGCAGCGCCGTCGAATGCGCGACATGCTGCTCCTCTATATGCTCGTCGAATTCGCGCGCCTCGATATCGAGACCTTTGTTCGATGTGATGCGCCCTTCATTGAACGGATATTCATTCGGCGACGACAGCGCGACGAATTCATAATCTCTGTCGCAATCTGGAAAATCGAAACCAGCCACCCAATGGACGGTTTCGAGTGCCGCATCGCGTGCCTGCTTCAGCCGCTCGGCGAGCGGCGCGAGATCGCGCCGCCGCGGCGTCTTGTAGAAGCCGCCGACGCGCACATTGATAGGATGGACCTCGCGCCCGCCGATGAAAGCGATCAGTTCATTGCCGGTCTTCTTGAGCTGCAGGCCGCGCTCGAGAATTTGCGGATGGTCGCGCGCCATATCCATGGCGCCGTCATAGCCGAGGAAATCCGGCGCATGCAGCAGATAGATATGGAGCGCATGGCTCTCGATCCATTCGCCGCAATAGATGAGCCGGCGCAAATCCCGCAGTTGGCCGTCGACCGACACGCCGAATGCGGCTTCCATCGCATGGACCGCGCTCATCTGATAGGCGACCGGACAAATGCCGCAGATGCGCGCCGTGATGTCCGGAACTTCCCGATAGGCCCTGCCGCGCAGAAAGGCTTCGAAAAAACGCGGCGGCTCGAAGATCTTCAGCTCCGCCGTCTCGACGATTCCGTCGCGGACGATCACCCGCAGCGCGCCTTCGCCTTCGACACGGGCGAGATTCTCGACTTGGATCGTTCTATCGGTCATGCTTCGCGCTCTCTGCGCTGAACGGCTCCGCCTCGGCATTGAAGCTGCGATAGAGCACGAGTGATGTCGCGCTCGCTGACGCCGAGCCCGCTCAGCTCGCGGCTCAATGACGTTGTATTTGGGCTTTCCATCGGGCCATAGCAGCCATAGCAGCCGCGATCATAAGAGGGACAGAGCGCCCCGCATCCGGCATGGGTGACGGGGCCAAGGCAAGGCGTCCCATGCGCGACCATGACACAGACATTGCCGCGCAGCTTGCACTCCATGCAGACGCTATGGGCGGGTACGACCGGCTTGCGCCCGATGAGGAATGCGCCGAGACGACTTCGAGCAATTGCGCCTTGTTGATCGGGCAGCCGTGCAGCTCATAATCGACCGCGACATGGGCCGAGATCGGCGTCGAGGTCGCCAGCGTCTCGATATAATCGGGCCGCGCATAGACGATGGAGATGAACTCGTTCACATCCTTGAAATTGCGCAGCGCCTGAATGCCGCCGGCCGTGGCGCAAGCGCCAATGGTGACCAGGCGGTGCGAGCACTGACGCACCTCCTTGATGCGCGCGACATCATGCGCCGTCGTGATCGAGCCCTCGACCAAAGAGAGATCATAGGGGCCTGCCTGCTGCGCCGCGCTCGCCTCGAGAAAATAGGCAATCTCGACGGCGCCGATGAGCCCGACCAGCTCGTCTTCGCAATCGAGCAGCGACAATTGGCAGCCGTCGCAAGAGGAGAATTTCCATATCGCAAGCTTGGGCTTGCTCTGCGCCGTCGGCATGTCAGATCTCCTTCAGCCGCAGCAGGTCCCGCAACCGATCATAGCGCAGCACCGGACCGTCCTTGCAGATGAAATGCGGCCCGAACTGGCAATGGCCGCAAAAGCCGATCGCGCATTTCATATTGCGTTCCATGGAGAGATAGATCGCCGCATCCTGCAGGCCCGCTTCCTTCAGCGCCATGGCGGTGAAGCGCATCATGGTCTCCGGCCCGCAGACGAGCGCAATACAATGCGAAGGATCGAAATCGGCGCGTCGGATCAAAGTCGTGACGACGCCGACATGGCCATGCCATTGACCGGTGGCGTGGTCGACCGTGACCTCGATGGCGATATCGAGCCGGCGCCGCCATTCTTCGAGTTCTTGACGATAGAGAATGTCATCAGGACTGCGTGTCCCGTAGAGAAGGGTGACTTTGCCATAGCTTTCGCGCTCGGCGAGAATGCGATAGAGCACCGGGCGCAGCGGCGCGAGGCCGAGGCCGCCGGCGACGATGATGACGTCGCAGCCAGAGGCCGCCTGCATCGGCCAGCCGGCACCGAATGGGCCGCGCACGCCGATATGATCGCCGGCGTCGAGCCGTGTCAGCGCCGCCGAAGTCTCGCCCACCGCTCTTATGGTGTGAATGAGCCGGCCGCCGACGGCGGGATCGCCGCTCATGCTGATCGCGACCTCGCCGACGCCGAAGGCATAGAGCATATTGAACTGGCCGGGAACGAAGGCCGGCGCTTGGGTGTCGGCTTCGAGCTCGAGCGTCCAGATCTGCGCACCCTCATAGCGGCGCGCCAGCACAAGCGCCACACGCGGCAACATGGGGTCTTGCACGGGCAAAGCCCGGCTCAGCTCATTTGGAATTGCCATAGACATCGAGCATCTGGAGCTGCGCGCTTTCCAATCGCCGCAGCAATATGGGGACGAAGCGTTTCATGAGATCATAGCCGAGAGCGTGATCCTCTTCGCATATCTCGCGCAGGCAGGCGCTATCGATTGCAATGACGCGGGTCAACTCGCGCGCCTTTGCGTCATGGATCCAATGGCCCTGCGGCATGAGCCAGAACATGCCCAGCACATCACCTTCACCGACGGTCTGAAAGGTCAGCGCGCCGCGTCCCGGCGCCATGATTTCGAGCGCCACGCGGCCTTGGTGGATGAGGTAGAACCAATTGGCAGGATCGCCTTCGTGAAAGAGATAATGTCCCGCCTCGAAGCTCATTATTTTGGCGCAGCCGCCGACGCGTGACCGAAACGCCGCTTCGAGGTCCGTGAAGAAACTATGTTCGAGGAGGATTTGCTCGGTGTCTGCCAAAGCTCATGCCCTCACTTCAGCTCGCTGTCGTGGATCGCACGCACTTCCTCAGTGATGTCGATGCCGACCGGACACCAGCTGATGCAGCGGCCGCAACCGACGCATCCCGACGTCCCGAACTGATCGAACCAGTTGGATAGTTTATGCGTCATCCATTGGCGGTAGCGCGATTTCGGCGAGTTCCGCACGCTGCCGCCATGAAGATAGGAGAAATCCATGGTGAAGCAGGAATCCCAGCGGCGTCTGCGTTCCACAGCCTCTCCGGCAAGATCGCTCGCATCCTCGACCGAAGTACAGAAGCACGTCGGACACACCATGGTGCAATTCGCGCAGGTGAGACAGCGCTGCGCCACATCATCCCAACGCTTATGATCGAGATTGCGCGCCAACAGCTCTTTCAGCCCGTCGGAATCCATCGTGCGGCCCATGTTTGCGGCCGTATTCGCGACGACAGCCTCCGCGCAGGCCAAGTCCTCGGTAGAAGCCTTGCGCGGCGAAGCCTCGGCGAGAAGTTCCGCCCCTTCGGCGCTGCCGATATCGACAAGGAATGAATGCGCGCTGCCCTCAATGATCTCCGTCAGAGCGAGATCGAAGCCTGCCTCGACTTTGGGACCCGTGTTCATGGAGACGCAGAAACAGGTTCCGCCGGCATGGCTGCAATTCACTGCGATAATGAAGGCGCCTTCGCGGCGCTGGCGATAATGCGGATCGACGGCCTCGCCGCCGAGGAAGACGCGATCTTGAATCGCGATCGCATTGAGCTCGCAGGCGCGCACGCCGAGGAAGGCAAAGCGCGGCAGCGTCTCCTCCGACGCGATGATCTCAAAGCCTTGCCCGCGCTTTTGCGCGCGCCAGAGCGACAGCATGGGCGGATGCAGATAATGCTTCCAGGATTGCGGTCCGACGGCATAGCCAAAGAGCCTGTCATCCTCGCGCCGAACAAGGCGATAGCGCCCACCATCCTGCTCATCGCCCCAGCCTTGCGGCAGATCCGCAATCCCGTCTATGTCGTCATAGACGATCGCCTGATCGCGCAATGTCGGTCCGATGAGGCGGTAATCGCGACGCTTCAGGCCGGCGAGCAAAGCCTCCAGCCCGTCGCGGGTGATGATGGCCAGTTCGCCGATCTGCATGATCTCGGACATGGGTTTTCCGCAAGAATGCCGTGGTGCCTCTGCTTCTGCATCGGTGCTGGTGCGCGGTCATTGATTTCGATCATGGCGCGCGGCCGATGATCCGAACGGTAGTCTTCGCCAAGCGCGATGTGCTGCGCAAAATTTTTGCGACATCACCTACCCAGATTACGATCAACCGTCACGACTTCGTCACGACCGATAATCGCCGTTGATCGCGACATAGTCCTTGGTGAGATCGCAGGTCCAGATCGTAGCCTGCCCCTTGCCGAGACCGAGATCGACGCGGATGTCGATCTCCGGCTGCCGCATGAGGAGCGAGACCTTGGCTTCGTCATAGGCTGGATCGCGCATGCCCTTGTGAGCCACTCTGATGTCGCCGAACCAGATCGCCAGGCGATCCCGATCGGCCGGCTCGCCCGCCTTGCCGACGGCCATGACGATCCGCCCCCAATTGGCGTCTTCGCCCGCGATCGCCGTCTTGACGAGCGGCGAATTGGCAATCGAGCGGGCCACCATCTTCGCCGAGGATTTCGAGACGGCACCCTCGACCGAGATTTTCACGAATTTGCGCGCCCCTTCGCCGTCCTTCACCACCTGATGCGCGAGATCGAGGAGGACGGAATCGAGCGCGGCCCTGAATGGTTTGAGACGGCGGTTGCCGGGCTCGGAGATCTTCGGTGCGCCGCGCCCGGCCGCAGCGCCGGTCGCGAAAAGCAGCAGCGTGTCGGAGGTCGACGTGTCGCTGTCGATGGTTATGGCATTGAAGGATGTCTCGACGCTTTTGCTCAGCATCGCCTGCAAGGCCCCGGCGCCGATCGGCGCGTCGGTGAAGACGAAGGCGAGCAGAGTCGCCATATCGGGCGCGATCATGCCGGCGCCTTTGGCCATGCCGGCGATCGTCACTTCGACATCCCCGAGCAATGCCTTGGCGGTTGCGACCTTGGGATAGGTGTCCGTCGTCATGATGGCTTTGGCGGCATCCAAGAGCCCTTCGGGTGCGGCGGCTGCGACGAGCTTTTCGAACTGGCCTTCGAATTTCGCCGCATCGAGCGGCTCGCCGATCACGCCGGTCGAGGCGAGGAAGATCTCATTGGGGCGCACGCCCGCGGCCGCCGCCGCGAGCGAAGCGGTGAAGGCGGTGGCCTTTGCGCCTGTCTTGCCGGTGAAGGCATTGGCATTGCCGGAATTGACCACGAGAGCCCGGGCCTTGCCCGATTTGAGCCGCGCCTGGCACCATTCGACCGGCGCCGAAGGGCATTTGGATTGGGTGAAGACGCCGGCGACCTTCGTCCCCTTGTCGAACAAAGCCAGCATGACGTCGGTCCGCGCCTTGTAGCGGATGCCGACGGCGCCAGTGGCGAAGCGCAACCCGTCAATCGGCGGGATCTCCGGATAGGTCTTCGGCGCAAAGGGTGAGACAGCGGCGGATTTTGTCGGAGCGGCCATGATGAATCGAAAGGAGGAGGGCGATCAAAGGTCAATAACCGATCACTTAGAGCATGTCCCGGAAAAGTTGACCGACTTTTCCGATAAGGGACATGCTCCGCTTCTTTGATGTAGAGCCGATTTGTCCCGATCATGTGGATCGCAGTTCAAGCCCATCGGATATATCCGATGGGCCAAAAATGCAATTCCACCTGATCGGGATCGGCTCTAGCGAAGGTCGATCCCTTCGCCGCATGCGGCACAATGCAAAAGCCCGCCGGCGCGAGGATCGCCGACGGGCTTTCGGACAGCGAATGAAACAAAAGGTTCTTATTTCTTGCCGGCCGGTGTGGTTGCTTTCGCCGGGTCGGGCTTGGGATCCGCCGGCTCGAGCCGCTCGATCTTCGCCACCTTGCGCAATTGCGCGATCAGCTCGCTCTGCGCCTTCTGCACGACGTAGCGGGCCACTTGATCCTTGACTTGATCGAAGGGCGGGAAGCTCGTCTGCCTTTTGGCCTCGACCTTGATGATGTGCCAGCCGAATTGAGTCTTGACCGGGTCGGAAACCTGGCCCGCCTCGAGCTTGAAGGCGGCTTCCGCAAATTCCGGGACCATGCGCTCCTTGGTGAACCAGCCGAGGTCGCCACCTTCGGCGCCAGGATCTTTCGAGAGCTCTTTGGCGACCTTGGCGAAATCCTCGCCGGCTTTGATCCGCTTCAGCGCGGCTTCGGCTTCTTCCTTGGTCGCGACGAGAATATGGCGGGCGTGGATTTCCGTTTCCGGCTTTTGCGCCTTGGCGGCCTCGTCATAGACCTTCTTCATCGCCGCGTCGGTTACGGCCTCTTTGGAGATTTTGCTGAGCAGGCTCCCCATCAGCAGCTTTTCGCGATAGTAGGCGACCTTTTGCGGGAAGTCCGACGCCTGATCGAGCTTATCGGCCAGAGCTTTTTGCGCCACGAGCTCGCCGTCGATCAAATAATCGAGCAGATAGGCGTCGCGCGCCTTGCCTTCGAGCTGCCGCGGAATGCTGGCACCGAGATCCTCGGCGGCGAGCTTCAAATCTTCGTCGGTGATCTCTTTGCCATTCACCTTGGCGAGCACGGTCGCGGCCGCGGGCACCGCACTGACGAGGGCAGGCAGGACAGCACTCAAGGCAAAGGCAAGGCCGAGGGCGCAGGTGCGCAAAATGTTCAAATTCGACATGCGGGACAGGCTCCAGACATCAAGAAACATCAAGAAACGGCAGCAAACCCGCCTCCTGCGCGACAATTCAGGCTTAAATGTGCCATCCCATGGGGCAAGCCGCAAAATTGCCGAAAAAACCCGGCGGCTCCGCTCGATTGACAAGGCTCACCCCCCCTCTTATCTCTCGGGCAGCCCGAGCGCCGATTTGGCTTGTGCGACGTCGCAAACCATCGCAAATCGTCATAAATCGATGGTACGCAATCCAAATTGGCTCGGCTGCGGCTTTGGCGCATGCAACAGCTGGCACAGTCTTCGGCGGTGTGGCTCTCGACTTTTCCGGGCTATGCTCTTTGCCGAAGATTTTCGTCGCCTGACGGGCGGCGGCGCACGGTCTTACGCGACGCGCCGATCTCCGTCGAAGCTGCAAGCCAGGCCTGCGGCGTTCGGCGCTTTGTCATCGCTCTCTGCGTCCCAAGATCGCCATGCGTCTTGCCGTCCGGCAGCGATCGGATGAGAAAGGCTTATTGAATGTTCGTCACCATCGCCAAGAAAATTTTCGGCTCGTCCAATGAGCGGCGGCTGAAGACTTACCGGCCGAGGGTCGCTGCCATCAATGCGCTCGAACCCGAGGTGGAGAGGCTGAGCGACGCCGAGCTGCGCGCCAGAACGGACCAGTTCCGCGCCGAGCTGGCGGCAGGCTCAACGCTCGATGATCTGCTCGTCCCCGCTTTCGCGACCGTCCGCGAGGCTGCAAGGCGGGTGCTCGGTCAGCGCCATTTCGATGTTCAGCTCATCGGCGGCATGGTCTTGCACGAAGGCGCCATCGCCGAAATGCGGACCGGCGAAGGCAAGACGCTCGTTGCGACTCTCGCCGCCTATCTCAATGCGCTCGCCGGCAAAGGCGTCCATGTCGTCACGGTCAATGATTATCTCGCCCGCCGCGACGCCGAATGGATGGGCCGCATCTATAATTTTCTCGGGCTCAGCGTCGGCACGATCGTTCACGGTAAGGACGATGGCGAGCGGCACAGGGCCTATGCGGCCGATATCACCTATGGCACCAACAATGAGTTCGGCTTCGACTATCTGCGCGACAATATGAAATATGAGCTCGGGCAGATGGTGCAGCGCGGCCATGCTTTCGCGATCGTCGACGAAGTGGATTCGATCCTCGTCGACGAGGCGCGCACGCCGCTGATTATTTCCGGCCCCTCCGACGATAAATCGGATCTCTATAATTCCATCGACAAGCTCATTCCTCGCCTCCGCCCGGAGGATTACGAGGTCGACGAGAAGCAGCGTTCCGTCAATCTCACGGAAGACGGCAATGAGCATATGGAGGAATTGCTCGCCGAGGCCGGCCTTCTCGAAGAGGGTTCGCTTTATGATGCCGCCAATGTCACCATCGTGCATCACGTCAATCAGGGGCTGCGCGCCCATAAATTGTTCCAGCGCGACAAGGATTACATCGTCCGCAACGACGAGGTGGTGATCATCGACGAATTCACCGGCCGCATGATGCCAGGCCGGCGCTATTCCGAAGGGCTGCATCAGGGGCTCGAAGCCAAGGAACATGTGACCGTGCAGCCGGAGAATGTGACGCTTGCCTCGATCACCTTCCAGAACTATTTCCGCCTTTATAAGAAGCTCGCCGGCATGACCGGCACGGCGGCGACGGAAGCCGATGAATTCGCCGAGATCTACAATCTCGATGTCGTCGAGATCCCGACCAATGTGCCGGTGCTGCGCCTCGACGAAGACGATGAGGTCTATCGCACCAATGAGGAGAAGCTCGCCGCGATCGTTGCCGAGATCGAGGCCGCCAACACGAAAATGCAGCCGATGCTCGTCGGCACCACCTCGATCGAAAAATCCGAACAGCTCGCCGAATTTCTGATCGGCAAGGGCTATCGGCAGATCGATTTTACCGAGCCGACGGCGCTGCAGAAGCTTTATGCGGCGGCGCGCTCGGCCAATCCGTCGAAGCTTTTCGCCGTGCTCAACGCGCGCTTCCATGAGCAGGAGGCCTATATCGTCGCCGAAGCCGGCGTGCCGGGCGCGATCACCGTCGCGACCAATATGGCCGGCCGCGGCACCGATATTCAGCTCGGCGGCAATGTCGAGATGCGCGTCGCGCAAGAATGCGCTGATCTGCCGGAGGGTCCGGGGCGTGACGCCAAAGAGGTGGAGATCCGCGCCGAGGTCGCCGACTTTCGGCAACGCGCCGTCGCCGCGGGCGGGCTCTATATCGTCGGCACCGAAAGGCATGAGAGCCGGCGTATCGACAATCAGCTGCGCGGCCGTTCGGGCCGCCAGGGCGATCCGGGGCGGTCGAAATTCTTCCTGTCGCTCAGAGACGATCTGATGCGGATCTTCGGCTCCGATCGGATGGATTCGATGCTCGTCAAGCTCGGCCTCCAGGAGGGCGAAGCGATCGTCCATCCCTGGATCAACAAGGCCCTTGAAAAGGCGCAGCAGAAGGTCGAGGCGCGCAATTTCGACACCCGCAAGAACATTCTCAAATACGATAATGTGATGAACGACCAGCGCAAGGTCGTGTTCGAGCAGCGCCGCGAGATGATGGCGGAGGAGTCGCTTGAAGACATGGTCGCCGACATGCGCCATGATGTCGTCGATGATCTTGTGGCGCGCTGCGCCCCGTCTGATGCTTATCCCGAAGCCTGGGACATAGAAGGGCTGATGACCGGCGCGGAGGCGATGTTCAATCTCAACCTGCCGTTCGACGAATGGGCCAAGGAAGAAGGCATTACCGACGATATTCTGCGCGAGCGCCTATTGATGGCTGCGGACGAAGCCTATGCCGAGCGGGTCGAAAAGAACGGCGCCGAGCTCATGCGCTACATCGAGAAGCAGGTCGTCTTGCAGTCGCTCGATCATTTGTGGCGCGAGCATCTCGTGACGCTCGATCATTTGCGGCAAGTGATCCACTGGCGCGGCATGGCGCAACGCGATCCGCTGAACGAATATAAATCCGAGGCCTTCGATCTCTTCGGCGAGCTGATCAAACATCTGCGCGAGCAGACGACCTCGCAGCTCAATCATATCGAGGTCAGTTTCGAGCAGGCGGAGCCGCCGCCGCCCTTGCAGTCGGCGCAATTCGAGGCGCTGCATCCGCCGGCCGAGGCGCTGGCGACGCTGGCGCAGGAGCTCGGAGGCGAGGCAATGGGCGGGCAAGCCTTTGCCGCAGTGCCGTCCATGGTTCCGGACATGCGGGCCAAGGCCGGGCGCCAGCCGCAAGACCCTGCCACATGGGGAAAGGTCGGCCGCAACGAGCCCTGCCCCTGCGGCTCCGGCAAAAAATTCAAGCACTGCCACGGTGCGATCGGGTAGGGCGCTCGCCCGCATTTCCTGCCCGTTTCTCCCGCGTGTGCCGGCGCACAGCGGCGGGCGCGGCCTTCTCTTACCTTTGCTTCATCGCCGCTCGACGCGATGAACGAACCAAAGGAGAGATATCATGAACAATCTGCGCAAGACCCTCGTTGCCGCTCTCGCAATTGCCACGCTCGCCGGCGCTGTCGCCGCGACGTCCACCGAAGCCTCCGCCAAGGGTTTCGGCTTCGGCCATGGCCATTGGGGTTGGGGCCTTGGGGCCGCCGCCGCCCTCGGCACCGGCCTCGCCATCGCCGCGAATTCGCCCGGCTATTATGGCTATGGCTGCTACTTCACCCGCCAGGTCGTGGTCGACGGCTACGGCAATCTGATCGGCTATCAGCCCGTCCGCGTCTGCAACTGACGCTTAAATGGCTCGACGTTGCCGCCGGGGCCTCTCCCTCCGGCAGCGCCAGATCCGAGCGCGAAAATCGGGCACGTCGACAGGCCTCCGAGCGAAAGTTCGGAGGCCTTTCGACTTTGGGTGAATCCGTGCGGTCGAGGTACAAGCTAACGGATAGGCTGCGGCGCTGCAGAGTTAACGCACTATTGCCGAAAAGCTGCAAACTCTTCAAACAAGATCATGCGTTAGAAAACGATGCCGAGCGAAACCATGAGTCAAGTTAGCGCGATCACGCTCCAGGCTTCGACATGTGCCGGCGCACAATCGGTTGTTAATTCCTTTCTCTCCATCGTCATATCGCCGCCCGACGCGGCGACCAGTATGAAGAGGAGCTATTATGATTATTATACGCAAGACGCTCGGCGCCGTCGCTGCCATTGCCGCCCTCACCGGCATCTTTGCCGCCAATGTCGCACTCGCCGAGATCGCGCCAGCCTATAACAACATTTTGACCGCGGCCACCAACGCTGTTGTCACATCCGCGATTGACGCGTGAAAGTTCAACATTGCCGCCGGGGCCTCTCCCTCCGGTAGCGCCAGATCCGAGCGCAAATTTGGGCACGTCGGCAGGCCTCCGGGCGAAAACTCGGGGGCCTTCGACTTTTTCGCCGCTCGGCGTTATGCCTGCTTCATGACCACCAGCAAGATCAAGACGCAAGATTCACGCGGCACGCTGATCGCCGATGTGCTGGTGCCGGTTGCGATTGATCAAGCCTATAGCTATCGCATTCCCGCCGATCTCGCGCTCGCAGCCGGCGCTATGGTCGAAGTGCCGCTCGGCACACGGCAAGTGATCGGCGCGGTCTGGGAGATCTGGAATGGCCAAGGCGGCAATCTCAAAGCGGTGAGCGCGCGCTGCGATTGCGCGCCTCTCGGTGCGAATTTGCGGGATTTCATCGATTGGGTCGCGCGCTGGACTTTGGCGCCGCGCGGCATGGTTTTACGCATGAGCATGCGGGCGCCCTTCACCGTGACGCCCGAACCGCTGCGCATCGGCATCCGTCGCGCCGGCCCGCCGCCGGCGAGACTGACGCCGGCCCGCGCCCGTGTGCTTGCCGCGCTCGAAGGCGGGCTCGCTTTTCAGAAATCGGCGCTCACTGAGGCCGCCGCCTGTTCGGCTTCCGTCATCGACACGCTGGTCGATGAAGGCACGCTCGAGGCGATTGCCTTGCCACCGGAGCCGGTCGCTTTGCCATGCGATCCGGATTTCGCGGCGCCGGCGCTCGAAGCCGATCAGGCGCAAGCGGCAGTAACGCTCACTGCAGCCGTGGCCGCGCAAAAATTCTCCGTCACTCTGCTCGAAGGCGTCACCGGCTCGGGCAAGACCGAAGTCTATTTCGAAGCCGTCGCCACAGCTTTGCGCGCCGGCCGGCAGGCTTTGATCCTGATGCCGGAAATCGCACTCACCGCGCAATTCCTCAATCGCTTTTCCGCGCGTTTTGGCACAAGGCCGGCCGAATGGCATTCCGCCGTCAGCCCGCGCAAACGCGCCCGCGTCTGGTCCGGCCTTGCGAGCGGCGAAGTCAAGGTCGTCGCCGGCGCGCGCTCCGCACTCTTTCTGCCTTTCGCCGATCTCGCCGTCATCGTCGTCGACGAAGAGCATGAGGCGGCTTATAAGCAAGATGACGGCGTCGCCTATCACGCCCGCGACATGGCGGTGGTGCGCGGCCAGATCGAGAAAGCCGCCGTGGTGCTCGCCTCGGCGACGCCTTCGATCGAATCGCGCGTCAATGCCGAGCAGGGCCGCTATGCGCATGTGAAGCTTCCGGCGCGCTATGGCGGGCGTGCTTTGCCGACGATCACGGCCATCGATCTGAAGCGCGAGGCGGCGCCGCGCGGCAAATGGATCGCGCCGCGGCTCGTTGCGGCGATGAATGAGACATTGGCGCAAGGCGAGCAGGTGCTGCTCTTCCTCAATCGCCGCGGCTATGCGCCGCTCACTCTATGCCGTGCCTGCGGCCATCGCTTCCAATGTCCGAACTGCACCGCCTGGCTGGTCGAACATCGGTTTCGCCGCGCCCTCGTCTGTCATCATTGCGGCCATATCGAAAAGCGCCCCGAGCATTGCCCGGAATGCGGTAAATCGGAGCTCGCGGCCTGCGGCCCGGGTGTCGAAAGGCTGGCGGAAGAGGTCGCGACACTCTGGCCGGAGGCGCGCTGCCTCACGCTCTCATCCGATTTTCCGGGCGGCACCGAACGGCTGCGCCGCGAGCTCGATGCGATTGCGGACGGCGCCTGCGATATCGTTATCGGGACGCAGCTCGTCGCCAAGGGTCACAATTTTCCTTTGCTCTCGCTCGTCGGCGTGATCGATGCCGATGTGAGTCTGTCGAGCGGTGATCCGCGCGCTGCGGAGCGCACTTTTCAATTGCTGCAACAAGTGACCGGCCGCGCCGGCCGCTTCGACTCCGCCGGCCGCGCCTTCGTGCAGAGCTGGCAGCCGGATCATCCGGTGATCCGCGCGATCCTCTCCGGTGATGTCGAGAAATTTTATAGCGAAGAGACCGAGCAGCGCCGCAGAGCCGGCCTGCCGCCTTTCGGCCGGCTCGCCGCGCTGATCGTCTCGGCCAAGGACCGCGCTGCAGCGGAAGACCATGCAAGGGCGCTTGTCAAAGCCGCCTTTTCTTTGCCGGTAAACAGCAAATGGAAGCTCGCCGCTCTCGGCGGCCTGCCGGGCGAGGATGAGATCATGCTGCTCGGGCCGGCCGAGGCGCCGATCGCCGTCATCCGCGGAAAACATCGGTTTCGTCTGCTCGTGCGGGCGCCGCGCAATGCCGATCTGCAAACATTTTTGCGCGCCATGCTTGCGACCGCGCCGCCCGAGCGCGGCAGCGTGCGGGTTGCGGTCGATGTCGATCCGCAGAATTTTATGTGAGGATATTAGCGCTCATGTCGCCTGGATGGCCGGGTCAAGCCCGGCCATGACGCGAAAAGCCCAAAGCCGTCAGCGTTCGTCGCGCTTCATCGCCGATCATCATTCGTCATGGCCGGGCTTGACCCGGCCATCCACGCTTACGCGGTCTCCGCCGCCAGCCCACGCTTCTTCAGCAAAGGCTCGACCGAAGGCGCACGGCCGCGGAAGCCAAGATAGGCATCTTCCGCCTCTGTTCTGTTGCCGGCGGCATAGACATGTTTCGAGCAGCTTCTTCGCAACTTCGGCATCGAAAATATCGCCCGCCTCGATAAAGGCGTCGAAGCCGTCGGCATCGAGCACTTCCGACCAGAGATATGAATAATAGCCGGCGGAATAGGAATCGCCGGAAAAGACATGGGTGAAATGCGGCGTGCGATGCCGCATCACGATACTCTTCGGCATGCCGAGTTTTTCGAGCATGTCTTTTTCGAGAGCGATAATGTCGAGATCTTCGGCCGGCTTTTGACAATGCAGAGCGAGATCGACGAGCGCGGAGGCCGTATATTCCACCGTCGCAAAGCCCTGATTGAATTGTTTCGCCGCAAGCAGCCGCTCAAGCAAAGCCTCGGGGATCGGCTGATCGCTGCGGTAATGCAGCGCGAAGCGGCGCAAGATCTCCTTCTCCTCAGCCAATGTTCATAGAGCTGCGAGGGGAATTCGACGAAGTCGCGTGCGACACTGGTACCGGACAGGAGCGGATAGGTCACATCCGACAAGAGCCCATGCAGCGCATGGCCGAATTCATGGAACAGGGTTCGCGCATCGTCGAAGCTCAAGAGACAGGCTTCGCCCGCCGCCGGCTTCACGAAATTCAGGACATTGACGATGATCGGCAAAATCTTGCCGTCGAGCTTTTCCTGTTCGCGAAATTCGCTCATCCAGGCGCCGCCATGTTTCGACACCCGCGCATAATAATCGCCGATGAAGAGCGCGACCGGTCTGCCCGTCCGGCCCGGTCACATCGAAGGCGCGCGCATCGGGATGATAGAGCGGCAGATCGAACCGCTCGCTGAAACTCAGGCCGAAGAGCTGTTGCGCCGTGAAGAAGACGGCCTCGATCAGCCGATCGAGTTGCAGATAGGGCTTGATCTCGAATTCGTCGAGATCGAATTCTTGTCTGCGGCGGCGCTCGGCATAATAGCGCCAGTCCCAAGGCGCGAGGGTGAAAATTCGCCGCCCTCTTGCGCGATTGCCTCTTGTAGGGCGGCCTCTTCGCGCAAGGCACGGGCACGCGCCGGCGCCCAGAACTCTATCGAGAAGATCTTGCGCCGCCTCCGGCGTCTTCGCCATCGTATCGGCGAGGCGGAAATGGGCAAAGCTGTCATAGCCGAGAAGCCGCGCCCGCTCGGCGCGAAGTTTTAACATTTCGACGGCCAGCGCGCGATTGTCGGTTGCGCCGCCGGTTTGCCCGCGCAAGATCCAGGCACGCCAGGCCTTTTCACGCAGGTCGCGCCGCTGCGACATCGCGAGGAAAGGCTCGATGCTGGAGCGGCTGAGAGTGATCACATATTTGCCGGGAAAGCCGCGCTCCCGCGCCGTCTCCGCCGCCTCTGCGACGAGCCAATCCGGCAGGCCGGCAAGATCCTCGCCTTCATCGAGCACCAGAGTGAAAGATTTTTCATCGGCCAGAACATTTTGCGAAAATTGTGTGCCGAGTGCGGCGAGCCGTTCGCCGATTTCGGCAAGCCGGCCCTTGACCTCCGGCGCAAGACCCCCGCCGGCGCGGCGGAAGGCCAGATGATGACGCTCCAAGACGCGCTTTTGCTCGGCATCGAGGCCGAGCCTGTCGCGCGCGGCATAGACCGCATCGACGCGAGCGAAGAGCGCATCGTTCAGATGGATTTCCGCCTCATGCCGGGCAAACAGCGGCGAGATTTCGCGTTCCACCAATTCGATCGCATCATTGGTATGGGCGCCGGCCAGATTGAAGAAGACCAGCGAGACGCGGCGCAGATTGCGCCCGGCGCGTTCCAGCGCCGCGATCGTGTTTTCAAAGCTGGCCGGCTCAGGATGATCGGCAATAGCGGCGATCTCGGCTTTATGTTCGGCGAAGGCGCGATCGAAAGCCGGTCGATAATGATCGGGCGTAAATCGGTCGAAGGGCGGCATGCTGAAGGGAGTGTTCCATTCCTCGAGCAGCGGATTCGGCACGGTCGAACTCTTGCGGCTGCAACTCGAGGGAAATGGTCATGGTGCGGGTCCGGGCTGGAACAAATATCTAAAGACAGGCGACCTCGCACTCGGATCGCTAGGCAATTCCGGACACGATGGCTCAGCGGTTTTCATTCATATGGGGGCGAGCAAGCCGCGTTCCAAAAAATCCGCTTCAGGCCTTCCTCACTTCGCGCTCAGCACCGCCCGGCATGGGGCGGGAAGATCGGCAAGCGTCAGCGCCGGCCGCGGCTTCGAGGGCGGCACCGGCTGCGGATGCAGCACGGCCGACGAGAACCAATAAGCGAGCGAAGCCCGATCGCAGCCGTCGCCGGGCGACACCGGGGCCTGGCCCTCGCAGGCCGTTTCGCTCCTTGGGCAGAGAAGCCGGACATGGAAATGATAATCATGGCCATAGAAGGGGCGGACCTTTGCGAGCCAGCTCCGATCGCCTCTGGCGTCGCGGCACAGCGCCTTTTTGATTGCCGCATTCACAAAGATGCGCTGAACCTCAGGGTCTTGCGCCGCGGCCTTGATGACGGCGACATGATCCGGCGTCCAAATCGCCGGATTGACGTCGAGCCGATCGTCGCGCACGACATTGGTCGAGAGCGTCTCCTCGCGCTCGCGGCGTGACAATTGCCGCGGCGGCATGGGCTTGAGCCAGATGTCGACGTCGAGCCCGATCTGATGCGAGGCATGGCCGGTGAGCATCGGCCCGCCGCGCGGCTGCGACATGTCGCCGACCAGAATGCCGGGCCAATGGCTCACCTGCGGGACCTTTTTGGCGAAACGTTCGAGAAAGGCGATCAGCTGCGGATGCCCCCAAAAGCGGTTGCGTGACAGGCGCATGACCTGCCAGTCCGGCCCGTTGACGGGAAGCGCCACGCCGCCGGCGAGACAGCCGCGCGCGTAAAATCCGATGGTACGCGTGGCGAGATCGGCAGGCGCGGTTTCCCGACCGAACAATTGCTTTGCCGGTGTCGTAGGATTGTTCGGCTGCGCCAGCGGCGGCGGCGGTTCCGGGTCCAGCGTCCCCAATTGCTGCGCAGCAATTTCTTGTGAAGTGAGGGCGCAGAGGCAGAAAAGGGCCGCAGCGTGGACAAGCTTGCGCATGGTTTCACCTCGGTCGGGATGGCATGCTGTCGAGACCGGAAATATGGTCCGGCATGCAAAAGCCTTGCGGGAGATCGACTATGGCATATGAGGCTCGCGCCGTCCTGTCCGCCGCGGCTCGCGCGCGTGATCCCTAAGGGTCAGCGATTTTTTGGATCAATTCGTGCGCCAAAACACCGACCGGCGCCCGGTTCCGATGCAACCTGATGCCTTCGTGACCTAAGTATTCAATCAACCTTACTTCAAATTTGCGATTTACCCCCTGCCGAGCCCATGGCATCTTTGCCTTCAGCGCGGGCTTATTCTTGTCCGCGATGGGGGCTGACATGCATCGCTCGATTTTTTTGAAATTGCCCTTCTTGATCATTTCGCTGTGCGGGTTCTTCTGGTTTTCATCGGCGCAGGCGCTGGTGCGCATCCACATCGACCTCAGCGCGCAGCGCATGCAGGTAGAACTCAGACAGCGGCAGCTATTCATGGCCGATTTCGACGGCGGCTTCCGGCTATGTGACGCCGCGCGGCTCATTCGCCCCGACAAGCCTGCAGCGGATGCATTATTCGCGCAAATATCATATGTCGCCGATGCCTTATTCGATCTTCTTCGCCGGCGGTTATGCAATTCATGGCACCTATGCCACGGCCTATCTGGGCCGCCCGGCCTCGCATGGATGCGTCCGGCTCTCGCCCGAAAATGCAGCCACGCTGTTCCATATGGTGCAAGCGGAAGGCGCGAGAATCTCGATCAGCGGTTCGCCACCCCGTACACCGACTTATGCCAGCGGCTCCCGGCACCAGCGCCACGCCAGGACCACCACTGTGGCGCATCAGACGTCCGGCGGGTTTTTCGGCTTTGGGTCGCCGCGCCAGGATTCGACCACGCCGAGCGGCTGGCAGTCCAATTCCTCCTGGTAATGGGTGAGGCTTAATAGATAAGGCTTGCCAGAGAAGTTTTGGCCGGCTGGAGCTTGTTCAAACAGCGGCTCAGCCGAGGAGATCGATCAGCGCGGGGATGAGCGGCGCATCGGCCGGCGGCATGGGATAGTTGCGCAGATCGGCGGGCTGCGCCCATTTGAGCGCCTGTCCCTCACGCGCCGCCACCAAGCCCTGCCAGCGCCGGCAGATGTAGAGCGGCATGAGCAGGTGGAAGTCTGGATAGGCGTGGCTCGCGAAAGTGAGCGGCGCGAGACATGCCTCTTCGACCTTGATGCCGAGTTCTTCCTTAAGCTCGCGAATGAGCGCCATCTCGGGCCGCTCGCCGGGCTCGACCTTGCCGCCGGGGAATTCCCAAAGGCCGGCAAGCGCCTTGCCCTCCGGCCGCTGCGCGATCAGCACCCGTTGATCGGTATCGACCAGCGCCGCCGCGGCAACGAGAAGCAGCTTCATGACACGCGCCCCTGCGGCGCGGCGGCAGCCCTTTGTGGCATGGGCAAAGCGCCGTCGTCGCCAATGCGCAGCCTTTCGACCGCGGCCGGCAGATCCGCCATTTTGGTGAGGACGATGTCGGCGCCGGCCGCAGTGAGCGCCTGGGCAAGCACGCTATCTGCATGGCTCGCGCCGGCAAAGCCGATCGCCGCCATGCCGGCGCACCGCGCCGCGCGCACGCCCGCCGGCAAATCTTCGATGACGATACATTGCGCCGGCGCATATCCGCATTGCCGGGCTGCATGGAGAAAAAGATCCGGCGCTGGCTTGCCGTTGCGGACCTCGGTAGCGCTAAAGACCCGCTCGCCGAAAAGCGGTGCGAGACCGGTGACCGCGAGCGACAGATGAATGCGGTCCGGCTGCGAGGACGAGGCGACGCAGCGCGGATAGGGAAGCCGGGCGATCGCCGCGGCAACGCCTTCGACGGGACGCAGCTCACGGCGCAGCCGCGCGAGGAGTTCGGCATTCGCCTGCGCCCCCCATTCCGCTGGCAACGGCCGCCCCAGCATTGTTTCGATCTCGGTCACCACGTCCTTGACGCTCTTGCCCATGAACAGGCGGCGGCACTCGGCAAGATCGCTCGGCCGGCCGAGCGACGCCAGCAGCTTCGCCAGAGCGTCGAGGGCGATGATCTCGGAATCGACGAGGACGCCGTCGCAATCGAAAATAAGCAAGGTCACGCGAGAGCCCTCAACCCGCAGCGGCGCGCGCGAGAATGGCGCCGATCTCCGCTTTGGTTTCAGCCGCATAATCATCCGTCATCCCGCGGCGCGGCGATTTAATGTCGAGCTCTGCGACGATCGCGGTCGGGTGTCCAGCCAGCAAAATTATGTGGTCGGCGAGCCTTATGGCTTCGTCTATGCCATGGGTCACGAGCAAAGTCGTCACTTTGGTTCTGTCGACGAGAGCGGCGAGCTCGTCGCGGAGCCGCTCGGCCAAGACGGCGTCGAGCGATACGAAAGGCTCGTCGAGTACGAGAAGATCGGGCTTGACGGCAAAAGCCCGCGCCAGTGCGACGCGGCGGGCGAGGCCGAGCGACAATTCGCCGGGAAAATGGGTCAGATGCTCGCCGAGTCCGAGATCACTCGCGATTTTGACGATATCCTCGTCGCTCGTCTGCGGCGCCGCGAGGCGGAGATTTTGGAAGACGCTGCGCCAGGGCAACAGCCGCGGCTCCTGAAAGACCATGCCGATCCGCGGCTTTTGCGGCATCACGATCGTGCCGTCAAAATCATGGTCGAGGCCAATGATGATGCGCAGCAAAGTCGTCTTGCCGCAGCCGGAAGGACCGACCAGAGCATAGACTTTGCCGGAGACGATCGTCATCGCAAAATCGCGCAAAACCTCGCGCCGCTCGCCTGAGGCAGTGCGGAAGGCTTTGCGCTTGACGGTGATCTCAAGCGGCTTTCTGTCGCCAACGGGAAACATGTCGCTCGAAAGGTTGTACAACAAAGGTCTCGATCCCGAGCATGATGGCGATGAAGGGAAGCGCATAGGCGAGAAGCAGCTTGACGTCGAAGAGCTGGAAGGCGGTGTATATTTCGAAGCCGATTCCGTTCGAGCGGCCCAAGAGCTCGACGACGAGGACGATCTTCCAGACGAGCGACAGGCCGGAGCGGGTCGCCGCAGCTATATAGGGCGCGAGCTGCGGCAAGAGCACATGCCGCAGCCGCGTCCGCAAAGGCATGGCGAAGACCGTCGCCATTTCCTGCAGGCCAGGATCGAGCGCGCGGGCGCCTTCCCGGATCGTCGCTGTGGCATTGGGCAATTTATTGAGCGCGACGGCGGCGATCGCCGCCGTTTCCGTCAGCCCGATCCAGATATAGGCGAGCACGATGATGACGAGCGCCGGCAGGTTCAGGAGAACGACGAGCCATGGATCGCCGAGCCGATCGAGCGTCTGATTGCGGCCCATGAGGATGCCGAAAATCGTGCCGAAAAGCATGGCGAGAGCGAAAGAGAAGACCACTCGGGCGAGCGTCGCGCCGAGATTGATGAACAGCGCCCCGGATCGCGCCTCTTGCATCATCGCGGCAAGCACGCCGAGCGGCTCCGGCAACAGGCGACTGGCCGCCAAAGTCGCGGCAATCTGCCAGACCGCAATCAGAAGCAGAAGCGACAAAAACCTCAACACGAATTCAGTTTTCCATGGCTGCTTTATAGAAGGTTCCGGAATCGAGCTTGCTGCCGGTGCCGACGAGCTTGGCGCCGCCAATCTCGGCCAACACGCCATAGAGCTTGGCCGCATCGGCTTCATCCGCCTGGATCGGCCGTTGCGGCATTCCTTCGAGATAGCGCTTTCGGTAGATCGCCAGTGTCGCCGCATCGCTCACGCCGATGCGCGGCGCCAATTTTTCCCAATCGGCCGGCGATGCCGCCAAAATCTCCATGGCCTGCCGCGTCACGGCGAAGAAACGGCGTAGCGCGTCACGGTGCTTGGCCGCGAAACTATCGTGGAACACATAGCCGACCATAGCGACGGGAGCCGTGGCGCCGAGGCTCTTTTCAATCTCGTCCATGCCGATCAGGCGACGAAAACCATGCGCCTCGAGATTGGCGCAGAAATTCCAGAAATTGAGCGTCGCATCGCTCTCCCCTTGCACGGCCTTTTGGAAGAGCAGGGGCGGCGCGCCGTAAAGGATCGTCGCCTGCGATTCGAGATCGAGCTTCGACTTGCGCGCCAACGCCTGCAGCAGCAGCCAGCTCTTGTCGAGCGGACCGCCGGCGACGCCGATCTTCTTGCCCTTGAGATCGGCGAGCGTCTTGATCGGCGACTGCTGCGGCACCATCACGGCGCCGAGCGTGCTCGAATAGGGATAGAAGGTCAGATCCGATCCCAAGCTCCGCTCGCGCGAGACCCAAAGCCAGTCCGAGAGGATGATATCGGCGGAGCCGCCCATCATCGCGATCTTGCCGGCATCGGTTGAAGCAAGCTCGGTGACCTCGAGATCAAGCCCGGCTTTTTGGGCGAGGCCATGGTCCTTGATGATCTCGAGCTCCCACGCAAAAGTGCCGGTCTTTTGCGCTGCGATCCGAAGCGTCTCGGCGGCCTGCGCTTCGCTCAAGCTCGCGACGATCATAACGAGGCAAAACGCCGCAATTTTGCAGTAAAGGCCGCGCCGCCGCGCCGCCCTGCCGGGAAAATAGGGCATTTTGCGCATCACTGGAGGTTGCAGCATGGCCAAATCCCAAAAATGCACATCATCGTGAACCCGTCTTGGACGTCTTGAATTTCTTGGACGTTGTCTTACACCCGGCATCGGGATACATGGTGGCCGCGCAACCGATGTCGCTAATCGTCGAGGCGTTCGAAAACCGGGCGTCACCGACGCCTTCATTGCCAGAGGAAGGAAGGACATGACACCAAGGAATAAGCTCTTCGTCGCGGCCGCGAGCCTCGTCGGAATGATCGGAATGGCACAACAGAGCTTTGCCGCCGACCTGGCCGCGGGCCAGGGGATCTTCGAACACAAGTGCCACGTTTGCCATCGGATCGGACCCGGCGCCTCGAATTTCGTCGGTCCGGCATTGAACGGCCTCGACGGCCGCGCCATCGCTTCCGTCGCGGGCTACAGCTATTCCGACGCGGATCTGGCGAAGAAAAAGGCCGGCTTCGTTTGGAACGAAACGACCTTCAGGGCATATATCACCAACCCGCAAGCAGATATTCCCGGCACCAAGATGATTTTTCCGGGCCTCCCCAAGGACTCCGACCGCGACAATCTCTGGGCCTATCTCGCGCAGTTCAAAGCGGATGGCTCGACGAAGTAAGTGCGCGCCGCGTGGCGTTTCCTGGTCGGAAACGAAGACGGGTTCGCAAACCGGATTTTGGCAAAGCGCTCCGATCTCCATCGGAGCGCTTTTTTGTTGTTTTGATCCTCGCATATTGGCTTCGAAAGGATGCGACACGCGACGCAGTGATCATGATGAATCGTGCCCTGTCATATGTCACGGCAGAAGCAGAGTCACTTTGCAAGTCGGGCGCTCATGCATTCCTTACGAAAATCTGACTTTTGCAAATCCTCATTCGCTGGGTCCGCCACGCCGGATTAACATGCCGCGGGCAGGATCATAGGCGATGATGGCGCCGGCGAGAAAGACGCAGGTGCAGCCGATGACGACGCCGAGCGACAAAGGCGTGATCTGCTCATAGAAAGCGAAGCGGATCAGTTCGACCGCATGGGTGAAAGGATTGAGCCAGCAGATGAAGGCGAGCCACGGACTGCCCTCTTGAACGCGCCAGAGAGGATAGAGCGCCGAGGAGGCGAAGAACATCGGGAAAATCACGAAGTTCATTACGCCCGCGAAATTCTCCAATTGCTTGATCAGCGATGAGAGCAGCATGCCGAGCGCGCCGAGCATCAGCCCGGAGAGGACGAGCGCCGGCAGAACGGTGACATAGCCCCAAGGCGAGGGCGGCGTGATCTCCCAGAAATAGGCGATGAGGAGAAAGGAATAGACCTGCAGGATCGAGACGGCGGTGCCGGCGAGAAGCTTCGAGGTGAGCAGGTACCAGCGCGGGAACGGACTGACGAGAAGGGTGCGCATATTGCCCATCTCGCGGTCATAGACCATGGAGAGCGACGATTGCATGCCGTTGAAGAGCTGGATCATCGCCATCAGGCCCGGCGCGATATAGACGGGGTAAAGGATATAGGTTTCGTAAGGCGGAATGATCGAGACGCCGAGAACCGAGCGGAAGCCGGCGGCGAAAATGAAAAGCCAGACGAGCGGCCGCACCAAAGCGGAGACGAAGCGCTCGCGTTGATGCAGGAAGCGCAGCGCCTCGCGCCAGACGATGCCTTGCAGACAGACCCAATATTGCGCCAGGCGGAAACCCTTGCCGGAGCTGGCCTCGGTCACTTCACTGGTGATTGCCGTCATGTCACGCGTCCCGATTCGGCCGCCGAGTTTCATTCGGACCTGCGGCCTAAAGTCCCTCTTCCGATCATTCGCCGAGTTCAGTGCCGGTCAGCTTGGCGAAGGCCATGCGCATATCGGCTGTCCCCGTGCTTGCAATAATCTCCGCCGCCGGACCGTTCGCCAGGACTTGGCCCTGGTGCAGCACGATGACCATATCGGTCATGGCGATTTCATCGATCAGATGGGTGGTCCATAGCACGCCTATGCCTTGGTTTGCGACGAGGCTGCGCACATGCGCGACAATGTCGGCGCGCGCCTTGACGTCGAGACCGACGGTCGGCTCGTCGAGAAGCAGAATCGGCGGTTTATGCAACAGCGCCCGGGCGATTTCGACGCGCCGCATCTGCCCGCCGGAAAGATTGCGGACCTTGTCGGTCATCCGGTCGGCGAGCGCGACTTGCGCGAGCACGACCTCGGCCCGCTGCTTCGCCTCGCGCGGGCCGATGCCGTGCAGAGCCGCATGATAGGTGATATTCTGCATGACCGAGAGATCGGGATCGAGCGTGCGCGCCTGAAAGACGACACCGAGCCGGCGCAGCGCCTCGCCGCTGTCGCGGGTGACATCATGGCCGAAGATCCTGATCGTGCCGTGGCGCGTCGCATAGAGCCGGGTGATCAGCGAAAACAGCGTGCTCTTGCCGGCGCCGTTCAATCCGAGCAGCACGCTGAAGCTGCCCGGCTCGATGACGAAGGAGACATCATCGAGCGCCTTGCGCTTGCCGTAGGAATGGCTGACATGGGCGACCTCCAGCGCCGGGATGCTGATCGCGCCCGTGGCAGACATGGCCTTTTGGTCTTGCGTCAAGGCGCTGTTCCTTTTCCTCGAAAACCGAGCCGACTATGCGTTCGCCGAAATCGTTCGCGCAAAGACCGCCCGCGGCTCATTTGCCGATGGCGACACCCCAGGGGAACGGTCCGACCTGAATGGATTTGATGACTTTGAGATTCCCGACGTCGATCACCGAGACGTCATTCGAGACGCCATTGGCGGTATAGAGATATTTGCCGTCCGGCGTGAAGGCCATATGCCAGACGCGCTGGCCGACGAGGAGATATTTCACGACTTCCTTCGTCGCCTGATTGATCACGGCGACACGGTTCGCCGGGCCGAGCGCGACGAAAGCTGTCTTGCCGTCGGCGGTGAAATTAATGCCGACCGGCTGGATCGCCTCTTTCGCTAGGCCCGGGATTTCGAAGCTGATCTTCTGCTTCACCACATGCTTGACGGGATCGATCACGGCGACGGTGCCGCCGACTTCCGACGACACCCAAAGCTCCGAGCCGTCGGGCGTGAATTGCGCAAAACGCGGCCGCGGATCGACGAGAATATTGGCGACGACCTTGCGGCTCGCAAGATCGATCATATGCGCCATATTGGTCGTCTCGGACGTGTTCACGAGAATCTTGTCGTTTGGACCGATGGCCATGCCTTCCGGCTCGACACCGACCGGAATGTCGAACACGCGCCTATGGGTCTTCACATCGATCACGGTCACGAGATTGTCGTTCTCGTTCGACGTGAAGACATATTTTCCGTCATGGCTGACGATCAGCAGTTCGGGATCTGGTCCAGATTCCAGATTGCCGGTGATCTGCAAGGTTTTTGTGTCGATGACTTGAATCGTGTCGTCGTCGCTCGCGCAAATGTAGAGTTCTTTCCCATCGGGCGAGAGCGCGATCCCGCGCGGCCTTTGGCCAACCGGGATCGTTTTCGTCACTGCGAGTCTGTCGGTGTCGATGACCGAGATCGAATTGCCCTTTTCATTCGTCACATAGGCGGTGAAGGCCAGAGCCTGGCGCGGCAAGGCCAGGGGCAAAGTACATAATATGAAAACAGCGGCGCGCAGCGGCAAATGCAAAACCATGGGATTAAATCTTTCGGTTTGTTCTGGAGGTCTGTCTTCGTTCAGCAACCGGCGTCGCACGCCCCTCTGCCTTGGAGAATAGTCCAGCCGGACGTTATTGAAGCTTACATTTGGTTTCCGGCTTGTCATAGCCGAGCGTATCGAGAACCGAAGTTTGATGCAGGAAGCCTGGTTGCGGTGAAGCCGAGACGACCCTTCGCCCATCGCTCAACAGGATCGGCTGGCGCAATTGCTGATCCCAGCTGCGCACCGTCAATCTTTCCCCCTTGAACGCCGCGATGGCGAATTGCGGCGATAGAAGATAATCATGGATCGCCTTGGGGTCGTTGGTATTGGTCCGCGCAACGGCGTCGCCGATCATCCGCATCGCCACCCAGGCATTGTTGTCGCGCGCATTCATGCCGCGATGGTTGAGCGCCATGAAACGGCTCTGCAATTGCGCTGCGCCCCATTGTTCGTGATCCGGCGACCAGCTTGTCGGCACCAATCCGGCGGAGCCGGCAACGGGGCGCGGGTCCCACGTCTCATACGGCAGATAACCGGCGAAGACCTCGCTTTCGTCGGCCGCCACGAGGACATCATAGGCCGGCGCATTCTGCGTCGTGACCGGAACGAGCGTCTGCGTTTGCACGCTGCCGGAATCGGAACGACGGCCGCCGCCGGTATCGACATAGGTGCGCTCGTCGACGATCTTGGCGCCGAATTTCCGCGCCGAATGTTTGTAGGCCTCGGCGAGAAGCGCATCGGCCGGATGCGAGCCTTTGATCAGAAGCCAACGCGGCCATTGCTTCCAGATGAGATATTGCGCGAGACCATCGGTCAGCATCGACCGGGACGGCGCGACATGAATGACATTGCGGCGGCAATTTTCTTGGCGCAGCGAATCATCCGGCGTCGAAGTGTTGAAGATCAACACATCCTTGCCGTGCTCCGCATCGGCGATCTTCACGAGGTCCGGCGCGGAAAGATCGGCGAGCACGAGGGTGACGCCATGCGCGACCATGGCCTTCAGCGCCGCCACCGGATCGGCGCCGGGTTTCAGCGCAACATCTTCGACGGAATAGGTCTGATTGAGGAAATGGCCGGTCGTATTATTGTCGACCGCGGCGAGCTGCGCGCCGGCGAAACCATCGTCTGGCGCCGGTATGTCGAGAATCGAAATCGTTTCTTTCGTGTGCGTCTGCCGCAAAAAGCCGACTTTGACGCTCAATGGCGCCGCCGCCTGCGCCCAAATATGTGTCGATGTGGAGAGAAAAAAGGCGAGCGCCGCGCCCAAAAGGAGCGGGCTTGAAAAGATCAGAAGTCGACGGGGCTTGCGTGAGGTCATGACGCTCTGCGGGGCGA
This sequence comes from uncultured Alphaproteobacteria bacterium, assembly GCA_963759185.1. GTDB lineage: Bacteria > Pseudomonadota > Alphaproteobacteria > Rhizobiales > Beijerinckiaceae > Methylovirgula. Next base: position 106,536 of record CAVWXV010000015.1, read on the forward strand.
GGAATGATGTGGGGCGCAAAGATGACCGCAAGAGACGATCTTATCAAGACATGCCGAGGTTAAACTTCCTTCAGAAACCGCCGGAAGCTGCAATGAGCAGGCGACATGGACGCGCAGCTGACATAATCATTACAATTCAGCTGGCAATTTATTTGGTGCTGTCAGCTGTTGCGTCATGAGACAGCAAAGCTAAGATCGCTTGTTCTTTCGGTTCCGCCGCAATCATGACAAAAGGAAAGCCTGCCCCCTGCAAAGGTGCGGCCGCATCGGCCGAGATCGCCATATGGCGGACTAATCCGGGACTGATGCCTGCGGCTTCGGCAAGCGCCAGGAAAATTTCCACACTGCGCCGGGAATAATGCAGAACCGCGTCGATCTCGCCATTGGCCAAGGCTATGACCGCTTCATCGCTCAAGCTTTCTGCGGCGCGCGCCTCATAAATTTCGACTGCGACGATATCGAGGCCAGCCTCCTTGCAACGGATTTCGAGATCGCTCTTGCGGTCGTGGCCGGCGAGATAGACAAGCCGCGCCGGCGGATGCATCGCATTGACGATGCTTTCGGCGAGATCTTTCGCATCGGGCGCCAGAGTGAGTTCGCCGGTGAAGCCGCAACGCCGCGCCGCCTCGGCTGTCTTGCTGCCGACGACGAAGAGACGCAACAGCCGGCGCGCTTCCGGCAGCGGCCATTCCGGCGCAAATCGCGCCAGCTCGAAGGCCGCTGCACTTGTTGCGATCACGGCATCGATCACGCCGGACGGCCATTCCGCGCAAGTCGGCTGCATTTCGAGCACGGGAGAAGACACGATCTGATGGCCGTGCGCCGCGAGCTTTTCAGCGGTACGAAGCGCTTCATCGAGGGCCCGTGTCAGCAAGATGCGCATGCCTCCCTCCAAGACTGTATTCATGCCAAGACCGATTCATGCCAAGACCGATTCACGCTTCGAGAAAGCCTTTCGGCGCTTGCGCCAGAAGTTCCCGTGCCGCGGCTTCGCCGATGCGTTCGGCTTCCGATTGCGGTCCACACAGCCGGGCTTCGAAAAATTGCGAACCGTCCGGCCGCAGAATGATCGCATGCAGGACAATCTCAGTTCCGTCGAGCTTCGCCAATCCGCCGATCGGCGTCCGGCAGGAGCCGTCGAGAATACGGAGAAGCGCTCTTTCACAGCATAAAGCGACGCCTGTCGCCGGATCGAGAATGGGGGCAAGGAGCGTCGCGGCGCGCCCATCGCCGCGCCGTCCGGTGATGGCGATCGCACCCTGGCCGACCGCAGGCACGAAATCTTCGCAATCGAGGATCGCGGTTGCTCTGTCGGCAAGGCCGAGCCGTTTCAGCCCGGCGAGCGCGAGAAGCGTTGCATCCACATCGCCGCGCGTGACCTTCTCGAGCCGTGTCTCGACATTGCCGCGCAATAGAGTGACAGTGAGATCGGGGCGCAGCCGTTTCACCATGGCGCCGCGGCGCAGCGATGCCGTGCCGACGATAGCGCCTTGCGGCAACGCGCGGGGGTGCGAGCCCTTATTGGAGATCCACGCATCGCGTATGTCTTCGCGCGGCAGATAGCCGATGATCTCGATTCCCGCCGGCAGAAGCATCGGCAGATCCTTTGCCGAATGCACGGCAATATCGATCTTGGCGTCCATGAGAGCGGCATCGAGCTCTTTTGTAAACAGACCTTTTCCGCCGGCATCGGCGAGCGGCCGATCTTGAATCGCATCGCCCGTCGTCTTAACGATTTCGATCGGGAAATGAGCCTCGTCCAAGCCATGCGCCGTCACGAGCCTCTGGCGCAGCTCATGCGCTTGCGCGAGCGCCAAAGGGCTGCCGCGGGTGCCGATCTTGAGCGGCGAAACGCTGGTTTGGGAGGCGGAAGCGATGACCGATGTCCTCTTGTGTCGCGGCGATAAGAGATGCTGCGTGCCGCGACCTTGCGCCGTCGCCTTAAATAGTCATGACCTGTCTGTAAATGGGGCGTCGGCAATTTTGCTCGGGCGGAGCCGCGGCTTGGCCCGCTCTCGTGCCTCCCTTGGTGCTTGATCAGTCTACGCAGGCCCCGCCGCTAAGGAGCAGCGTTAATCCCTGTCCTTCGAGTCCAGCGTTGCGTGTCGACCCTATTGAGGCGTAATCTGCCGCTATGAAGCATCCAACCGTCTCACGCAGCCCCGACGTGATGGGGGGCACTGTTGTGTTCCACGGGACGAGAGTTCCTGTGCAGACCCTGCTGGATTACCTCGAGGCCGGCGAGTCGATCGATGATTTTCTCGAAGGGTTCCCGTCTGTGACGCGAGAGCATGTCATCGCTTTCTTGGAGGAAGCGAAGGACCGAGTGATCGGAGCGGCGTCGTGAGGGTTCTTCTCGACGAATGCGTCGATTGGCGTCTCGCACGCGACATCGTTGGGCATGACGTCAAGACTGCTCGCCAGATGGGTTGGACGACGATCAAGAACAGCGCGCTGCTGACGCTTGCCTCAGAGCACTTTGAGGTATTCGTCACTGTGGATCGAAACCTGTCCTTTCAACAGAACTTGGATACCTTCTCGATCGCCGTCATTGTGCTTCAGGCGAAGACGAACCGGCTTGCCGATCTCAGACCATTGGTGCCAAGGCTCCTAATAGCCATCGAATCCGCAGTGCGCGGTGCCGCCAAATTCATTGGCCTCGACTGAGCTGATCGGTCAGAAACGTCGAAATTGAACCTTCAAGGTTGGCTTATGCGTATCCTCGGGATCGAGACCACATGCGATGAAACGGCGGCGGCCGTCGTGCGGCTGCGTCCCGAGGGCGGCGGCGAAATCCTCGCCAATGAGGTGATGAGCCAGATCGCCGAACATGCTGCCTATGGCGGTGTGGTGCCGGAGATCGCGGCCCGCGCCCATATCGATGTGCTCGACCGGCTCATCATTCGCGCGCTGGCGCATGCCAAAGTCGCGCTCGCCGACCTCGACGGCATTGCCGGCGCGGCGGGGCCCGGCCTCATCGGCGGCGTCATCGTCGGCCTCACCATGGCCAAGGCCTTGGCGCTTGCCGCACGCAAGCCCTTCATCGCGGTGAATCATCTCGAAGGTCATGCGTTGACGGCGCGGCTCACCGACAATCTCGATTTTCCCTATCTTCTGCTTCTCGTCTCGGGCGGTCATACGCAGCTCGTCGCCGTCAAAGGCGTCGGCGATTACCGGCGCCTCGGCTCGACCGTCGATGACGCGGTCGGCGAGGCTTTCGACAAGGTCGCGAAAATGCTTGGTCTCGGCTATCCCGGCGGCCCGCTCGTCGAGCGGGAGGCACTGAAAGGCAATGCCTTGCGCTATGATTTCCCGCGGCCCATGCTCGGCAGGCCTAAGCCGGATTTTTCGTTTTCCGGCCTCAAGACCGCGGTGCGGCTCGAAGCGGCGCGGATTGCGCCTCTGACCGGCGCCGATATTGCCGACCTTTGCGCCTCTTTCCAAGCCGCCGTGGTCGATACGCTCATCGATCGTCTGCGCGCCGGCCTGCGCCGGTTCGTGGAAGAGATTGGACCCTGCCGTGCCATGGTGGTTGCCGGCGGGGTCGCCGCCAATGGCGCCATCCGCCGCGCCTTGCAGCGCTTTTGCGGCGAGTCCGGCCTGCGTCTCGTGGTGCCGCCACCTGAGCTTTGCACCGATAATGGCGCAATGATCGCATGGGCCGGCATCGAGCGGCTGCGGCTCGGGCTCACCGACGATCTGACCTTCCCGGCGCGGCCGCGCTGGCCGCTTGACGCCGATGGCGAAGCCGCCCATCACGGCAAGGCCTGAGGTATCGGAGACGAGGTGGAAAGAGCGCATGCGCCAGATTGCCATTGTCGGTGCCGGCGCCTGGGGTACCGCGCTCGCCAATCTCGCGGCGCGCGCCGGCGCCGATGTCATCCTTTGGGCGCGCGATCCCGCCCATGCGGCGGAAATGGCGGCGACCGGCGTCAATGCCCGCAGGCTCCCCGGCGTGCCTCTTGCCCCGACGGTGACGCCGACTGCCGACCTCGCCGCCGTCGCGACGGCGGATATTTTTTTGCTCGCCGTGCCGACCCAGGCATTGCGCAGCGCGGCGCGCGCTCTGGCGCCCTTCGCACCACAGGGCGTCCCGGTCATCATTTGCGCCAAGGGAATCGAACGCGGGACTGGCCTCTTTCCCAGTCAGGTCCTCGCCGAGAGTCTTCCCGACAATCCGCCGGCCATCCTCTCCGGGCCGAGCTTTGCCGCCGATGTGGCTAGAGGCCTGCCGACCGCGGTGACGCTCGCCGCCGAAGATGGCGCGCGCGCCGCTGCATTGGCGCAGGCCCTCGCGGCGCCCTGGTTCCGGCTCTATTATTCGACCGATCTCCGCGGCGTCGAGATCGGCGGTGCGGCGAAAAATGTGCTGGCGATCGCAAGCGGCATTGCCGCCGGCCGCAGGCTCGGCGCCAGCGCCGGGGCCGCGCTGATCGCCCGCGGCTTTGCCGAACTCATGCGCTTCGGCCAAGCCCTCGGCGCCGATCCGGCAACGCTCATGGGGCTGTCCGGTCTCGGCGATCTCGTCTTGACTTGTAGCTCGGAACAGTCCCGCAATTTTTCCTTCGGCCTCGCTCTGGGACGCGGGGCGAGCGTCGCCACCGCGAGCGCCGACGGGAAGCTCGTCGAAGGGATATATACGTGCGGCATTCTCGTCGATCTCGCGCAGCAGAAATCCGTCGACATGCCGATTTGCGCCGCCGTCGAGGCGGTGCTCTCGGAACGCATCGAAATCGATGCGGCGATCGAAGCGCTGCTCAATCGCCCGGCCAAATCCGAACTCGGCTTTGGCAATTTGGCGGCAGGCCGATAGGCTGAAGGGGAGCCGCGGGTTCGGAGGGGGACATGGCGCATTGGCTGATCAAGAGCGAGCCCAACAAATGGTCCTGGCAAATGCAGGTCGAGGCGGGCGAGAAAGGCACGTTCTGGAACGGCGTGCGCAACCATCTCGCCAAACAGCATCTGATGGCGATGAAGACCGGCGACCAGGCCTTCTTCTATCATTCGAACGAAGGCAAGGAGATCGTCGGCATCGTCAAGGTCATCAAGCCCTATTATCCAGAACGACAGCGATCCGACCGGCAAATTCGGCATGTGCGATTTCGCGGCGGTGAAGCCTTTGAAGACGCCGGTGACGCTCGATGCGATCAAAGCCGACGAGCGATTGAAGGACATGATTCTCGTCAATAATTCCAGGCTGTCGGTGCAGCCGGTGAGCGATGCGGAATGGAAGCTGATCTGCAAGCTGGGTGGGGTTTGATGAGCGCCGCACATTTGAGGCGCGGGGCCCTGACAAAATCAATACCGACTAGCGATTGTTGCTGTACCGGTCGCGAATGAATGTGTTGAAATATTGGCCAGCAGAACCTGCATAAAGCAGGCGCTGATATACTGCTTCAGGAACTCCGTAGTAGTAATAGGGTCCACCACTTTCTTGGAACCAGATCGAGAGTATCCGAGTCTGCGGATTGTACTCGACTTGCCTAATAGCGGTCGAATTTAGGTAGGGCATGACCCCCCTCAAATATCTAGATTCGATTTTAGCCCTATCCTGACAAATCGAATCGCGTGAAAAGTAGTTTACTCGTTTTCGGACGCGTTTTGGCGCATATTGCAGGATTTGGCGGCTATTAAGCGATAACGCGCAGTCCTTTTCCTCTTGACCCATAGGTGCCTCCCTTGGCACATGGCCGGGCGCCATATCCCACGCTCCCGAGCCCCCGCCCTCCCCATGCCAAAAATCAACGGCAATCAAATCACCCCCGGCACCGTCCTCGAACATCAGGCCGGCCTCTGGGTCGCGGTGAAAACCAATGCGGTAAAACCCGGCAAGGGCGGCGCCTTCAATCAGGTCGAGCTGAAAAACCTGATCGACGGCCGCAAGCTCAACGAGCGTTTTCGCGCCGATGAAACGGTCGAGATGATCGAGCTCGAATTGAAGGATTTCAGCTATCTCTATGCGGAAGGCGACCAGCTCGTCTTCATGGATCTCGAAAGCTATGAGCAGATCAATCTCGCCAGCGATTTTGTCGGCGAGCGCGCCGCCTTTTTGCAAGACGGCATGAAAGTCACCTTGCAAATGCACGAAGGCCGGCCGATTAGCATCCGCTTTCCGCTTCAGGTCGTCTTGCAGGTGGTCGAGGCCGATCCCGTCGTGCGCGGCCAGACGGCGGCCTCGTCCTATAAGCCGGCAAAGCTCGAAAATGGCCTACGCGTCCTGGTGCCGCCCTTCATCGAACCGGGCGAGCGCATTGTCGTCGACACGAGCGAAGTCACCTATCTGAGACGTGCTGACTGAGACTTGTCGGAAAGACCGGTTTCGCGAACGGTGGCGCCGGATGGACAGAAAACACAAATCTGTGGCGCGCCTGCCTTCTCCCTGTGGGAGAAGGTGCCGAGCGTAGCGAGGCGGATGAGGGGTTACAGTCGCGCCCGAACTCGCGCCATCGTAACCCCTCACCCGGCTTGTCATAGCCCTGCGCGTTGCGCAGGGCGTATTATAAAGCGACGGGCGCGCAGAGCGCGCCCTATGGCAAGCTACCCTCTCCCTATGGGAGAGGGTTCACCGAAGTCCTCCCTCCTCACATGCGAGATCTCCGATAATTCGTTCCGCCCTCATGAATGTAATGACCGCGGCGGCACTGAAAGCCGGGCGTGGCCTCAAGCGTGATTTCGGCGAAGTCGAGAATCTGCAGGTCTCGATCAAAGGGCCCGGCGATTTCGTCTCCGCCGCCGACCGCAAGGCGGAAAAAACGCTTTATGAGGAATTGGCCAAGGCGCGGCCGGGCTATGGCTTCGTGCTCGAAGAATCCGGCGCCATAGAAGGGACCGACAAGACCCATATCTGGTATATCGACCCGCTCGACGGCACGACGAATTTCCTCCATGGGCTGCCGATCTTCGCCATTTCCATCGGTCTTGCCCGTGACGGCCAGATCGTCGCCGGCCTCGTCTACAATCCGGTGACGGACGACATGTATGTCGCCGAAAAGGGCCAGGGCGCCTATCTCAACAACCGGCGTCTGCGGGTGGCGGCACGCCGCGACATAGGCGAAGCTCTGATCGGCTGCGGCATTCCGCATCTCGGTAAGCTTGCCGATCATCACGCGAGGTTCAAAGCTGAATTCGCGACGGTCATGGCACGGGCGTCCAATCTACGCCGGCTCGGTGCTGCCGCGCTCGATCTCTGTTTTGTCGCGTCCGGGTGCTATGACGGCTTTTGGGAGCGCGGCCTCAAGCCCTGGGACATGGCCGCCGGCGTGCTGATCGTCCGCGAAGCCGGCGGCTTTGCCAGCGATGCCGATGGCGGCCCCGACTTTCTCGGCAAAGGATCTGTATGCGCCGGCAATGAAGCCATACATTCGCAATTATTGGCGCTCATCCGTGCCGCAACGTGAAAGAGATTCGGCGGACGGAACAGCTATAGATTGAGAAAAGCCGGGTATTTGAGGAAATCCGGCCGCATCGCGGCTTCGCGCTTCCACCGCCTCACGAACTGCACTAATTTGAAGCAGGCGGCTCCGAAGGCTGTTCAAGGAGCTTCTCCAAAAGCTGCGAAGCGCGCGGCGAAACTGCAAGCGGTGGAACTGCAAGGGGTGAAACTGCACATGGCGACCGACGTCGATCCCTATAGGCTCTCATCGCCGCGCATCTTTCTGGTGCGCATGCTGATCTTTCTCATCCTCGCCGGCTTCATCGCCTTCATCCTGCAGCAGCAGATCGCGACAGCCTTCATGGCCAATCCCGGCCTCAACGGCCTGATCTTCTTCGTCCTGGGATTCGGCATCATTCTCGCCTTGCGGCAGGTGGTCCGGCTGTTCCGGGAAGTGCACTGGGTCAATGCTCTGCCGCGTGGCCAGGCCGACAAGGTGAAGCAACCGATCCTTCTCGCTCCGATGGCGGTTTTGCTGGGCGATCGGCCGCCCGGCGCCACGATTTCAACTCTGACCTTGCGCGCCATTCTCGATTCGATCGGCACAAGGCTCGACGAGGCGCGCGACGTCTCGCGTTATCTCACCGGGCTTCTCATCTTTCTCGGCCTGCTCGGCACATTCTGGGGTCTCATCACGACGGTCGGCTCGGTCGGCGGCGTCATCAAATCGATGCAGGTCGGCGCCGATACCGCGGTGATGTTCGATGATTTGAAGAATGGCCTCGCGGCGCCGCTCGCCGGCATGAGCATCTCCTTCACCGCCTCGCTGTTCGGCCTCGCCGGCTCGCTCGTGCTCGGCTTTCTCGATCTGCAGGCGGGTCAGGCGCAGAACAGGTTTTATAACGAGCTCGAGGAAAATCTGACCGCCAGCACGACCGATACTCTGGTCGAGGGCGGCGCGCGCCTCACTGATGGCCTGCCGCGTGATCTGCGCGCCGCGCTGGACAAGATCGCAACGACAGGCGAGCAGAGCCATGCGCGGGCGACGTCCATCGCCATCGCCAATCTCGCCGACGGCATCCAAAGCCTGGTGCAGCATATGCGGGCGGAGCAGCAATTGATCCGCGATTGGGTCGAGGCGCAGGCGGATCAGGGCAAGGAGCTCAAGGTCATTTTGAAACGCCTGGCCTCCGAGACGGAGCGGCACTGATGGCGGTCGGGCGGGCGAGAAGGCAAACTCGCCATATCGATTACTGGCCGGGCTTCGTCGACGCTTTGTCGACCATGCTGCTCGCCATCACCTTCCTTCTCTCGGTCTTTATGGTGGCCCAGTTCTTCCTCGCCCGGGAAGTCACCGGCAAGGATACGGTGCTCGCAAAGCTGCATAAGCAGATCGATGAATTGACCTCGCTGCTGTCGTTGGAGCGGGCCGGCAAGGCCGATGCCGACACTCAGCTGGCAGCGCTCGCCGCGACGCTCGATGCGACGAAGAAGGACAAGGCGCAGCTCGAAGCCGAGATCGCCGCGGCGAAGGGTGGCGCGGGCGGTGCTCAGAAAGGCACCGTGGACCAGCAGCTCGAAGCCGAAAAACAGGTCTCCGCCCGCGCCCTCGCCCAAATCGACATATTGAACCAACAGATCGCCGCCTTGCGGCGCCAGCTCGCGGCCATCGAGGATGCGCTCTCCGCCTCCGAGCAGAAGGATCGGGAATCGCAAGCCAAGATCGCCGATCTCGGCTCGCGGCTCAATGTGGCGCTGGCGCAAAAGGTTCAGGAGCTGTCGCGCTATCGCTCGGATTTCTTCGGAAGGCTGCGGCAGATCCTCGGCGACCGGCCGGGCATACGCGTCGTCGGCGACCGTTTCGTCTTCCAATCGGAAGTTCTGTTCGACACCGGCCAGGCGAATGTCAATCCCGCCGGCAAGGCCGAGCTCGACAAGCTCGCTGCCGCGATCGTCGAGCTCGAACATGAGATCCCGCCCGAAATTCCCTGGGTTCTGCGCGTCGACGGCCATACCGACAAAAGGCCCATTCAATCGGCGCAGTTTCCATCGAACTGGCAGCTCTCCGCGTCGCGCGCCATCGCCGTGGTGCAATATCTGATCAGCAAAGGCGTCTCGCCGCAGCGTCTCGTCGCCGCCGGCTTCGGCGAATATCAGCCGATCGATCAAGGCGATACGGAAGAGGCCTATCGCAAGAACCGCCGCATCGAATTGAAGCTGACGGAAAAGTGACGCTTCTTGCGTCGCGCCGCAAATTGAGTGTAATGCGCGCGCCCTCTCCGCGTATGCAAGTCGGCTGTTGCCGACTTGCGCATCTTAAAAAACCAACTCGGGCAAGCCCGAGTTGGGTGCGGGGAGAGGGGCGGCTGGCGTTGCGGCGAAACGATCGGCCGATTATTCCTTAAGACGCTACCGGGCCGGTAGCTCAATGGTTAGAGCCGGCCGCTCATAACGGTCTGGTTGCAGGTTCGAGTCCTGCCCGGCCCACCATGTCTCAACATTCTTGTGAGTCGATATCCTACAGCGCGGGCGTTTGGACGAGATGGGCACCGCGAAGCTCAACTCATCACCCAAACCGGCCCTTCGCCGGCCACTGCCCGAATTTCCGGATCGGCCGGAACGCAGACCTCGGAGCCATTCGATCGGCCTATGACCCCGCTATCTCGACTGGGTCAAATCGGGACTTTCACGAAGGCCCTGAGCCCGAAGCCGATGAGGAACGAGAGACCGGCCGCGCTCATCCCGATCAACAACGTCTCTAACCCTGACTTCGCCCAGCCCGCCAGCGACCATCGGCTCTTCGCCGCTCCGATGCCGAAGAACACGAGGCCCGTCGCGACCACGCACCAAGCAAGGCTGTATGCGATGAGATAGCTGACGAGCGGCACCAATCCGCACAGCACGAACGCGGCAGAAGTGTTGAGCGCGGCCAGGATGGGCGACTTTACGGCCGGAGATAGACCATATTCTTCGACGGCCATCGTCTTTGCCCAGCGGTCTTCGTCGGACGTGATGACGTCGACGATTCGCTCCAGCTCGGCGGCAGAGAAGCCCTTGCGGCCGAAGATCTGCCGGATCTCTTCGCGCTCGCCGTTCGGTTCGAGTGCAATGTGTTTTCGCTCGATGGCGAGCAGGCGTTCGTAGTCGTCCAACTCGGCCTTGGTGGCGCTGTAGTTGCCCGCTCCCATCGCAAATCCGTCGGCCACGAGGTTAGCCAGGCCGAGCACTAGTACGACGGTTCCAGGCAGGTCGGCACCGACGACCCCGGCGACGATCGCAAAGGTCGTGATCGTTCCATCGATCCCACCGTAGATCCAATCCCGGAGATAGTTGCCATGTGTGTCTTGAGCGAGACGCTTCTGGATCTCTTCTCTGGTGTGATCGTGCTCCAGCCTTACGCGTGACGCCGAGAGCTTGTTACTCATGACCGCCTAACCGCTTGATGGTGGGAGAGGGATTCGCGAGACCGCCGGTGCGACAGGGTTAAGCTGGAGCGGTCGGCCTCTCCTTCCATCGCTTTCCGAGGTCTGGCTATGTTCGCTGAAAGGCCAATCGCCAGGCGTTGATCCAGGTCAAGCTTGAAATCCGAACCGATCCGCATCATTAAACAATTGTATCGAGCGCGAGGCGACTAGCCCTGCGGGACAAATCCGAAAGATTGCTATCGGTCGAATGCGGCGTGGTCGTCGCGGTCGGCGCCATCGAACGTGGCGAATGGGTGCCGGGCCCTGTGTTCAACCTGCCGTTTTGAGCGACGCCAGAAAATCGGCGACCTCAGCGCGGATCTCTTCGTGATGACCGACAAGCATATGGCTTCCGGTCTCAAAGGTGACGAGTTTCGCGCCCGGAATCTGCGTCGCCATGAAGCGCGCGGTGGGTAAGGTACGGAACAGATCATCGCCCGTGGCAACGATCAAAGTGGGCGCGACGATCTTGTCCAAAGGCCAGGATGCGGACACGTTCACCGCGTCATTGGCGAGCCCTGTGAGCCGTGTCGAGAGCGGCAGCATGCCCCACATCACTGCCATGAGAAAGTCGCGCTCGGATCTCGACGCCGCGGCATAGATCCTCATGCGCGCCCCACAGAAGCGGATCATAACGCCTGGCGCGACCCGGATCGCCAGCCAATAGGGAAAATCCACGCCTGCCTTGACGATCTTGAGCAGCATGCGGCCCATGCCGAAGCGGTTGAAATCGGGCAGGCGGAAGGGCGCTGCCAACACCATGCTTTCGAGGATCAAGGCCGAAACCTTTTCCTTGTGGCGCAGCGCGAGCTGGATGGCGCTGCGGCCGCCGGCGGAAAATCCCAGAACGATGACGCGATCGAGGTTGAGGGCGTCGAGCAGGGCGGCATGGGCGTCGGCCTGCGCCGCCGGCGAGGCGTCGCGCGGGAAAGGCGTGCGGAGATAGCCGAAGCGCGAGGGCGCGATGATATGGACGCCGGCGCGGAAATTCTCACGGGCAATCAAGAGCCCCTGATCATAGCCGCCGCTCGCGCCATGGATGACGAGGACGGGCGGCCCTTGGCCGGCGCGCGCATATTCGATCGCCCCCATTGAAGTTTCGGCAATGCGGCTGTCGGCGGCGAGACGGGTTCGGATTTTCGCCATGTCGCGGCGATAGGCGAGATAGGCCGCCGCGACGGCGGCAAGAGCGAGGCCCGCAACAAGAGCTAATAACCACGTCGATGCGCCCATTGGGATCATGCTCAGGCTGAGCGGCAAACGGCCGGCTATAGGCGCGAACGCCACATTCGTGGCGTGGTGGTGGCCGTCGGCGCGGGGCTTGTGTTCAACTTGCCGTTTTGAGGTGGGAGATAGCGCTGAAGGCCCGGTGTTATCGTAATTTCAATTTCCGCTCATGACCCATAAGGGACCTTCCGTGGGATCGAGGTGAAAGGCTGGCTCGCAGCGTCAGACTCGACAATGCAAGGCGGCCTTCAGAATACGCTTACGACCGATCCACGCTCGCCTTATCTCATTTTCCTATTGCAATGGGCTGAGGAACCATCCATAAACCATCCATATGGATGGTATACAAGGACAGGCCATGGCCGGAGAAATACACCGCCTGCGAGACAAGTCGGGCGAAACCGAGAAAATCACGATTAACGTGGGATACGTCGACCTTGGCCATATCGATTTGTTGGTGCACGAGGGCTTCTACTCCAATCGCACCGACTTCATCAGAACGGCGATCCGCAACCAGCTCGCCACTCACGCGGATGCCGTCAAGCAATCGATCGTGCGGCACACCCTCGAACTCGGCTTACGACATTATAGCCGCGAAGATTTGGAGGCGGTGAAGGCTGCGGGCGGCAGGCTGCGTATCCAGGTCGTCGGGCTTGTGACAATCGCCGAAGACGTCACGCCCGAACTCGCGCTTGCAACGATCAAGTCAATCACCGTCCTTGGCGCTCTGCAGGCCAGCAAAGCAGTCAAGGCGGCGCTCGCTAATCGCATCGGGTGATCAATCGGGCAGCGCTTCTCTAACGAGGATAGAAGAATGAAAACCGTCTTCAGCAGCGCCATGCGTCAGGCCACGCAACTCACGTGCAAGCAAAATGTCATCGAGGCGACGCGGCTGATCCAGCGCGCCCTATCGGGACGAGGTCACATCCTTTGGCCGGACGAATCTTCGCCCGAATGCTCTCGACTGATCGAGCTGCAAGCCGATGTTGCCGCTGAGAGTTCGGGAGGGTTCGAACGGCCCCGGCAAGACGCCAAAATTGCGAGCGGTGGCCTGCGGGATGCTGCAGCTGAACGAGGGCCCACCGCGCGCGTGAGAATGCCACTGGGGGAAGTCTTGAAGCTGTTGCGTCAGGCCGATCTTCCCGGCTTCGGTCGTGACTCGGCGCCGTTCGTGAAATTGCGTAAAGCGCCACCTCTGCCGGTGCCGGATGGGGCAGCTTATCTCACGCGAACCTTCACCTGCGAGGCTGGCTCGAGGGACTACAAGGTCTACGTCCCAAGCCATACAGATGGCCGGAAGCTGCCTTTGATTATCATGCTCCACGGCTGCACTCAGAACCCCGACGACTTCGCAGTGGGGACAGGTATGAACCGCCTTGCCGAAGAACATAGCTTCACCGTCGCCTATCCGGGACAATCGATGAGAGCCAATCAATCAGTATGCTGGAACTGGTTCAATCTCACGGACCAGATGCGCGATGTGGGGGAACCGAGCATCATCGCCGGGATTACGCGCACCATAATGGCGGAGTTCGATATCGACGCCGAACGGGTCTATGTGGCAGGCCTTTCAGCCGGCGGCGCCATGGCCGCGATCATGAGTGCCACCTATCCCGAGCTTTATGCCGCGACAGGCATTCACTCCGGCCTCGCCTATGGGTGCGCCACCGACGTGGCTTCGGCATTTGCTGCCATGCGCGGCACCTCGAGTTCAGCAGCGCCGGCGCAAAGGAAGCGTCACCTCAAGGGCGCGAATGCCCGCGTTCGCACCATTGTTTTTCATGGTGCGTCCGATCGAAAGGTACATCCGTCGAATGCCGAAATGATCCTTGCCGAAGCTCGCGCCGACCTCACCGACCCTGCGCAGGAGACGCAACATGACGGCACCGCGGGAGGCCGCGCTTACACTCGCACCGTGATCATAGACGCGAGCGGCGTTCCCCAGGTGGAACACTGGGCCATCGAGGGACTGGGGCACGCTTGGTCTGGGGGCAGCCCGGAAGGTTCACACACAGATCAGCATGGGCCCGACGCTTCGCGCGAAATGCTGCGGTTCTTTTTGGGAAGCCCGGCGCAGCCATTGACGAGTTGATTTCGGCGAAGTGGGCACTGGCCGGATACCTAAGGACCGCTGAGTTCCAGCGCTCTTTTGGGAAGGTCCGCTCCTGGCGCAAACCGGCCTTCCTTCATTGGGTGGACAAGACACTCGGTGAAATTCTGCCTATTACGCCCCCTTCCCCTCGCCACAATTTCCTGTATAAGACCCGCTTCGTGCCTGGCCGCTGCCGGCGCGTTCCTCCCAAAACCCTGCTGGACGACATCCCGGCTTGGCCGAAGGCGGAGATTTTTTCAAAATTTCGAAAGGACCATCGATGTCGATCACGGCGGAGCGCAAGCAGGCGCTCATCAAGGACTATGCGAATGAGCCCGGCGACACCGGCTCGCCCGAGGTCCAGGTTGCGATCCTGACCGAACGGATCGCCAATCTGACCGAGCATTTCAAGACCCATATCAAGGACAATCATTCCCGCCGCGGGCTTCTGAAGCTCGTCTCGCTGCGCCGGCAATTGCTCGATTATGTGAAGCGCAAGGACGAGCCGCGCTACAAGAATTTGATCGAGCGGCTCGGCATCCGCCGCTGAGCGAGCGCAGGGCAAGGCGCGGCCGCAGCTATTCGCGCTGGCGCCGCCCGATCTGTGTGAACCGGCGGCTTGGCTGTCCGAAAAGCTGTCCAAAGGCGTCCCCGATGGCGTTTATGCGCCGTTTCTTTGGCCAGTCGCCTCGGCTAAGCCCGGATTTCTGCTTGAAAGGTGCCGCATCCTGGGAAATGTCAGGATGAGTGATTTCCTCCGGCGCGAAAACGCGCTCTAATATGTGAATTCGGGAGCCTATTGCGCTTCCGTTTGCGGTGCGACGGCATGGGCCTTCGACCGCGCCCCGGCAAAGCCAGCCATGGCAGGATCGCCGGATGCTGCCGCGACGTGCTGCCGCCATGGCTTTACGCCGACGGCCAGCCTCTCGCCGTCTTGCTCATGGCATTAGACCTTTGCCGTCTTCCAGAGAAAGACCAGGCTTGATGTTTGAAATCCATCGTGAAGAACTCGACTGGGCCGGGCGCAAGCTCGTGCTCGAAACCGGCCGCATGGCCCGCCAGGCCGATGGCGCCGTGCTCGCCACCTATGGCGAGACGACCGTGCTCGCCACGGCGGTTTCGGCGAAATCGCCGAAGCCCGGCATCGATTTCTTTCCCTTGACTGTCAATTACCAGGAAAAGGCCTTCGCCGCCGGCCGCATCCCCGGCGGCTATTTCAAACGCGAAGGCCGCCCCACCGAGCGCGAGACGCTAATCTCCCGCCTGATCGATCGGCCGATCCGGCCGCTCTTTCCCGAGGGCTATCGCAATGACACGCAACTCATCGTCACCGTGCTGTCCTATGATCTCGAGAATGATTCCGACATCGTCGCCCTGGTCGCGGCCTCGGCGGCGCTGACTCTGTCCGGCATTCCCTTCATGGGGCCGGTCGGTGCCGCCCGCGTCGGCTATATCAATGGCGCGCTGAAGCTCAACCCGACGCTGCCGGAGATGAAGGAGTCGGCTCTCGATCTCGTGGTCGCCGGCACCGGCGATGCCGTGCTCATGGTGGAATCGGAAGCCAAGGAACTGTCCGAAGACGTCATGCTCGAAGCCGTCATGACCGGCCATCGTGGTTTCCAGCCGGTGATCGATGCGATCATCAGGCTTGCCGAACGGGCGGCCAAGGAGCCGCGCGAGCTTGCCAGCCACGATCAGAGCGAGGTCGAGACAGCGGTTCGCGAGATCGCTGAAGGAGAACTACGCGACGCCTATAAGCACACCGCCAAGCAGCAGCGCTACGACGCCGTCGACGCGGTGCGCGCGAAAGTCATGGCGGCGCTGTTTCCGGAAGGCGCGGAGCCGCGCTTCTCGCGCGAGCGCGTCGCCAGCGTCTTCCATGATCTGCAAGCCAAGGTCGTGCGCTGGAACATTCTCGATACGGGGATCAGGATCGACGGCCGCGATGTAAAGACAGTGCGGCCGATCCTCGCGCAAGCGGGCGTGCTGCCACGCACCCATGGCTCGGCGCTGTTCACCCGCGGCGAGACCCAGGCGCTGGTCGTGGCGACGCTCGGCACCGGCGAAGACGAGCAATATGTCGACAGTCTCGAAGGGACCTACAAGGAGCGCTTCCTCCTCCATTATAATTTCCCGCCCTATTCGGTCGGCGAGACCGGCCGCATGGGCTCGCCCGGGCGGCGCGAGATCGGCCATGGCAAGCTCGCTTGGCGCGCCATCCATCCGATGATGCCAACGGCGGCCGAATTTCCCTACACGATCCGCATCGTCTCGGAGATCACCGAATCGAACGGCTCTTCCTCCATGGCGACGGTCTGCGGCTCTTCGCTCGCTCTGATGGATGCCGGCGTGCCGTTGAAACGGCCGACTGCCGGCATCGCCATGGGCCTGATCCTCGAAGGCGAGCGCTTTGCCGTGCTCTCCGACATTCTCGGCGATGAGGACCATCTCGGCGATATGGATTTCAAGGTCGCCGGCACGGAAGAGGGCGTCACCTCGCTGCAGATGGACATTAAGATCACCGGCATCAATGCAGAGATCATGCGCGTCGCGCTCGGCCAGGCCAAGGAGGGCCGGCTGCATATTCTGGGCGAGATGGCGAAGGCCTTGACGAGCGCGCGGGCCGAGCTCGGCGAATTCGCGCCGCGCATCGAGACGATGAAGATCCCGACCGACAAGATCCGCGAAGTGATCGGCACCGGCGGCAAGGTGATCCGCGAGATCGTCGAAAAGACCGGCGCCAAGATCAATATTGAAGACGACGGGACGGTGAAGATCGCCTCCGCCGACGCCAATTCGATCAAGGCCGCCATCAATTGGATCAAATCCATCGCCAGCGAGCCGGAGATCGGCCTGATCTATGACGGCACGGTGGTGAAGGTCGTCGATTTCGGCGCCTTCGTGAACTTCTTCGGTTCGAAAGATGGACTCGTCCACATCTCCCAGCTCTCCAAGGGCCGGGTCGCCAAGACGAGCGATGTGGTGAAGGAAGGCGACAAGGTCAAAGTGAAGCTTCTGGGCTTCGACGAGCGCGGCAAGGTGCGGCTCTCCATGCGCGTCGTCGATCAGACGACAGGCGAAGATCTCGAGGCCAAGGAAAAGGCCGAGAGACAGGAAGCCGAGGGCTAGGCTTGCCTCAACGCGTCATGGCCGGGCTTGTCCCGGCCATCCACGCGGTTCCGTTTGGCGTGATTTGGTCGCCTTCGTGCGACGAATGGATCTGTGCGCAATCTATAAATTTGCTATAAATTTGATCGGGGAAGCTTTGTTTCGGCGTGGATGGCCGGGACAAGCCCGGCCATGACGGCACAGAGCCGGTGACGCATGGTCTATTTCAATTTGGAGAAGGTGAGTTGGTCGCCAAGAAACTTTCCAGCAGCTCCTCTCTCTTCTCTGGGATCAAGGACCTTATTGCCCGGACGGTTTCGCATGCGCCCGGCTCGGCGGCCCCGCTTGCCGAACTAAGCAGCGTGGTCGCGGTTCGTGAAATCTGCGAAGGCGACAAAACCGTCCCACGGGGTGCAAAAGGCGCCGTCGTATTCGTGCATGCTGGTGGTGTGGGCTACGAAGTTGAGTTTGTAGAACCTGTCCACTTGGTCATCTCGGCGAGCCGAGATGAACTCGCACCCGCATAATGCAGATTACGATTTCGGAGGCGAAGCTCCGAGATTATCTCTTAAATCCCGATCATCCGCAAAACTCGGGGAAGGCGAAGTTCCCTCTTGCCGGAGGGTTTCGGGCGGATGATCTCGGGACGTTCGAGGCAGCGCTCATTGAGCATCTTCGGTGCGGCCGGCATGTCCAGCGTGATATTTCGAGGTTCGGTGGCAGCGTTCGGCTTGTGATCGAAGATCCTTTATGCGTTCCTGATGGCCGCACGCCACTGGTGCGGTCCGCATGGTTGATCGAAGAAAATCCTCTCTCTGCGGTTCTCTTAACAGCATTCCCGATTGATAGTCGGAAAGCTCCCGAGGGTGAAAATCCGTTTCTGAACGAAGCCGCTATCGGGGCAAAGCCACCTCTGTGACCTTCACCAGACATCAATGAAAAAGATTAGGGCTGCGCTTCGCGTAACGCCATATCGCACTGGACCTCGGCTCTCCTTCCGCTGTCGCTTCAGTCGGCCGGGAAAGCTGCCCTCTTGAAGGCTGAGAGCCTATCTCTGGATTGAGGATGTGATGTCCCAATCGGCAGGCCTGCCTTCCGGAACGAAGGCGCCGTCCTCGCGCAGCGTTCCATGCTGCGACGCGGGGCTATAGCCACCGACAGGAGCCGGCGGCGGCACAGAAGCGTCGAGCGTGCCGCCCGGCCCATGCAGTGCCAGCGCCTGGGCATTGGCGGCGCCGGCCTGGGCAATATCGAGATCCTCTTCGAGCGGCGGCGGCTCAGGCAGGCCATCCGGTGCCGAGACCGGCGGCGCCAATTGCGGCGTCGGCCGGCAGACGCGGCGTGGGCCTGTCGATGTATTGCCGTGCATCGCGAGATCGACGTGAAAATGATTGTAATGAAAAATATTGTAGCCGGGTCCTAGCACTGTGGTGAAATAGCCGCAGGCGCCGCCATGGATATTGCGCAGGAAGGCCTGGGCGGCTTCATCACCGCGGGTCCAATCATGGACGATCGAGATGACGCGGCCGTCGGCGAGGCGAAAGCCGGCGATGTCGATCGCATTGCCGAATGCATGTTCGGAGAGGCGCGCGCCCGCCATGCCGTTGATGCCGCGGCAGCTATAGGAGCCCATGCTCGTGATTTCGACGACGCGCGCGTTAAATCTGGCCTGCGCTTCCGGCTCGACCACGTCGCGCAGCCAATTGTTCAGTGCCGCGATCATCGGGCAATCGAGCGTATGGGCACCATTGAAAGTGACTTCACCATCGAGAAGCGCGGTGACCTTCAAGGGCTGCGTCAGGCCGCAGATGCCGGGACCGTCGATCTCGCGCTCGGGCTGCACATAGGCGGAAAGACGAATCAGATGTTGCGCGAGGCAGGCGTTCTCGGCCTGGGTCCGCCAGGCCGGCCGTCGCACCCGCCCATAATCGGAACAGCCGGCGAGAAGGAGAAGAACGGCCGCGAAAGCGGCGAACGGCAGAACGCGAAGCGCCATCCGCTAAAACTGTGCGAAATTTGTTAAGTGCCGTTAAAGTAACGAGGTTAACGCTTGCACTAGAGCGGGATGAGGAAAAGGGGGAACCGGTTATCCGCCCGCATCCCGCTCTAAATTTTTAAAATCGATCACGTTTATGACTTTAGATCGGTTCGATCCAAAGTCATCGTGATCTGTGAAACGGGGAAGCGATGCCGAATTTTGCGATAGCGCCGGGCCTTGCGATCGACGAGTCGGAAATCGCTTTCGCCTTTCTGCGCGCGTCAGGCCCGGGCGGGCAGAATGTGAATAAGGTCGAGACCGCGGTGCAATTGCGCTTCGATGTGCGCCATTCGCCGTCGCTCGACGATTATGTGAAGCGCCGCCTCGAAAAGCTCGCCGGCAGCCGTTTGACGCAAGACGGTGTGCTGGTGCTGACGGCGCAGCGGTTTCGCTCGCAGGAGCGCAATCGCGCGGATGCTCTGGAAAGATTGCGCCAGCTCGTCATCAAATCGGCGGAGCGGCCGAAGCGGCGCATCGCGACAAGGCCGACGCTCGCATCGAAGAAGCGCCGCGTCGACACCAAGGTCAAACGCGGCGAAACGAAGCGCCTGCGCACCGGGCCGGTCGAGTAGCGCGGCCGGAATAGCGATTTAGAGTTTCGGCGCGGTTACGGGCTTTTTGCGGATCGTCTTGCTTTTTTTCTGCCTGCGGGTCGCCGGAAGAAACTCCGCCGCTGCGACTTCCGTTGCCAAGGCTTCAGCGAGCACCGCGACATCGACGACCGCGGGCGGCACAGGCGGTAAAACGGTTTGCTCGCAAGTTTGCTCGCTTTCGACTCGCAGCCATCCGAGCGGAAGTTCGATCATCGCCGCATTGATCAATTTCAGTTGCCAAAAGAAAATTTCGTACATCGCTTCCGCCAACCGAACCTGCCGGGCGGCGAGATCGTCGTAGCCGGCGGTATCGAGCTCTGCCACGCGGCTTACCACGCGCAAAGGCGCGGGCGCGTTCGAATTCAATCTAGTCACATCAATCTCCTCTCGCCCGCTTCGCCGCGAGCTTGCTCCTCCTTGTTCAACTCGTTGACGCGCAGACGACACGAGATCGGTGTTCGGCCAGGCCAAATCAACAACCTTTGAATAAAATTATAGCACGCGCCATCCGGGGGGCGGCCTTGCCGACAAACGAAATTTTGCGCTTTGGACGAAAGAACGAGGCGGATCTTTGTCATTGGCGGCGAACGAGGACTCGATCGGCCATGCCCTTTTTGTTTTCGGCATCAAACAAAAAGAGCATGTCCTTTGTTCAGGACATGCTCAATGAAGACAGGCGTAAGAGCCTCGGATCGTCACGCGGAAGGATGCGCGGTTTCGCTGCCTTCGGGTCCCCGGTTGCGGCGTGCGTTCATGAAGCGGTCGAATTCCTCGCGGTCCTTGGCGCGGCGGAGATTTTCCATGAATTCGACGAATTCACGCTCGGCGGCGAGAAGCTTTTGCCGCTCCTCTTCGAGGCGGGCGAGCTCGGTTTCGCGCCATTCGTCGAAGGCGACATTGCCCGACGAGCGCATGCTGCGAAACTCCCAATGCCGTGAGCCAAAATCGCCTCTGCCGCGGCAGGCCCAATGACGCCCCATCTTCTCCTCCCACTTTGCTTGCCAATTCCCTGGCCAATTCCCTTGCCATTTCTCGCGGAACTTCGCTTCGACGAAGCTCGGAAGGTCGCCGGCATAGGCGCTCTTCTTCTGCCAGATCTTGGCCAAGAGGATCGCAAGGCCGATAGGCCAGAAGATGATGAAGCCGAGAATCATCGCGACGATCTCGATCGGCTTCCAGCCACAGCTACAGCTTGCAGGCATGTCCGGGCGGCTGTCAGGGTTCGAGCGCTGCCCGTAGGTGTCTGAATAGACGCTCATTTCTCTCCTCCAGTGCAGCCGTTCGAGGCCGCAATGTAAAAGTATGTTACATTAACATAGGCCAATTGTCGAGGGTGGCGGCGAGCACATTTTCATCGAAGGGCCGGCCCTTTTCGGCGGTTTCGCTGTTACGCCCTGGCGCGTTTGAGCGCGCTGTCGATCAAGGCTTCCGCGCCCTGTTCGAGAATGGCCGCTAAATCATCGCCGCGGGCCGGATCGAGATGGCCGGCGAGTGCCAGCATGGCCGTGCCATGCGACAGCGCCCAGATCTCGAAGGCGAGCCGGCGCACGTCGGCGGGGCTGACATTGGCGCCGGCAAGCACCGCGGCGGCGGCGCGCCCCAGACCTTCGAAAGCCTTGCCGGCCGCGGCGCAGGAGAGCGGCTGGCGCAAATGCCTTACCTCATTGAACATAGCGGAATAAAGCCCGGGCTCGGCACTGGCGAAGCCGAGATAAGCCCGGCCCATGCGTTTGAGCGCCGCGCGAGCGTCAGGCCGTCCCTCGTCCCAGGCACCGGCGAGCCGCTCGCCGAAGAGCTCGAACCCGCGCCGCGCCAATTCGCCGATCAGTTCATTGCGGTCGGCAAAGTGCCGATACGGCGCTGCCCCGGTGACGCCGACGCGCTTTGCCGCCTCGGCGAGGGTAAAGCCCGCCGGACCATGTTCGGCGATGAGGGCGCGCGCCGCTTCGATCAGCGCGTCCTTCAGCCGCCCATGGTGATAGCCGCGGCGGGTTTGGCTGAACGGAGCCTGGCCGAAAAACGGATGTTTATAAATCATGGAGCCTTTTTAATCTTTCCGGCTTGTTCTTACCATGCCACAAGTTCTTACTATGCCGCGAGGGCGAAGCGGTCCTGGGCCGAGCGATTGTCGCGCCGCCTCTTTGCCGCTTTGGACATCCCTCTTTGTAGATTGCCTCTTTGCAGATTGGCGCCCGTCTTCCCATATTGAGGCGGCCGGGCGACGCTTGCCCGGTTCAGCAGGATCTTCTCATGTCGTTTCGTTTGTCGTTTCGCTCGAAAGCTTTCATTCTGATGCTCGCTGCCTTGCTCAGCCTCGGCATGGCGGGCGACGCCTTTGCGCGGCCCGGCGGTGGTTTTTCCATGGGAAGCCGCGGCAGCCGCACTTTCAGCTCGCCGCCGATGACCTCGGCGGCGCCAATTCAGCGCTCGACGACGCCCAATCCGGGCGTTTTCCAACCCGGTGGCGGGATGCGCTCGCCGGGCCTCTTCGGCGGCAGTTTCGGCCATGGCCTCTTCGGTGGCATGCTCGGCGGCTTCCTCGGCGCCGGCCTCTTCGGCCTGTTGTTCGGCCACGGCTTGTTCGGCGGCTTCAGTGGCGGTTCGTCCATCCTCGGGCTCCTGCTGCAAATCGGCCTGATCTATCTCCTGGTGCGCTTCGTCATGAATTATTTCCGCAATCGCCAGCCGGCCTTCTCCGGCGGGCCGCAAGGCTCGTCCTATGTCGGCGCCGGCCCGCAGCCTGGCGGATTTGGCGGGATGGGCGGCGGCGGTGCGCCGCTGCCGATCGATGCGCAAGACTATGACGCCTTCGAGCGCCGGCTCGGCGAGGTCCAAAGCGCCTTCAGCGACGAGGATCTCGACCATTTGCGTCGGCTCGCGACACCCGAAATGGTCGGCTATTTCAGTGAGGAGCTTGCCGGCAATGCGCGCCGCGGCACCGTCAATCGCATCTCGGGGGTCAAGCTCCTCAAGGGCGATCTCGCCGAGGCCTGGCGCGAGGGCGGCGCCGAATACGCCACTGTCGCCATGCATTTCTCGCTCGTCGACACAATGGTCGATCGCGCCAGTGGCCGCATCGTCTCCGGCAATCCCAATCAGCCGGAGGAGGTGAGCGAGGTCTGGACCTTCGTGCGTCCGGCCGGTTCCGGACCCGGAGGCTGGATGCTTTCGGCCATCCAGCAGGCCTGAGCCAAACCGAAGTCATTTGCAAAGCCGCGGTCCTGGCGAGGGGCCGCGGCTTTCTTGTTTCGGGCCTTCCGTCTTATGATGGTAATGCGCGCGGCTCATAAATTCCTTTTGGTCTGTGCTGAACCGCACCTGCGCAGATCCACACGGCTTGCGATTGATTATTGATTATGCGCGACATGCGCCGGCTCTAGGAGGCCCAAGATGGCAGGTTGGATCTTTCTCGGCATCCTCATTCTTCTGGGGATCTGGCTGGTGCTCACCTACAACGGCCTTGTGTCGTTGCGGCAGCGCTGCCGGCAAGGCTTTTTCCGATATCGACGTGCAATTGAAGCAGCGCCATGATCTCATCCCCAATCTCGTGGCGACTGTGCAGGGCTATGTTGCGCATGAACGCGGCACGCTGGAAGAGGTGGTGAAGGCTCGCAATGCGGCAACCACGGCGCAGGGGCCCGCCGCGCAAGCCGCCGCCGAAGGGGCTTTGTCGAACGCGCTCGGGCGTCTGTTCGCGCTTGCCGAAGCCTATCCCGACCTCAAGGCCAATCAGAATTTTCTGCAATTGCAGAGCGATCTCTCCGACTCGAAAACAAGATCGCCGCGGCGCGCCGCTTCTTCAACAATGCGGCTGCCGAATATAATGCCTCGCGCGAGAGCTATGCCGGCGGCGCTGTTTGCCGCCTCGCTCGGCTTTGCGCTGCAGGAATTCTTCAATGTCGATGCCGCCGAAAAACAGGCGATCGAGCAGAGCTGACCGCAAGTCGACCGAGCAATTGGTGTGAAAGTGCGATCCCGGCGAAGCGGGAAGTTCTGAGCCGATCGGGTAGCGTCCGATAGCGCTATGCTTCGAAATGATAGGGGGGCGAATTTGCTTGGCACGGCACTGGCCGGCCGGCCATGTTCCGCGAAAAGGCCGAGCGCATGTCATGGTCAAGCTCGGTCTATTCGCAGATCGGCATGAACAGGCTTGCATCTGTCCTCCTGCTCTTTGGCTTCGCCTTCTTTGCAAGCGCTCGTCTATGCTTTCGCCTCCTTGGCGCGGCGGGCAATGGCGGCTCGCTGGCGCGGATCATGGCCGAGAGCCCTGCATGATTATCTTCGTCTTTGGCCTTTCGCCATGGCCGGTGCGGCGCTGTGGTTTTTCGATTGCCTATCGCCTTTCCATCAAAAGCTGATCGATCTCGCGACGGGCTCGACAGAGGTCGAGCGCAAAATGCGCAAAAGCTCTATAATGCCCTCGAAAATCTCTGCATTTCGCGCGGCCTGCCGATGCCCGCGTTGAAGATCATCGAGACCGACTGGCTGAATGCCTTCGCCGCGGGTTTGCGGACAGCAATTATTCGATCGTCGGTGACGCGCGGCCTTGATCGAGCGCCTCGACGATGCCGAGATCGAAGCGGTTCTCGGCCATGAGCTGACTCACATCCGCAATCGCGACACGCAGCTTCTCGTCGTCGCTATCGATCTTTGCCGGCATTTTCTCCTTCGTCGGCCAACTCATCTTCAACAATTGGAATTTGCCGTTCGGGTTTCGTTTGGGCCGGTCCTCTTCGGCTGCGATTCATCGGACGAGCGACTCCGGCCGCAAATCCTCGGGTGGCGCGGCATCGCGATCGTCATCGCTGTCGCGATCATCGCACCTACCTGGGGGCTTGCCGTCCTGATCCGCTTTGCCTTGTCGCGCCGGCGCGAATATCTCGCCGATTCCGGTTCGGTCGAACTCACCAAAAATCCCGATGCGCTTGATTTCCGCCTTGCGCAAGATCGAGCTGGCGCCGCAAGTCCCGCAGGCTTCCGCGCATATGTCGGCCTTGTTCATCGAAAGCCCGGCCATGGCGCCGGAGCGAAGCTGGTTCTCGACGCATCCCTCGATCGAGAGCCGGATCGAGGCGCTGGTGCGCTATGCCGGCGGGCATGATGTGCCGCCGGCCGCCGTTGCGCCGCCGCCGCATGTCGTTCCGGAGTTTGTGCCGGGCGCCTCCAACACAGCGCCCAAAGGACCGTGGGGACTCTAAGGCGTGGATCTTACATCTGCTCCGCGCGCATGATGGCATAGGCGGCATTGATGAGCGCGACATGGGCGGCGGTATCGGGAAATGAGCCGGCGAACCGTCGCGTTCCGACGTCGTAAGTCTCGGCCAAGAGGCCGAGATCATTGCCGAGCGCGATGAGCCGTTCGAAAAGCTTATGGGCCTCGCCGATGCGCTGATCGCGTGCGAGCGCCTCGACATAGGCGAAGCTTGCCGAAACCGAGGCCACCTCTTTGTGTCGATGCCGGATGAGACCGTCGATCATCGCGCTTTGCTCGATCGCCGCGAGCGTATCATGGAGGCGCTTGTCCTGCTCCGGCAGAAGGTCGGGGCCGAAAAGGCTGAGAAGCCGCGCGTCGGCATCGAAGGGCTGGGTGTCAATCTCCGCTGACAGGCGCGTGCGCAGCTCGCGCCAGTGATCGCGTGGGCCGGCGAGGCCGAATGTCTCGATGCCCTCGATGCCGCGATCGAGAGCCAGCAGAGCTATCAGGTTGCCGTAAGCGTCTTGCGCGGCTCCATCCTGCGCTTTGCCAAAGCGCATGGCTTCGATCTGGCACAGAAGCTCGCATTCGAGGTTCCAATCCTCGGGATCGAGATTGAGACCGCGCCTGCGGCTTTCGCAAAGCGCGATCATCACCTCGCAATAGAGAGAGAGCGGCGCGGCCTCGCCCGCCAGGCGTTCGCCGGTGACGCCATAGCGGCTTTGCAATTGCGCCGCATCGCCGCCAATGGCGCGCAGTAGAAAATTGCGCCAGGCCTTGGCCTCGATCTCATAGCCCGCATCGAAAAGCGCGCACATGCTGAGATGCGCGCCCGAGAGCCGGCAGAATCGAGCGTCTTCAGCCTCTCCCAATGGCGGCCCGGCCGCGGCGACAATGGCGCCGCTCGGCTGGAAGATCGAGGCACGCAAACTGATGAGCGCGCGGATGACCGCCTCGCTGTAAGGGCCTTCATAAGTGCAGCGGCCGATCCAGGCCTGCCAAGTCCGTTCCGTCTGTTCCAGCACGATCG
Source organism: uncultured Alphaproteobacteria bacterium (assembly GCA_963759185.1). Lineage (GTDB taxonomy): Bacteria > Pseudomonadota > Alphaproteobacteria > Rhizobiales > Beijerinckiaceae > Methylovirgula. The sequence goes on from CAVWXV010000015.1 coordinate 132,654, forward strand.
CCGGATCGAGGAGGCGCGGCGCATCGGCATAGGCCGGCGTATAGGTGAGGCTGAAATCCATTGTTTCGCCGGCCAAAAGCGTGAAGCCGCCGCGATAGATCTCGCCATGCGCGTCATGCACCAATGTCGTTCGCAACGTGGCGCGATCAGGTCCAACGATGAAGTGCAGACTATTGTCGCCGTGGCGGCGGACGAAGGGTTTGATCGTGCCATTGCCGAAGCGGATGCAAAATTCGCTCTTAAGCGCGATCTCGCCGGCAAGACCTTCGACGCGGCGCACGACATGGCTGTCGCGGATCTTTGTCGGCATGAAATCGATAATGCGGGCCTTGCCCGTCGTGGTCTCGATCTCGGTTTCGAGGATCGGCGTCGGGTCGCGGTAATGCCGCGTGAAGCGCGCGTCTGCATCTCGCGGCGCGATGCGCCAAAAACCTCTGTCGGGCGTGCCGGAAAGTGCGCCGAAGCAGGAGGGTGAGTCGAAGTTAGGCCATGCGAGCCAGTCGATCGAAGCTTCCGGACTGACGAGCGCGGCAGTTTCGCAATTGCCGATGAGAGCATAATCCTGCACTGACGGCATGGAGAGATCCTGATCGGTAGGCGAGGGCGTCGTTCGCGCTATCCAACGCAAGATCTCTGCCGCTATCCCTTTTCGGCGTCGAAGAGGGCCAGAGCCTCGTTGGAATCCCATTGCGCCGGTCCGGCCAGTGTGCCGATGGCGCAGCCGTCCTTGCCGACCAATATGGTCGTCGGCAGGCCGAGAACTTTGCCATCCTGTTTCAAAATCTCGAAGACATCGGCCTTGGCGTCTGCATAAAAGGTCAGGCTTTTCACTCCGATCTCGTTCAGAAAGGCTTTCGGCCGGTCGAGCCGTGCCGTATCGATGTTGATCGCGACGACCTGGAAATCGGGTCCGCCGCGCTTCGCTTCAAGCCGGTCGAGCGCCGGCATTTCCCGCCGGCAGGGGATGCACCAGGTCGCCCAGAGATTGAGGAGAATGTCGCGGCCGCGGAAATCCGAGAGCTTGACTTGCTTGCCGTCCGGACCGGCGAATGTGAGCTCCGGCATGGGCCGCGGCTGGCTCGCCAGCGCCAAAGCCGCGACTTCGCCGCGGATCAGCGGCTTGAGACGCCCGATCACCGCCTGCGTCATGGGACAAGCCTTGGCCTCGGCCGCGGCTTCATTGCGATGAGACGCCTTCGTCGCGTATAGAAACGCCAGCGCTGCGGCGAAAGCAACGACGGCAATGAGGGGAGCCGGGAAGCGGATTCGGATCGACGCTTTGCCGGGATCGTCTTCTTCTGTCATTTCGGCTTGACCCTATGGCGAGACTTCGATGCGAGCGCGCGAGACTGTGAGAGCTTGAGATGATGAGCAACAAAATGTGGGGCGGGCGCTTTGCCAGCGGCCCCGACGAGGTCATGGAGGAGATCAATGCCTCGATCGACTTCGACCGCAAGCTCGCCGATTACGACATTTCCGGCTCGCTCGCCCATGTCGCCATGCTGGCGCAGACCGGGATCATCGCCGAGGCCGACGCCTTAGCGATCAGCGAGGCTTTAATCGAAGTCCGTGGCGAAATCGAGAACGGAAATTTCAGTTTTTCGCGCGCCCTCGAAGATATTCATATGAACATCGAATCGAGGCTCGCGGTCTTGATCGGGCCAAACGCCGGGCGGCTGCATACGGCACGCTCGCGCAATGATCAGGTGGCGGTGGACTTCCGCCTCTATATCCGCGCCACCATCGATACGCTCGACAGCCAAATCGAGGCGCTGCAGATCACGCTCGCCGAAAAGGCGCTCGTCCATGCCGGCGCGGTGATGCCGGGCTTCACCCATATGCAGCCGGCCCAGCCGGTCACTTTCGGCCATCATCTCCTCGCCTATGTCGAGATGTTCGGCCGCGACCGTTCCCGCTTCAAGGATGCGCGGGCAAGGCTCAATGAATGTCCGCTCGGCGCTGCGGCGCTCGCCGGCACCTCGTTTCCGATCGATCGCGCCGCGACGGCCGCGGCGCTCGGTTTCGACCGGCCGACTGCCAATTCGCTCGACAGCGTGGCGGATCGCGATTTCGTGCTCGAAGCTCTGGCGGCTGCGTCGATCTGCGCCATGCATCTGTCGCGTTTCGCCGAAGAGATCGTCATTTGGGCGACGCCGCAATTCGGCTTTCTGCACCTGTCGGACAGGTTTTCGACCGGCTCTTCGATCATGCCGCAAAAGCGCAATCCCGATGCCGCCGAACTGGTGCGCGGCAAATCGGGCCGGATCATCGGCGCGCTGGCCGGCCTGTTGATCGTCATGAAGGGCCTGCCGCTCGCTTATTCCAAGGACATGCAGGAGGATAAGGAGGGGACTTTCGATGCGCTCGAAAGCCTCTCCCTCTGCCTTGCCGCCATGACCGGCATGCTGCGCGATTGCACGCCCGACCTCGCGCGGATGAAGGCTGCTGCTGCTGCCGGCTTCTCGACTGCGACCGATCTCGCCGATTGGCTGGTGCGCAGCCTCAGCATGCCTTTCCGTGAGGCGCATCATGTCACCGGCCGGCTTGTGGCGCTGGCGGCCGAAAAAGGCGTCGGGCTCGAAGATTTGAGCCTTGCCGAGATGCAGGCGGAGGAGCCGCGGATCAGCAAGGATGTGTTTGCCGTGCTCGGCGTCGAGAATTCGGTTGCGAGCCGGACGAGCTATGGCGGCACGGCGCCCGAAAATGTCGAAGCCCAGGCACGGCGCTGGCTGGCGCTGTTGGGGAGGGGGGATTGAGGCGCCGCTTCTCTGCGGACACACCCGTGGCTGTTTCGGCCGAATTGGGCCGCCCCGGCTTTCGCCAGGGGGAGGCTTCGTCTATATAGAGGCGCGCCTTGCGGGAGCTTTTGCGTGATTTATCCCTTACTTCGTAAGCTCGGAGGAGCCGCCGTCTTGGCGTTGCTGGTTCTGACGCTTGCCGGCTGCGCCCGCCGCGGGCCGCTGGAGCCGCCGCCGGATGCGGCGGCGCCGGACAGCCAGGCGACTTCCGCGCCAGTGAGCCAGACGAATTCCAGCGACGCCGTCGTCGGGCCTGCCTGCGGCATCACTCGATACCGCTGCAAGCCAGGTCCCCAACGCCGGTCCGGCACTGCCGGCGAAGCCCCCGGCGGTGACGCCGGCCTACAAATCCTTCTTTCTCGATCCCTTGGTGAATTGACCCGTCGATGCATCATTTCGGCCTGAAGAATGGCGTGATGCATGCCGAGGATGTCGATCTTATCCGGCTTGCCACTGCAGTCGGCACCCCCTTCTATTGCTATTCCTCGGCGACCTTGACGCGCCATTACGAGGTCTTCAAAGCCGCCTTCGAGGGGCTTGCGACGCTCGTCTGCTATGCAGTGAAGGCCAATTCCAACCAGGCGGTTCTGACGAGCCTCGCGCGGCTCGGCGCCGGGATGGATGTCGTCTCCGAAGGCGAGCTGCGGCGCGCCCGCGCCGCCGGCGTCGCCGCCGACAGGATCACTTTTTCCGGCGTCGGCAAGACGAAGGAGGAGATGGCCTATGCGCTCGATGAAGGCATCCTCTGCTTCAATGTCGAATCGGAGCCGGAGCTGCGGGCGCTGTCGGCTCTCGCGAGTTCGCGCGGCCAGACGGCGCGCATCGCTTTGCGGGTCAACCCCGATATCGATGCCAAGACGCATGCCAAGATCGCGACCGGCAAATCGGAAAACAAATTCGGTATTCCGATTTCTTCCGCGCGCGACGTCTATCGCGCGGCGGCGGCGCTCCCGGGCCTCGAAGTCACCGGCCTCGACATGCATATCGGCTCGCAGATCACGACGCTCGAACCTTTCGACAATGCCTTTGCCATCGTCGCCGATTTTCTCCTCACCTTGCGCGAGGACGGCCATAGAATCGAGCATGTCGATCTCGGCGGCGGTCTCGGCATCCCCTATCAAGAGGGCGATGATCCCGAGAGTTTTCATCCGCTGCGCTATGCCGAAGTGGTCAAGCGCCGGCTCGGCAATCTCGGCTGCCGGCTGATCTTCGAGCCCGGCCGGCTGATCGTCGGCAATGCCGGAATATTGGTCACCCGCGTGCTCTATGTGAAAACCGGCGAAGCCAAGCGTTTCGTAATCGTCGATGCGGCGATGAATGATCTCGTCCGCCCGACGCTTTACGAAGCCTATCATGAGATCCTGCCCGTCCGCGCCTCGGCGCCGGACCGGCCGAAGATCATCGCCGATGTCGTCGGCCCGGTCTGCGAGACGGGCGATTATCTCGCGCTTGCCCGTGAGCTGGCGGAGCCGCAGGAAGGCGATCTCTTGGCGATCATGTCGGCTGGCGCCTATGGCGCGGTCCAGGCCGGCACCTATAATTCCCGCCTGCTCGTGCCGGAGGTTCTGGTCAAGGGCGGCGATTATGCCGTGATCCGCCCGCGCGGCACTTACGCCGATTTGATCGGTCTCGACAAAATTCCGGCTTGGTTGGCATGAATAATGGCTGCTGCGCTGGCGATGGCTCGCAGCAGTATTATCTTAAAGCGTTGATGTTTGAAGGGCGTAGCCGTTGCAGTGGCAAGGCCGCTTGTTTGGAACGGCGGGACCGACCCAGCCGCGCATCTCGCAAAAAGAGACCAACGTACAGCATCGGTGGCGCGCCGCAGATTGGTGCTGGCTGCCGCGGCTCTCGTGATCTAGGACCGTTGTCCGTCTAGGAGAAGCATCGTTTAGAGTGGTGTGCGGCCGCGCTGTGGAGCCTTGATTGAACAAGAGAAGCAAAAGAGAGCCAAAGCGCGGCGCTGTGCCGCCGCCCGACAGCGGCTTTTCGCGTCGCCTCGACCGGCTGGTCGATTTGGCCCGCGCCGCACTCATCTGGGAAAAGCTGTGGCGCGCCATAATGCCGCCTCTGCTGATCGCCGGCCTCTTCATCACTTTGTCCTTTGCCGGGCTCTGGCTCGAGGTGACGCGGGTCTGGCGTATTGCAGGGGTGGTGCTGTTTGGGCTCGCCTTTGCCGCCGCGCTTCTGCCTTTATTCAGGCTGGGCCAACCGTCGCGCCGCGAGGCGCTGAGCCGCATCGACCGCGACTCGGGACTCGCGCACCGGCCGGCCTCAAGCCTCGACGATGCGCTTGCCAATGCCGGGGAGGATCCGGCAACGCGGGCACTCTGGACGCTTCATCGCCTGCGGATGGCGCGCAATGTCGCAGCCTTGCGGGCGGGTCTTCCGTCGCCGCGCATGGTCGATTTCGACCGTTATGCGCTGCGCGCGGGTGTGCTCGTGGCTTTGATTGCCAGCGCCTTTGTCGCCGGTCCGGAGAAATATGCGCGCGTCGCCAGCGCCTTCGACTGGCGCGCCGCCGCCGGCCAAGACGGCGGTTATCGGGTGGATGCCTGGATTGATCCGCCGCTCTATACCGGCAAGCCGCCGGTGCTCTTGAAGCTCGCCGCCGAGGGCGCCAGCACGGATCGTCCCGAAAAGATCGTCGTGCCGATCGGCTCGACCGTCATCGTCCGCACCTCCGGCGGCGATTTGCGTCTGGAAACCGCCGGCGGGTTGGAAGAGGCGGCGAAGGCCGCCGCCAAAGAAGCCGGCAAACCGCCTGCCAAAACACCTCCCGCCAAGATACCTCCAGCCAAGACAGCTCTGGTCAAAGCTGCCCAGCCGGTGCCGGACGATCATGAGCATCGTCTCGTTCTGCGCGGCGACGCGCGGCTCGCCATAAGGCACTCCGGCGCTTTGCTCGGCTTCTTCGATCTTGTCGTCATTCCCGACAAGCCGCCGCGAATCGAACTGACCGACGCACCGCGGGCGAACCTGCGCGGCAGCCTCACCCTCTCCTATAAGATCGAGGACGACTACGGCGTCGCCGCCGCAGCAGCAGATTTTGCCGATCCGCATGTCGAAGGCGCGAAGGGCCGGCTCCGCTCCCTCGTTGCGCCGCCGCGCATTGCGCTCGTTCTGCCGCCGGGGCCCGGCGGATTGGGCGAGACGGAAATGACCACGGATCTCTCCGATCATCCCTGGGCCGGGGCGCGGGTCAAGATGACGCTGACGGCGAGCGATGAAGGCGGCAATGACGGCAAGAGCGATCCGATCGAGATCAGTTTGCCGCAAAAGCATTTCGTCAAGCCGCTTGCGCGTGCGCTTGCGGAGCAAAGGCGCGATCTCGTGCTGTTTCCCGATGACAAGGACCGGGTCGAGACGGCGCTGGAAGCGTTGATGATCGCGCCGGAGGTCTTCGCGACGAGCACCTCCGTCTATCTCGGCCTCGATGTCGCCACGCATATGCTGCGGCAAGCCAAGAGCGACGCCGATCTTCTCGCCGTTGCGGATTTTCTCTGGAACATGGCGCTGCAGATCGAGAATGGCGATCTGTCCGATGCCGAGCGCGACCTGCGCGCGGCCGAACGGCAATTGCGCGAGGCATTGCAGCGCAATGCGCCGGATGAAGAGATCCGCAAATTGACCGAGAATTTGCGCGCGGCGATGGATAAGTTTTTGAACGAACTCGCCGACCAGCAGCAGCGCGAGCGCAATGCGCAGGATCAATCCGCGCCCGGACCGAACGGGCCGAAGTCGATTTCGCGCAAGGATCTGCAGGCGATGCTCGACCGGATGCAGGAGATGGCACGCGCCGGCGACCGCGCCAGTGCGCAACGGATGCTGGAGCAATTGCAGAACACGCTCGACAATTTGGAGATGGCGCAGCACCGTCAGGCCAATCCTGGCCGGCGCGAAATGAGCCGTGCGCTGAACGAGCTCGATCGAATGATGCGCGAGCAGCAGAATTTGCGCGACGAGACGCATCGCCAAGGCCAAAGTCAAGAAGGCCAAGGCCAACAGGGGTGGGGCCAAGACCAAGAGCAAGGACAAGGCCAAGGACAAGGACAAGGCCAAGAGCAAGGACAAGGCCAAGATGGCAGCGAGGCTCTGCGCCAGCAGCAGCAGGCGCTCCGCAATCGCCTCGAGCAATTGCAAAAGCAGCTACGCCAGACTGGCCAAAGCGAGCAAGGTCTCGACGACGCGCGCCGCGCCATGCAGGAAGCCGAACAGGGCCTGGCGCAAGGTGGCGAAAAGGGGAATGGCGCCGCTGTCGATGCGCAAGGCCGCGCCCTGGAGGCGCTGCATCGGGGCGCCGAGCAGCTTGCCCAGCAGATGCAAGGGAAAGGCGAGGGTGAAAGTGAAGGCGACGAGGCCTCGCCGCAAGCCGAACAAGAGGGCGGGACCGACCCGCTCGGCCGGCCGATCGGCGGCGGGTCCCCCTTCAATCCGAATTCGCGCTACGATCCGATGGGCCTGCCGGCGGCGCAGCGGGCCCAGCGCGTGCTCGAAGAATTGCGCCGGCGGCTGAGCGATCCCTCGCGCCCGCGCGAAGAAATGGACTATCTCGAGCGTCTGCTGCGGCGCTATTGAGCGCGAGCCTGCCGATCGGCACGGGGAGCGATTTCGGCCGTCGCCCGTTCGCAAGGCCGTGCGTCGCATTGACTTGGGCTTCAAGGCGCGCAGGATAGGGCAAGTCGATACGGCAAGTCGACGGGCTTTGCGCGAAAGTTTACGCCGCGAAGTCGATGATGCCGTGAACTAAGATTACATGATCAAGTTGCGCGGGCGATGTGATGGCATCGCGCTCAAGGCGGAAACCGCATGCATACATTGTCCAATTCTATGGTCGCTGTGGCGATCCTTGCCGTCACTTTCGTCTTGTTCATGGGCCTTGCGAACATGCTGCGCGGCGGCAGCCCAAATCTTTCGCAAAAGCTCATGCGCTGGCGCGTCGGGCTGCAGTTCCTGGCGATCCTTCTCATCATCGGCGTCTTGTATTTCCGCAGCTGAGATCCAGATGCTAAGCTTGGAAATTGCGCCATGGTGACACTCAACAAAATCTATACGCGCAGCGGTGATGCAGGGACGACGGCGCTCGGCTCCGGGGAGCGGCGCCGCAAGGATGATTTGCGGATCGAAACCTATGGCACGGTCGATGAGGCCAATAGCTGCATCGGCGTCGCGCGCGCTTTGCTTTCCGATCTCGCCGCGGGGGTCGGGCTCGCAGAGACTTTGGTTGCGGTCCAAAATGACCTGTTCGATCTCGGCGCCGATCTCTGCGTGCCACAGACGGAGGGCGAAACGCGGGCGCTGCGCGTGCGCCAATCGCAAGTCGAGCGGCTGGAACGCGAGATCGACGCGCTGAATGCGGAGCTGCCGCCGCTCACTTCCTTTATCTTGCCGGGTGGTTCGCAGGCGGCCGCCGCACTGCATGTCGCGCGTGCCGTGGTGCGGCGCGCCGAACGGTTGATGGTGGCGCTCGCCGCCGCGCCCGGTGAAAAGGTCGGCGAGCCGGCCCTCAAATATATCAACCGGCTGTCGGATTTCCTCTTCGTCGCGGCCCGCCACATCAATCGCCACGCTGGCGGCGACACGCTCTGGCAGCCCGGCGGCGAGAGCTGAGGCCGCGGGCCGAGAGGCTCTTCAGGGAGATCCTGATCCTGCCTCGCCTCATGCGGGCGCATCGCCTCGCTTGCAATCTCACGCAACGCGCTTAAAGCGAAAGTGCGAGGGGGTGGCCCTCGCGCAGGCGCTGCACGGCCGCGGCCCTGCGAGGCTGGGTTTGGCGATGCATATAAGCGAGGACATCAGACAGCGGGACTTTTCGCTCATCCGCGAATTGCTCGAGGCTCTGCCGGAGGCGACTTTGGTCATTGGCGAAGATGACCGGGTGATTGCCACCAATGCCGCGGCGCGGGCGCTTTTACCGAGCCTGCGGCGGGATGAGCTTTTGGCCCGCAGCTTGCGCTCGCCCGACGTACTCAATTCAGTCGCGCGGGTGCGCGCCGGCGGCCGCGGCGAACGCGTGATCTGGCTCGAAAAGGTGCCGGTCGAACGCTCCTTCGAAGTCAGCATCGCGCCTTTCGGCGGCGATGCCTTTGAACCGGCCTTGATCCTGTCTTTGCACGATCTGACGGAGGCGCGCCGGCTCGAACGCATGCGCGTTGATTTCGTCGCCAATGCGAGCCATGAGCTGCGCACGCCGCTTGCTTCGCTGCTCGGCTTTGTCGAGACCTTGCAAGGGCCGGCCCGCGACAACTCGGCGGCCCGCACCAAATTTCTCATCATCATGCGCGAGCAGGCGCAAAGAATGTCGCGCCTCGTCGACGATCTGCTCTCTCTGTCGCGGATCGAGCAGCATCTTCACGTCCGTCCCGACACGCCAGTCGATCTCGTCGGCATCTTGCGCCATATCGTCGATACTCTGTCGCCCATGGCGCATGACAAGCAGGTCGAATTGAACATTGCGGCGCCGGCCGCAGCCGTCGTTGCAGGCGATCGCGACGAACTCCTCAGAGTGGCGGAAAATTTGATCGAGAACGCCATCAAATACGGCGCTGCCGATGCTGCCACCCAAAACAAGGCTGTGGATATATTTATTGCGATCCAAGGCCGGCAGGCGGTGTTGACGGTTCGCGATTATGGGCCGGGCATCGCGCTCGAACATTTGCCGCGTCTCACCGAACAATTCTATCGCGTCGATGCCGGCGAGAGCCGTGCCAAGGGTGGGACAGGCCTCGGCCTCGCCATAGTGAAACACATCGTTGCGCGCCACCGCGGCCGCCTAAACATCGAATCCAAGGTCGGTGAAGGCGCGAGCTTCAGCGTCTTGCTGCCACTGTTTAGAGCCCAAGACTAACATCGGCTGGCGCGTGTCATGTAAATGTCATGTAACTGTCGTTATTGGTTCTCGGGGCGCCCCTAGGGTCCTGCCGACGCGCGGCCACCAGAAGCATCTTCAGGCAAAGCAAGTCGCAGATCACCGCCCGAAAATGCTCTGGCCTTTGGATTGAGAGCGCTCGCTCTCGGCGAAGTTCGGCCCGTTGCGTCACTGTTCACTTCAGCCTCGAGAGGCATAAGACAATGTTCAATACCCTCGTGCGTACGGCGCTGATTGCGGCCGTGGCGACTTTCTCGACTGTAGGCGCCAAGGCGGCAGATATTTCGGGTGCAGGTGCCACCTTCCCCTACCCGATCTATGCCAAATGGGCGGATGCCTATAAGAAAGAAACCGGCATCGGCCTCAACTATCAGTCCATCGGCTCTGGCGGTGGCATCAAGCAGATCATTGCGAACACGGTCATTTTCGGCGCCTCCGACATGCCGCTCGAGCCCAAAGTTCTCGCGGCCGACGGGCTCGTTCAGTTCCCGACCGTGGTCGGCGGCGACGTGCCGACCGTCAATCTCCCGGGCATCGCACCCGGCGACTTGGTGCTCGATGGCCCGACGCTTGCCAAGATCTATCTCGGCGAGATCAAGAGCTGGGACGATCCGGCGATCAAGAAGCTCAACCCGACGGTCAAGCTGCCGTCGCTGGCGATCGCCGTCGTGCACCGCTCCGACGGGTCGGGCACGACCTTCATCTGGACGAACTATCTCTCCAAGGTGAGCGCCGACTGGAAGACCAAGGTCGGTGCCAGCACTTCCGTCGACTGGCCGGTCGGCATCGGCGCCAAGGGCAATGAAGGCGTTGCCAATAATGTGCTGCAAACGAAGGGCTCGATTGGCTACATCGAATATGCCTATGTCCTGCAGAACAAGATGACCTACGTCAAAGTCATCAACAAGGACGGCAAGGCGGTCGCCCCCACTGCCGCATCCTTCCAAGCCGCCGCCGGCCATGCCGATTGGGAACATGCCGACAGCTATTATGTGATCCTGACCGACCAGGCCGGCCCCAACTCTTGGCCGGTTGCGGGCGCGACCTTCATTCTCGTGCATAAAAAGCCGCGGGATGCGGCCGCCGTCACCTCGGCGCTGAAATTCTTCGCCTGGGCCTATGCCAAGGGCGACAAGCTCGCCGAAGACCTCGCCTACGTTCCTCTGCCCGCCAATGTCAAAGCCGAGATCAAAAAGATGTGGGCTGCCAAGATCGAGGGCATCGACACCAAAGCGCTGATGAATTGAGCATGCCATTTCGGAAAGGGCCGATCGCGGCCCTTTCCATCCCTGCGATGATGTTGCCGCCCTGCCGTACCAAAGCTTGGCTTGCCGCGGTGTCCCTCGTGTCTAGAATGAAGTTCGGAGTAGACGACCTTGGCGGACTTGGTGGTGGAGAGCGGCCGACTGACTTACAAGGGTGCCGGCCAGCGAACGCAGGTGCTGCGTTCGTTCAAGCTTCGTGACGCCTCCTTCCATGGGCTGACGCTGGCCGCGGCGCTCGGCGTCCTCATCCTTCTCGGCGGCGTTATCCTTTCTTTGTTTCTCGGTTCATTGCCGGCGATCAAGGCCTTCGGTTTCGGCTTTCTCTTCACCGAAGTGTGGAACCCGGTGACGAATCGCTTCGGCGCCTTGCCCTCTGTCTATGGCACGCTCGTCACCTCCGCCATTGCCATGCTGTTTGCGGTTCCCATCGGATTGGGCATTGCGATCTTCCTGACGGAGTTGTGCCCGCAAGGCCTGAAGCGCCCGATCGGCATCGCGATCGAACTTCTGGCCGGCATCCCTTCGATCATCTACGGCATTTGGGGCCTGTTTATCTTTGCGCCCTTCGTGCAGCAATATGTTGAGCCGCTTCTGATTGCGGTCTTTGGTCCCATTCCCGGCCTGTCCATGCTCTTTGCCGGGCCGCCCTATGGCATCGGCATACTCACCTCGGGCATTGTTCTCGCCATCATGGTCCTGCCCTATATCTCCTCGATCTCGCGCGATGTTTTCGAGACCGTGCCGCCGGTGCTGAAGGAGGCGGCCTATGGCGTCGGCTGCACCACTTCTGAGGTCGTCGGCAAAGTGGTCATCCCTTATGCGCGCGCCGGCGTCATCGGCGGCGCGATGCTGGCGCTCGGCCGCGCGCTGGGCGAGACAATGGCCGTCACCTTCGTCATCGGCAATGCGGACCGCATCTCAGGCTCGCTGCTGGCGCCCGGCACCACGATTTCGGCGAAAATCGCCAATGAGTTCACCGAGGCCGTCGGGGATCTCTACACCTCGTCGCTCATCGAGCTCGGCCTCATCCTCTTCGTCATCACTTTCTTCGTGCTGGCGATAGCGCGATACATGCTGATGCGGATCGAACGCAAAGCGCAGGATTGAAATCATGCGGGGCATGAAGATCTACCAAGCGCGCCGCCGCCGCGACGGCGTTTCGGTGGTGCTCTATTACGGCGCGGCCATTTTCGGCATCGCCTGGCTCGTCCTCATCCTGTTCGCCTTGCTGCGGGAGGGTCTTGGCGGACTGTCGCTCTCTGTCTTCACGCAGAATACGCCGCCGCCCGGCAGCGCTGGCGGCCTGCTCAATGCCATTGTCGGCAGCCTCATCATGACGGTCCTCGGCGTCGCCTTCGGCGCCCCGGTCGGCCTGCTTGCCGGGACTTATCTGGCCGAATATGGACGCGGAACCTATCTTGCCTCGACGGTGCGCTTCATCAACGATATTCTGCTGAGTGCCCCCTCCATCGTCGTCGGCCTGTTCGTCTATGAGATCATGGTTGCGCCGATGGGCCATTTTTCCGGTATTTCCGGTGCCGTCGCGCTCGCCGTGATTGTCGTGCCGGTTGTGGTCCGCACGACCGAAGACATGCTCCTGCTCGTTCCGGGCTCTTTGCGCGAAGCCGGCACGGCGCTCGGCATGCCGCGCGTCCTCGTCATCAATCGTGTCGCCTATCGGGCGGCGAAGGCCGGTCTCATCACCGGCATGCTGCTGGCCATCGCGCGGGTCAGCGGCGAGACCGCGCCGCTTCTCTTTACCGCCCTCAACAATCAGTTCTTCGATGCCAATCTCAACGAACCCATGCCGAGCCTGCCGGTCGTGATCTTCCAGTTCGCCCTTAGTCCCTATCCAGACTGGCAGAAGCTCGCCTGGGCGGGAGCCCTTCTCATCACTTTCGCCGTGCTGGCCCTGTCGATCTCAGCGCGTGTGCTCGGTTCGCGAAAGGTCGTCTAAATGACATATGCGAATGCGGTTAAGCCAGACCTACGGCTCAAGATTTCGGTCAAGAACCTGCAGTTCTACTACGGCGAGAATCTGGCGCTGAAGAACGTTAATATGCCGCTCTACGCGAACAAGGTGACGGCGCTGATCGGGCCTTCTGGCTGTGGTAAATCCACGCTGCTACGCGTTCTCAATCGGATGTATGATCTCTATCCGCGCCAGCACGCGGAAGGCGAAGTGCTGCTCGACGGCGAGAATATTCTCGATTCCAAGCAGGATCTCAATCTCTTGCGGGCGCGAGTCGGCATGGTGTTTCAAAAGCCGACGCCCTTCCCGATGTCGATTTATGAAAACATCGCTTTTGGGATCAGGCTCTATGAAAAGCTGCCGAAGAGCGAGCTCGACGGGCGCGTCGAAACCGCGCTGAAAGGGGCGGCATTGTGGGAAGAAGTGCAACATAAGCTCAATGCCAGCGGCCTGTCTCTCTCCGGCGGCCAGCAGCAGCGGCTTTGCATCGCGCGAACAGTGGCGATTCAGCCGGAAGTCATCCTTTTGGACGAACCCTGTTCGGCGCTCGATCCGATCTCGACGGCCAAGGTCGAGGAGTTGATCGACGAATTGAAAAATACTTACACGATCGCGATCGTGACGCATAATATGCAGCAGGCGGCGCGTGTCTCCGAGTTTACCGCCTTCATGTATCTCGGTGAACTCGTCGAATTCGGCGGCACGTCGCATCTGTTTACGTCGCCCGACCAGCAACAGACTCAAAATTATATCACTGGCCGTTTCGGCTGATCGGTCAGTTGCGAGGTAAAGCCAATGTCCGACCATACAGTCAGAGCCTATGACAAGGAACTCGAGGATCTCGGCCGCAAGATTGCCGAGATGGGAGGGATCTCGGAGAAGATGTTGAGCGATGCGATGGATGCGCTCGCCAATCTCGACACGGATCTCGCTCATACGACGATCGCCACCGATATGCGGCTCGATTTGTTGCAGCGCGACATCGAAGAACAAGCCATCATGACCATCGCGCGGCGGCAGCCTATGGCACTCGATCTGCGCGAGATCATCGCCGCGATCCGAATTTCGGGCGATCTCGAGCGGGTCGGCGATCTTGCCAAGAACATCGCCAAACGCGCGATCAAACTGTCGTCGGAGCCGCGCTTTCCGCGCGCGCTCGTCGGTCTCAAATCCATGCATGAAGCCGCTGCCATGCTGCTCAAGGACGCGCTCGACGCCTATGCGCTGCGCGACGCGGAACGCGCCCGCAATGTGTGGTCGAACGACGTGGAGCTCGATGCGCTCGAAGACTTCGTGTTCCGCGATCTCCTGACTTTCATGATGGAAGATCCGCGGAACATTTCCTTTTGTGCACATCTTCTGTTCTGCTCGAAGAATATCGAGCGAATTGGCGATCATTCGACCAATATTGCCGAAACCGTCGTTTACCTCGTGACGGGCGAGCCTTTGCCGACGGATCGGCCGAAGGGACCGTCGCAGTTCTCTGATGCGCCGCAGGCGGCGATGTGAGCCGAGAGAGCTAGCCAATGAACGGTGTTACCCAATCTCCTGCTGAAGGACGCCCGGCAGGGGCGGGGCGTCCAGGGTCGACGGCTATCAGCGCACCGCGAATTCTTGTGGTCGAGGATGAAGCCGCTTTGAGCCTCCTGCTTTCCTATAATCTCGAGGCTGAAGGCTTCGTGGTCGAGCGGGTGGAACGTGGCGACGAGGCCGAATTGCGCCTCATCGAATCGCCGCCCGATCTGGTGATCCTGGATTGGATGTTGCCGGGCGTATCCGGCCTCGAAATCTGCCGACGGATGCGGGCGCGGGAGGCAACCCGCACTCTGCCCGTCATCATGCTGACGGCGCGTGGCGATGAGAGCGAACGGGTGCGCGGCCTGACGATCGGCGCCGACGATTATATCGTCAAGCCTTTCTCGGTGCCCGAACTCATGGCGCGGGTGCGCGCGCTGCTGCGCCGCGCGCGGCCGGATCGGGTCTCCTCGATGTTGATGGCCGGCGATCTCGGGCTCGATCGCGAAAATTGGCGGGTCAATCGGTCGGGCCGCGACGTCCATCTTGGGCCGACCGAGTTTCGGCTTCTCGAATATCTCATGGCGAAGCCTGGCCGGGTGTTCTCGCGATCGCAATTGCTCGATGCGGTCTGGGGGCTTTCCGCCGATATCGATGAGCGCACCGTCGATGTGCATGTCGGCCGCCTGCGCAAGGCTTTGTCGCTGGCCAGCGAGCGCGATCCGATCCGCACCATTCGCGGCGCCGGCTATTCCTTCGACGAGACTTTCGGCAAGAACGAGTAAGGCAGGCGAGCGCGTGAGCCTGCCTGCCTCTGGCTCAGGCCGATTTTTGCGCACGCCGCTCGCGATCCCTATCGCGCCGACGCTCTTGGACCGGCTGATAGGCGATGCGGCTGTGATAGGCGCAATAGGGGCCGGCGGCCTCCGTCGGCTTTTTGGCGCCGCAAAAGCGGAATTCGGCCGTCGTCGGATCGCCCAAGGGCCAACGGCACATGGCCTCCTTCAATTCCATGATCGTTACCCGCTCCGAGATGGGGATGACGACCTCTTCGAAGCGCTGCGGTTCTTGCGCCTCCAAAGGAAATGATTTGATGGCAAGCGCCGTGTTGCCGCGGACGCTGGGCCGTGGCGTTGACGGCCGCAGCGGCTTGACGCGCGGCCGTGGCGCAGTCGGCGCCGACGTCTTGACCCGGCCCGAGAGGCCGAGCCGATGCACCTTGCCAATCACCGCATTGCGGGTAATACCGTTCGACAGGGCATTGGCGATCTGGCTCGCGCTCAACCCGTCGAGCCAGAGCTTGCGCAGGAGTTCCACTCTCTCATCGGTCCAGGACATTTAAGTCCTCCTCGATCTGGGTTCTGAAGTGATCTTGAACAGTTTTGCCAAGGGCTGATGCCGCAATCCGCCGCCGCATCGCCTGAATCACGAATCCTCGCTCGACCGGCAAACCGGCGTCGTTCAACAGTGTACGCATCAAGAATGGGTCCGCCGCACGAGATGTCGTAGTCGACACAGAGGAAGCTACACTACTGCTTGAATCCCGCGCAGAGTTCGTGTGGGCGCCCCGATGTTTTCAACAGCAGCTTCTGCGCCGGTGCGGGGCGTTGTGACAGAATCTGACGGTGGCGGGTGTGCTTTGCGCTGCGCCGAGGCCGAGAGCGGTTTCAGGTTGCGTGCCCGCACGCAACCGTTTCGAAGCCGCTCTCATTATGAGATGTCGGATATATCCGACCTCTAAGACCCTGAGACATCGGATATATCCGATGTCTAAAACAAGAAGTTAGAGCATTTTCGCAAAAGCGCCGATCTCGGCAACAGCCGAGATCGGTAAACCGGTGTCCACTTTTGCTGCAAATGCTCTAGCGGGTAATATTTGACCGATCTCGTTGAAATCCCTAAACTGTATTGTGTCGAGCTGCCGCCCTCCTGGGGCGGCACTTTGATTTTGGGCTTGCGCGGCCGCAGCGGCGTGGCGCGCTGACGAGGCAGAGGTCCGCTGGCACTGGCCTGATCGTGCCGAAAAAATCGCGATCTAGGCCGGCTCGGCCGGCGGTCGCCGACGCGGTCTTGCAGGCGGATCAAATGCCGCGCTTGAGATCAAGAGACGCGTGATAGGGGCCCCGATGGATCTCCAGCCGCTTTCGAACAGCATGTTGCCAAGAAGCCTATTGCCTAGAAACATAATGCCAAGAAACATAATGCATGGAGTGCTCGAGTGACCTCCGCCTTGCTTCCCACCTATGCGCGCGCCGATCTTGCCTTCGAGCGGGGCGAAGGCGCTTGGCTCATCTCGACAAAGGGGGAACGCTTTCTGGATTTCGGCTGCGGCATTGCGGTCACCGGCCTGGGCCATGCGCATCCGCATCTCGTCGAGACGCTCATCGCCCAGGGGCAGCGGCTCTGGCATACGTCCAATCTCTTCCAGATTCCGCAGGCCGAGGAGCTGGCGCGCCGCCTCGTTGCGGCGACGTTCGCCGATTTCGTCTTCTTTACCAATTCCGGCACAGAAGCGCTCGAGGGCGCGGTGAAGACGGCGCGCAAATATCATTATGTCAGCGGCCATCCCGAGAGAGTTCGCATCATCACGCTGGAAGGCGCCTTTCACGGCCGCAGCCTGGCGGCGCTGGCGGCCGGCGGCAATCCGAAATATCTCGAAGGTTTCGAGCCCCGGCTCGACGGCTTCGATCAAGTGCGCTTCGGCGATCTCGATGCGGTGAAGGCGGCGATCGGGCCGCGCACGGGCGCCATACTCGTCGAGCCGATCCAGGGCGAAGGCGGCGTGCGCGTGCTGCCGCAGAGCTTTCTCGAGGCCATACGCCGCCTTTGCGATGAAAATGGTCTCTTGTTGATCTTCGACGAGGTGCAGACCGGCATCGGGCGCACGGGTCCGCTCTTCGCCTATCAGCGGGTCGGCGTCACGCCGGATATTATGATGATCGCCAAGGGCATTGGCGGCGGCTTTCCGCTCGGCGCCTTTCTCGCCACGCGCGAGGCCAGTAAGGGCATGACGCTCGGCACCCATGGCACGACCTATGGCGGCAATCCGCTGGCGACCGCGATCGGCAATGCCGTGCTCGATATTGTGCTGGCGGAGGGTTTCCTCGCGCGCTCCACCCGCATGGGCGCGCTCTTGAAGGAAAAACTCGCCGAATTGCAGGGCAAGTACCGCAGCGTCATCGCCGAAGTTCGCGGCGAAGGCCTGCTGCTCGGGCTCAAGACCCATGTGCCGATCGCCGATTTCGTCGCCGCCGCGCTCAAGGAAAAAATCATCGTCATCGGGGCGGCCGATAATGTTGCACGCGTTTTGCCTCCGCTCATCATCAGCGAGATGGAGATCGCCGAAGGCCTACGCCGGCTCGAAGCCGCCGCATCCCATTTTGTGCAAGAATTCGCAAAAGGGCATGCCGTTGAGAGGAGCGGCCGGATGATCAACGGTGCGACAAACGGAACCGATTGCGCCTCCCCGCGGCATTTTCTCGATCTTTCGGAAATGTCCATCGCCGATCTGCGGCATATTCTTGAAACCGCTCTCGCCATCAAGCGCCGCCGCCGCAAGGGCGAGCTCGCCGCGCAGCGGCCGCTGATCGGTAAGGTCTTGGCGATGATCTTCGACAAGCCTTCGACCCGCACCCGCGTCTCCTTCGATGTCGCGATGCGGGAATTGGGCGGCGAGACCATCATGTTGACGGGCCAGGAGATGCAGCTCGGCCGCGGCGAGACGATTGCCGATACGGCGCGCGTCCTCTCCCGTTTCGTCGATGCGATCGTCATTCGGGTTCTCGACGTCGCCCAGCTCACGGAACTCGCCGCGCATGCCGATGTGCCGGTCATCAATGGCCTCACCAAGAAGTCGCATCCCTGCCAGGTGCTGGCGGATGTCATGACTTTCGAGGAGCATCGCGGCTCCATCAAAGGCCGCACGATCGCCTGGAGCGGCAATTCCAATAATGTGCTCGCGAGCTGGATTCATGCGGCGCAAAAATTCGATTTTTCCATCAATGTGGCAACTCCGGCCGAGCTCGAACTTGCGCCGGAGCTCGTCACCTGGGCGCGCGGCACGCAGACGCGTCTCACCATGATGCGCGATCCTTACGAGGCCGTGCGCGGCGCCGATGCGGTCATCTCGGACTGTTGGGTGTCGATGGGCGACGAGGATGAAAGCTTCCGCCATAATCTCCTGAGACCTTATCAGGTGAATGCTAAGCTGATGTCGGTTGCGGCGAAGGATGCGATCTTCATGCATTGCCTGCCGGCGCATCGCGGCGAGGAGGTCACGGACGCGGTGATCGACGGTCCGCAATCGGTCGTTTTCGACGAGGCGGAAAATCGTCTGCATGCGCAAAAGGGCATTCTCTCCTGGTGCTTCGGGGCGCTCGAAGAATGACGGAGTTTCACCCGCAGACGGCGAGTGTCTCGCGGCCGGTCTCGGATGAAGGCCGGGATGATCAGATTCTGCCGTTTGCGGTCGAGCCGCTCGATCTGCGCGGCCGCGTCGTGCGTCTGGGCAGTTCGATCGACCGGATTCTCGGCCAGCATGATTATCCCGCGCCCGTCGCGCGTCTTCTTGGCGAGGCCGCGGTGCTGACCGTGCTATTGGGCTCCGCGCTCAAATTCGACGGCCGGCTGCAGTTGCAGACGCGCAGCGACGGCTTGGTCAATATGCTGGTCGTCGATTTCGATTCGCCCGATGGTTTGCGCGCTTTCGCCCGCTTCGATGCCGAACGGCTCGCAGAGATCGGCCCGACGGCGGAACTGCTCGGCAAAGGCCATCTCGCTCTGACGATCGAGCATGGCAGCGACATGTCGCGCTATCAGGGTATTGTCGCGCTCGAAGGCCAGGGGCTCGAAGCGGCGGCGCATCAATATTTCCGCCAGTCCGAACAAATCCCGACCTTTGTGCGCCTCGCCGTGGCTGAAAATCTGACCGGAGCCGGCATGCAATGGCGGGCCGGTGGTTTGCTGGCGCAATTCCTGCCCGCCTCGCGGGCGCGGCAAATCATGCCTGACCTGCCGCCCGGTGATGCGCCGGAAGGTATGATCGTGCCGGAAATGCAGGAAGACGATGCCTGGGTCGAGGCCAAGGCGCTCGCCGCCACGATCGAGGATCACGAGCTTGTCGATCCGACTCTGTCGAGCGAACGACTGCTCTATCGGCTGTTCCACGAGCGCGGCGTCAAGGTCTTCGAGACGCAGAATGTGCGCGCCACCTGCCGCTGCTCGCGCGAACGCATCGCCAATATGCTGAAGAGTTTTACGCCCGACGAACGCAAGGACATGGTCGGCGACAATGGCAAGATCGGCGTGACCTGCGAATTCTGCTCCACCTATCGCGAATTCGCGCCGGCGGAGTTCGATTAGCCTCGTTTCAATGGATGACTCCGATCTCTGCCATTCTCATTGCCGGCCCGACCGCAAGCGGCAAATCGGCGCTCGCTGTGCGTCTTGCCACGCGTCTCGGCGGCGCCGTCGTCAATGCCGATTCCATGCAGGTCTATCGCGATCTTGCCGTTCTGACCGCACGGCCGAAGGCGGAGGAGCTGGCGCTGGCCCCGCATTTCCTCTTCGGCCATGTCGATGGCGCGGTGAATTATTCGGTCGGCCGCTATCTCGATGATGCGGAAGCGACTTTGGCAAGCCTTCTTGAGCAGGGCCTGCTGCCTATTTTCGTCGGCGGCACGGGGCTCTATTTCAAGGCGCTGACGCAAGGCCTCTCCGATATTCCGAAAGTGCCCGAGGCGATCAGGGCCGAAGTCCGCGCGCGGGCCGAGGGCCGGCCGTCGGAAGCTCTCCATGCCGAACTCGCGGCTTGCGATCCGGCGACGGCGGAACGGCTGCGACCGAGCGATCCGCAACGGATTCTTCGCGCTCTCGAAGTTTTTGCCGCGACAGGGCAAAGTCTCGCCGCTTTTCAAAGATTGAAGCAGACGCCGCTGCTCGATGCCAATCATTGTCTTGCTATCTTTCTCGCGCCTGAGCGTAAGGCTTTGCGTGCTGCCATCGATCAGAGGTTCGATGCTATGCTTGCAGAAGGCGCGCTCACCGAGGTGGAAGCTTTGCGCGCTCGCAGGCTCGATCCGGCGCTGCCGGTCATGCGCGCCCATGGCGTGCCGCATCTCTTGCGCCATCTTGAAGGCGAGCTCGATCTCGCCGAGGCGGTGCGTCTCGGCAAAAGCGACACGCGCCATTATGCCAAGCGCCAATTCACCTTCGCGCGGCATCAATTGCCGAATTTCCGATGGGTTGCACCAGAGATGGCGGAGACGGAAGTGATCGCGGCGCTTGCCGAAAGCCGCGCGGCTTCATGATCTCGATCATTGATCGAAGCCATGCGCGTTTCGGATCATGCTCCGGATCAATTGCCGTCCGCCGGGGCACTGCGATAAGGCTTGGTCGCCGTCGAGTTTTCGAGGATGCATCAGATGAAGATCGACATTGGGCCCGGCCGCTATGACAGCGTCACCCTCTGCCTGCATTGGCTGACCGCGGCCCTCGTCGTCGAGCAATGGGTCGGCGCGCAAGTGATCGATGATTTCGCCAGTGGGGGGCCGCGCATTGCCGCGCGGTCGGTCCATATTTCCTTAGGACTCATCCTCGGTCTTGTTTTGATCGCGCGCATTTTGTGGCGGGCGACGCGCGGCCGCAAACTGCCGCCGGCCGATCAGGGCTTTCTACAGGTCATCGCCAAAGCGGCGCATTGGCTCCTCTATGCTTTGCTTGTCGCGATCATCCCGGTCGGGATTTTTCTCGTCTGGGTCCAGGGCGACAGCTATTTCGGCCTCTTCAGTGTCCCGGCCTTCGATGCGGGCAATAAGATTCTGCGTCATAATGTGGCGGAAGCGCATGGGCTTCTCGCGAATGCGATCCTGATCGTCGCGGGCCTGCATGCGTTAGCGGCGCTCGTCCATCATTTTGTCTGGCATGACAATGTGCTGCGCCGGATGCTGCCAGGATGCTCCTAATCGACCTTAGGCGCCGAGCGCTTCGGCAAAGGCTAAGAGATTAGCCGCGGCCAGATCGACCGGCACGCCCGGCGCGCTTTCGCCCTTGCCGGGGCCGGCTTCGTCCGGGCGCGCGACATGGCCGGTGCGTAGCCCGCAGGCGGCCGCCGCCACGAGATCGGAGGTATGCGCCGCGACCATCATGCAGGCTTCGGGCGGCAGCGCTAAAGCCTCCACGCTCGAAAGATAGACGCGCGGTTTTGGCTTATAATCGCCGGCGACTTCGGCACCGAGAATAGCGTCCCAGAGAAAGCCGTTGCGGCGCGCGAGATCGACCTGAAGCGCAATATTGCCGTTCGAAACCGGCGCAATCAGGAAACGTGTGCGCAGCCGCGCGAGCGCCACCGGCACATCCGGCCAGGCATCGAGCCTATGCCAGGCGAGATTGAGTTTTTCGCGTATCTCTTCGTCGAGATGGCCGAGGCCGAAGCGCGGGAGGATGCGGTCGAGATTGCGGCGATGCAGGACATCGAGCCGCGAAAACGGAATTGCGCCGGACCGCACCTCTTCCATCCCCGCCTGATATTCGCCGCGCCAAGCATCGGCGAAAGAGAGCCAGTCGAGCTTGGCGCCGTGCGGTGCGAGCAGGCTTTCCGCCTCGCGCGCGACACCGCCGCGCCAATCGACGAGCGTACCGAAGACATCGAAGAAGAGGGCTTTGAGAGAAGAATGGGGCGGCAAGGTTCGGTCGTGCCTCAGTTTGAGTTTCTGTTTTGCATGCGCTGCAAGGGCAAAGTCCGGCATTTGACATGACTGATCTAAATCAACGTGGCTTATTTGTCTCCGCCATAGGTTTTTGTTGTTAAGCTATTCAAGCACTGATCTGGACGACACTTGCCGTACTTCCGGCAGTGATCGGATGAATTTGAACGACATCAGAAAACGCCGACGCGACTCGGCGCCGAAGGAACGTATTATGCGGAAGATTGGCATTCGCATTTTGGCGATGGTGGCGGTAGCTGTGATCGCATTAGCGCTGCCCGCGAGCGCAGCAAATCGCGGTCGTGGTGCATCTCACGGCGGTGGCCACGGTGGTGCATCTCACGGCGGTGGCCACGCTGGTAGAGCTCACGGCGGTGGCCACGCTGGTAGAGCTCACGCCGCTGGCCACGCTGGTAGAGCTCACGCCGCTGGCGGGCATCACGTCAGGGTCAGACCGACGATATCACGTGGCCACGGAGCGCCGCCAACCGCGAAGCTGCACGCAACTGTCACTTCCAATGCCGTGCGCAAAGCGTTGAACTCCCGCTCGTTCACCCGCGCATTGCGCAATACGAGCGCGTTACACAGCCCGCACACCCGTGCCCGCCTCACCGCACGCGCGGCGACGGCGGGATGGCACCACGGACGAGGTGGCGGCCACGGCTGGTGGCGACACAATAACGGCGGATACGGATGGGTCGGCCCGCTGTTCTGGCCGTTCGCCTACTACGACATGTATGACTACGCGTTGTGGGGCGATGACTACGACGACTCGTTCTGGGGCTACGGCTACGACGACATCTACGCCGGCATGTTTACGCCCTACGGCTACGACGACCTTACCGGCTACCTGCCGCAAGCCTCACCCGCCGCCGCAACGCCGGCCGCCGCAACGCCGAAGGCCGAGACCGGCCAGCTGGCGCAAATGTGCGGCAACGACAGCGGCGACATCGCCGGCCTGCCGATCGATAAATTCCAGCAGGCGATCCAGCCGAACGACGCACAACGCGCCGCGCTCGACGATCTCGCCAAGGCCTCGCTCAAGGCGGCGCAGGACATCAAGGCCGCCTGCCCGACGGATATCGCGCTGACCGCCCCAAGTCGCTTCGCGGCCATGCAAAAGCGCATCGAGGCGATGATCGCAGCCGTAGAGATCATGCAGCCGCCGCTGGAGAAATTCTTCGGCCTTCTGAGCGATGAGCAGAAGGCGCGGCTTACGGCGCTTGGCGAGGATCAGCGCAAGAAGAGCCGGGCGGCGGCGAAGACCGCCGGCTCGCTCGTCCAGAACTGCGGCGCTGCGCAATCCGACGTGACCGCTTGGCCGACCGCCGAGATCGACCAGACGGTGAACCCGACCGATGCGCAACGCGCAAGTCTCGTCGCACTCCAGAACGCCGCCGCCAAGGCGGCGGACATCCTCAAGGCCGCGTGCCCGGCCGACACTCCGCTCACTCCGCCGGCGCGGCTCGCAGCGGTCGGCAAACGCCTCGACGCGATGCTGCAAGCGGTCAAGACGGTGAGTTCGGCGCTCAACGACTTCTATGGAACATTGAACGACGAACAGAAGGCGAAGTTCGACGCCATCGGTCCGCAGCTCACGAGCCAGCCCGTTCAGCCAAGTGCCAGCCAAACACATCGTCGTCGGCGCAGCCTCGGCGGTGTCATTCGACATTTCATGCGAGCCTTCTGAAAATCAGCGAACGTCTTATGGCGACTGCCATCGTCGCCAAACATCCCGGTTGACCCTTAGATCCGCATCCGCTATGTATCAAAAACACAGAATTCCAGGGCAATTCCCTTGACTGCACTCCTTATCGTAAGCTCGGCGCCGGAAATGGGACGGAGATAGCTCCGCTTTTCCCATAATCGGCGCTGACCCAGGCCCTCACGGGCCTTTTTTATTGCCCGAATTTCCAAACGGCCTCTAAAAAAGGCCCAACGGAGGACGAAATGGCGGATGTCATGACCGGCGCGGAAATGGTCGTCGAGGCCCTGAAAGATCAGGGCGTCGAGACTCTCTTCGGCTATCCGGGCGGCGCCGTCCTGCCGATCTATGATGCGCTCTATCAGCAAAATGCCGTGCAGCATGTTCTCGTGCGGCATGAGCAGGGCGCCGCCCACGCGGCCGAAGGTTTTGCGCGGTCGAGCGGCAAGGTCGGGGTTCTCCTCGTGACCTCTGGCCCCGGCGCGACCAATGCCATCACCGGCCTGACCGATGCCTTGATGGATTCGATCCCGATCGTCTGCATCACCGGCCAAGTGCCGACCCATTTGATCGGCTCCGATGCGTTTCAGGAATGCGATACGGTCGGCATCACCCGCCATTGCACCAAGCATAATTATCTCGTCCGCTCGGTCGAGGATCTGCCGCGCGTGCTGCACGAAGCCTTTTATGTCGCCCAGCACGGAAGGCCGGGTCCCGTGGTCATCGATATTCCGAAGGATGTGCAATTCGCCCGCGGCACCTATGCCGGGCCGCAGAATATCGAGCACAAGAGCTATCACCCGCAGATCAAGGGCGCGCCCGACAAGATCGAGCAGGCGGTGCTGCTGATGGCCGCGGCGAAAAAGCCGGTCTTCTATACCGGCGGCGGAATCATCAATTCCGGGCCCGAGGCCTCGCGCCTGCTGCGCGAACTCGTCGCCGCGACGGGCTTTCCCATCACTTCGACCTTGATGGGCCTCGGCGCCTATCCGGCCGCCGGCCCCAATTGGCTCGGCATGCTCGGCATGCACGGGACGTTCGAGGCGAATAATGCGATGCATGATTGCGATCTGATGATCGCAATCGGTTCGCGTTTCGATGACCGCATCACCGGAAGGCTCGATGCCTTCTCGCCCGGTTCGACCAAGATCCATGTCGACATCGATCCGTCTTCGATCAACAAAAATGTGAAGATCGATCTCGGCATCGTCGGCGACTGCGCCAACGTGCTGTCCGACATGCTGAGCGTTTGGCGCGAACGCAAACTGAAGTCGGATGCGGCAGCTTTGCAGAAATGGTGGGATCAGATTGCCGTCTGGCGGGCGCGCCGCTCGCTCTCCTATAAATTCTCCGACAAGATCATCAAGCCGCAATGGGCGATCGAGCGGCTTTATGCGGCGACGAAGGACCGCGACACTTACATCACGACGGAGGTCGGCCAGCATCAGATGTGGGCCGCGCAGCATTATCATTTCCAAGAGCCGAACCGGCTGATGACGAGCGGCGGCCTCGGCACCATGGGTTATGGCCTGCCGGCGGCGATCGGCGCGCAAATGGCGCATCCGCATGCGCTCGTCATCGACATTGCCGGCGAAAGCTCGATCCTGATGAATATTCAAGAACTCTCGACCGCCACGCAATATCGACTGCCGGTAAAGATCTTCATCATCAACAATGAATATCTGGGCATGGTGCGGCAATGGCAGGAGCTCTTGCACGGCGGCCGCTATTCGGAAAGCTATGCCGCGGCGCTGCCGGATTTCGTCAAGCTCGCCGAGGCCTATGGCGCGCATGGCATCAGATGTTCCGATCCCGCCGATCTCGATGCGGCGATCGCAGAAATGCTCGAGGTGCCGAAGACGGTGGTCTTCGATTGCATCGTCGACAAGACGGAAAACTGCCTGCCGATGATCCCGTCCGGCAAGGCGCATAATGAGATGATCCTCCCCGATACCGAGGAAGATCTCGAACAGGCGATCGATCAGGCCGGCAAGATGCTGGTGTGAGGGCAAGAGTCCTAAGAGGATTTCGACATGAATGCGCCTGCAGCTCCGCTTTCGCCCTATTCATCGGCAATCGGCAAATCGAATATCGAGTCGCATACTTTATCCGTGCTCGTCGACAATGAGCCCGGCGTGCTCGCCCGCGTCGTCGGGCTGTTTTCCGGCCGCGGTTATAATATCGAGAGCTTGACGGTGGCCGAAGTCGCCCATGCCGAACATTTTTCGCGTATCACGATCGTGACCTCCGGCACGCCGGAGGCGATCGAGCAGATCGGTCATCAATTGGAGCGCCTGGTGCCGGTTCGCAAAGTCACCGATCTCACTTTGCGCGGCAATGCGGTCGAGCGCGAGCTCGCGATGATCAAGGTCGCCGGCCGCGGCGACAATAGGGTCGAAGCCTTGCGGCTCGCCGAAGCCTTTCGCGCCCGCGTCATCGATGCCTCGATCGAGAGCTTCGTCTTCGAGCTCACCGGCAATGTCGGCAAGATCGATCAATTCGTCGAGCTGATGCGGCCGCTCGGTCTCGTCGAAGTGTCGCGCACCGGCGTCGCGGCCATGTCGCGTGGCAAGGAGCCGATTTGAGGCAGCTGGTGCTGCCGGGATAGAATTCGGCGCTTATTCCCAACGATCGGGTGATTTCACCCGATCGGAATAAGCGCTAGAACCATGCTGGTTTTTGAGGCAAGCACGGCCGCGGCCGTCCGAAATGAGGAAATAGTGAAACATGCGCGTCTATTATGATCGGGATGCCGACATCAATCTCGTCAAAGGCAAGAAGGTTGCCGTCATCGGCTATGGCAGCCAGGGGCATGCGCATGTGCTCAATCTGCGCGATTTGGGCGTGAAGGAGGTCTGCGTCGCGTTGCGCGAGGACTCCACTTCAGCGAAAAAGGCCGCGGCCGAAGGGATCGAGGTCAAATCCGTGCCGGCGGCAGCGAGCTGGGCCGATGTCGTGATGATGCTGACGCCGGATGAATTGCAGGGCGACATCTATCGCACCCATCTCGCTGGCAGTCTGAAGCAAGGCGCGGCACTGATGTTCGCGCATGGGCTCAATATTCATTTCAACTTGATCGAGCCGCGCCCCGATATCGATGTGCTGATGGTTGCGCCGAAGGGCCCCGGCCATACGGTGCGCTCCGAATATAAGCGCGGCGGCGGCGTGCCCTGCCTCGTTGCGATCGCGCAGGATGCCTCGGGCAATGCGCATGATCTCGGCCTTTCCTACGCTTCCGCCATTGGCGGCGGCCGCGCCGGCATTATCGAGACGACTTTCCGCGAGGAATGCGAGACAGATCTCTTCGGCGAGCAGGTCGTGCTCTGCGGCGGTCTCGTCGAATTGATCCGCAATGGGTTCGAGACTCTGGTCGAGGCCGGCTATGCGCCGGAGATGGCCTATTTCGAATGCCTGCATGAGGTGAAGCTGATCGTCGACCTCATCTATGAGGGCGGTATCGCCAATATGAATTATTCGATCTCCAACACGGCCGAATATGGCGAATATGTCAGCGGGCCGCGGATCGTCACGCCTGAGACCAGAGCCGAAATGAAGCGCGTGCTGGACGATATCCAATCCGGCCGCTTCACCCGCGACTGGATGCTGGAAAACCGGGTCAATCAGACCTCTTTCAAGGCCATGCGGGCCAAATCCGCGTCGCATCCAATCGAAGAGGTCGGCGCCAAATTGCGTGGCATGATGCCCTGGATCGGCGCCAATAAGCTCGTCGACAAAGAGAAGAATTGAGCGGGTCCCTCTTTCCGCCATATGGACCGCGGGGCCTGCTACGGGTTATGTGCGAGAGGCGCGGCATCTGGTGAGAAGAGAAGGCAATTCTTCGGCGCGTTCCTTCTCCCGCTTGCGGGAGAAGGTGGCCGGCGGAGCCGGCCGGATGAGGGAGCTTGCGAGCGGCGCCACCCCTCATCTGTCATGCTCCGCATGACATCTTCTCCCGCAAGCGGGAGAAGATTTCGCGCGGCGCCGTCTTTCCTTGATGTCACCATTAAAAGATGTGTGCATACGCGAGCCCACAGGGGGAGGGTCTACGCGACGCCATCTCTCGCAACCACACTGCCACCATTCTCGAACGCTGAGCTTTTCGCCCATGCCCATGTCTTTGTCATCGGATCTGAAATCTGGCGCGCTCGCCTATCATCGCGCGCCGCGCCCGGGCAAGCTCGAGATTCAGGCAACGAAGCCGCTCGCCAATCAGCGCGATCTGGCGCTTGCTTATACCCCGGGTGTTGCCGCCGCCTGTCTCGCCATTGCCGAAAATCCGACGGAAGCGGGCGAGCTCACGATCCGACAAAATCTCGTCGCTGTCGTCACCAATGGCACGGCGGTGCTCGGTCTTGGCAGCATCGGACCGCTCGCCGCCAAGCCGGTCATGGAAGGCAAGGCCGTCCTGTTCAAGAAATTCGCCGGCATCGATGTCTTTGACATCGAGGTGGCGGAAACCGACGTCGACCGCTTCGTCGCTGTCGTCGCCGCGCTCGAGCCGACCTTCGGCGGGATTAATCTCGAAGATATCAAAGCGCCGGAATGTTTCGAGATCGAGCGCAAGCTCAAGGAGCGCATGGCGATCCCTGTCTTCCACGACGATCAGCATGGCACGGCGATCATCGTCGCCGCCGCTGTCCTGAACGGTCTCGAATTTGCCGGCAAATCGATCGTCAATGCGAAGATCGTCACCTCCGGCGCAGGTGCTGCGGCGCTCGCCTGCCTCAATCAGCTCGTCGCGCTCGGCGCCAAGCGGGAGAACATCTTCGTCACCGACATAGAAGGTGTCGTCTATAAGGGCCGCACCGAGCTGATGGATCAATGGAAGGAGCCCTATGCCAAGGACACCAATGCGCGCACGCTCGCCGATGTGATCAGTGGTGCCGATGTGTTTCTCGGCCTTTCCGTCGGCGGGGTCCTGAAACCCGAAATGGTGAAGGAGATGGGCGAGCGGCCTTTGATCATGGCGCTCGCCAATCCCAATCCGGAGATCGAGCCGAACGTCGCTTTGGCCGTGCGGCCCGATGCGATGCTGTGCACCGGGCGCTCGGATTATCCGAACCAGGTCAACAATGTCCTTTGCTTTCCTTATATTTTCCGCGGCGCGCTCGATGTCGCGGCCTCGACCATCAATGAGGAAATGAAGCTTGCCGCGGTTCGCGCCATCGCCCAGTTGGCGCATGAAAGCCCTTCCGATGTGGTCGCCAAGGCCTATGGCGGCGAGGCGCGGCTTTACGGCAAAGACAATCTCATTCCCTCGCCTTTCGATCTGCGCCTTATCTTGCGCATTGCGCCCGCTGTCGCACGTGCGGCGATGGAAACCGGAGTTGCGCGAAAGCCGATCAGTGATTTTGCCGTCTATGAAGAGAGCCTGTCACGCTTCGTTTTTCGTTCCCGCCTCGTCATGAAGCCCTTGCTTCAGGCGGCGAAGGCCGACCCCAAACGGGTGATCTATGCCGAAGGCGAGGATGAACGCGTGTTGCGGGCGGTGCAGACCGTCATCGAGGAAGGCATCGCCAAGCCGATTCTCGTCGGCCGTCCGCAAGTGGTCGAGACGCGCTTGAAGCGCTATGGGCTCTCGATCAAGCCGGGACAGGATTTCGAGCTCATCAATCCGCAAGACGATCCGCGCTACCGTGATTATGTCGCAACCTATCTCGAGGCGGCCGGCCGGCGCGGCATCACGCCCGATGCGGCGAAGAGCGTGGTGCGCACGAGTTCGACGGTGATTGCGGCGATTGCGGTGCAGCGTGGCGATGCGGATGCCATGTTGTGCGGGCTCGAAGGCCGCTTCAACTCGCGGTTGCGTCATATCCGCGACATCATCGGCCTGAGTGAAGGCGTCCGTGATTTCGCTGCCATGTCTTTGATGATCACCAGCAAGGGCTCGTTTTTCTTTCTGGCCGACACTTATGTGCGGCCGGAGCCGACGGCCGAAGAGGTGGCGGAAATCGCTTTGATGTGCGCTGCCCAGGTCCGCCGCTTCGGGATTGAGCCGAAGATCGCGCTCGTCTCCCATTCCGACTTCGGTTCTGACGACACGCCCTCTTCCATGAAGATGCGTGCCGCCGTCGAAATCTTGCGCGATCTCGCGCCCGATCTCGAAATGGATGGCGAAATGCAGGCGGATTCGGCGCTCTCGCAGGCGATGCGCGATCTCGTCCTGCCGGCTTCGCGGCTGAAGGGCGATGCCAATGTTCTCGTTTTCCCCAATCTCGATGCGGCCAATGTCGCTTATCAAATGGCGAAGATCGTCGCTGAGGCCCTGTTGGTCGGCCCGATCTTGATGGGCGGTGCCAAGCCGGCGCATATATTGACGCCTTCGGTCACAGCCCGCGGCATCGTCAATATGACGGCATGGTCCGTCGCCGAAGCGCAAGGGATGCAAAGGGCGGAGACGGAACGATTGCGGATGGCCGGGATTTGATCTCGAACAAGGACGCTGCGCGGCGCTGCCTCTATTAAACTAACAGTGTAGCTGGCGATTTGATCGCGAGCCGCGCAGATTGGCTTTCGAAACGCTTATCGTTCGGCCAATGCTTTCAGGCATGACCTGTAAGCGGAGAGCACGAGCGGCGCAATTCGCGCGGATGTCAAAGACGCAAAATCATTGCATGAACAAGCTGCTCGCGGATCACTCGATCATGGCTGCCGGACCGGCTGAGGCAGAGGCGCCGGAGCCGTCCGAGAATGCGCGCCCGTCCCCAAGCCATGCCGTATCGCTCGGCTTCGCGCTCGCAGTTGAGGATGTCGATTATTTTGCGGAGCGGCTCGATCGGCTGAGCGGCGTCGCCGCCGCGAATATGGTGTTTCGCGCGGTCTATCTCGACACGCCGGATCATGCGATCGCCGGGCTGGGCCTTGGTTTCGGCATCAGGCGCCGCGACTTGGGCAAGCGCGCCGGCTGGAAGAGATTTGTCGCGCCGCTTTCGGCGGCGACGCCGAAAACTGCCCGGCGCGAGCTCGGTCACTGTCTTCGTCGCGCTGCCGGGATCTCTGTCGTGGCACGTGTCGAGACGCAGCGCCGCCTGTGGCTGCTGCGCTGGGGTGACTGCCAGGCCGAGGTGCGCCTCGATCGCTCGACGGCGCTCATGAACAGCAAGGAAGTTGGGGTCGCCTCTGCCAGTTTCGCAAGCGATGCCCCAAACGCCGATTTCTTTCATTTCGTCACTGCCGCCTGCGACCCGGACAGGCTGCGGTTGAGCGCCGAGTCGGATTTGCTGCGAATCTATCGCCTCTGCGACGGTCCGCTCCCGCCTTATGTGGTGGCCTTCGCGCCCGAACTTGATGCCGATATGGAGGCGGCAGCGGGTTTTCGCGCCGTCGCCACGGCTTGTTTCGACCAGTTCCTGCTCAATGAAGCGGCGATCCGTGTGACCGGCGATCATGAAGCCGTGCACCAATGCCGCGTCGCCTTGCGGCGCCTGTCTGCCTGCCTGCGTTTCTTTTCGGCTTTCGTCAGCGGCCCTGATTACGAAGCTGTTTGGCGCGATTTAAAAGAACTCGGTGCGCATTTGCGCAAGGCGCGCGATCTCGATGTCCTGATCGCCGATGTGATCGCGCCGGCGCTTGCCGTTGATCCGCCCTCTGGCGCCAAGGCGCTCATGCGCGAGATCGAGGCGCGGCGTGAACATGCCTATGCCGATCTCGTCGCCGAACTTCGTGCTCCCTCGGCAGCCGCGCTTTTCTTGCGTTTCGCCATCTGGCTGCAAATTGGCGATTGGACGTGTTCTGCAGATTCCGAAAGCCGGCGGCGGCGCTGCATGCCGATCGTCAGATATGCGCGCCGGAAATTTGCGACATTGAATCATAAATTCGTGCTGCGCTGCGCCGAACTTGCGGAAGTGAGTCAGGAGGAGCGCCATCGCACCCGCATCCGCGCCAAGAATATGCGCTATGATGCTGAGTTCCTGGAAGCCCTGACGCGCGGCAAAACGGCTAACAAGCGGTTGCGTGCCTACCTCCACGCTATGAGAAACTTGCAGATGGTCTTGGGCAACTGGAACGATATTGTGATGGCCCGCCAGTTTTTCATCTCATTCGTTGCGGAGGCCAAGGAAGAGGTCAAGGAAGAGGTCGAGGGCGACGTCAAAATGGCGACGGCCGCGAAGCGCCATGCGTCCCTTGCCGCCACCGCGGAGGCGCTGGGCCGGCGCATCGATTCGATTTCGGAAGCAGAATTCAGTGAAAAAAGCGCCAAGGCTTGCCAAGCCTTGGTGAAGGTCAAGCCATTTTGGACCAAACTTGCCTAAATTCATCGATCACGCTTTTACGCAGAGCTTTTAAAAAAGAAGCCCGCGCGAGCGGCGCCTGACAGCAGCTGGCCGATCCAAAAATGCCAATGCTGCCGGCGGAACCCTCCGCTTCTCGAAATGTAGCGAAACAAAATTTGAAAGTTTTCGTGTTTCGTGCGCCGAGGAAGGCTTTTAGAGATAAAGTTAGTTAAAATGATATTTTGGCTGCGCGCTGGGGCGCGGCTGGGCGGCTGCCGGGCTCGGGCAAGGAGTTTGGCGGCAAGATAGGAACTGGAGCCGCCCATCTTCGGGCATGCCCCGAAGAAGTCTATAAACTTTTCCGGGACATGCTCTAGGGCGTGAGAACGCGCCTTAGCGCGGGGATTTGGGTACGGGAAGAGGCGGCGCCCGGGGTGCCATTGCGACGGGGACAGGCATTTGAAGATCCTTCCTATCATCATGTGCGGCGGCTCGGGCACCAGGGTTTGGCCGGAGTTGCGCGAGAGTCTGCCGAAGCAATTCATTCCCTTGCTCGGCGCCCGCTCGACCTTTCAAATGACGATTGAAAATCTCGGCGACGAATTATTCGAGACGCCGATCGTCATTTCCAATTGCGATTATCGCTTTCTCGTCTTCGAGCAGCTGAAGGAGATCGGCGGCGCCGCACGCATCGTGCTCGAGCCGGTGCGGCGTGACTCGGGGCCGGCGGTTGCCATCGGCGCCGAGCTTGCTGCGCAGATTTCGCCTGACACCATCGTCGCCATTCTTGCCGCCGATCACATCGTGCGCGACCTGGCCGGCTTTATTAAATCATGCCGCCAGGCTGCGCTTGCCGCAGCCGCAGGCTATATCGTCACGCTCGGCATCAAGCCGACCGAGCCGGCGACGGCCTATGGCTATATCAAGACCGGCAAGGCGGTCGTCGAGGCCGGCACCGTGCTGAAGGTGGAAGCCTTCGTCGAAAAGCCGGATGCTGCGACGGCGGCACGCTATGTCGCCGAAAACTATCTCTGGAACGCCGGCAATTTCTTCTTCCGCGCCGATGTGATGCAGGAGGAAATGCGCCAACACGCGCCCGCGATGCTCGATGCCGCCGCCAACGCCGTGCTGCGGGCGCGCAAGGATTTCGAATTCCTCCTGCTCGACAAGGAATCTTTGGCGCAGGCGCCGAAGAAGTCGATCGATTATGCGGTCATGGAATTAACCGACAAGGCGGCTGTCGTGCCGGCCGATATCGGCTGGTCGGATGTCGGCACCTGGGCCGCCGTCTATGAATTGTCGCAGCGCGACACCGACGGCAATTCGATCCGCGGTCATGGCATCATCATGAATGCGTCGAATGTCCATATAAGGTCGGACGAGCATTTGACGACCGTCGTCGGCGTCGACAATGTGGTCGTCGTCACAACGCAGGATGCGGTGCTCGTGCTCGACCGCGCGCATTGCGACAAGGTCAAGCAGCTCGTCGATCTGTTGAAGACTCAAAACCGCCGCGAGGCGCTGGAGCATAAGCGCTCCTATCGGCCCTGGGGCTATTATCAATCGGTCGATCAGGGCGAGCGTTATCAGGTCAAGCGGATCGTCGTGAAGCCCGGCGCGCGGCTCTCGCTGCAGAAGCATTTTCACCGCGCCGAACATTGGATCGTCGTGCGCGGAACGGCGGAAGTCACGCGCAACAATGAAGTCGTTCTCGTTCACGAGAATGAAATCGGTCTATCTGCCGATCGGCACGATTCATCGATTGCCGAATCCAGGCAAGATCGCTCTCGAGCTGATCGAAGTGCAGACCGGCTCCTATCTCGGCGAAGACGACATCGTCCGCATCGAGGATGCCTATAATCGCGTGTGAGTTTGCGCCATCGGGCTAGAAAGCCTATCGGCCGCCTATCGGACCTTGCTTCCGAGCAGCCGCTTGTGGATTTTCTCGTGTGCGGCCGCCACGCCGGCAT
>CAVWXV010000016.1:0-186361 GCA_963759185.1 uncultured Alphaproteobacteria bacterium
TTCACAATCTGCTCGGGGCGCCGGGGGCGATCGCGGCCGATCTCATCACGCAAATGCTCGGCCTTGCCGCGATCGCCTTCCTGCTGCCGATCGCTCTCTGGGGCTGGCGGCTGTTGCGGCATCGCCATATCGAACGCATCGGTTGGCGCCTGCTGTTCTGGTTCATCGGCTGCCTATCGACGGCGGCTTTTGTCGGGCTTTTGCCGGTTACGAGCCGCTGGCCCTTGCCCACCGGGCTTGGCGGCGTCTTGGGCGACGCCTTGCTCGCCCTGCCGCGCAAGCTCTTGGGTGGTCATGGCGCCGCCATGCTGATCGTCGCCTGCGCCTTTGCGGCGCTTGCGGTCCTTACCCTGTCCGCTTGCGTCGGCCTGCGCGGCGAGGAAGGCGCCGCCGCGGACGATGAGGATCTGGAAGAGCCGGCGCCGGCGCGCGCGCAGCTGAGCGGCGAGGACGAGGATCGTGCCGGCGAGCCTGGCATGGCGCTCATCATCTTGGGCGCTTTGATCCATGCGGCCCTGTCCCTCAAAGCCGCGATCGCCCGCACAATCGCGAACCGGCGGCGGAAGCGGGCGAGCGACAATCTCGCGCCTTGGCAATATGCTACGCGCAGCGTCGGCCCGGCGCTCGATCAGCCCTATGGGCGCGGCGACGTCAATTTCGATGCGCCGCTCTTCGAGGCGAGCGCCTATGCGCCGCCCGCGGCGCGGGCCGCCGCGCAGAGTGCCGCCGAGGACTCAGCCCCGGAGAGCCGGGCGCAGGTCACGCCTGCGGCACCGAGCCTGAAGAGCGGCCAGCGTCTGGCACGTGAAGTCCAGCCCTCCATGTTCGACCGCCTCGCGCGAGGCAAATATCAATTGCCGCCGCTATTGATGCTCGCCGAGGCGAAAAAGCCGATCGGCGGCAAAGTGTCGGAAGACGCCTTGCAGCAAAATGCCCGGCTCCTCGAAGGCGTGCTCGAAGATTTCGGCGTCAAGGGCGAGATCATCAATGTGCGGCCGGGCCCGGTCGTGACGCTTTACGAACTCGAGCCGGCGCCCGGCATCAAATCCGCGCGCGTCATCAGCCTTGCCGACGACATCGCCCGTTCCATGTCGGCGGTCTCGGCCCGTGTCGCCGTCGTCTCCGGCCGCAATGCAATCGGCATAGAATTGCCAAACCAGCGGCGCGAGACCGTCTATCTGCGCGAACTCCTGGCTTCGCAGGATTTCGAAAAGACGAAGCACAGCCTCGCCATCGGGCTCGGCAAGACGATCGGCGGCGAGCCGATCATTGTCGATCTCGCCCGCATGCCGCATCTTCTCGTCGCGGGCACCACCGGCTCGGGAAAATCGGTGGCGATCAACACGATGATCCTGTCGCTGCTCTACCGGCTGCGGCCGGATCAATGCCGGCTCATCATGGTCGATCCGAAAATGCTCGAGCTCTCCGTCTATGACGGCATTCCGCACCTCCTCACGCCGGTGGTGACCGATCCGAAAAAGGCGGTCGTCGCGCTCAAATGGGCGGTGCGCGAGATGGAAGACCGCTATAAGAAAATGTCGAAGCTGGGCGTCCGCAACATTGACGGCTTCAATGCGCGCGTCGCCGACGCGGCGACAAAAGGCGAAACGATCACCCGCACCGTGCAGACGGGCTTCGACCGGCAGACCGGCGAGGCCGTCTACGAACATGAGGCGATGGATCTCGCCGTCCTGCCTTACATCGTCGTCATCGTCGATGAAATGGCCGATCTGATGATGGTCGCCGGCAAGGACATCGAAGGCGCCATCCAAAGGCTCGCGCAAATGGCGCGCGCCGCCGGCATCCATCTGATCATGGCGACGCAACGGCCCTCGGTCGATGTGATCACCGGCACCATCAAGGCGAATTTTCCGACCCGCATCTCCTTCCAAGTCACTTCGAAGATCGACAGCCGCACCATACTCGGCGAGCAGGGCGGGGAACAATTGCTCGGCCAAGGCGACATGCTCTATATGGTCGGCGGCGGCCGTATCATCCGCGTCCATGGCCCCTTCGTCTCCGACAATGAAGTCGAGAAGATCGTGGCGCATTTGAAGAGCCAGGGTCAGCCGGAATATCTCGACGCCATCACCATCGAGGACAATGACGGCAACGAGGAGGGCGAGATGCTCGCCTATGGCGAGAGCGACGAGCCGGGCGATCTCTATGATCGCGCCGTCGCCATCGTGCTCCGCGACCGCAAATGTTCGACGAGCTATGTCCAGCGCCGACTTTCGGTCGGCTACAACAAGGCGGCCTCCCTGGTCGAACGCATGGAGAAGGAAGGGGTCGTCAGCGCCGCCAATCATTCCGGCAAAAGGACGATTCTCGTGGGCGGCGGCATCGACCGCGGCGCCTTCGACCCCGGCGACGACTGACGCAGAGCGAATCCCGTTATCGTCCTATTGCGGCCACATCACCGGCTTAGCGGTGGTTTCAAGCATTGGCCGATGCCGCAAATCGGCTCACCATCACCATCTTACGATCCAAATCACAGGCAAAGACATGGCAAGAACACAGGGCCGGTCCATTGTCGGAATATCCGGCAGTTTTCCCGCTCATGCCCGAACGAGCCTGCGGCCCGGGGTTGCACCTATGACCAGCAAGATCTGCTTGATGCTTGGCCTCGCCCTCGGGCTCACCTGGGGCAGCGTTGCCTCGGCCGCCGCGGCCGCTCCCGAAGCACTGCATGGCAATGCTCCTGCCACCGCCCATCCTGCAGCGCAACATGATAAGCTCGGCCCGCCGCCACCTTTCGTCCCGTTGGACCCGGCGGTCGCCATCAAGAAGGCCAATGCCTATTTCAGCCAGACGGCGAGCATGATCGCCGATTTCGTGCAAATCGGCGGCGACGGGCGCCGTGCCGAGGGCAAGATCTTCATCCAGAAGCCGGGCAGGCTCCGCTTCGAATATGCCGCGCCGGCCACGCTCGACATCATCGCCGACGGCACGACGGTCGCGGTGATCGACCGCAAGGTCGGCAGCATGCAGCAATATTTCATCTGGCAGACACCGCTCAAATTCCTGCTCAAGGAGAATATCGACCTCACCCGCGACGTTCAGATTCTCAATGTGACGAGCGATCCGGACAATGTCGCGATCCTGGTCGAGGACAAGCAGGTGTTCGGCGGCCCGACGCGGATCAAGCTGATGTTCGATCCCGCCACCTTCGCGCTCAAGCAATGGGAAGTCACCGATCCGCAAGGCTATGAGACGCTGGTGTCTCTCTTCAACCAGGATTTCACCACAAAGCCGGATCCCACCCTTTTTCAGCTCTACCAGAGCAGTTCCAAATAGCGACGCTTAGGCCAGCAGATCGATTTTTTGCGCAACATCTTGCAGCCCGAGAGACCCTCCCTTATCTTTTGCGGTGGAGAGCGACACACCGGCTTGACGTATCCCCCCGTCTCGTCACGCCGGACTTTGCCGGACCCCTCCCGGCAATGTTTCGCTCCAGGGCGCTCGATCAGCGATCGAGCGCCCTTCTTTTTGTGGACTTGGCGCTCGATCAGCGATCGGACGCCCTTCTTTTTGTGGACCTGAGCGATTTACGCTTAAGATCTAGCTTGGGCCGCCCGCGATAGAAATATAGCGGCCGGGGTGGTGGTCGAGCACATTCGGCTCCCAGCCGCGCAAGCGGCTCGACACCAAATTGCGCGAGCGGGCGAAAAGCAGCACGAGATAGGGCTGCTCCTTGACGAGCAGCGCCTCGGCCTCATGCAGGAAGGCGATACGCGCTGCCGGCGCCGCTTCAGCTGCTTTCCGCATCAAAGCGTCATAGGCGGGATTGGCGAAATGCGCCGTGTTGAGGCCGGGATTGTCGCTTTCCGCCAGAAACAGATAATTTTGCGCATCCGCATAATCGGCGAACCAGCCGAAGCGTGCGACATCGAATCGCGCACCGGAATGCAGGAAAGCGAAATAGCTCGTCGCATCGGTCTCATAAAGACGCGTCGTGACGCCGAGAACTTTCCACATATCGGCGATGGCGACGGCAGTCGCCTTGTGATTCTCCGAACTATTAAATCTGATTTCGACATCGAGCGCCTTGCCGCCTTGCCCATAGCCGGCCTCTTGCAACAGGCGTTTGGCAGCATCCTCCCGCGCGAAAGAATCCATATCCTTCCAACCGACGGTCGAAGGTGCGCCATAGGATGAGATCCCCGGCGGCACGAAACTATAGGCGGGCTCCATCGTCCCGCCCCAAATCTTATTGGCCAGAAATTCGCGGTCGATCACCATGGCAAGCGCCTGGCGGACGCGCGCATCGTCGAACGGCTTATGCCGCGTATCGAAGGCGTAATAATAGCCGCCGAGATAGGGCGCGACCTTGAATTCATTGCCCAGGCGGGCACGGACGAAGCCGATCTGATCGACTGGCACATCATCATAAGAATCTATCTCGCCGGCCATGAAGCGCCGCAAGGCCGCGGCGCGATCTTCGAGCGGAATGAAGATCTCTTCCTCGAGTTTCACATGCGCCGCGTCGTAATAATAAGGGTTTTTGACGAGAACGAGCCGGTCATTGGGAAAGAACGCCTTGAGCATGAACGGGCCATTGCTGACGAGATGGCCGGGCTTCGTAAACGTCTCGCCATAGGTTGCGACATTGCGCGGATTGAGCGGCAGCGCGGTCAGATGGGTGAGCTGTTCGAGGAGATAGGGGACGGGATGTTCGAGGCTCAGTTCGAGCGCCGTGTCGCCGAGCGCCCGCACGCCGAGCGCCGTAACCGGCAACTCGCCTTTGTTGACCTTCTCGGCATTCTTCAAAGTGTAGAGAATATTGGCATATTGCGCGCCGGTCTCGGGCGTCATCAGACGCCTGAAGGCGAAGACGAAATCGTCCGGCACGACTTTCTCGCCATTCGACCATTTCGCATCGGGACGAAAGTTGAAGCGATAGACGGTGCGATTGGCATTCGCCGTCCAGCTCGCGGCGACGCCGGGGATGATCTTGCCGTCTTGATCGAGGCTGACGAGACCTTCGAAAAGCTCGGCGAGAATATTGGCTTCGATCACGGTCGAGGCCTTGTGCGGATCGAGCGAGCCGGGATCGCCGCTCGCGCCGCGGTGCCAGATCTGTTCTAGCTGCTGCAGCTGCGCGGCAGGCACGGCCTGCACGACAAAGACGAACGCCGCGCATAAAAATGCAGCAATGGCGAGCCGCAAGGGAACGCGCGTCAATTCAACCGGCCCGGCGGCGGCCGCTCGGGCTCTGGCTCGACCTGAGCAGCGATCGGGCTCGCCTGGTGATGGATCATGCGCCAGGCGCCATCGATGCGGCGGAACCAATTGGTCGCGGCAAGTGCCATGCCGCCAACAAGCTCGATGCAGAACACTCTGCCATCGTCGCCGGAGATCAGCGGCCTGGCATTATGCGGCTGGATCGGGTCTTGATGCGGATTGCGCAAAATGCTGCGGTAGGACTCGAGGATGGCCTGGCGGCCGATCAGAACCGGCCAGCCCGGGTGAACGCAGGAAACTTCCGCATCTGCCCAAATGCCGCACATTTTGGCAAAATCACCCGCCACGAAGGCATGGTAATAAGCGGCATTGGCAGCCAGGATCGCGTCATCGTCGGTCATGCCGTTTGAACTGCCGGAATTGGCGTCCGAAATCAACCGGACGAGAGATCTCGAAACTGCGCAAATTTCACGCCAGCCATGCCGGTCGGCCATAGCGCTAGCGCAATTTCACCTTGTGCTGCGCCACCGGAATCTGCGCCCGCACCTTCGCGACCAGCTTGGGCTCGATCCGCGCCGAGACGATGCCGACGCCGTCGGAGGCCTTGGCGATGACATGGCCCCAGGGATCGACGACGAGCGAATGGCCATAGGTCGCGCGCGTTTCATCGCCGACCATATGGGTGCCGCATTGCGCCGGCGCGCAGAAATAGGCCTGCGTCTCGATCGCCCGAGCGCGGCAGAGCACGTCCCAATGATCCTTGCCGGTCTGCAAAGTGAAGGCCGAGGGCAAGACGATCATTTCGGCGCCTTTTTCGGCGAGCGCCTGGAAGAGATGAGGAAAGCGCAGATCATAGCAGATGGAACAGCCGATGGTGACGCCTTCGCATTCATAGGTCACGACGGCATCGCCCGGCTTGAAGGCGGCGCTTTCGCGATATTGCGTGCCGTCGGGCGCGGTAATGTCGAACATGTGGATCTTGCGATAGCGGGCGATCTCGGTTCCGGCGCGATCGAACACGAGGGTCGTATTATGGACGCGCTCCTCGCCCGCGATCTTTTCGAGGATCGAGCCGGCATGGATGAAGATGCCGTGTTTTTTGGCCAGCGCTTGCAGGGCGCTGGAGGCGGGACCTTCACCGGGCGTCTCGGCGGCGGCGAGCTTGTCGGCGCGATTGCCGCCGAGAAAATCGAAACATTCCGGCAGCGAGACCCAATCGGGCCGCTCTTCGGCAACCGCCTGCTCGATCAGCGCGATTGCGGTCGCGATATTCGCCGCTTTGTCGGCGCGCGAATTCATCTGAATGAGGGAAATCTTCATGTTCGAAGGTCCGCACCAAGCGAGGCGGACCTATAGCGGTTTTTGCGGCAATTGCCAGTTTTGCCTCTCCGGCACGCGGGCGGCCTAGAGCCGATCCCGATCACGTGGAATCGCGAGCGGTCGCACGTGATCGGGACAAATCGGCTCTAATTTGGAGATCTGGAGCATGTCCCTCATCGGAAAAGTCTGTCAACTTTTCCGGGACATGCTCTAAGCCGCCTGCAGCGCGTCGGCGAGAGATCTGACATCGCTGGCCATTGTCGCAGCGAGCTCGTCGAGCGCGCGAGCGAGGTCGACGACCGATTCGACGCTCTCGCTCGTCTCCGCGACCGCTTTGGCGACCCCTTCCACGAAATTCGACATGGCCGTCGTGCCCGAGGCTGCCGAGCGCACATTGCGGGTGATTTCCTGGGTCGAGGCGCCCTGTTCCTGGACGGCGGAAGCGATGATCGCCGAAATCTGCTCGATTTCGCCGATCTTGATCTGGATCGTATCGATGGCCGTGACCGAGCTTTCGGTCGCCGCCTGCATATCGGCGATCTGGCCGGAGATTTCCTGCGTCGCCCGCGCCGTCTGCGTCGCCAAGGTTTTCACCTCTTGCGCGACGACGGCGAAGCCGCGGCCGGCTTCGCCCGCCCTTGCCGCCTCGATCGTCGCATTGAGCGCGAGCAGATTGGTCTGCGCCGCGATGCGCGAAATCAGGCTCACCACATCGCCGACCCGGCGCGCGGATGTGGCGAGCCGTTCCATGCCGACAGACGATTCGACGCTTTCCGACACGGCTTTTTTGACGACGGTCGTCGATTGCACCACTTGCCGGCTGATCTCCTCGATCGAGGCGAGCAATTGCTCCGAAGCGATCGCGACGGAAGAAACGTCGTTTGCCGCATGGGAGGACGCGATCTTCGCCTGATTCGATCCGTCCGCGGCGTTGCGGGCCGCCCCGATCATCGCCTCGGAGGCCGCCGCCATGCGCTTCGTCATCGCACCGAGCCGAACCACGGTCGCCGACAGATCGAGGGAGAATTTTTCCACTTTGGCGCGGATCGCGGCTTCGCGCATGAGACGGGCCTCGCGATCGTCGCGGGCGCGGATTTCGGCGACGAGCGCGTTATTCGTGCGCACCGCATCGCGCAGCACACAGAGCGCGCGGGCGATCGCGCCGATCTCGTCCTTGCGCTTGGTCTGCGTGCTCTCGATCTCGATCTCGGTGCCGCCGGCGGCGAGCGCGGCCATTTGGCGTGCGAGCGTTTCGATCGGCTTGGCTATGGTGCGGTAAATCACGGGAATGGAGACGGCGACGATCAAGAAACAGCCGACGGCGGTCCCGAAAAGAAGGTTGTTGGACAGCGTGCCGGCCGCCACTTCGAGATCGGCCGCCCGTCGAACCGCCGTCGCCGGATCGGAAATCGCCACGCTATGCGCAAGCTCGCGCAAATCGAGCGCGGCCACATAGGCGACAATGCCCAGGACGACCAATAAAACCATGAAAAGCAGTTGTCTCAGGACGAGGCTTCCGCCAATGGATAACCGGACCATGAATATCGCCCCTCAATACGCCGTGATGCATCCTTTTCGGTGCGCCGTGGCGAATCTTAAAGCTACGCTCTTCATGGGAGGTTAACGTCAGGGAAACGGCTGGGTTAAAAGCTAAATCCGATTTTTCGTGCCGGAGCATGTCCCGGAAAAGTTGATAGACTTTTCCGACAAAGGACATGCTCCAATTCTTTGATGTAGAGCCGCGGCCGCGCGCCCTGGAAAGGAGCCATTCATGTCCCTCACCGTCGCGGTGCAGATGGACCCGATCGAGCGGATCGATATCGCGGGTGACACGACCTTCGCCCTGATGCTGGAAGCCGCCGCCCGCGGACACCGTCTGTTCTACTATACCCCCGACAAACTCTCTTTGCTCGAAGGCTCCGTCGTCGCCGAGGCCGCGGCGATCTCGGTGCGCGACGTCAAGGGTGATCATTTCGCCCTGCAACCGAAGCAGCGGCTCGATCTCGCGGGCGTCGACGTCGTCTTGCTGCGCCAGGACCCGCCTTTCGACCTTGCCTATATCACCTCGACGCATCTCCTCGAACGGCTGCCGCGCGAGGTTCTCGTCGTCAATGATCCGGCGTCGGTGCGCAATGCCCCGGAAAAGCTGTTTGTCTTGGAATTTTCCCAATTTATGCCGGCGACGCTCATCACCAGGGACAGACCGGCGATCGAGGCCTTTTTGGCCGAATATGGCGAGGCCGTGATGAAGCCTCTACACGGCCATGGCGGCGCCGCCGTGTTCAAGCTCACCGAGGAGGATCCGAATTTCGGCTCGCTCTATGATCTCTTTGCCGCAACCTTCAAGGAGCCCTGGGTCGTGCAGCGCTTTCTGCCGCAGGTTGTGCACGGCGACAAGCGCATCATGCTCGTCGATGGGGTAGCGGCCGGCGCCGTCAACCGCGTACCGGCAAAAGGTGACATAAGATCCAATATGGTCCGCGGCGGCGCTGCAACCGCGACGGAATTCACCCCACGCGAGAGGGAGATTTGCGAAACAATCGGGCCGGAATTGAAACGCCGCGGCCTGCTGCTGGTTGGAATCGATGTCATTGACGGCTATCTGACAGAAATCAACGTCACTTCGCCGACCGGCATCAGAGCGATCCGGCGCCTCGGCGGGCCGGATCTGGCGGTCAATGTTTGGGATGCGATCGAAAATAAGCTCACGGCGCGGCGCAGCGGGACCGCTCCGGCTTCCGCCTAAGAGCCTCCGAAAGCTAGGCCTTTACGCATCGCCCGAAAGGCGCCCAGATTGCACCGCCGAAG
This sequence comes from uncultured Alphaproteobacteria bacterium, assembly GCA_963759185.1. GTDB lineage: Bacteria > Pseudomonadota > Alphaproteobacteria > Rhizobiales > Beijerinckiaceae > Methylovirgula. The sequence continues at coordinate 9,313 of CAVWXV010000016.1, forward strand.
GATCCTGATGTATCGCAAGAGATCGCACAAGAGATCGCCTGGCAGGAAAGCCAAGCAAGGCACAAGACCATGACCGTTATGACCGCTCTTGCCCCGGTGAGCAGCGCGGCGAAGCGCCAGGACTGGGCGTTCACCCAAGCGCAATTGTTCGATCGCCGTGAGATCGCGCAAGCGATTGCGGCGGCGCATGCGCGCGGGCTCAGCGGAGATGATCTGCGCAAAGAGGCGCTGGGCCTGATGCGGCAAGCACTGGAGGCCGGCCGCGACCTTGCGCAGAAGGCGCTCGAGGCGACCGCCGGCGGATTGGCTTGCGCCCAAAATCTGTCGCTCATCGAAGATGAGCTCATTCGTGCGCTTTACGACTTCATCGTCACTTACCTGCGCCCGCCGCCCGCCGGCAAGCCGCGCCATCGCATGGCGATCGCCGCGGTCGGCGGCTATGGCCGCGGCACTTTGGCGCCTGGCTCGGACATCGATCTCTTGTTTCTCCTGCCGGCGGAAAAGGATGCTTGGTGCGAAAAGATCGCCGAAGCCATCCTCTACGCACTTTGGGACCTGCGTCAGAAAATCGGCCATTCGACGCGTTCGATCGACGAATGTCTGCGGCAGGCGACGGAAGACATGACGGTGCGCACCGCACTTCTCGAAGCGCGGCACATTCTCGGCGATGCGCGGCTTTTCGAGACCATGCGCACGCGGTTCGAGGCGGAAGTCGTGCATCTCACCCCAGCCGAATTCGTCACCGCCAAACTCGCCGAGCGCGATGCGCGGATCTCGCGCGCCGGACGGTCGCGCTATCTCGTCGAGCCCAATGTGAAAGAGGGCAAGGGGGGCTTACGCGATCTCAACACGCTGTTTTGGATCGCCAAATGCATCTATCGCGTGCGCGAGGCCGCAGATCTCGTTGGCGCCGGTCTGTTTACGCGGCGCGAATATCGCCTGTTTTGCCGCTGCGAGGAATTCTTGTGGCGGGTGCGCTCCCATTTGCATTTTTCGACCGGTCGGGCCGAGGAGATTCTGAGCTTCGACCAGCAGCGCATCATCGCCCAACGCCTCGGCTATGTGTCGCGCGGCGGCCTCGTCGGTGTCGAGCGCTTCATGAAGCATTATTTTCTCGTCGCCAAGGATGTCGGCGATCTGACCGCCGTCGTCTGCGCTGCGCTCGAAGAAAAACAGGCCAAGCCCGCCGCCGTTCTCGACCGTTTCGCAGCGCATCTGCGGCATCATGAAAAGCTCGTCAAAAGCGCCGGCTTCACGATCGAGAACGGCCGCATCAGCGTGCCCGGACCGGAGCTCTTCGCGCATAATCCCGTCAACTTGATCCGCCTCTTCTGGCTCGCCGATCGCAGCGGGCTTGCGATCCATCCGGATGCGAAGCGCGCGGTGATTTCCTCGCTGAAGCTGATCGATGCCAAGCTGCGCGCCGATCCGGAGGCAAATCGGCTGTTTCTTCATATTCTGACGTCGCGCAATTCACCCGAGGTCGTCCTGCGGCTGATGAACGAGGCTGGCGTGCTCGGCCGTTTCATCCCCGATTTCGGCCGGATCGTCGCCTTGATGCAATTCAACATGTATCATCATTTCACCGTCGACGAGCATTTGTTGCGGGCAGTCGGGCACCTCGCCGATATGGAAGCGCATCGCTATGTCGAGGAGCATCCGCTCGCGAGTGCGATCGTCTCCTCGTTCGAAAAGCGCACAGCACTCTACCTTGCTTTGTTTCTGCACGATATCGCCAAGGGCCGGCCGGAGGATCATTCCGCGGCCGGCGTCGAAGTCGCGCGGCGCTTGTGCCAAAGATTCCGGCTCTCGGAAGCAGAAACCGAATTGGTCGCCTGGCTCGTCGCGAACCATTTGATCATGTCGGATACGGCGCAAAGGCGCGATCTCAGCGATCGGCGAACGATCGAAACCTTCGCGGCGCGCGTGCAGACGCTCGAACGGCTCAAGATGCTGCATGTTCTGACGGTCTGCGACATTTACGCCGTCGGGCCGGGCGTCTGGAACGGCTGGAAAGGCGAATTGCTGCGCACGCTCTATTGGGAAACCGAAGTCGTGCTCGCCGGCGGCCATTCCGCAAGAGAGCGGACAAGGCGTGTCGAATCCGCCAAAAACGAATTGCGCGAGCAATTGCCGAATTGGACGGACGGCGATTTCGCAGCCTATGCCGCACGCCATCAGCAGGCCTATTGGCTGAAAGTCGATCTAGCGCACAAGATCCGCCATGCGCGGCTGCTCAATATGACCGAAGTCGAGATACCGACCTCGATCACCGACATTGCTACCGATGCGTTCCGCGCGGTGACCGAACTCACCGTGATCGCGGCCGATCATCCGCGGCTCTTGTCGACCATTGCCGGGGCCTGCGCCGCTTCGGCCGCCAATATCGTCGATGCACAAATCTTCACGACCACCGACGGGCTTGCGCTCGATACGATCTTCCTCTCCCGCGCCTTTGATCGCGACGATGACGAATTGCGCCGCGCCAATAAGATTGCGCTCGCGATCGAACAAGCCCTGCGCAGCGAAATCCGCCTCAATGAACTGATCGGCGCCAAAGACCGGGCCTTGAACGACCGCGGCACCGCCTTCCACGTTCCGCCCGAAGTCTTGGTCGACAATGATCTCTCCCGCAAATTCACCGTTGTCGAAGTCTCTTGTCGCGACCGGCCCGGCCTGCTCTATGATGTGACCCGTGTCCTGTCGGAGCTCGATCTCAACATTGGCTCCGCCCATGTCGCGACTTTCGGCGAAAAAGCCGCCGACGTTTTCTATGTGACGGATTTGAGCGGGACCAAGATTACCGCCAAAGCCCAGATCGGAACGATCAAACGCAAACTCCTCCAGGCGCTGAGCGAAAAGCCGGCCTTGACGGCGCGGCCGGCAACTTGATTTTCGCCGGTCGTGACCTGATATCGGGGGTTAATCCATGACAACAGCGGGTCCAAGCATGGCCGATCCAAAACTCAATGAGAGCAATCGAATCGACCCTCACACGGAAACCGGCGCCGCGGCCGAGCCGGCGGAGGCCCCCGGCGGCGAGCCGGATCCCTTCCTCGTTGTGCAGAAGCTGCAGCAGGAAAATGCCGATTTGAAAGACAAACTTCTGCGCACACTTGCGGATATGGAGAATTTGCGGCGGCGGACCGAAAAAGAGGTGGCCGATGCGAAGCTCTATGGCGTCACCTCCTTCGCCCGCGATATGCTGACTCTAGCCGACAATCTGCGGCGCATTGTCGAGAATGTCCCGCCGGAACTTCGCGCGAGCGCTGACGCTGCAGCCACGACGCTTGTCGAGGGCCTCGAATTGACCGAACGCGACTTCCTGTCGCGGCTGGCGCGGCACGGCGTGAAGAAACTCGAGCCGCAAGGCGCCAAATTCGATCCCAACCGGCATGAAGCCCTGTTCGAAGTGCCGGACGAGAGCGTGCCCAATGGCACAATCCTGCAGGTCGTCGAGGATGGCTATGCGATCGGCGACAGGGTTTTGCGCCCGGCGAAAGTCGGAATCTCGCGCGGGGGACCCAAGACGTGATTACGCCGGTCTGACGCTCGGCCGCGTCACCCGCCGCAAGGTGAGGTTGATGCGGCTGTCGGCCGGCAGCAAGGATGATGTGCCAGGAATGATCCGCGCCACGCCATGATAGGCGAGGCGGGCGCTGCCTGCGAGCAGCACAGCATCTCCCGAGGCGAGCTCCAAGGCCAAAGTCTTTCCGCCCCGCACATTCCCGCCGAACCGAAAGACGCAGGAGCTGCCGAGCGACAGCGACAGGACGGGGGCGGCAAGCTCCGCTTCGTCGCGATCCTGATGCAAGCCCAGTCGTGCGGAAACATCGTAATAGTTGATCAAGCAGGCTTCCGGCGGAAAAGGATAGGCCGCGAGCGCGTCCCAGGCCTGCAAGGCAAGCGAAGGGATTTTTGGCCAAGGCTTGCCGGTCTGCGGATGCTCCGCCTGATAGCGATAGCCGCCGTCGCGATCGGACGCCCATCCGAGCGCCCCACAATTGCTCATCCGCACGGAAAAGGCCTTGCCGGTCTTCGGCATCAGCGGCTGAAACAAAGGTGCGGCGGCAAGCACCGTCTCGATTTCCATGAGCAGCGCGCGCTGGGCCGCGCCATCGAGATATCCCGGCACATGGACGAGGCCATTGTCGTAGACCCGCGCTTGCGCCGGCAGGCCCTCCAGCAAATCTTCGCGACGCTGCGCTAGAGCGGGATGAGGAAAAGTGGGAACCGGTTTTCCGCCCGCATCCCGCTCTAACTTATTAGAATCGATCACATTCATGACTTTGGGTTAACTCAACCCAAAGTCATCGTGATCTAGCGCGGCCCTCATGGCTTCAAAATCTCCTTCGATTCGACGGTCGAATCGGCATTGAGCCGATAGACCAGCGCGGCGCCGGTCTCGATCTCCACTCTCGGTATGATCGCAGGCGTCAGACGGTCGAGCACCATGACGAGCGCGCGCAAGGAATTGCCATGCGCCGAGACGAGAATCGCCTGCTGGCGGAGCACGGCCGGCAAGATTTCTTGGCAGTAGAACGGCAGCACGCGGGCCACAGTGTCTTTGAGGCTCTCGCCGCCCGGCGGATTCACATCATAGGAGCGGCGCCAAAGATGCACCTGCTCGGCGCCCCATTTCGCGCGGGCATCGTCTTTGTTGAGCCCGCAGAGATCGCCATAGTCGCGTTCGTTCAAGGCTTCGTCGCGGACGATCGGAATGTCTTCTTGCCCGAGTTCGGCGAGGATCAGCGTCAACGTATGTTGGGCGCGGAGCAAATTCGAGGTGAAGGCGCGATCGAAGCGCATGCCCCGAGCCTTCAAGATGCGCCCGGCGGTATGCGCTTCCTCAATGCCTTTTTCGGTGAGGTCCGGATCTTTCCAGCCGGTGAAGAGATTCTTCAGATTCCATTCGCTCTGGCCATGCCGCACGAGGACGAGAAGACGTTGCATGGATCATCCTTCAAGGTGATTTTTGCAGCTGTGCCCATCTGCCATCCAGATCATTCCGCGAGACCCAAGACATCGGCCATGGAATAGAGGCCAGGCTTGCGGCCCTGTGCCCAAAGCGCGGCATGAAGCGCGCCGCGGGCGAAAATTGCGCGGTCTTCGGCCCGATGGACGAGCTCCAGCCTTTCGCCCGGGCCGGCGAAGATCACCATATGATCCCCCACCACCGTGCCGCCGCGCAGGGCAGCAAAGCCGATGCTGCCCGGCTGCCGCGCGCCGGTATGGCCATCGCGGCTGCGCACCGATTTCTCCTCAAGATCAATACCACGGCCGCGCGCCGCGGCAGCACCCAAGAGCAGAGCTGTGCCGGAAGGCGCATCGACCTTCATCCGATGATGCATTTCGGCAATCTCGATATCGTAATCAGGCCCGAGCGCGCGGGCTACTTTTTCGACCAGGCCGGCGAGCAGGTTGACGCCAAGGCTCATATTGCCCGAGCGCACGATCACCGCATGCCGCGCCGCCGCCTCGATAGCTTTAAGATCATCGCCCGAAAAGCCTGTCGTGCCGATGATATGGGCGATCCGCGCCTGCGCCGCGAGCGCCGCCAATTCCACGCTCGCACGCGGCGAACTGAAATCGATGATGGCATCGGCCGCGATGACGCAAGCGAGCGGATCGCTCGAGACCGGCACGCCGACCGGACCGCATCCCGCCAGAGTGCCGGCGTCTTTGCCTTGCGCGTCGCTGTCGCTGCCTTCGAGCGCCCCGGCAAGGGTCACGCCCGCGCTTGTCGCGATCAAGTTGATGAGCACGCGGCCCATGCGGCCGGCCGCTCCGGCCACGATCAGCCGCATATCGCTCATCAATCGCCTCTCCGAATTTTACATGCCGCCGTGTTGCCGAATGGCGCAGCTCTCATGATCGTGAAACGCGCCAGTCTATAGGGCGCGGTGCTCCGATTGCAAAGGCCGGCGCAGGTCGGCGAAAAACTGCCGGGCCTGGCGTGATGCTGGAAAGACCGCAATTCCGTCATTCGCTGGTCACATCATGTGTTTAGCTTTTCCTTCGACCAGGGACGGCGCAGCGGCGTCAGCCGGGCACATGAGCCGGAGGTACGTTCATGTGTCGCGCCGGGCCCCGGTTCCACCCTCTCTGCGTTTCATCCGGCTTAAAAGTTCCGCGCGACAGTCCGAGGGCGCGTTCTGCCCTCACCGGAATGTCTCCGTCGTGCAGCGTTTGGTGCTTAAGCGCTGGCCCGCAGAAGGTCGTGCGTCAGTGAGTTGCTTAGCGTTGAGTTGCTTGGCGTTCTCAAAGAGCGGCGGAAGGATGCGGTTCCGCACGCTCCGAGATTTTTCTTTGTAAGTTTCTTTAAGATCATGCGCCAACTGCGGCGATCTCGCTTTGGATCGCCTCGGCGCTGGCGCAAGGATCGTCTGCTTCCGTAATCGGCCTTCCGACGACGAGATAATCGGCGCCCGCGGCAATCGCCGCCGACGGAGTAGCGACCCGTTTCTGATCGTCTGGCGCAGTGCCCTTCGGCCGAATTCCCGGCGTCACCAGAATCATCTCGTCTCCGACCATCAGCCGCAGCGCCGGGACTTCGGCGGCTGATAAGACGAGACCATCTATGCCGGCGCCCCAAGCCTGCGCCGCGCGGCGGGCAACGAGATCCTGAACCGAAAAGCTGTAGCCCGCAGCAACAAGATCGGCATCGTCATAGGATGTCATCACCGTGACGGCGAGAAGCTTGAGCGCGGAGCCGGCAACCCCTTCTTTCGCCGCCGCCATGGTCGGCGGATAGGCATGAATGGTGAGGAATTCGTAGCCCCGCCGCGCCAATTCCGTCGTCGCCCGCGTCACCGTATTCGGAATGTCGTGCAGCTTGAGGTCGAGAAAGACCTTTTTGCCCTGCGCGATGAGCCGATCGGCGAGGGCGATTCCATTGTTGCCGGCGTCACCGGCAAAGGCGAGTTCAAGGCCGATCTTGTAAAATGAGACGGCAGAACCGAGCCGCTCCACAAGCGCTTGCGCCCTGGCGGGATCGGAAAAATCGAGCGCGACGATCAAACGGTCGGAGAGTTTTGGTTTCTCGCGCATTCGCTCACGCCCCCGCCGTCTCCAGCATGGTTTCGGTATCGGATATATCCGATGTCTCGATTATGACTTTGGATTGATTCAATCCAAAGTCATCGTGACTTATTTGTCGAGATCGGGGATCTTGCGCAAGTGCGCACGCGCCGGTTTCAACGGTCGGCTGGCCGGCGCCGGCACCAGATCACGCATAAACTTCCGCACGCGCAATTTCGCTTCGTCGAATTCGACCTTGAGACGGCGGCGCAATTTTTTGCCCGCCTTGAGCGGGCGGAAGATGCTGACTTCGGCCCGCGCACGCGATGCGCGACGCCCCGCGCCGGCACGCCGATAGACCCAGACCTGCGCCGGCGGCAGATTGAGCCAGATCCGTGGCGAGGCCTCCGCTTCGAAAGCGATCGGCGGCGCCTTGCGCGGCATCGGCGAATTGAAGCTATAGGTGAATTGCACGAAGACGCCGTCCGGCGCCATGAGACCGAAGGCATCGGCAAGGAGAGCGAGACGGACGCGCTCGGGCTTGGTCATCAGGGGAAGGCTTGACACGACGGCCGCCACCGGCGCATCGAGACGATCGCCGAGGCTCGCCGCCAGATCATAGGCATCGCCGCGGACAATGCGCACGCCGGGGAAGCGCTGCGCGAGAAGCCTGCAGAAACTCTCATCGAATTCGACGAGAATCAGCCGCCCGGCTTCGACGCCGCGGTCGAGAAGCGCCTGGGTGATGGCGCCGGTGCCCGGCCCAAGCTCGATGATCGGGCCCGTCGCCGCCGGATCGATCGCGCGCGCCATCATTTGCGCGAGCGCTGGGCCGGACGGCGACACCGCCCCCGTCAAAAGCGGATTGTCGAACCAGGATCTGATGAACCGCGCCTCATCGGCCAGAAGGTCCTCGATCCGCACATTCGGCTTCGACAAGGGGACACGGGTCTCACCCACGCGCTGGCTATGCAAAATGTTCCAATCCTCCCTGGAGATGTTCAAGATACCAATTCAAAGCCGACCTACCCCTTGCGCGGCCCGTTGCGCGGGCCCGCATGGGAAATCGGCTTCGGCAATGTCCGATGCTAAGGCGTAAAATTGCCGACAAAGCCGCTGGCGTCAAGAAAGCTTAACAATTATGCCGCGCCCAGGGGCATCGGCATGGGCAAAGCGCCGACGGCCGCAGCTGCGGCGACCTCAAGCGGGATGGCGCCCATCACTGGCCGCCGAGATTTTCGAAGAAATCCTTCATTTTGGCGAAGAAGCCCGACGCCTCGGGATGCGTCGTGTTCGATGACAGCGCCTCGAATTCGGTGAGCAGTTCGCGTTGCCGTTTGGTCAAATTCTGCGGGGTTTCGACGGTCACCTGGATATAAAGGTCGCCGACGTCGCGCGAGCGCAACACCGGCATGCCCTTGTTCCTCACTTTGAACTGCTTGCCCGATTGGGTTCCTTCCGGGATTTTGACTTTCGCTTCCCCGGCATCGACGGTTCGGACCGCGACCTCGCCGCCGAGCGCCGCCTGCACCATCGAGATCGGCACCCGGCAGAAGAGATCGGCGCCGTCGCGCTGGAAGAAGGGATGCGGCTTCATCGCGATGAAAATATAGAGATCGCCCTGCGGCCCGCCGCGCAGCCCCGCCTCGCCCTCGCCGGCAAGGCGGATTCTGGTGCCATCTTCAACGCCGGCCGGCACATTGACGGCGAGGTTGCGTTCGCGCGTGACTCGGCCCGAGCCAGAACAGACGCTGCAGGGATTGTCGACGATCTCGCCCTGCCCCTGGCAATGCGGGCAGGTCCGCTCGATGGAGAAGAAGCCTTGCTGGGCGCGGACGCGCCCATAGCCGCCGCAGGTCGGGCAGGCGCGGGGTTTGGCGCCAGCCTTGGCACCGCTGCCGGAACAGGACTCGCAGACGATCGAGGTCGGCAGAGTGAGATCGGCCGTCTTTCCGGTATAGGCTTCTTCCAGCGTGATTTCGAGATTGTAACGCAGATCGGAACCGCGCGTCGCGCCGCCATTGCGGCCGCCACGCCGGCCCATCATGTCGCCGAACAGATCGTCGAAAATATCCGCCATCGAGGCGCCGAAACCTTCGGCCGCGCCGCCGCCGCCCTCGAAGGCCGCATGGCCGTAGCGATCATAGGCGGCGCGCTTCTGCGTGTCGGACAAGATCTGATAGGCTTCGTTGACTTCCTTGAACTTGTGTTCGGCCTCCGCATCGCCGGGATTGCGGTCGGGATGGAAAAGCATCGCCGCCTTGCGAAAGGCGGCTTTCATCTCGGAATCCGTGCATGTTCTCGAAACCCCGAGAACTTCGTAAAAGTCGCGCCTTACTGTCGCCATTCGGGCCCCTCTGCCGCCAGACGCGGCACCGATCTCACTTAGATCACGATGACGCGCCTGCTCATGCAAGAAGCCTCGCTCCTTGAGGGAGCAAGGCCTGGCTTCGTCTTTACTCACAAACGCCGCCGGGCTCATCCGATGTAAGAACCGGCGCCGGCAGCCGCAGGATCATTATTAAAACAAGAAACTGGCAAGAAGAATGCCGTGGAGAGCACGGTCAGGGCTCCGCGACAAAGCCTTGCGCCGAGCCCGGCACGAGGCCATGCCTCGCTCGCGCCCGCAGCGCCGGGCGCGAGACAGGCTTCACATCAGGCCGATTTCTTCTTGTCGTCCGGGCCGACCTCTTTGAACTCGGCGTCGATGACATCGTCCTTGGCCGCGCCTTCCGCGGCTTCGCCGGGAGCCGGCGCACCCTGCTGCGCCTTATACATGGCTTCGCCGAGCTTCATCGAGGCTTGCGCAAGCTCATCGACCTTGGCTTTGATCGTTTCGACATCATCGCCTTCGAGTGCCGTCTTCACGGCGCCAATCGCAGCCTCGATGGCGCTCTTGTCGGCTTGCGCGACCTTGTCGCCAAATTCGGCCAAGGATTTTTCGGCCGAATGGATCATCGCTTCGCCATGGTTCTTGGTGTCGACGAGCTCACGCCGCTTCTTGTCTTCGGCGGCATGCATCTCGGCGTCCTTCACCATCCGGTCGATATCGGCCTCGTTCAATCCGCCCGAGGCCTGGATGCGGATCTGCTGCTCCTTGTTCGTCGCCTTGTCTTTCGCGGTCACATTGACGATGCCATTGGCATCGATGTCGAAAGTGACCTCGACTTGCGGCACGCCGCGCGGCGCCGGCGGAATGCCGACGAGATCGAATTGGCCGAGCAGCTTATTGTCGGCCGCCATCTCGCGCTCGCCCTGAAACACGCGGATGGTGACCGCCGTCTGATTGTCTTCCGCCGTCGAAAAGACCTGGCTCTTCTTCGTCGGAATCGTCGTATTGCGCTCGATCAGCCTGGTGAAGATGCCGCCGAGCGTTTCAATGCCGAGCGACAGCGGCGTCACATCGAGCAGCAGAACATCCTTGACGTCACCCTGCAGCACGCCGGCCTGAACCGCCGCGCCGATCGCCACCACCTCATCCGGATTGACGCCCTTATGCGGCTCCTTGCCGAAGAACTGCTTCACCACCTCCTGAACCTTCGGCATGCGGGTCATGCCGCCGACGAGGACGACTTCATTGATATCGCCGGCGGTGAGACCGGCATCCTTCAATGCCTTCCGGCACGGCTCGACAGTGCGCTGGATCAGATCATCGACCAGCGCTTCCAGTTTTGCCCGCGTGAGCTTCAAGGTCAGATGTTTCGGGCCCGCGGCATCGGCGGTGATATAAGGGAGGTTGATCTCCGTCTGCGCCGCCGAAGAAAGTTCGATCTTGGCCTTTTCCGCCGCCTCTTTCAGCCGCTGCAGCGCGAGCTTGTCCTTTTTAAGATCGATACCGTTCTCTTTCTTGAACTCATCGTTGAGATAATTGACGATGCGGTTGTCGAAGTCTTCGCCGCCGAGGAACGTGTCGCCATTCGTCGACTTCACCTCGAAGACGCCGTCGCCGATTTCGAGAATCGAAATGTCGAATGTGCCGCCGCCGAGGTCATAGACAGCGATCGTGCCGGCGCCCTTCTTGTCGAGCCCGTAGGCGAGCGCGGCGGCAGTCGGCTCATTGATGATGCGGAGCACTTCGAGGCCGGAAATCTTGCCGGCATCCTTCGTCGCCTGACGCTGCGCATCGTTGAAATAGGCGGGAACGGTGATGACCGCTTGGGTGACCGGCTGGCCGAGATAGGCTTCCGCCGTTTCCTTCATCTTCTGCAGGATGAAGGCGGAAATCTGCGACGGCGAATATTGCTTGCCGTCGGCCTGGACCCAGGCGTCGCCATTCGGCGCCTTGATAATCTTATAGGGAACGACGTCCATGTCCTTCTTGGTCATCGGATCATCGAAAGTGCGGCCGATGAGCCGCTTGATGGCGAAGAAGGTTCGCTCCGGATTGGTGACGGCCTGCCGCTTGGCGGGCTGGCCGACGAGGCGCTCGCCGTCGTCGGTGAAGGCAACGATCGATGGGGTGGTCCGGGCGCCCTCCGCGTTCTCGATGACCTTCGGGGTCGTGCCCTCCATCACAGCCACGCAGGAATTGGTGGTTCCAAGGTCGATGCCAATGACTTTACCCATGTCGTCCTTCCTTATTCTTCAAGTCGCAAGACCACCGGACCCCGTAGCGATCCGGCCCTTGGGTGGACGGCACGCCGCCCGGTCCCCGATGCATGTCAATGTGGTGGCGCCGCCTGCGGGCGCAAGATTACGGCCTATATAAGTGGATGATTTTTCCACGCAAGGCGAACCGCCGAGGCCGGCTGGCGGGCGTTTGTCCGGATCGGCGGGACATTGCGACAGGCCGGCGCCGGAACGGTTTCAGGTTTGGTGCCCGCACCAAACCGGTTCGAAACCGTTCCAGATGAGCTTTCCGTGCCGCAGGACGCCAAGCCTCTCCGCCGAAACGAACTGCGGATTTGCTGCGTCATGTTTCGCCCGACTTCGTCCTCGGGCCAGACAGCCCGTCCTTCGGCACGGACTTGGATCGAGCCACCGGACGCCGCCTTCCTTTTGCAGATGCGCGGTGCCGGCGAAGGTTTCGGGCCGTTCGTCGCCGTTATATAAATGCAACATTAAGGAACCCGCCCGGCTTTCGATCGGTTGATTTGGCAGAAGCTGCAAATGCGGCATATTCTGGCGCATGCAGCATAACGACAGGACATGACCATGCGATCGAAAATTTTGACTTGGCTGCCCGTCATTGGACTGCTGACGGCGGCGGCCACACCGGCGATGGCGCACGAGACGTGGTATAATGGTTGGTTTAGTGGCGCACCGCCGAGCTTCGCCTACCAGGGCCCGGACGGACGCTATGATTCGCTTTCGGACCTCGTTCGCGCCGTGCACGGCATCCCTTGCGGCATCGAGTGTACCCGCAGAGCAGAGGTGCGCTGGGGGATGATTCCGGCGCATCCGCACGCCTACCATCGCCCTTACTATTACGACTATCGCTAATTGAGGCCGCCGCGAGGCGTTGGGGCGATACTGCGCTCTGAAGATAGAGCGCAGTCGGCCACAGGCGCCTCACGGCAGCCAATGGTTATATAAACGCAACATTAAGAAACCGGCTCTGTTTTCGGTCGGTTGATTGGTGCAGCGGCCGCAAATGCGGGATAGGCTTCTGCATTCAGCGTGACTACAGGACATGATCATGCGACCGAAAATTTTGACTTGGCTGCGCATCGTTGGATTAGTGACGGCGGCAGCCACGATAGCCACACCGGCCATGGCGGAGGACGGCTGGTTTGGCAACGCGCCGCCGAGCTTCGCCTACCAAAACCCGGACGGGAGCTATCCTTCCTATACGGAGTTCAGCCGCGCACTTTGGGGCATGCCTTGTGGCATCGAATGCACCCGCAGAGCGGAGGCGCGCTGGGGAATGATCCCGGCACCGGCGTATCGCCGCCATTACTACTATCACTACCATCGATACTGATATTGCGGCGAGGCACTGACGCCAAGCCGGCCGGTTCATTTGCTCCGTGGCGATGCTGAGAGAAGCGGCTGGACAGCACCTTTGTGCCACCACCCTTCGAGCGCCTCGCGCTTTCGGCCTCTGAGCGCGAGGCGCGCATTGGACGAAATTGTCGGTCCACAGTCTCGACATGCTCCAGCGCGCGTGGGGCGCTAGGTATTCTGCATCGCCCGCCGCCGAAGGTCCAGAGTCGGCCGGGACGCCAATCCCATTCTCACGTCTTCGCTTGCCGCATGATCGCAACTGAAAAGCTTCGCTTTTTCGAGTCTATGCTCGGGCGTTTCTCGTGCCTTTCCAGGAAAAGTGCCGTCCAAAGTTTGGTCCGAGAGATGAGCCGCCATCACCTCCCGAGCGGCGCGAAAATCGGCGCGGAAGACGAAATGAGCAGCGCCGCATCCGGCCCATGAAGCCCGCACCGCGGCGCTTCGCTCCCTTTGTCGGCCCCGTGCGCGAAAACGCGCGCCGCCGAAAAGCTTATTCCGATAAAACCGAAGAGGATCGCGCCGGTGAGGCAATACTGCTGGCAACTGCGTAAATGCAGCGGTCTAGGTCGGCGTGCCGAATAGCAAGATAAAGTGAGTAATCGCGACCGCCGTACAAGATAGAAATCACGAGTTTGTCCCGGAGTTCCTGGCGGGTGATCTTCAAATATTTGGGAATAGTTTTCACATCTCCGTGTTTATAAGAATTTTGCATGGCAGCGTTGAAGATAGATTGCGGAACTTGGAAACGTTCCAGCAGTTATGTCGCGGTGCAATGCCGATGGCAGGAGCGGCCACAAGGTCCTATCGCCGCAGGGAATCGAAGGCTGCGCGGCTGCCGCAGCATCCGAAAGCCTCGATCCGGCGACGCAGAAGGCTCCGCAAAGGCAACCGCCATCGGTGGGTCGCAAGAGGCAACAAGAGACAAATTGCTGCCGCGAAACAAATGATGAGGAGATCATGATGAGATCGAAGCTTCTGCTTTGGGCGATAGCATGTTCATTGGCCGCCGCAGCGGCACCGTCAATGGCGGCTGCGGCGAGCCCAGTTGGGCCGGCGCCGCAGTCCGGAGGCTCTTACGTGAATGCGGACGGAAGCTATCCATCCTATCAGGCCTTCATCCGCGAACTGGACGGCGTGCCTTGCGGGATCGAATGCACCCGCAGCGCTGAACAGCGGTCCGGCTACTTCGCGCTGGCGCCGCAGCACGTCAAAACCCATTGATGCAAGACTGGCGGCGGCGCCAACGCTCCGCCGCGTCGAATCGGCTGTGGACTACGAGCCTGAAGAGCGTCTTCGCAAGAAGGCGCTCTTTGTTTTCAGCCGACCTAGCTGCCTTCAGGAAAAGCGCGGGCCGCGGCGGGCCTCGCGCAAGACCAGCGTCAGCCGCTAAACGCCGAACTCCCCGTGAGCTTCCTTATACTGGCCTAGCCAGGATCGTTGAACCGCCAGCGGCCATTGATGAAGGTTGCGTCTTCATTACCAAAGGCTACGTCTTTCGGTGAACAGTCGCGAGAGAAAATGGAACTAAATAAGTATCTTTTATTTTATCGAAGCTGATGATCACGAGATTATGATCGTCTCGCAAGCAATAAGTAGTTAAAATCCAATAGATCGTGGCGACATCCGGAAGCCTATAAATATCCGCATGCCAGATCTGAAGTAGATGGAAGGAACTTTAGATTGCGCTCCTACGTTAGTCGCGCACGTCAACGTCAATGGAAAGCAACGATTGGCATCATCATTGCCGCTCGCTGCATCGATGCCTTGTGCCGTTGACGCCGTGCCGGCGTCCTCCCCTGGCTGTGACAAGCCAAACCGGCGCGCGTGTCGTGATGGTGAGGGGGCAATCCGCACCTCTCATCGGACTTGTTAGGAGATCATGATGAAATTGAAGCTCTTGATTTTGGGTGCGGCCGGTTGCGTGCTGAGCGCAGTGGCAACGCCCTCATTGGCGATGAGCCAGACCACCGCTTTCTTCGGCTATCAGGTGCCGGCGCAGGGTCCGGTCACGGACGGCCCGGTGGCCACCGCGGAACCGCACAGCAGCTACCGTTCGTACGAGGCCTATGGCGCTGACGCTTCGTCGGCTCCGGCCGGCGGTACGACGGCTTTCTTCGGCTACCAGGTGCCGGCGCAGGGTCCGGTTGCGAACGGCCCGGCGCGGTAAGATTAAATCCCTTCTGATGGGGATGAATGGATCTCCGCCTTAAGGCCAAGAACTGGAAAGAGCGTCTTCGCAAGAAGGCGCTCTTTCCTTTTGCGGCCCCAGAATGGGACAGGTTTTCAGGAAAAGCGCGGGCCGCGGCGAGCCTCGGCCAAAGCCTGCGAAAGGCCTTCGGCGAAACGCGCCTTTTCGTCCGGCCCGAGAAAATGCCCGATTTCGACGCTCTGGCCGCGCGAGACGAGAGCCAGCCGCTGGACGCCGAACTCCTCGTGATCTTCCTTATGCAAGCGCACCCAAGACGGGTTGAACCGCCATTCCGCCCTGGTGCCCGTGGGCGAGACCTTGGCAAGCAGCAGTTCGAGCGGGGTGACGCGCACATCCTCATAAGCACGGGCGGCGCGGAAATTGGCGCGGAAAGCGAAATAGAACAGGGCCACGTCGAGACCCATGAAGCCGGCGACAGGCCAGGCGCCCATGATCACGAAAGGCAGGCTCGTCGCAAAGCTCACCATCGAAAACAGCATCATCAGGATGTGAAAATTGCGCCGCGTCAGCGAACGATGCGGGTAAAGCCGCACCGACAAGATCCGTCGGGCAGCGGGATCTTCCGGCTCTGCGGTCTCGATGCTGGGGATCGCTAGCTCCGGCATGCGGCGGCGCCCTTCTCTCCGGTGATATTGAACTTTATAACGCTTTGATGCCGACGCGCACCAGACGTAACATCAAATCGATGGGAAAAGTTCGAGCCGCTCGGCCAGGGCGGTCGGCCGCGGCGGAGACGCAATTGGCGAAAGCCGCTAAGCCGGCGCGGCGCGGCAGCCAGCAAAAAAAGCCGGATCCGGCCAGGGTCGCCGAGATCTTCCGGCGGTTTGCAAAAGCCGATCCGCATCCGCGCGGCGAGTTGGAGCATGTCAATCGCTATACGCTCCTCGTCGCCGTCGTCCTGTCGGCCCAGGCCACCGATGCCGGGGTCAATAAAGCGACGCGACCGCTCTTCGCTCTAGCCGACACGCCGGAGAAAATGCTGGCGCTCGGGGAAAACAAAGTCCGCGAGATGATCAAGACGATCGGGTTGTTTCGGACCAAGGCGAAGAATGTCATCGCTCTTTCGGAACGGCTGGTGCAGGATTTCGGCGGTCAGGTGCCGCAAACTCGCGAAGAGCTCGAGAGCCTGCCGGGCGTCGGCCGCAAGACGGCCAACGTCGTCATGAACACAGCCTTCGGCGCCCCGACCATCGCCGTCGACACGCATATTTTCCGCATCTCCAACCGGATACCGCTGGCGCCGGGAAAGACTGTGCTCGAAGTGGAATTGGGCTTGGAGAAGATCATTCCAGACGAATACAAGCAGGATGCGCATCATTGGCTGATTCTGCACGGGCGCTATGTCTGCAAGGCGCTGCGGCCGGAATGTGAAAAATGCCTAATCTCCGATCTCTGCCGCTGGCCGGAAAAACGGGTGTGACCAAGAGCGTATTCTTATCGATCGAATGGGATCATTCGATCGATAAGAATACGCTCAAAATGAATAAGCTGGAGCAGGAGAAGCCCAGTCTGTGAGCACGCCCCGCCTCATCACTCCCGAACAACGCGACGACGATCGCGACAGCGCCGCTTCGGACATCTCGCTGCGGCCCCTGACGCTCGCCGATTTCACCGGCCAGGAGGCGGCGCGCAGCAATCTGAAAATCTTCATCGAAGCTGCCAAGGGCCGCCGCGAGGCGCTCGACCATGTGCTCTTCGTCGGACCGCCCGGCCTCGGCAAGACGACGCTGGCGCAGATCGTCGCGCGCGAGCTCGGCGTCAATTTCCGCTCGACCTCCGGCCCGGTGATCGCCAAGGCCGGCGATCTCGCCGCCCAGCTCACCGGCCTCGAAGAGCGCGATGTGCTCTTCATCGACGAGATCCATCGCCTCAATCCGGCGGTGGAGGAGATCCTTTATCCGGCGTTGGAGGATTTCCAGCTCGATCTGATGATCGGCGAAGGGCCGGGCGCCCGCTCGGTCAAGATCGATCTCGCCAAATTCACTCTGATCGGCGCGACGACGCGGGCCGGCCTGTTGACGACGCCGCTGCGCGACCGTTTCGGCATTCCGGTCCGGCTCGATTTCTACAGCGTCGCGGAGCTCGAAACGATCGTGCGCCGCGGCGCCCGCGCGCTCGGGATCGGGATCAGCGAAGATGGCGCCAATGAAGTCGCAAAACGCTCGCGCGGCACGCCGCGCATCGCCGGCCGCCTGCTGCGCCGGGTGCGCGACTTCGCGCAAGTCCAATTCGCGCAAGTCGACGCCGGCAGCAAGAGCGAGGTCACCCGCGCGATCGCCGATCGGGCGCTGGCTCTGCTCGATGTCGATCCCTCCGGCCTCGATCAGATGGACCGGCGCTATCTCGGCGCGATCGCGAATTCTTTCGGCGGCGGCCCGGTCGGCATCGATACGCTCGCCGCGGCGCTTTCCGAGCCGCGCGACGCGATCGAAGACATTATCGAACCCTATCTGATCCAGCAGGGATTCTTGCAGCGCACGCCGCGGGGAAGAATCTTGACCGCGCATGCCTTCCGCCATCTCGGCCTCGAGCCGCCAGCACGCGAGCCGCAGATCGATCTTTTTTCCGAGGAAGGCGAATGAGGCGCTGAGAGCATGTCCCGGAAAAGTTGCCAGACTTTTCGGATAAGGGACATGCTCCACATCTTTGAAATAGAGCCGATTTATCCCGATCGGCTCTAGAGCGAGATCAGGAAAAGTGACGGCGGAGGCAGAAAGTGCCTCAGCGCACGGCCAAAGCAAAGCCATAGGTCTATAAACCTCCTGGAGCCAAGTTCATGCGGCTCCTGGAGGGTCAATCAATGCCGATCATCTTCACGCGCGTCCTCGCGGCGACCGGATTCATCTTGGCGATCGCGGGCAGCGCTGTCGCCGAATCACCCGGATATTGTCATGACTATGCGGCGCAGGCAGTCCGCGAAGCCGGCGAGAATCTCGCCCATAGCTGCGGCTATTCCGGCCGCCGCTGGACCGTTAATTATCGTGAGCATTTCGAATGGTGCCTCGGCGCGGCGCGCGATGTCACGATAGGCGAAAGGGTCGCCCGCCGAGATGGGCTCTTCGCTTGCCGTCACCGTCATTGACCGCAGGACACGCGTTTCAAAAGCACCTCCGGTTCCAGGACCGGAACCGGAGGCGCCTTGTAACAAGCACAGACGCATGTTATCTGCCCGCAGCCCAAAGACTGCCTTCTCCGCAGGGAAGTCAAACCGGAAGGTCGTCGAGCCGGCTTGGAGAGGTGGCAGAGCGGTTGAATGCACCGCACTCGAAATGCGGCATAGGCGCAAGCCTATCGGGGGTTCGAATCCCCCCCTCTCCGCCATCTTGCTTCGCGCTCCGCGCTTCGCAGGATTGCGACTGTACCAGCAGCGAAGTAGTCGGTTTCACGTGCTTTACCGGCGCGCGACGTTTAGCTCTGGGCCTTCGGTTGAGCCCGTTGTGTGAGCGCCTTTTCCATCAGTTTTGCGAGTGAGGGCCAAATGCGTCAGTGGATTGGAAGTCTCGCTTTATGCTTGTTGGTCGCTGGCGCCTTTGTGCTCCCGGCTTTCGCCGATACGATGAATTGGATCATCACGAATAAATCGAGCTATCAGGCGCAGGTGAGTTTTTATGCGCAGGGGCGACGGAGCGAATGGCCCGGTCACGGCCGCGCCTGGGATCTCTTCGATCACAGCCCCCACAAATTCTCTCTCAATTGCCTGAGAGGCGAAAAGATCTGCTACGGCGCCTTCGTCTACAAGACCCACGCGCGATCCTGGGGCGTCGGCTTCAACAATTCCAAATCCTGCCGTGACTGCTGCGCAATTTGCGCTGAGACGACGACCGAACGTGCGCTCGGAAATTGAGGGATCGGGGTGATCTGGATGCTTTGCCGAAACCTATAATGCCCGCGCCTCACGCCCCGATCCGATAGGACATTTCCAGATTGGCCAGAAACCGCTCCATCTCGTCATGGAGATGGTCGGCGACATTTTGGACGGCATGCGCCGGGACCGGCGCTTCGATCCTCTGCGGCAGACCCTTGGGCAAATAGATCGCGCCGCTCAGCGCTGCGGCGATCTCGGCCTTATTTGTCGATTTCGGGACGAATCCCGCCGTGCCATAAGACAAAGCCTGCCGAACGATGCCGCGATCTTCCAAACTCGAGACGATCATCACCGGCAGATGCGGAAATCGGCGGCGCAATTCGAGCAGACCTTCGAACCCGCTGGTTCCCGGCAAGGCGAGATCGAGCAAAACGAGATCGAACGAAGGTTGCGCTTCGCCGATCATAGCAACCGCGTCCGCAACAGTCGTCGCTTCGCAAATCTCGGCACCGGGGCAGGCCAATTCGACAGCGCTCCGCAGCGCTTCCCGAAACAAGGGGTGATCGTCGACGATCAGAAATGAGCCCATGCCGGCATCCCTGCTTCGCAGGTCCAGAATTTACTAAAATGACATGAGGCCCACGATGCGTGCAAGGCCCAAGCGACTGGGTATTTGCCACTCAATGGTTGGGGCAGGGCACGACCTCGATCGTCACATGGCTCAAGCCGAGACCTTCGAGCCGCGCCTTATAGACCGCGGGCGGTTGCGGCGCGCATGACACCAGCGAAGCGATGACGGCGGCATGGCCGGGACCGACCCGCCAAAGATGCAGATCCGATACGAGGTCACCATCGACCTCTAGACGCGCACGAATCTCCGCCGCGAGTTTCGGATCGGCGCGGAGATCGAGCAGCACGGCGCCGGCGCTGCGCAACAGGCCGACCGACCAGGAAGCGATGACCCCGGCACCGATGAGGCCCATCAGAGGATCCATCCATATGAGGCCCCATTGCCGCCCGGCGACAAGGCCGATGATGGCGAGCAGCGAAACCGCCGCATCGGCGAGCACATGCGTATAGGCCGCGCGCAGATTGAGATCATGATGGTGGGCGCCATCATGATGATGGTCATGATGGTCATGGGAATGGTCGTGCGGATGATCATGGTGATGATCCTCGCGCAGCAGAAAGGCGCTCACGAGATTGACGGCAAGACCGAGCAGAGCGATCGGAATCGCTTGGTTAAAACCGATCGGCACCGGACTTAAGAAACGGCTTATGCTCTCCCAGCCGATCAACAGAGCGATCGCCGCCAGAATGATCGCCGAGGTGAAGGCGGCGAGATCGCCAAATTTGCCGGTGCCGAAAGCGAAACGTTCATCGTCGCAGTGGCGGCGCGCGAAACCATAGGCCAAAGCGGCAATCAGAAAGGCGACGACATGCGTGCTCATATGCAGGCCGTCGGCGATCAGCGCCATGGACCCGAAGAGCATGCCGCCGCCGATCTCTGCCACCATCATGGCGACGCATAAGGCGATGACCATCCAGCTTCGGCGTTCGTTGCGCGCATGATCGGCGCCCAAAAAAACGTGATCATGTCGGAAGGTTTCGAGAGAATGGCTGTGCATGGGTTCGGCCGTGCTCGGATCGCCGCAGTTTGCATTCAGACATCGGATAAATCCGATGTCTCCAACTTGCATATGCCCCTTCCGTCCGCCGACGGCAAGCATCGCCAATCAGCCGCGGCGAAAGGCGCTAGGGCCTTGAGACCACCGCGTTAAATTTAGGCTTGAAACTTGTGGCTTGGCCGCAGATCGGCTTGCGTCGCGGGCGCTTAAATGGTCAATCAACTGCAATTTTTGTTAAAGGATGTGCATCTTGCGCCTGACGGTTGCGACCTGGAACATCAACTCCGTCCGGCTGCGGATCGAACTCGTCGCCCGGTTTTTGCGCGAGCAGGCGCCCGACGTGCTTTGCCTGCAGGAGACCAAATGCCGGGACAGCGAATTTCCAGCGGGCGAATTCCGCAAGCTCGGCTATGAGCATCTCGCGATCAGCGGCCAGAAGGGCTATCACGGCGTCGCCATCGCCTCGAAACTGCCCTTTGCTGCGATCGACAAACGCGATTTCTGCGCCATCGGCGATGCGCGGCATATTTGCGTCGAATTCCATCCGGTCGCGCATCGGCCGATCAATCTGCATAATTTCTATGTCCCGGCCGGCGGCGACGAGCCGGACCCGAAAATCAATCCGAAATTCGCGCATAAGCTCGCCTTCCTCGACGAATTGGCGACATGGATACGCGCCGATAAGATCGCTAGCGGCGATGCCATTCTCGTCGGCGATCTCAATATCGCGCCGCTCGAAGAGGACGTCTGGAATCATAAGGCGCTGCTGAAGATCGTGAGCCACACGCCGATCGAAGTGGAAAAGCTTGGGCTCGTTTTTTCCGCCGGACCTTGGGTCGATGCGCTGCGCCGCTACGTGCCGAAGGAAGAGAAGCTCTATACGTGGTGGAGCTATCGCGCCGCCGATTGGGCCAAGGCCAACAAGGGACGGCGGCTCGATCATATCTGGGTCAGCGAAAGCCTCGGCCCGCATCTTGCCGGCATGCAAGTTTTACGCGACAGCCGCGGCTGGGAGCGGCCCTCAGATCATGTGCCGGTGATGGCGCATTTCGAGCTGTAGCGACCCGTCGCACGTCATGGCCCGGTCTGCCCGGCCATCCGGCACCGACGATCGGATAGAAGGGCGCCTGGATGGCCGGGACAAGCCCGGCCATGACGGCTGCGGGAAGCTGATCGCAACCGCCAGGCGCAATCCATGTTGCGCAGCAAGTCATTGTTTTAACGCATGATCTTGTCCGAAAAGTCTGCAACTTTTCGGGATCATGCTTACTTCGGCGGGAAACTCGCGGCGGCATTCGTCTTGGCCAGCACATGGCCCTTCGCATCGAGCGCTTCGATCGTCCAGACGTAACGATGCGTCTGACCCTCGGGCGGGCAGGGGCCGATATAGCTGATGGCGCCCTGCGGAACCTGCGGCCCTGAATAATCCACCGTGCTGCCGCCGTGATGGAAATGCGGCGCATCTTCATCATGCAGGGTAAAGCGCAGGCGCGTCGTGCCTGCCGGCGCGTCTTCAATGACGAAAGCCGGCGAGACACGCTTGCAAGGGGCAATGCCCGCCCATGAGAATGATGCATTCATCGCCAGCGCCGCTTGCGGGACGAGACATGCCAGCGCCGCAGCAAAGCAAAGCGCCCCCCGCACGCGCGATCCTCTTGCCGCAGCCATGGACCCCTCCGATCCTTGCCTCTCTGCCACTGATGAGGACTAGCTCTCCGCGAGTCCATCAAGCTCATGCAGAAATTGCACGAGCCGGCCTGAAAGCAGACGCTTTAAGCGCTCGGCGCTGTGCGGCAATTCATCGAGGACGCGATGGAAGAGCACCCGCGAGATTTTCAAGGCGGTGGTCGGCTCGCGCGCAACGGCGGTCGCCGGCCGCCTTGTCTTGGTGATCAGCGCCATGTCGCCGATCAGCGTTGGCGGATAAACGATGCGCTCCGCTTGGCTACGATCGGACAGATCGAGCGCGATTGATCCGGAGACGAGGACATAGCCGCCGTCCGATTGCTCGTCACGCCGAAACAACGTCTCGCCCTTGACCAAGGTCCGCATCTCGGCCGCGAGCGCAAGTTGCCGCAGCGCCTCGGGTTCGAGCGCGGCTAGAGTCGGATTGCGGGAGAAATTACGGATGTTGTCCTCGAGCGCCATGCCTTACTTTCCGGCCGAGACGGGCCTGCCGCACAAGCACCTGTGACACGCACCTGAAACAGCTTCAGGGCATAAGCTTATAGCCGCCGGCCTCGGTGATCAAAAGCTGCGATTTGGCGGGATCGCGCTCAATCTTCTGGCGCAGCCGATAGATATGCGTCTCGAGCGTATGCGTTGTGACGTTGGAATTATAGCCCCAGACCTCGCGCAGCAAAACGTCGCGCGTCACGACGGCCTGGCCGGCCCGATAGAGAAACCGCAAAATGGCCGTCTCTTTTTCGGTGAGGCGGAGCTTGCCGCCCTTTTCATTGATGAGATGTTTGGAGCCGGGCTGGAACGTGAAGGGGCCGATCCGGAACATAGCGTCGTCGCTCGCCTCATGCTGGCGCAGATGCACGCGCATGCGGGCGAGCAGAACCGAAAAACGGAAGGGCTTGGTGACATAGTCATTGGCGCCCGAATTCGAGGCCTTCGATCGTATCGGCCTCCGAATCATGACCGGTCAGCATGATGATCGGATTTTTGAAGCCGTCGCGGCGGAGAAGCTTGACCGCTTCGCGTCCGTCCATATCCGGCAGCCCGACATCCATGATCACGAGATCGGGCGCCTCGTCGCGGGCAAGATCCAGCGCCGCGCCCGCCGTCGGCGCATGCAAGGCGGCGAATTCGGCATGCAGCGCCAATTGTTCGCCGAGCGCGCCGCGGAGTTCGTCGTCGTCATCGGCGATCAGGATCTTGCGAACCTGCATCATGTGTCGTTCCTATAGTAGAAGTGTCGAGCGCCTTGCAGAGGAGTCGCGGCATATTAACTCATTGGCGAACGCGAGGATCCGCGGCGGCGGGGCGCCATCGGGATTCGCGCCAAACTGATCAATCCGGCGGCTTGATGCAAGCCAAACCGGAACTTCCTTTCGCCATATCACGAAACTGCGATGTTCAAGCCCAAACAATATCCTAAGCGGGGCCATACAATGCCGCGCCCGACCAACCGGGCGCCGTCTCAGGCATTTGTTGCGTCGAAACGCGCGCCGAAAGGCTTGCGCCGAGTCGCAGCCATTGTGCTGCCCAAAACGTCCTTTGAGGCTCCTCCACGCGGCCGGCTCTGTGCCGGCTTCACGAGCTTTCCCTGCGCCATCGGTGCCGCCTCGGTGAGTTGGCGCAAAAGCGAGGGAGATCTCGCGTCCCCAGCCGGGCATTTTCGCCTCATTGGCGGATTTTTCCGGCCGACCGGCGCACGGCCGATCGCACCTTGGCCGCTGCAGCCGATCCAACCGGCCGACGGCTGGTGCGACGATCCACAATCGCCTACCTACAATCGACCCATGCGCCTGCCCAGTCGCTACAATTGCGAAAAATTGTGGCGCAACGACGGTCTCTATGACCTCATCATCGTCCTCGACTACAATCTGTGGCCGCGCCGAAAAGGCAAGGGCAGCGCCATATTTCTGCATTGCGCGAGGCCAGATTTCGCCCCAACCGCCGGCTGCATCGCTCTGCGCCCGGAAGATCTGCGAAAGCTTTTGCCGCGGCTGGCGAAGGGGGCGGTGCTGGTGGTGGGATAAACGAGCCTCTTGCCTTGGCTTGGGCAACGAGGGAGCCTTCCGGGTCATTCCTTGCGACGGAAGCTGCTGAACTGAAACCGCTGAACATTGCCAGCCGGGGTCATATGATCGTGCCGGCGCGTGTCGATGAGCTCGAAATCGCCACCGAGAACGGCGCCAATCGAAGCCGCATTGTGACGCTGTACGGGGAGGCCGCTGCAGCGTTCCGGCCCATCAGGCGCGAAAGTGCCGATGATGACATGGCCAGCCGGCCGAATGGCTTTCGCAATGTGTTTCGCATAAGCGGCGCGATCGGCCGCCGCCGTCAGAAAATGAAAAGCCGCACGATCGTGCCAGAGATCGTAGGTCTCATCTGGCTCCCATGTGGTTACGTCGGCAGCAATCCAGCGCACCTTGCTTGCTACCGGACCGAGGCGTGCCTGCGCCGTGGCGAGTGCATTTTCCGAAAGATCAAGGACGGTCAGCCGGCCGAAGCCTTCACCTATCAGCGCATCGACCAAGCGCGAGGCGCCGCCGCCGACATCGATGATGGATGTCCTGGCTGTTGCGCCCATGGAACGGATCATGTCGAGCGAGGGGGCCGGGTTCTCCTGAAACCAGCTCACCTCATTTTCGGCCTTGGTCGTATAGACATTGTCCCAATGGGATTGCCGGTCGGTGTCCATGAGCATCGCCTTTTCGATTGTGCCGCCGCGTCTGTCATCTCTTCCCGAAAATCGCGGTCCCCACCCTTACATGTGTCGCGCCCCTCTCCCCGCGAGCGAAGCGAAACGGGGAGAGGCTGGGTGAGGGGCGAGGTGATTGGCCGCGATGTTGAAGCAAGTCACCCAGCCCCTCACCTTACCTCTCCCCGCACGCGGGGAGAGGAGCGGCAAGCGTCCGTCATCTCTGCCCGAAGATCGCGGTCCCGATCCTTACATGCGTCGCGCCCAATTGGATCGCGAGCTCGAAATCCGCGCTCATGCCCATTGAGAGAATGGCAATGCCATTGCGCTTGGCGATCTCATGCAACAAAGCGAAATGCGGCGAGGCCTGCTCATTGACCGGCGGGATGCACATGAGCCCTGAGATTTCGAGGCCATAATCCTTAGCGCAGCGCGCGATGAATTGATCCGCCTCCTGCGGCAAGATCCCGGCCTTCTGCGGCTCTGCCCCCGTATTCACCTGCACGTAAAGTTTTGGATGCCGGCCGCAGCGGGCGATCTCCTTGGCGAGCGCCGCCGCAATCTTCGGCCGGTCGACCGTCTCGACACAATCGAAAAATTCGACCGCCTCGCGCGCCTTATTCGTCTGCAAAGGCCCGATCAGATGCAGTTCGACGTCAGGATAGAGGTGCTTCAGCTCCGGCCATTTGGCGAGCGCCTCCTGCACCTTGTTTTCGCCGAAGATTCTTTCGCCGGCTTCGAGCACCGGCCTGATCTCCTCGGCTCCAAAGGTCTTCGAGACGCAGACGAGCGTAATGGCTTCCGGCGCCCGGCCGCAATCTCTGGCCGCCTGCGCGATCCGCGCCCGGATTTCGGCGAGGCGGACCAATGTGCCATCGGCTGCTGACATGGCTTTCCCGATCGCGGTCACTTGCTCTCCTTTGCAGTGCAAAACATTGACCCAACCGACCAAATAATGCTGTATCGGCGCCAATTCCCGAAAAGGTCTCGACTGATAGCATGGACGCGCAGCGCTACAACGCCCGCGAAGCGGAACCGAAATGGCAGAAGATCTGGGCCGAGGCCGAGACCTTCCGCACGGCCAATGACGACCCGCGGCCGAAATATTATGTTCTTGAAATGTTCCCATATCCGTCTGGCCGGATTCATATGGGACATGTGCGCAATTATGCGATGGGCGATGTCATCGCGAGGTTTATGCGCGCGCGCGGCTATAATGTTCTTCATCCGATGGGCTGGGACGCCTTCGGCATGCCGGCGGAAAACGCGGCGATGCAGAATAAGACGCATCCCGCCGCCTGGACCTATGCCAATATCGCGACCATGCGGGAGCAGCTCAAATCCATGGGCCTGTCGCTCGATTGGTCGCGCGAGATCGCGACTTGCGATCCTGCCTATTACAAGCATCAGCAAAAGCTCTTTCTCGATTTCTATGCCGCCGGCCTCGTCGACCGCAAGAATTCGAAAGTGAATTGGGACCCTGTCGATCAGACCGTGCTTGCCAATGAGCAGGTGATCGACGGGCGCGGCTGGCGCTCCGGCGCGCTCATCGAGCAGCGCGAATTGACGCAATGGTTTTTAAAAATTTCGGATTTCTCCGAGGATCTCCTGGCCGCGCTTGACGGGTTGGAGCGCTGGCCGGAAAAAGTCCGGCTCATGCAGCGCAATTGGATCGGAAGATCCGAAGGCCTGCTCGTCCGCTTCGAGCTCGCCGCTCCGGCAAAAGTCGAAGCAAAAGTCGAAGCAAAAGAGATCGAAGTCTATACGACCCGACCCGACACGCTCTTTGGCGCGAAATTCATCGCGCTCGCGGCAGATCATCCGCTCGCTGAAATTGCTGCGCAGCAAGACATTGAACTTGCTGCTTTTATTGAAGACTGCCGGCATCGCAGCACTTCGGCCGCCGCCATCGAGACGACCGAAAAGCGCGGCTATGACACGGGCCTCAGGGTCCGTCATCCCTTCGACGAGAGCTGGCTCTTGCCCGTCTATGTCGCCAATTTCGTGCTGATGGATTATGGGACAGGCGCCATTTTCGGCTGCCCCGCGCATGACCAGCGCGACCTCGATTTCGCCAATGCCTATGGGCTCGGCGCGACACCAGTCGTCTGTCCGCCGGATGAGGATCCGGCCGAATTCGTAATCACCGACACCGCCTATGACGGCGACGGCGTTTTGATCAACTCGCGCTTTCTCGACGGGCTTTCGATCGCAGCCGCGAAGGAAGCGGTCGCGCATCGGCTCGAAACCATACAGATCGACGGCAAGCCGCAGGCCAAACGGCAGGTGAATTTTCGTCTGCGCGATTGGGGCATTTCGCGGCAGCGCTATTGGGGCTGTCCGATCCCGATCATCCATTGCGAGTCCTGCGGCGCCGTGCCGGTGCCCGAGGCCGAACTGCCGGTTACATTGCCGGAAGATGTGAGTTTCGATCATCCCGGCAATCCGCTCGACCGGCACAAGAGCTTCAAATATGTCACCTGTCCGCATTGCGGGTCGCCGGCGCGGCGGGAGACGGACACGATGGATACTTTCGTCAATTCGTCCTGGTATTTTTTGCGCTTTACCGATCCTTGGAATGCGCAAGCGCCGACCACGCCGGCAGCGCTCGAACATTGGCTGCCGGTCGATCAATATATTGGCGGAATCGAGCATGCGATCCTGCATCTGCTCTATTCGCGTTTCTTCACCCGCGCCATGCAGAAGACCAATCATGCCGATGATCTGAAGGAGCCTTTTGCCGGGCTTTTTACCCAGGGCATGGTGGTGCACGAGACCTATCGCGGCGAGGACGGGACCTATCTTTCGCCGGCACAAGTGCGCATCGAGCAGGGTCCAGAGGGAAGACGCGCCTTCAGGTACGAGAAGCCGGCTGAAACCGGCACCTACGGGATGACGGCTGAAACTGCGAATTTCGCCGTAACTGCAAGTAACGCGACTTTCTCGGCGGGACAGGAAGTCATGATCGGCCCGATCGAGAAAATGTCGAAATCGAAGCGCAATACGGTCGACCCTGACGAGATCATCGAGTCCTATGGCGCCGATACGGCACGCTGGTTCATGCTGTCTGATTCGCCGCCCGAACGCGACGTCATCTGGACCGAAGAAGGCGTTCAGGGTGCCGCCAAATTCGTCCAGCGCGCCTATCGCCTCACCGGCGAATTGGCGGGGATCGCGGCGCCCGCCGATGCCCCGACGCCCAATCATTTTTCGGCCGCGGCCTTGGAAGTCCGCAAGGCGGCGCACGTCGCCCTCCTCAAGGTGGAAGAAGACATCACCCGGCTGCGGTTCAACCGCGCCATCGCCCATATCTATGATTTGACGAACAAATTGTCGGCAGCGATTGGGGCCGTCGAGGATGCCGCCATCGCCGCCGATCTCGCCTTCAGCTTTCGCGAGGCGGCTGACATATTCGTGCGGCTTTTCGCGCCGATGATGCCGCATCTCGCCGAGGAGTGCTGGGCCCGCCTCGGCCATCAAACATTGGTGTCCGAGGCGCGCTGGCCCATTGCGGAGCAAAGCCTCATCGTCGAAGATATGATCGGCCTGCCGGTGCAGGTGAACGGCAAGAAACGCGCGGATCTCGTCATCGAGCGCAATGCTGATGCGGCAGCGATCGAAGACGCGGTGCTTGCGCTTGATGCCGTTCAGCGCGCGCTCGACGGCAAAAAGGTGAAGAAGGTCATCATCGTCCCGCAAAGGATCGTCAATGTCGTGGCATGATCAAAGGGGCAGGCACGGGCTGATGACGCGGCGGCTTCGGCTTCTCTTCGCATTTCTGCCGGCGCTTCTCCTCGCCGGCTGCCTCCACCCGATGTATGGAACGGTTGGCGAAGGCGGCCAGATCGCCGAAGAACTGAAAGCCATCGAGATCGAGCCGATCTCGGGGCGCCTCGGCCATTATCTCGCCGATGATTTGATCTTCGCTTTGAACGGGACGGGCTCGCATGTCCTTGCCAAATACAAGCTCGTCGTCACCACCAGCGAGGGCGTGCAAACACCTCTGGTCGACACGGTGACCGGCTTGGTGACGGGGTCCACTGTGACGGTTTCCGCCAATTATGTCCTCACGCCGATGGACGGCGGGCCACCGATCGTCAAGGGAAAGACCTTTGTCGCTGCAAGCTACGACCGGACGAGCCAGAGATTTTCGGATATGCGCGCGGCGCGCGATGCAGAGCAGCGCGATGCCCGCCAGCTCGCCGAGCAGATTCATACCCTGCTCGCCGCCGCTCTCTCTAAGCAGACCTGAAGCCACAGCCAAAATGGTCGCTGTCAAAAGTTCCGACGCGGAACGTTTCCTCAAAAAGGCTGCGCCGGATATTTTTCTTTATCTGATTTGCGGCTCCGACGCCGGGCTCATCAGCGAAAGAGTGCAGGCGATCATCGCCCTGGCGATCGATGATCAAAAAGATCCGTTTCAATTTCTGCGGTTGAGTGGCGACGAGCTCGCGGCCGATCCTTTGCGCCTCGCCGATGAAGCCAATACGATGCCGCTCTTCGGCGGCCGCCGCGCGATTTTCATCGAAGCGCAAGGCAAAGCCTTCACCGCGGCGATCGAACCTCTGCTCAATGCGCCGCCGCGCGATTGCACGATCGTGATCGAAGCCGGCAATCTCAAGCGCGACGCAGCTTTACGCAGGCTGTGCGAAAAGACCGCCAAGGCGGCCGTTCTCGAATGCTATCCCGATTCGCCAAAGGATCTCTCTCAGCTCGTCGAGACGGAGCTCACCGCCGAACATCTTTCTATCGACCCGGAAGCCAAGGCTCTGCTCATTTCGCTGCTCGGCCAAGATCGTCTTTCGACACGTTCGGAAATCGGCAAGCTCGTGCTTTACGCACGGGGCATGGGAGAGGTGAAGATCGAACATGTCGAAGCGATCGTCGCCGATGCATCGGCACTCGCGCTCGACAAGGCCATCGACGGCGCCTTCGAAGGCGATTTCGCGGCGATCGAAGACACGGCCGAGCGGGTCTTTTCGGAGGGCGGAGATTACAACATGTTGCTGGGCGCGGCGCTGCGCCACGCGACGCTCTTGCACCGGATGCGGCTCGACGCTGAAGCAGGACGATCGCCAGCAGTGCAAGGCTTCGGCGGCGGTTTTCGGCGCAGCGCGACGCTCGATCGGCATGTGCGCAGCTGGTCCTCGACGCGGCTCGCCCGCGCCATCGCAATCTTGAGCCAGGCAATCGGCAAGGCAAGGCGCGAACCCGTGCTTGCGGATATGATCACCGTTCGTGCGCTTTGGTCCGTCGCGCTCGCGGCGCGGAACAAGGCTGGCTAGAGCCTTGATTGTGCGGCGCAACAAAATGCTTATGTTGCGCAACATAGACTGCGAAAAGAAGCCGGCCAAAGCCCTCAGCGCTTCAGCTTGCGGCAGAGATCTTCCAGTTGTTCCAGTGACTTATAGCGGATACGCAACTCTCCCGCATCGCCGTGATGAGTGATCGTCACCAAAAGTCCCAAAACATCGGTGAGCGATTTTTCGAGCGCCCGCGTGTCGGCGTCTTTTTCCTCGGCCCTCGCTGGCTTGCGGGCGGCGCGTTCGGCCGATTTTTGCGCAATCTTTTCGACATCGCGGACGGAGAGACCTTGGGCGACGATCCGATCGGCAATCGCATCGGCATCAGCGATGGTGAGCAGCGCGCGCGCATGGCCTGCAGAAAGCGCGCCTTGCGCCAAGAGATGCTTTGTCCGCTCCGGCAATTTCAACAACCGCAGCGTATTGGCGACGTGGCTGCGGCTTTTGCCGATGATTTTTGCGACGTCATGCTGCGAATAGCCGAAATCATGCTCGAGCTGCTGATAGCCCTGCGCTTCTTCCAGCGGATTGAGATCGCTGCGCTGAACATTCTCGATGATGGCGAGTTCGAGGGCCTGCTTGTCATCGGCCTCGACGGCAATGATCGGCACCTCGTGGAGGCCGGCCTTTTGCGCCGCACGCCAGCGCCGCTCGCCGGCAATGATCTCATAAAAATCGGCGACCCCCGGCACGGTGCGGGCCAGAATCGGCTGGATGATGCCTTTTTCTCTGATCGAATGAGTAAGATCCTCCAGCTCGGCCTCGTCGAAGGTTTTGCGTGGATTGCGCGGATTGGGCCGCAGAAATTCGATCGGAATTTTCTTCTGACCGCGGGTTCGGGCAATCGCCCCCGGTTCCTCCCCCGCATCGCCGATCAAGGCCGCCAGGCCGCGCCCCAAACGTGGCCGCGTTTCTTCTGCCATTTTCACCGCTTTCATATGATTCCGTCCGTTCAAAAGATCAGGCCGCCAAAACTCATGCTGCCAAAACTCATGCTGCAGTGAGCTGCCGCTCGCGTTGGATGACTTCCGAGGCGAGCTTCAGATAGGCCTGGCTGCCGCTGCATTTGAAATCGTAGAGGAGAACTGGCTTGCCGTGCGACGGCGCTTCGGAAATCCGCACGTTGCGCGGGATGATCGTCTCATAGACTTTGTCGCCCATGAAGCCGCGGACATCGGCGACGACCTGAGCCGCCAGATTGTTGCGCGGGTCATACATGGTCAGAATGATGCCATGGATGGTCAGATCGGCGTTCAAGGTCTTCTTAACCTGATCCACGGTCGACAGAAGCTGTGACAGACCTTCGAGCGCGAAAAATTCGCATTGCAGCGGCACGAGGACGCTGTCACAGGCGGCCAGCGCATTGATGGTGAGAAGATTGAGAGACGGCGGACAGTCGACGAGCACATAGGAGAAGCGGACCGCGTCGGGCAAGCTTTTCTGCTCTTCGGCGAAGCGCTGGATCGCGCGCTTCAGGCGAAAGGCTCGGTCACGATCGGCGGCGATCTCCAATTCGATGCCGAGCAGATCGAGAGTCGAAGGCGCCACGGAGAGCCGCGGCACAGATGTGTCTTGGATCGCCGCCCTCAGCGGTTCCTCGCCCCTCAGCACCTCATAGGTGGAGATGCCGCGGCTGCGCCGATCGATGCCGAGGCCTGTCGAAGCATTGCCCTGCGGATCGAGATCGATGATCAGCACACGCTCACCGATCGCGGCCAGGGCCGTGCCCAGATTGATCGCGGTCGTCGTCTTGCCCACCCCGCCTTTTTGATTGGCCAGGACGAGAACGCGGAGACTTGGGGACAACGACACGCCTCTTCTCCTAAACGAAAAAACCGAAGGGCTTTTAAGAGTTTACAGCCCCCGCGGCGGTGGTGCGGCCTTATGCTTGACGATCAGCAGGCGCGCTTTAGTTGAGGTCGCGCTTCGAATCGCTGAGAAATCGTATTTCGCGAAACTATCGAGCGCGACTGAGTCGGTCAATTCATCGGCGAAATGTTCCCCCTTGAGAAACAGACAGACGGCGCCTTTTTCGATGAGATCGGCCGCATAGCTGAGAAAATCGGCAAAGGCGCGAGTGCCCGCGCGCTCACCGCGTCGATCGGCGCGCCGAGTTTCGGCAATATATCTTCAATACGGCCCTGATGCACCTCTGCCGGCGCCTGTGTTTCACGTGAAACTTCGCGCAGAAAGGCGCATTTGCGCTGATCCGCCTCGATCAGATGAACTTTCGCGCCCGCCACATCGGCGAGCCGGATTGCCGTCACCAGCCCGGGGAAGCCGGCGCCAGAGCCGAGATCCGCCCAGATCCGCGCCGCGGGCGCCGCCGCCTGGACCTGGAGCGAATCGGCGAAATGCCTTGTCCAGAGTTGCGGCAAGGTCGAAGCCGCGACGAGATTGATCACCTTCTGCCATTTGCGCAGCAGCTCGGCATAGACAGCGAGGCGCGCCTCGGTCTCAGGCGGGAGCGGAAAGAGTTTGAGCGCGGCAGCGCGATCGCCGTCGTCCGGCGCTCCATCCTTGCGGTAATTTCGCTCAGACATGGGATTGCTTCACTGCATGAATGGCCGGGACAAGCCCGGCCATGACGCTAAAAAACGAACGTTCCAATACGCCGAATGAGGTCGCTAGTTCCGAGCTCTCCGCGCGTCATGGCCGGGCTTGTCCCGGCCATCCACGAAGCACAGAATTATCCGGCAGCAATGCGCTCGTCGCGGCCCGCACGCCGCCGGATCTGCGCCGCAAGGAGAGTGAGCGCAGCCGGCGTCACCCCTTCGATGCGGCCCGCCTGACCCAAAGTCCGCGGCCGGATTGCAGCAAGCCGCAGCCGGACCTCATTCGACAGGCCGGAGAGGCCCGCATAATCCAGCGCCTCAGGAATCGCGAGCGCCTCATCGCGGCGGAAGGCAGCGATATCGGCTGCCTGGCGGCTGAGATAAACCGCATATTTCGCATCGATCTCGACCTGCGCTGCCGTCGCATCGTCGACGCCACGAAGCTCCGGCCAAATTTTCCGCAAGGATGCAAAATCGACATCGGGAAAGCCGAGTAGATCGAAACCTGAACGGCGCACGCCATCCTGGTTGATTTTCAGCCCATGGCGCAGCGCCTCGTTCGGGCTGAGGGTAATGCCATCGAGTGCTTGCCGCATGGCTGCCAAGGCCCGCGCTTTGGCGGCGAAAGCGGCCTCCCGCTCGGCTCCGACGCAACCTGCCGCAATGCCTCTCTCGGTGAGCCGCTGATCGGCATTGTCAGCGCGCAGTGTGAGGCGGTATTCGGCCCGCGAGGTGAACATCCGATAGGGCTCGGTGACGCCGCGGGTGACGAGATCATCCACCATCACGCCGAGATAGGCTTCCGAACGGTCGAAGAGGATCGGCGGAGTGCCGCCGGCAAGCGCCGCGGCATTGAGCCCGGCGAGCAGGCCCTGGGCGCCCGCCTCCTCATAGCCGGTCGTGCCATTGATCTGGCCGGCGAGAAAAAGCCCCGCGATTCGTTTCGTCTCCAGGCTCGGCGTCAGATTCCGCGGATCGATGAAATCATATTCGATCGCATAGCCGGGCCGCAGCATCACCACATTGCCGAGGCCCGGAATGCTGCGCAAAAAAACTGCCTGCGCTTCAGCCGGCAGCGCCATAGAAATACCGTTTGGATAAATGGTCGGGACATCGAGCCCTTCCGGCTCCAAAAAAATCTGATGCGACGCGCGATCGGCGAAACGCTGGACTTTATCTTCGATCGAGGGGCAATAGCGCGGGCCTCGCCCGGAAATCGCGCCGGAATAGACCGGCAAATCCTTCAGATGGGCGCGGATGATCGCATGCCCTGCTTCCGTCGTCTTGGTGATGAAGCAATCGACCTGCGGGCGGTCGATCCGGGCGGTCAGCATCGAAAAGGGCTCGGGATCCGGATCGCCGGCCTGGCGTTCGAGTCCCGCCCAATCGATGGTGCCGCCGTCGAGCCGCGGCGGGGTGCCGGTCTTCAACCGCCCGAGTTCAAAGCCAGCGGCGCGCAGGCTCTCCGACAGGCGCAATGCGGGGCTTTCATCGACCCGGCCAGCGGGAATGCGCTCCTTGCCAATATGGATCATACCGCGCAAAAAAGTGCCCGTGGTAAGCACGAGCGCTCCGCAGGCGAGCTCGCGCCCATCGGCAAGGGTAAGACCAGTAACCCGGCCATCCGCGAGCCGAAGCTCCGCCGCCTCGCCTTCGATCACGCTGAGATTGGCGGTTGCCGCGATCGCCGCCTGCATCGCGGCGAGATAGAGTTTTCTGTCCATTTGCGCGCGCGGTCCGCGCACGGCCGGTCCCTTGGCGCGATTGAGAACACGAAATTGAATGCCGGCTGCATCGGCGACCCGACCCATCAGCCCGTCGAGCGCATCGATCTCGCGCACCAAATGGCCTTTGCCGAGCCCGCCGATGGCGGGATTGCAGGACATGGTTCCGATCGTGGCGAAAGAAAGCGTGACCAAAGCCGTCGTGGCGCCCATGCGGGCAGCCGCAGCCGCGGCCTCGCAGCCGGCATGGCCGCCGCCGACCACGATCACATCGAAGCTCTGTCTGTCGCGATTTGACATTGTCATTTGGCCTTATCGGCCCCTTTGTTTCACGTGAAACATATCATTTCCCGATGCAGAAGCGGCTGAATATTTCGCCCAACACATCTTCGACATCGATTTTGCCGATTAGGCTTTCGAGCGCCCTTATGGCGCAGCGTAGGTCTTCAGCCAAGAGCTCCGGCGCCTCGAAGAGGTGCTCGGCCTGCGCATGTTCGAGCGCCGCAAGCGCTGCCGCCATGGCGCGGCGATGGCGCTCCCTTGTGATCAGCGCGCCTTCGCCGCCGCCGGTCGCCGCTTTGGCAAATTCCGTGAGCCTGGCGAGCAGCAAATCCATGTTTTCGCCGCTCGCGGCACTGAGCCAGATCTCACCCTGGGGAGAACCGCTCCCGTTCTCGCCGTCTCGGTCGAGCAAATCCGTTTTGGTGAATACGGGCCAGATCTCAACCCCAGCCGCAATCGCCGCCGGCGCCGGTGCCGCAGCCTCGGAAAGCCAGAGGATAAGATCGGCTTCTCCCGCCCTGGCCTTGGTCCGCGCGATCCCGATGGCCTCGATGGGATCTTCCGATTCGCGCAGACCCGCCGTGTCGATCAGAGTGAGCGGCAGGCCATTGAGATCGAGATGGACCTCGATCGCGTCGCGCGTCGTGCCAGGAATGGAAGAAACGATTGCTGCCTCGCGCCGCGCCAGAGCATTGAGAAGCGTTGATTTCCCGGCGTTGGGCGGACCAGCGATGACGACGATAAGCCCGTCCCGCAGCCTTTCGCCGGCGCTGCCAGCGGCAAGCGCGTCTTCCAATTGGGCGATGAGCGAGCCGATGATCGCAAGCATCTCCCGCCTCACCATGCGCGAAACATCGGCTTCCTCGCCGAAATCGATTTCCGCCTCGATATAGGCCGAGGCTTCGAGCAAGGCCTTTCGCCAGTCTTCGGCTTTGCGGCCCAGCTCACCTTGCGTCTGCCGCAAGGCCTGGCGGCGCTGCGCCTCAGTTTCGGCTTCGATGAGATCGGCGAGGCCCTCAACTTCGGTGAGATCGAGCTTGCCGTTTTCGAAGGCGCGGCGGGCGAATTCGCCGGCGTCCGCCGGCCGAGTGCCGTCGAAACGGCCGAACGCCCGCAGCATGGCGGCGACCACGGCCGTCCCGCCATGACAATGGAATTCGGCGCAATCCTCGCCGGTAAAACTCGCTGGCGCGGGAAAGAAGAGAACCAGACCGCGATCGATCACCTCGCCCGATTTCGGATCTTTGAAACGCATCAAACACGTCTGCCGCGGCTGCGGCACATGGCCGATCATGCGCGAAAGAATATCGCGCACGCCGGGGCCGGACAGGCGCAGCACCGCGACACCCGCGTGGCCGAAACCGGAAGAAAGAGCAAAAATCGTCTCGATGGTCATCTTGGCGTGGAACTTGCGGCCGATGCGTATAAAGCGTCCTCAGGCTTTCGCCTCTCCGCCTTCATCCGGGATCCTATCATGTCCTCAAACGAACTCGGCCGCGCCGCGAGCCCCTATTTGCTGCAGCATGCCGATAATCCTGTCCATTGGCGCATGTGGAGCGACGCGGCGCTGCGCGACGCGCAAGCGGCCAATAAGCCCATTCTCCTCTCCGTCGGCTATGCCGCCTGCCATTGGTGCCACGTCATGGCACATGAGAGCTTCGAAGATCCCGATACGGCGGCGGTGATGAACGAGCTTTTCGTGAACATCAAGGTCGACCGCGAGGAAAGGCCCGATATCGACCATATCTATATGTCGGCCCTGCATACGTTCGGCGAGCGCGGCGGCTGGCCGATGACGGTGTTTCTGACGCCGACGGGCGAACCCTTCTGGGGCGGCACTTATTTTCCCAAAGTCGAGCAATATGGGAGGCCGGCCTTCGTGACCGTGCTGCGGTCGGTGGCAGAAGCCTTCCGCGCCCAGCCGGAGCGGATTGCGCATAATACCAAAATCGTCCGCGAAAATCTCGCCAAGGAGGCCCGCACCGAAAGCGGCAGCCTCACGGCGGATCTGCTCGACACTCTGCCACCGCAAATCATCAATTTCGTCGATCAGACCGACGGCGGGCTGCGCGGCGCGCCGAAATTCCCCAATACGCCGATCTTCGAACTGCTCTGGCGGGCTGGCGCGCGGCTCGGCAAGACGCCCTATCGCGATCTCGTCAGGCTGACGCTGACCCGCATGTCGCAGGGTGGCATTTACGATCATCTCGGCGGCGGCTTCGCCCGCTATTCCGTCGATGATCATTGGCTCGTGCCGCATTTCGAAAAAATGCTCTACGACAATGCCCAGCTGCTCGAACTTCTCGCGCTCTGCCATCGCGACTATGGCGATCCTTTGCTGCGCACGCGCGCGACGGAAATTGTCACCTGGCTCTCCCGCGACATGACCAATCCAGACGGCGCCTTCTGCGCCAGCCTCGATGCTGACAGCGAAGGCCAGGAGGGCAAATTCTATGTCTGGACCTGGGAGGAACTCGTCGCCGTGCTCGGCGAGGCGGATGCCAGCTTCTTCGGCAAATTCTATGGCGCCGGGCGGATCGGCAATTGGGCCGAAGAGCCGCATGGCAAGATGGTGACGGTTCTCAATCAGCTCGAAGCCAAGCCCGCAACCGCAGAGGACGAGGTACGGCTCGCGCCGCTGAAGGAAAAGCTCTTCCTTGCCCGCGAGAAACGCGTGCATCCGGGGCTCGACGACAAGATCATGGCCGATTGGAACGGGCTGATGATCGCTGCCCTCGTCAATGCCGCAACCGCGCTTGCCGAGTCAAGCTGGGTCAGCCTTGCCGCCCGCGCCTATGGCGTCATCGCCGATACGCTGCAATATCACGACGACGCCGGCCATAAGCGCCTCGCCCATAGCACCCGCGCCGGCGTCATCGTCAAGCCCGGTTTCGCCCTGGACCATGCCGCCATGATCCGGGCCGCGCTGGCTCTGCATGAGGCCAGGCATATGGCCGGCGTCGAGCTGCCTCAGCGCGATTATCTCGCTGATGCCATCGCTTGGGCGGAAGCGATCCGCGATGATTATCTCGACCCGAAGACAGGCCTTCTCGCGATGTCCGCCGCCACTGCGAGCGATGTGATCATGCGGCTTGCGCCGACGAGCGATGATGCGATCCCAAATGCGCATCCGGTCTATCTGTCGGGCCTCATCCGCCTCGCCGGGCTGACCGGCGACGAGAACTGGCTGAAACTCGCCGACCAGCTTTTTGCGACGCTGGCGCCGATCGTGCGCGGCAATTTCGTCGGCCATGCCGGGATCTTGAATGCGCTCGATCTCCGCCTCAACAGCGTCGAGATCGTCACCGCCGGGCCGGAACGCAAGGCGCTTTACGAGACGGCGCTCGCCATCCCCTTCGACCACAGAATCGTCTTCGATCTCGACAGGCCGGAGGCCGTGCCCGAAAACCATCCGGCCGCGGCACAGGCAAAAATTGCCGGCACGGCGGCGGCCTTCGTTTGCTCGGGTGGGACATGCTCTCTGCCGGTGCATGACGTCGCGGAATTGGTGAAGCTGGTGGAGGAGCGCAGCCGCGGGGCGCCAGCAGCGCAGAAGCCCTCATCCTGAGGAGCCGCTGAACGCGGCGTCTCGAAGGACGAGGGCGACAAGCCCGGCTGTGACGCCTCGCCCTTCGAGGCTCGCCATGGCCTTTACAGCGGCCATGGCTCGCACCTCAGGGTGAGGGCTTTCACTTGATCCTGAACCGATTGCGCACACCGAGAGCCAACAGGAAGAGCAAAGCCACGGCAAGGATCGATTCGAACCCGCTCACATAGAACACCGGCGCCGAAAACCGCGTCATATTCGTCGCGGCAAAGAAATCCCTTCTGAGCGACACAAAGGAAAAAATATTGGCGAAGCTCAAATGCGCCGCATTGGAAAGGGAGAGCGGCGGCTGGCCCGGCGTGCCAACTCTGGCGAGCAAGATCGTTCCCGAGACGTAAACGGCGCCGAGCCAGGCGAAGGGCAGGCCGACGCTCTGGCCGTAATTGCTTGTCACCCGATAGAGAAAGTTCAGGCACCAATTGAGAGACAGCGCTCGAAACGTGCCGCGCTTGGCGCGCAATTCAAGGCTGAAGAAGCGCAGCTCGTCCTCATGCTTTTTCAGCTTCTCCATTTCCTGTTTGAGGCGCTGATAGGCGTAGACTTGCTGCCGCGCGGCCTCAATCTCGGCTTGTGTTGACCACCTGTCGGAAAAAACCCGCGGGCCGTCGAATGGCGGCGGCCAGCGTACGTCATCCCATTCCGTCGCCTCATGCAAAGTGGCTCCACGAAAATCAGGGACCTCGGTTTCAAAGATCGCTGCGGTAAAGGTCGTGCGACCGCCGAGTTTGGAATTGATGAAAACGGCGTTGGAAGAAAACGTCGTCCCGCCAAAATAGGTATCAGACGCAAACGTCGCTTTGCTGAAATAGGCCTCAGACGTAAACGTCGCTCCTCTGAAAGAGGCATAATCGTCTTCAGACGAAAATGTTGCTCCGCCGAAGGAGGCAGAAGACAAGAAGGTCGTTTCGGCGAAAGAAGCCGAGGACAAGAAGGTCGTTTCGGCGAAATAGGTATCAGATGAAAACGTCACTCTGCGGAAATAGGCACCAGACGAAAACGTCGCTCTCGTAAAATTGGCGTGAGATGAAAACGCCGCTTGGCCAAAATCAACATGCGAAAACGTCGCGCCACCGAAAGAGGCAGAGGACAAAAATGTCGCTTGCCTGAACTCAGCGTTCAAAAAATCCGCTCCAAAGAAATACACAGGAGACGAAAAAAGAAAGCCTGAAAAATTGAGATAGCGATCAAACTGCAGACCGGAGAAATCTATCTCCTCGCCAGCTTTCGGCAGATTGCAAGTTTTGTCGGCTATACGCTTCTTGAAGGCCCGTTTGAAGTCCTCCACCTCGGCCTTCGACAAGGGTTCGAGCTCCTCCGCCGCAAAGCCTTTGACGACAAATGTCGCACGCTTTTCTGGACTCAGCGAGGCCGCTATCCAGCGGTTCCAAGCAATCCGATTCCTTGAGGCCAGTTCATCATCCCGATCGTATTCTGGCTGCTCGCCATAGAGCGTCGCGAGGCAATACCAGCGGTTCTTGTTGGCGTCCTCGAGTTTCGGCTTTTCCTCGCTGTCCTCGACCATCCGGGCCTCCTGCGGAGAAGGCAAAGCTGCTCTTTCCGGAATGACCGGTCAATCTTCGGGCTGAGGACAGGGACAGACGCGACGAGGTAGAGCCGCAATCCCTCCCCTTCAGGGGAGGGTGGCTTGCGAAGCAAGCCGGGTGGGGTCGGTGTCCGACGGCAGCCCCATCCGTCAGCGTCGCTTCGCGCCGCTGCCACCTTCCCCTTTCAGGGGAAGGATTGACGCCGAGCCTTAGGTATTCATCGACTCGAAGAAGGTCGCATTGCCCTTCGGCGTTTCGCGCAGCTTGTTCAGCAAAAATTCGATGCCATCGACCGTGCCCATCGGATTGAGGATACGGCGCAGGACATACATTTTCTTGAGAATATCCGTCGGCACCAGAAGCTCTTCCTTGCGGGTGCCGGAGCGGGTGATGTCGATCGCCGGGAAGGTGCGCTTGTCGGCGACCTTGCGGTCGAGGATGATTTCCGAATTGCCGGTGCCTTTGAATTCTTCGAAGATCACTTCATCCATGCGCGAGCCCGTATCGATCAAAGCCGTCGCGATGATGGTGAGCGAGCCGCCCTCTTCGATATTGCGGGCGGCGCCGAAGAACCGCTTCGGCCGCTGCAGAGCATTGGCATCGACGCCGCCGGTCAGTACCTTGCCGGAGGACGGGACCACCGTGTTATAGGCACGCCCGAGCCTTGTGATCGAATCGAGAAGGATCACCACGTCGCGGCCGTGCTCGACGAGCCTCTTGGCCTTCTCGATCACCATTTCGGCGACCTGGACATGGCGCACTGCCGGCTCGTCGAAGGTCGAGGAGACGACCTCGCCCTTCACCGAGCGCTGCATATCGGTGACTTCTTCGGGCCGCTCGTCGATCAAGAGCACGATCAGATAGCATTCGGGATGATTGGCCGTCACCGATTGCGCGATGTTCTGCAAGAGAACCGTCTTGCCGGTCCGCGGCGGCGAAACAATCAAGGCGCGCTGGCCCTTGCCGATCGGCGCGACAATATCGATCACGCGGCAAGACACGTCTTTCTTGGTCGGATCCTCGATTTCGAGCTTCAACCGTTCATCGGGATAGAGCGGCGTCAGATTGTCGAAATGGACTTTGTGCCGGATCTTTTCGGGATCTTCGAAATTGATCGTATTGACCTTCAGAAGCGCGAAATAGCGTTCGCCCTCCTTGGGGCTGCGAATAAGCCCTTCGACCGTATCGCCGGTGCGTAGGCCGAAGCGGCGGATCTGTGAGGGTGAGACATAGATATCGTCCGGCCCCGCGAGATAATTGGCATCGGGCGAGCGCAGGAAGCCGAAACCGTCCTGCAGAACCTCGATGACGCCTTCGCCGACGATTTCTATGTCGCGGGTGGCCAGTTGCTTCAATATCGCAAACATCAATTCCTGTTTGCGCATGATCGAAGCATTTTCGACCTCATGCTCTTCGGCAAAGGCGAGCAATTCGGTGGGCGATTTAGCTTTTAAATCTTGAAGTTTGATATCCCGCATCGGGATGTAGTCCTTGGAAGACAGCGCGATAATTCGCGCAAGAGGGAGGGCCCGCCCGGGCGCCAGATCCTTGGAGGACAGATGGCGATTGCTGCGATGCAACGCATAGGCGCGTATTCAGCACAAATGGAGATCGGTCTCTAGAGGTTCAACCGCGCTCAATCTTTCCGATTTTGCGCCCTTGTCCTGGATATCGACTGGTGTCCGTTCGGCCGAAAGCGCAAAAAGCCGCGCCGGCTCGTCACTGCGAGGTGGGAAACATAAGATAGGGTGTTTCGACGTCTTTGACAACCAGAAGCATGCGTTGCCCACGGTCTGCTTTGAGACCCCTCCTTTCGAGAGCGGGGTATCGCCAGCCCCTGCGGCGGGCATCATCGAAGCACCTCAATGCGGTTTCCTTGTGGTGCAATCCCGGCTGGGCAACGCCCTCCTTCCGCGGCGCAATCCGAACCGCCTGATCTGCGGCCGCGCAACGCAAATATCGTCCGGAGAAAGCGACCATAGGCAGCGGCGCAAACCGCCGCCGGCGCGGAGGGCGTGAGTTTAAACCCCACCCGTCAGTGAGGACCCCACCCGCATGAAACCGGCAAAGAAAAAGGCCGGCAACCTGATCGCCGGCCGTGTTTCCATCGAACCGAAAGCGTCGTTTTGGCGCGCTCAATATTTGGCGACGATCGGCACCGGCGGCGCGAACCAATCGAACTTCCAGTTCAGGCCGGCGCGAACCGTGCTGAAGGTCGTTTTGATCCTCGTTGTCTGCGCATATCCGGCAGGTTCGTCAGGATAAGTCCACGTCCGGCACCAGGTGCCGAGATCCGTATAAAGATATTCGGTCTTGAACGTCAGGTTGTGGGTGATGGCGTATTCGAGGCCCGCACCGACGGTCCAGCCGGCCCGTGTGCTGCCGTGCGACCAGGACCCGGAGGAGCCTTCGTCATCAATAGTGTCATTATATGAAAAAGAGTCCACGACGCGCCCATAGGCGAAGCCGCCGGTCACGTAAGGCAGGATGTTGTCGAAAGCATAGCCGACGCGACCCCGCACCGTGCCCCACCAATCGACCTGGGAGCTCGATTTGGCGTATTCGCTCCCGAATATGTCGCCCTCACTCTCGTTATAATAAGTTCCCTTGAGCGTGGAGCCTTGGAAATCCGTCTCCAAGCCGACCACGAAATTCGATGTCGGGAACTGATAATTGCAGCCGACCTGGCCGCCGCCGGAGAATCCCCTCGATGTCGCGCTATCAGCGGTCCAGTAGCCATCTGCATCTAGTGGAAATAACGTCGTCTTGTTGAAGTCACCGCCAGAGAGGCCGGCATTGCCACCGACATAGCAGCCCGTCCAGGTGAAGGCCGGCGGCGGCGGCGGAACGAAGGGAGCCGGCCCCTTGGTGTTCGGCAGATCCGAAGCCAAGGCGCCGCTGGCCAAGGCCACTGAAGCCACGCTGGATATGAGTAAGCTGCGAATCATTTTTTTCTCCCCCAAAACTGTTTCGGAAATACCAAGTCCCGGGTACAACTTTAGCGGGAATAATTTGCCGGGCAATATAAGATCGTCTGGCTTGCGCACTTTTGCGGCGAGTGTATCTCAAGAGTTACACTCACAAGTTGTATTCAAACCTCTTATGATTTATCCAACGCTTGTTTCAAAGTGCCTTTAGAAACCCCCAGCGCGACGATTGCGATCATGAACAGGGTCGAACCTCGGCGATGGGCTTGCTGGCTTGGTGCTCGATCAGAACCAGTTGGCTGATAAGGTACGCCGTTGGTTTCATACTGACACAATCGGAAGCGACAGCTGCGGGCGGATATTTGGCTCCGACAACGGCGGTCTGTCGAAGCGGCGCGCGATAATCGGCAGTGCCTGAAAGAATTGCTGCAAGCCCCACGAAGCGAGGCCCAACGGACGGAAAACCGCATGAAAATCGATTTTTCTCAACTTCCGCTCGCGAATTGGGCGTTTAGCGAAAAGCCGATGACATTTTGTGAGACGAGCCACAAAAATACCCTGTCATCGGTCATCGATCTCATAGCGGTCGAGACCGGAAACCGTAAGGCTCGAGAGCATTGGCAGGCGGCACAGCTGCGAAATCTTCTCTTCCACGCTTCGCAAAGATCGGCGTTTTGGCGGCAGAGGATTGGCACGAAAAGGAACGTGAGAGACGTAAAGCTCGCCTCACTTCCTATTCTCACCCGGGCCGATGTCAGAACTCAGGTCGAGAGCGAAGGACCCCTGCTGCTCCCCACCGATCCGATGCCTGTGAAAAAACACTCCACCTCAGGATCGTCAGGCACGCCTGTGGAATTCTTCATATCAGACATGAACAGGTTCTATAATAATATTAGGTCACTTGCGCAGTATTTCATGGAAGGGCGTGATCTTTCTCTTAACAAAATAAGATTTAAGCCGGATGTTGTCAATAATGACAGCGGGTTTACTGTAACAATAAGTAATTCCTGGGCCGGTGCGCTTGAGACTTTTATTAAAACCGGCAAGCAAAAAAACATACAATATACGCGTCCAAACATACGGTTGCTATGCGATCAGCTTAAACGTGACCCCGTTGGTTACATGGTTGCCAATTCTCAAATCATTGAGTTTATACTTCAGCACGTTGATCTAATATTTTTAAGGGAAATCGGGACGAAAATGTGGATACCTATTGGGGACGCCCCTGACCCGCAGCTCCGCAAAAAATTCTCCGACCTTAATATTCCCGTCAGCGCGACATATTCTTCAGAAGAGGTCGGCTCGATCGGACATGAATGCCGAGCAATTTCCGGAAATTATCATGTTTCTACAAGCAACGTTATTGTCGAGGTCGATACAAAAGAGCGGTTTGATATAAATAACAGCCTACTAGGCAAGGTGCTGGTGACACATCTTCATTCTTATGCCACGCCCTTTATCCGCTACGACATCGGTGATTTGGCTTGCCTCAAGGATTGTTGCCCCTGCGGATATAATGGCCCCGTTCTTTCAAATATTTATGGCCGTGCCAAACAGCTGCTGAAACATCCTGACGGACATGTTTTGCCGTTTTTCATACGCGGTGGAGATATGGCTAAAATTGCCAAAGTTACAGAATATCGTATTCGGCAAACCGATATTAAAACGATTGCGGTTGAAATCGATGGGAGAGAGCCAATAACGCCGGAAGCTATCGATGCTTTCAAAAATCTCCTAAAGGCGCATGCTGGAGATGCATTCGATGTCAAGATAACCCAGGTTGCCAAGATCGATTGGGGTAAAGATACCAAGAGACTTGGTTTTCGCAGCGATGTTTTGTCATAATATCGAGTGTCTATATCATCCGAAGCGCATCGGCAGATCGATTCAAAAAGGCTTGACCACCACCAGCACCACGATGCCGATCAGCAACAGCGTCGGGAGCTCATTCACGATCCGGAAAAACCGCGCCGAATGCCGATTTGCGTCGGCTGCAAAATGATATCTCGTCCAAACCAAATAGCCGTAGTTCACGCTCATCAGCGAAACCAGAGC
This sequence comes from uncultured Alphaproteobacteria bacterium, assembly GCA_963759185.1. Taxonomy (GTDB): domain Bacteria; phylum Pseudomonadota; class Alphaproteobacteria; order Rhizobiales; family Beijerinckiaceae; genus Methylovirgula. Next base: position 54,293 of record CAVWXV010000016.1, read on the forward strand.
GAGCTTCCAGCTCAGCCATCCCGCGCCAAAAAATTCTCCCTTCCAGGCCAACGCAACACCACTGAGAAGAACGACCACAAGCGCTGGCCGCATAATCGCTTTTTCCAGCCGGCGTTCCATGATCTTGAAGATTTCCGATTCCGGCGAGCCTTTGGCGACGGCGGCGTGGTAGACGAAAAGCCGCGGCAAATAGAGCATGCCGGCCATGAAGGCGATGACGCCGATAATATGCAAGGCTTTGATCCAAAGATAAGGATTTCCCAAAGCTCAATCTTCCCTGCGAAGCTGCGCCAAAAGCGCTTCGACATGGGCGATCGGCGTCTCCGGCAAAATCCCATGGCCGAGGTTGAAAATATAGGGCCGGTCGCCGAGCGTCCCCGTAATCCTCGCAATCGCCTTGCGCAAACTGGTCCCGCCGGCGACAAGCGCCAAAGGATCGAGATTGCCCTGCAGCACCGTCTTGGCTTCGATCCTTTTTGCCGCCCAACCAAGATCCACGGCTGAATCGAGCCCCAAAGCATCAGCGCCGGTTCGCGCCGCAAAATCCTCGAGATGCGGCCCGGCACCGCGCGGAAAGGCGATCACCTTCACAGCGCCGCAGCGCGCCCGCAGACCTGCGATGATCGAGCGCACCGGCGCGACACACCAACGCTCGAACTCAGCTGCCGGCAAGACACCAGCCCAGCTGTCGAAGATCTGCACGAGTTCGGCACCGGCCTCGATCTGCCGCGCCAGATAATCGATCGAACCGGCAACGAGCCGGTCGATCAGACGCTGAAAGAGATCGGGATCGCGATAGGCGAAGAGCCGCGCCGGCGCCTGATCCGGTGTGCCTTGGCCGGCGATCATATAGCTCGCGACCGTCCAGGGCGCGCCGCAAAATCCGATCAGCGCCACCTCCGGGGCCAAAGCCGCCTTGACCCGCGCGATCGTCTCGAAGACCGGACCCAAATGATCAAGATCGATCGTCTCGCGAAGCATGCCGAAATCAGCCGCATTGGTGATCGGCGCGAGCCTCGGTCCATTGCCGGATTCGAAGGAAACTTTTTGCCCGAAGGCATCGGGCACAACGAGAATATCGCTGAACAGAATGGCGGCATCGAAGCCGAAGCGGCGAATCGGTTGCAGCGTGGCTTCGGCGGCGAGAGGCGGCGAATAACAGAATTCGAGAAAGGAGGTGGCCTTGGCCCGCAAGGCACGATATTCGGGCAGATAGCGCCCAGCCTGCCGCATCAGCCAGACGGGCGGGACGGCCATGGTCTCCCCTTCGAGAACGCGCAATATTTTCTTGGCTGTTCGGCCTTGAGACTCCGCCAAATAAAAAATCCTTATTCTTGAATCTTATAGTTGTTATTAGGGTTGGGATTAATCTCATTCAGGCCTCCGCACAATCACCGCCCGGACAATTGTATTTGTGCGATTTGCCCACAGATGCGAAGTTGCTGCTGCGGCGTTAACGTTTCGTTAACTATGGCAAAGACTTGGCAGGCTCTGTGCCGGATCTGCCCACAGCTTGACGTTAAAGCACCCGTAATCCCCAACCGACCTGCTGCAGTTCTCCTTGCCGGCAGCGCTGTTGACGATTGATGTGTGAATTTGAAAGATTTCGGCGGCCGGGGGTGGTGCGCAGGGTTTTATTCACAGCGCTCCCCAGACCTCCTCCGCGGCCGGGGGATAAAGGACATTCACCCTTGCCTATCAGCTATTTCCATCTGCATCTCGTTTCCGACGCGACGGGTGAAACCCTGATTGCCGTCAGCCGCGCCGTGGCGGCGCAATTCGATGGCGTGGCCTCGATCGAGCACCTCTATCCTTTGGTGCGCTCGCAGGCGCAGCTCGACAAAGCAATCGCCGAAATCGAGGCGGCGCCCGGCATGGTGCTGTTCACCCTGGTCGATCTTTCCCTGGCGGAAAAACTCGAAGCCGCCTGCCGGGCGGTCGGTGCGCCTTGCCTCTCCGTGCTGCAGCCGATCCTCACCCATTTCCAATCCTATCTCGGCGCCACCACCAATCCACGCCCCGGCGCCCAGCACATGCTCAATGCCGATTATTTCAAGCGGATCGATGCCTTGAACTATACGATGATGCATGACGACGGGCAGATGGCGGAAAGCTACGAAGAAGCCGATGTGCTCTTGATCGGGGTGAGCCGAAGCTCGAAGACGCCAACGAGCATCTATCTTGCCAATCGCGGCATCAAGACCGCGAATATTCCGCTCGTTCCCAATGTTTTGCTGCCCAAATCCGTGTTCGGGCTCAAACATCCTTTGATCGTCGGGCTCATCGCTTCGCCCGAACGGATCATTCAAATCCGGCAGAACCGGCTTGAAGCCTTGCATGCCGGGCTCGATTCCCCCTATGTCGATCCTGTCGCGGTGTGCGAGGAGGTGGCGCAGGCGCGCCGGCTCTTCGCCCAACATGGCTGGGCGGTGATCGATGTCACTCGGCGCTCTATCGAAGAAACCGCTGCGGCGATCCTCGATCTGCATCGTGTCCATCGCGCCAGAGTCGGTGCCTAGAAAATTTATTTTGAGATATGGGTCACCGCATGCAGGGCCTTTGGCAAGGCAAGGCGCCTCTGATACTGGCCTCGAAAAGCGCGTCGCGGCAGGCGCTTCTTGCAGCCGCGCAGATCCCTTTCGAATTGATCGCCAGTGCGATCGATGAACGGGCTGTCGAAACACCGCTGCGCGACAAAGGCGCATCGGCAGCCGAGATCGCCACGCATTTGGCAGAGGCCAAGGCGCGTGCTGTCGCAGCGCACCGGCCTGGCCGGCTGGTTCTCGGCGCCGACCAGACCTTGGTTTTCGACGGCCGAACCTTCTCCAAGCCTGCGGCGCGCGCCGAAGCGCGGGCCCAGCTCATCGGCTTTTCGGGACGAACCCATGAACTTCATTCGGCACTCTGCGTGCTGCGCGACGACAAGATCCTTTTCGAGACCGTGGTGCCGGCCCGCTTGACCTGCCGCGCCTTCGGCGCTGATTTTGTCGATCGCTATATAGCGGCGGCGGGTGAGGCGGTGCTTGCAAGCGTCGGCGGCTATCAGATCGAAGGGCTCGGCATTCATCTCTTCGAACGAATCGAGGGGGATTATGCGACGATCCTCGGTCTGCCTTTGCTGCCTTTGCTCGCGTTTTTGCGCCGAGAAGGTTGCCTCGTTTGATGCGTACGATCGAAACTCCGCAGCCCCGCGCCTTTGTCATCGGCTGGCCGATTGCCCATTCGCGTTCGCCGCTGATCCATAATTATTGGCTGAAGACGCTCGGCCTTCCCGGCTCTTATGAGCCTATCGCCGTGCGGCCGGAAGCACTTGCAGAATTTCTGACGACATTCCCGCAGCAGGGCTTTGTCGGCGGCAATGTCACTTTGCCGCATAAGGAGGCGGCTTATAGGCTGTGCGCGGCGACGAGCTCCGGCGCACGCTGTCTCCAGGCTGTGAATACCTTGTGGGTTGAGGCGGGAAAACTCTGTGGAGACAATACCGATGTCGCTGGTTTTCTTGCCTCTCTCGATGAAGACGCCCCGCTCTGGGCCGAGCACTGTGAAAAAGCTGTCGTGATCGGTGCCGGCGGCGCCGCGCGGGCCATTGTCGCAGCGCTCATGAGCCGGTGCCATCCCCATATCCTGCTCGTCAATCGCAGCCGCACGCGCGGCGAGGATCTGATCGAACGGGTCCACAGCATCGATCCGAAACAGCGCATTGATCTTGTTGATTTCGCGGCTCTGCCGGAATCTCTCGCCGGGGCCGATCTTCTCGTCAATACGACCTCGCTCGGCATGGAAGATCAGCCGAAGCTCGCGATCGATCTCGAGCCTTTGCCGGATCATGCGGTGGTTGCCGACATCGTCTATGTTCCGCTCGAAACCGAGCTTCTCGCGGCTGCTCATGCGCGTGGTCTAAAAACCTCGGGGGGTCTTGGCATGCTGCTGCATCAAGCGGTGCCGGGCTTTGCGCGCTGGTTCGGCGAGAGGCCTGTGGTGACGGCGGAGCTGCGTGCCCTTGTCGCGCGCGATATTGCAGGCGAAGGCTGATGTTCGTGCTCGGTCTCACCGGTTCGATCGGAATGGGCAAATCGACGACGGCCGAGATTTTTCGTGCCGCCGGCATCGCCGTCCATGATTCGGACGCGACGGTCCATGCGCTTTATCAGGGCGCGGCGGCGGCTTTGATCGAAGCCGCATTTCCAGGGACGGTGCGCGACGGTGTCGTTGACCGCAGTGCTTTGGCGGCAAAAGTTCTCGATCATCCCGACGCCATGCGGCGGCTCGAGGCGATCGTGCATCCGCTCGTGCGCGCGGCCCGCATGGCCTTCATCGAAGCGGCACGGGCGCGCGGCGACAGGCTCGTCGTAGTCGACATCCCGCTCTTGTATGAAACCGGCGCCGAAGCCGAGGTTGATGCCGTGCTTCTCGTCACCGCGCCGGAAGCGGTGCAAAAGCAGCGTATCGCCGCCCGCCCGGGGATGACGGCGGAAAAACTTGCCGCGATAATAGCAAAGCAGATGCCGGATGAAGAGAAGCGTCGGCGCGCCGATTTTCTGATCGACACGAGCACCGGTCATGCCGATGCCGAACGGCAAGTCCACGATTTGCTGCGCAAAATTCTTGGTGGCGCCGAGATCGCGGCAGGGCGTGACAAAGGCTGAAGAGAAAGATGCGCGAGATCGTCATCGATACCGAGACGACGGGGCTCGATCCGGCTGCCGGCCACAGGATCATCGAGATCGGCTGTGTCGAGCTCTTCAATGCGATCCCGACCGGCCAAACCTATCATGTCTATCTCGATCCCGAGCGCGACATCCCGGAAGAGGCCTTCCGCGTGCATGGGATCTCGGCGGAATTTTTAGCCGGGAAGCCGAAATTTGCCGAAGTGGCCGAGGCCTTTCTGGCGTTTCTCGGCGATGCGCCTCTCGTCGCCCATAATGCCGAATTCGACATGCGCTTCATCAATGCCGAATTGGCAGCCGATGGCTTTGCCTTGATTGGCGCCGAGCGGGTCATCGACACCCTGGCGCTGGCGCGCCGGCGCCATCCGGGCGCCGCCAACAGCCTCGATGCGCTGTGCCAGCGCTATGGCGTCGATCTGAGCCGGCGCAGCAGGCACGGCGCGCTGCTCGATGCCGAAATCCTCGCCGAAGTCTATGCTGAATTGCTGGGCGGCCGGCAGGCGAGCCTGTCGCTCGATCCGGCGGCGATGGAAAGAGTGCTGACGCCCGCGATGCAGCATCGTGATCGCGGCCCGGCGCTTGCGCCGCTCTTGAGTGCGGCGGAGCTTTCGGCGCATGCAGCCTTCGTCGAGACCTTGGGTCAGAAAGCTTTATGGTGGCAGCATCTCCCAGCTTTACCGTCGAAGCAAGCTGACTGAGCTGAAGAATGCCATCGCCGGTGGAACAAAAAATGTGATTCCGACGTTCTCACTGCGGTTGACGAATACACCAGTGCATCGCTCTAGAGCATGTCCCGGAAAAGTTGATAGACTTTTCCGACACCTTAAGACATCGGATATATCCGATGTCTCATCGAGGACATGCTCCACTTCTTCGAGGTCGAGCCGATTTGTCCCGTCACGTAGATCGCGTGCGATTCCATGTGATCAGGATCGGCTCTAAGACGATGTCCGGAAAGGCGCGCAGCTCAACCTCACGCTGCGAGCCGAAAGACTACGACAATGATGGCATGGAGCGAAGACGACCGCTCGCGTTGCCCGAACGAGGCAGGCGAATGGACATGGTATTCAGTGGAGCGCAGTGAGCCGACGGTTGATGCAGGCCTGTCGACACTTGCTCACCATGTCGGCAGCCGACTGCGCATCATCTATCATGTCGCGCAAATTCCCGAGGAACCGGCCGCGTTTTGGCGCCTCATCGAAGAGCTCGCGGCCAAGGACATCTGATCCCGCCGGATCCCGCTCTAGAGCATGATGCTTCAAGTCGAATCGGGCACCATGCTCTAGGTTTTTCAAAACGCATCGTTTGTTGCGAAAAACCGGTGCCCACTTTTTCGCACGATGCTCTAGTCTTTCGCGCGCTCGACATAGGAGCCGTCTTCCGTCTGCACGATGATCCGCGTGCCGGTTGATATATGCGGCGGGACCATGACGCGCTGGCCGTTCGAAAGCTTGGCAGGCTTGTAGGAAGACGAGGCTGTCTGCCCCTTCATCGCCGGCTCGGTTTCGACGATCTCGAGCGTCACCCGCGCCGGCAGTTGGATCGCCACGGCAACGCCGTTGAAGATCGAGAGGATGCAGGTCATGCCTTCCTGCAGCCAGACCGCCTGATCGCCGATGACATCCGCCGGCACGGTGATCTGATCATAGGTCTCGGCATTCATGAATGTGTAGCCATTGGCGTCCTGATAGAGATAGTTGAAATTCATATCCTCGACATAGGCGCGTTCGACCTGCTCGGTCGTCTTATAGCGCTCCGAGACTTTCACGCCGTCGGAGAGGCGGCGCATGTCGATCTGCGTCGTCGGCGTGCCTTTGCCGGGATGAAAACTTTCGGCGCTCAAGACGACACAGAGCTGGCCGTCTTCTTTCTCGATGATATTGCCTTTGCGAATCGAACTGGCGATGACTTTCACGACGAATCCTTACGTATTATGCCGGACGCGGCCGAACTTGCAGAACGATATTGCCCCAAAAGGCGATGGACTTTGCCAGTTAGGACATGTTCTAAGCTCTTGATATGGTGCCGGATGCGGTTATGGCATTGCGCCGTGACCAGATCGGCCCTCGGGTCGGGCGCCGGCCTCTCGCTACCCGTCTTCGCGGGAGGTTTTCAAGCGAAATGAGGAAATGAGCAAGCCCTCTTTCTGGTGGCACGCTTCGGTCCATGCCGAGCGGCGGCGATTTTTGACGCAACGCGCGGCGCTGATGCGGGCAGTCCGGGGGTTTTTTGCCGCACAGGACTTCCTCGAGGTCGATCCTGCCATTCTCCAGTTTTCGCCTGGCAATGAAGCCCATATTTCAGCTTTTGCGACAAAACTCGTCGCTCCCGACGGCACAGCTTCGCGGCTCTTTCTTCATGCCTCGCCGGAATTTTCCGCAAAAAAGCTCCTCGCGGCGGGGGAAGAGCGGCTGTTTTGCCTCTCCCATGTCTTCCGCAACAGAGAGCGTGGCCCACTCCACCATCCCGAATTCACATTGCTCGAATGGTATCGCGCCGGCGAGCCCTACCAAAAACTCTTCGAGGATTGCATGGGCCTGCTCGCCAGCGCCGCCGAGGCTGCCGGCGTCGGGCGTTTCTCCTTTCGTGGCGGCGTCGCCGATCCTTATGCCGCGCCGGAGATGCTGCCGGTCGCCGACGCCTTCGGCCGCTATGCCGGGATCGATCTCCTCGCCACCTATGACGCCGCCGGCTGCGACTGTGCGGCGCTCGCTGCGCAAGCCAGGGCGATCGGCTTGCGTGTCGTTGCAGACGACAGCTGGTCCGATCTCTTCAGCAAGATCCTGTCGGAAAAAGTCGAGCCGTGGCTCGGCCAGGGCCGCGCCACTCTGCTCGTCGATTATCCGGCGCCCGAGGCGGCGCTCGCCCAGCTGCAGAAGGACGCGCGTTTCGCCGAACGGTTCGAGCTTTATGTCTGCGGGGTCGAGCTCGCCAATGGCTTCGGCGAATTGACCGATCTCGTCGAGCAGCGCCGCCGTTTCGAGGCGGAAATGAACGAGCGCCGGAAGATCTATGGCGAATCATATCCGATCGATCCGGACTTTCTCGAAGCCCTCGGGAGCATGCCGCAAGCGAGCGGCATAGCGCTCGGCTTCGATCGTCTCGTCATGTTGGCGACAGGCGCCGACCATATAGAGCAAGTGATTTGGACGCCCGTCACTGAGACAGGTTCGCCGCTATGAGCAAGACGGAGGGCGCCAGAACGCCGCTGCCCGCAAGCATCATGGACAAAACGCCGTTGCGCAGCGCCGAGGATCTCGTCGCGGCGGGTCTCATCCCGGAAGAGCGGCGCGCCATGGCGGCGGAAGTTGGAGAAAGCTTCGCGATCGCCGTCAGTCGTCCGCTCGCGGCGCTGATCGATCCCGCCGATCCCGATGATCCAATCGGCCGGCAATTTCTGCCCGATGCGGCAGAACTCATTGTGCTTCCGGAAGAACGCGGCGATCCGATCGGCGATGCCGCAAGAAGCCCGCTCGAAGGTCTCGTGCATCGCTATCCCGATCGCGTTCTGTTGAAACTGATCAATGTCTGCCCGGTCTATTGCCGCTTCTGCTTCCGCCGCGAATCGATCGGCCCCGGACGCGATGCGCATCTTTCGCCTGAAGCACTTGCTTTGGCCTTTGGCTATATTGCGCAACATAGGGAGATTTTCGAAGTCATCCTGACCGGTGGCGATCCTTTGCTTTTATCGCCGCGCCGGCTCGCCGATGTCGTGGCCAGGCTCGCTCAAATCGATCATGTGAAGATTTTGCGCATCCATACGCGTGTGCCTGTCGCCGAGCCGGCGCTCGTCACCCATGCGCTTGTCGATGTGCTGCGCAAGGCGCGCCAGACGGTCTATGTCGCACTCCATGCCAATCATCCGCGCGAATTGACAGCAGAGGTGCGGGCCGCCTGCGCCCGGCTGATCGATGCCGGCATTCCGATGCTGAGCCAGAGCGTGCTGCTGCGCGGCGTGAATGCCGATGTGGAGACACTCGCCGAACTCATGCGCAGCTTCGTCGCCATGCGCGTAAAACCCTATTATCTCCACCATCCCGATCTCGCCCGCGGCACCAGCCATTTCCGTCTGTCGATCGCGGCGGGGCGTGCCCTTGTGCGGCAATTGCGCGGCCGTCTTTCCGGCCTCTGCCAGCCGCAATATGTGCTCGACATTCCTGGCGGCTTCGGCAAGGTCCCTCTCAGCCCAAGTTTCGTCACCAACGACGGCGAGGCATTGCGGACGGAAGATTTTTGCGGCGAAATCCATGATTATCCGCCACCATCGCATGAGCCTTGAATGAAGGCCGGGTGGCGATTAGAGCATTTTCAGCAAAAGTGGATCGCTACGCGGGTTTTGCGTCCGAAAATGCTCTAACTTCTTGAATGAGAGCGGTTTCGAAACGGTTGCGTGTGGGCACGCAACCTGAAACCGCTCTAGGAGGCGAGGCGGTGAAGACATCGATGACACAAACGCCTTTCGCCACTTTCGCAAAAAGCGCCTGGCTTGCCGTCGTCTTTCTGTCTTGTCTGATCTTCGCGACAGCGGCCGCCGCGCAGACAGTGGCACCGCCGATGCCGGCCGCGGAAGCGGCAGCATCCCGCGAGCTCGATAAGGCGGCTGCGGAGCTCAAAGAGATCGAAGCGATCTTGCAAAGGCATGACGTTTCGGAAACGGATCTGCAAAGTTTGCACGACAGAGCCGCGCCCTTGGTCGCCGAGCTGCAAACTCTTCTCGGCCATCTCCAGGCGCGGCTGGCGGCGGTCAAAGCGCGGCTCGATCAGCTCGGCCCGGCGCCCGATCCCAAAGCAGCGCCCGAGAACGCGCAAGTCATAAAAGAGCGGCAGCAGCAGCAGCAAGAATATGATGCCGTCGACGCGCTCGTCAAAAGCGCCAAGCTCCTCCTCGTGCAGGCGGAGCAGATCAACGCACGGATTGCCGCTCGGCAGCACGCGAAATTCACCCATCCCTTGTTTAAGCGTGGGGAAAGCATCGCCGATCCCAATCTATGGCTCGATGTGGTCGCGATGACGCCGCACAATCTCAAGACGGCGCGAGGCGCCATTGGCGGTTGGATCGGCAATATCAACCAAAAGCTCCCGGGCTGGCGGTCCCCGACTTTCTGGGCGTCGTTGCTCGCCATTCTCGCTTTTTACTGGCCGCTATCCGCCTTGGCCCGGCGCATGCTCGCCCGCGAATCCGATGCTGAAAGACCAGGCCGGCTGCGCAAGATCATCGCGGCATGGCGAACGACTATTATCATTGCCGGTCTTCCGGTGCTGGCTTTCCTCGTGATCGCCGGACTTCTTCGAGCCTTCAATCTGTTCGACGAGCCGATGCTGGCCGTCCTCCTAGTGCTCTTCAACGCTGTTTTCTACGTTGCGGTCGCTTCTGGCTTGGCGGGAGGGCTGCTCGCCCCGGCGCATGGCAATTGGCGGCTTATCGACCTCAGCGATGAGAGATGCAGACAGGCGCGCACGGCGATCGTCACGGTCGCCGTCCTCGTCGCGCTCGGCCATCTCATCATCTCGCTTTGCCAGACGATCGGCGCCGACGAGGCCTATCAGGCGGCGCTGCGCGGCATGGCTGCCCTTTGCGTCGCTCTGGTGATCGTTGCCGCGCTCTGGCGCGCCCGCGCGACGGAATGCGGCCCCGAAGAGATTCTGGGCCCGCGCGTGACTGCATCGCGCGATTGGTACGGGATCTTGCGGATCCTCCTGTGGATCGCGGCAGTCGGCATCCTCGTCGCCGTCGTCGCGGGCTTCATGGGGCTTGCCGGCTTTGTCGCCGAGCAGACCTATTGGGTCGGCTGCGTCGGCTTCGCCGCGGTGATGTTATTCATTCTGACCGAGGAGGTGATCGCCGCCGGATGCAAACCGACCGCGCCCTTCGGCCGTGCCCTGATGGCGAGCGTCGGCTTGCGTCCCGATTCGATCGAGCAGCTCGCGATCCTCCTGAGCGGCACGACGACGGTTGTCATTTTCGTCGCCGCCGTGCTGTTCGTGCTGGCGCCCTGGGGCATTCAGGCGAGTGATCTGCCAACCTATTTGCGCGCCGCCTTTTTCGGCTTCCATGTCGGCGACATCACCATCTCGCTTTCATCAATCGTCATCGCCATCGGGATCTTCTTTGCTGGGACCGTGGCCACACGCGCCGTCGTGCGCTGGCTCGATATGCGTTTCCTGCCGCATACGCAGCTCGATATCGGTCTACGCAATGCGATCAAAACGAGCTTCGGTTATCTCGGCTTCATTCTCGCGCTCGGATTTGCCTTCGCCTATCTTGGATTGAGTTTCGAAAAGCTCGCGCTCGTCGCCGGAGCTCTGTCGGTGGGCATCGGCTTCGGCCTGCAATCGATTGTCAATAATTTCGTTTCCGGCCTCATCCTTTTGTGGGAACGGGCAATCCGCGTCGGCGATTGGATCGTGGTGGGAAGTGACGAGGGTGTCGTCAGCCGCATCAATGTCCGTGCGACGGAAATCGAGACTTTCGATCGCGCCCTGGTGATCATACCAAATTCGAATCTCGTCGCAGGTGTGGTCAAAAATTACGTCCGGACCGATCGCAGCGGCCGAATCCAGATCAGCATTCCCGTCAATCCCGCGGCAAATCCGGAGGTGGCGCGCGAACTTCTGCTCGAGATCGCCAAGGGCCAACGGCTTGTCCTCGATAAGCCTGCTCCGCAGGTGATCTTTTCCGGCATCACCGCCTCGGCCTTTAATTTCGATCTCTATTGCTTCATTGCCGATGTCGCGACATCGGGGTCAGTCAAGAGCGACCTCAATTTCGAGATCTATCGCAGGTTCAAGGAGGCGGGCCTCTTCGCCGCACCGCCGCCCACGAGCGTCGTGACGCTGACCGGGTTTGAGAAATTCGAGCCGCTTTTGAATAAGCTCGCATCGGCCGTCGGCGGCGATGGGCAAGGCAATGTAAAACAAACGGGCTAAGTAATCCGCGGACCCCGGCTCAGGCCAGCAGCCCACCCTGCGCCGGCCGCAGCGGGTTCTCCGTCAGCGCGGCGCGATCGGGCGTATCGGGCGATGGCAGTCCGGCAAAACCCTTCCACAGCGCTTCGATGAAGGAAGGCTCCATATCATAGAGAATGAAGACGATGCGGGTCGTGTGGTCTTCGTCCGGCCAGGCGTCGAGCCGCACTGGGGGATGAAACATATGCTGCACGCCGTGAATGACGAGCGGCCGCGTTGGATCGTCGGCCAGTGCGACAATGCCTTTGACGCGCAACAGATGCGCGCCATGCGCGGTGCGCAGCAATTCGAGAAACATGTCGAAAGCCGCAATCGGCATGGGCTCGGCATGGCGCAGCGCAAAGGCGCGGATCTTCGCATCATGCCGATTGATGTCATGCGCTTGCGACCCATGGCCATGATCATGATGATCATGCTTTGCTGCGAGCGCTTCCGCATTCAGCCAGCGCCGCACATCCGGGATTTTGCGGTTCGGGTCATATAGCCCGATGTTGAGGAGCTTTTCGACGTTGGCTTCGCCGCGCGCCGCATCGAGCTGCAAGGCTGTGGGATTGAGCGCGTGAAGCCGCGCGGCTAAAGCCGCCGCCGCATTGGCGTCCGTGTCACGAAGGTCCGTCTTTGTGATGACGAGGCGGTCGGCGACGGCCACCTGTTTGACGGCCTCGGCATGGCGATCGAGAACGGCCGCGCCATTCACCGCATCGACGAGCGTCACGACGCCGTCAAGCCGAAACCGCAGCATCAGATAGGGATGATACATCAGCGTGTGCAGCACGGGCGCCGGGTCGGCGAGCCCCGTGGTCTCGATCACAACACGGGTGAAAGGCGCGATCCGGTCATTGTCGCGCCGGCGCAGCAGATCTTCGAGCGTCGCGGAAAGATCGCCTCTGATGGTGCAGCAGAGACAGCCGGACGTCATCACCACCATATCGCCGTCAATTCTTTCGACGAGGAGATGATCGAGGCCGATCTCACCGAATTCATTGATGAGGACGAGCGTGTCGGCGAGCGCGGGCTCCTGGAGGAGCCGATTGAGCAGAGTGGTTTTGCCGGCGCCGAGAAAGCCGGTGAGCACAGTCAAAGGAAAAGGCGCGGGCGGCTGCCGTTGAGGCTCAGTCATCGCCATTTCTGTCTTGCGCCTCTATTGCCCGGCAGGTGCCGCCACTTTGGTCGGTTCGGCTGTGCCGCTTCCCTGCGGGGATTGCGTGGCTGCGGCATGTTTCGGCAAATGCTTTTTGGCAGCGGCGCTTTTGGTTGGTTTGGCAGCATGCGATTTCTGCAGCGCGTGCCGTTTCGCTTCGGCTTCATGTTTCTTGTGCGGTCCGCTGGCTGTCGTTTCCTTCTGTTCGGTCTCGACTTTGGCGACCTTATGGCTCGTTTTCGCTTTGGCCGCGACTTTTGCCACGTGCTTATGCGCTAAATGGTGATGCGCTTTTGGCCGCGGCGGCGTCTCTGAAGCGGCGACGGCTTGCGGTTTTTGCGCAGCATCGGCGCTTGCCGCTTCGGGCGGCGGCGCCGTGCCCACCGGCGAATGTGGCGGCCGCGTCTGGGCGACCGGGCCCTGATAGCCGGGCGCCGGCCCGACATAGACCGGCACGGGATCAAAGACCGGCGCCGGCAGCATGGCGATCGTCGGCGCGATCGCTGTCATTTGGATCGATGTCGCGCCGCCGCCGAAGAGTCCCAATCCCGGCAGCGGCGCCGCGGCTGGCGCGCCTGTGAGCAGCGGTGCCTCGAGCTGGGCGATCTGCGCTTGATAGGCCGCCGCGGCCTTGGCGCGGCGCCGGCAGATCTCGCTATGCATGTCGGGCGCGGCGCCAGGGCTTGCCCCGTCGAGCACATCCAATTTGCCTTGCGGGTGATCTACTCCCTCGAAGGCGCGGTCGAGCAGAACCGCCGTCTTCAGCATCCGCAAGGGAACGTTCGGCGCGCCGAGCACGACCGCAATATAGCGATGGCCGTTTCTCTGCGCGCTGGCGATGAGATTGAAGCCGGACGCGCAAGTAAAGCCTGTCTTCATGCCGTCGACGCCCGGATAGCGCCCGAGAAGCGTATTATGGGTCGGGATGATTTCATCGCCGAGGCGCAAGGCGCCGATGCCGAACATTTCCGCTTCTTGCGGAAAAGCGACATAGATGGCGCGCGCGAGGATCGCGAGATCATGTGCCGAGGAGACATGTTCGGGATCATGCAGACCATTCGGATTGACGAAATGGGTCTGCCGCATGCCGAGCTGGGCGGCCGTCGCATTCATGTCTTCGGCAAAGGCCTCGACCGAACCGTCGACGCCTTCCGCCACCGCGATCGCTATATCATTCGCCGATTTCACCACCATCATCTTCAAGGCATTGCCGAGGGTGACTTCGGTTCCGGGCTTAAAGCCCATTTTCGAGGGCGCCGCCCTGGCAGCGCGGGCGGAAATCACGATCGGCGTATCGAGGCTGATCTTATGATCGCGCACCGAGCTGAGCGCGAGATAGAAGGTCATCACCTTGGTGAGCGAGGCCGGATACCAGGGCTCGCTCGCCTGTTCGGCATAGAGCACATCGCCCGAGGCCGCATCGACGACGATTGCTGGACTCGCCGCCGCGCTCGACAAAAGCCCGAGGCCGGATGCACAAGTTGCGATCCCAGTCGCGATGAGGAGAGGGCCGAACCGAAGCACGCCGCGCGAGGTCTCGAAAATCACATGAAAGAGCCCAAAAAGCTTCACAAATGAGCTGCCGAAATCTGCACGGCGCGAATCTGAACGACGCATGAGTCTCGCCTCGATCGGTCGGGAACCCAGGCAGCGATTGCCGTCATCCCTACTGCGCCCAAGCCTATCCCTGCCAAGCCCATCTGCAAAGCGCAGCAATTTCACACTTTCGCTCTCAATCGGCTCGATTTTTTCGCCGCTGCGACGGATTCGCAACTTCCAGATGGCGCGCCCTCCGATGGCGCGCTGCCGGCCCGCAGCTTCAGCCTGCCCTCTCAACGCGGCAGAACCGCGGCGAGCTCCGGCGAAATCAAGGGCGGATGGATATAGCGGCTTTTGCGCGGGACTGCGCAGCACGCGCCGATGCTGCGCATGTTTCAAGGACTCTCCGCATGCACCTTTTGGAGCGGACCGCATGCCGAATCAGATCACTCGCACAGATCAGTCACCTGGCGCTTTTGCGTCAATGGCGAGCGCGTGCACGCTATCGGCGAGTTCGGCGCTGAGCAGGCTGTTGATGGTGCGATGGCGATCAACGCGGCTCTTGCCAGTGAAGGCATCCGACACCACTTTGATATGGAAATGGGTCTCACCGGAGACGCCCGCCGTGCCGGGGCGCATGACGGCATGCGCATGTCCCGCATGCTTATGCAATTCGTCGATCACTTCGAGTGAAACCGGCGCCAATGCGGCTTGCAATTTCTCGGTGATGCGAAGTGCCATGCTGGGCTGACCTTGAACGCTCATAGCGGCCTCCTCTGCATCTTCAGCGGTTGAAAGAAGGTTTGAAACCCTTTTGCGATTTTAACGGCTCGCGCCGCTTGCGGCCACCGCAAAGACATTCATAATGCGGCATCATGAATCTGAATTCTCCACTCTTCGATCGGATAAGGGTCAAGTCGAGACCCAAGCAAGAAGTGCGCAACAGTGTGATGCGCTGCGACCATCCGGGCTGTACCGTGGCGGGTGAATTCCGCGCGCCCATGGGCCGGCAGAGGGAAGGGGAATATTTCTGCTTTTGTCTCGATCATGTCCGTGAATATAACGCCTCCTACAACTATTTCAGCGGCATGAGCCCGGAGGCGATGGCCAGCTATCAACGCGACGCGGCGGTTGGGCATCGGCCGACCTGGGCTATAGGGCAGATCGAGACTGCGCGGGCTTGGCGCCAAGGAAGCGACGATCCGTCGCGCTTTGCTGATCCGCTCGGCATGTTCGGCGCCCGCGCCAACCGGTCCGCCCGGGCGGCGGAGCCGCAAAAGCCGCGTTATGGCATTGCCGCCAGGAAGGCGCTTGACCAATTGGGGCTTGACGAAACCGCCGATGCGGACACGATCCGCAGCCGTTACAAAAATATGGTCAAGCGCTTGCATCCCGACGCCAATGGCGGCGACCGGTCGCTGGAAGACAAATTGC
This sequence comes from uncultured Alphaproteobacteria bacterium, assembly GCA_963759185.1. Lineage (GTDB taxonomy): Bacteria > Pseudomonadota > Alphaproteobacteria > Rhizobiales > Beijerinckiaceae > Methylovirgula. Next base: position 70,040 of record CAVWXV010000016.1, read on the forward strand.
GCGAAATCATCCGCGCCTATAATTACTTGAAATCAGTCAAACTCGCCTGAACTCGGGCGAGCCGCCGATCTCTCCCCCGCAGCACTGCGCGCGAGCCGGCGCAAGCCGGAACGGAGGATGAATGTCAAATGCCCCTTTGGCCGGGGAGGGCCACACCAATAAGTCTCTCCCCGACATGAAAATCTCGGTACGACAGGTGTTTGGGATCGATTGCGACATGGATGCTCCGGCGTTTTCGACGCCGGATCTGCATGTGCCCGACACTGATCCTGACTATATCTTCGACCGCGACACGACACTGGCCGTCCTCGCCGGCTTCGCCAAAAACCGCCGGGTGATGATCACCGGCTATCACGGCACTGGCAAATCGACGCATATCGAGCAGGTCGCCGCGCGGCTCAACTGGCCTTGCGTGCGGATCAATCTCGACAGCCATGTCTCGCGCGTCGACCTTGTCGGCAAGGATGCGATCGTTTTGCGCGACGGCAAGCAGGTGACAGAATTCCGCGACGGCATTCTGCCCTGGGCGCTGCAGAGCAATGTCGCGCTGTGTTTCGATGAATATGACGCCGGTCGTCCCGATGTGATGTTCGTGATCCAACGCGTGCTGGAAGTCTCGGGCCGGCTCACTCTGCTCGATCAGAACCGGGTGATCAAACCGCATCCCGCTTTCCGGCTGTTTTCGACGGCGAATACGATCGGCCTCGGCGATACTTCCGGTCTCTATCACGGCACGCAGCAGATCAACCAAGGGCAGATGGACCGCTGGTCGATCGTCGCGACCTTGAACTATCTGCCGCATGACAAGGAAGTCGGGATCGTGCTCGCTAAGGCGAAATCCTATCAGGCGACGAAGGAGGGCCGCGACACGATCAATAAAATGGTCCGCGTCGCCGATCTCACCCGCAGCGCCTTCATGGCCGGCGATCTGTCGACCGTGATGAGCCCGCGGACGGTCATCACCTGGGCCGAGAATGCCGAGATCTTCCATGATCTTGGCTTTGCCTTCCGGCTTACCTTCCTCAACAAATGCGATGAATTGGAGCGCAATCTCGTCGCCGAATTCTATCAGCGCTGCTTCGGCCAAGATCTGCCGGAAAGCGCCATCAATGTGGTGCTGAGCTGAAAACTTGGCCGCGGCGCGCTGCGGCTTTATGGGACAGATCGTGACCGGTTCGAATCAAAAGCCGTCGTCGAAGGCGGAAGCGCCGCAGGAGCCGTTCAAGCGGGCGGTTGCCGGCTGCATGCGGGCGCTCGCCCATATGCCGGACCTCGAGGTCGCTTTTGCGGCGGAAAAGCCCAATCTCAGCCGCAGCGGCGGCGTGGCCAAGGCGCGGCTGCCGGAACCGCCGCGCAAGCTCGATCCGCGCGAGGCCGCGGTTTTGCGCGGCCATGCCGATTCCATGGCCTTGCGCCTGGCTTGCCATGATGTCGATCTGCATCGGCGGATGCTGCCGCAGGCGGCGAATGCGCGCGCCATTTTCGAAGCGGTGGAGCAGGCCCGCGTCGAGGCGATCGGTGCGCAGCGCATGCAGGGCGTCGCGCAAAATCTCGACGCGATGCTCGATGATCGCTGCCAGCGCGCCCATCTCAGCGAAGTCAAGGAGCGCTCCGAAGCGCCGCTCGAAGACGCTTTGGCCTTCATCGTCCGTGAACGGCTGACCGGATTGAAGCCGCCGAAACATGCGCAAAAGCTCGCCGATGTCTGGCGGCCTTGGGTCGAGGAGAAGGCGGGGCGCGATCTCGACCGGCTCGTTGCCGACGTCGACAATCAGCGCAATTTCGGCCACTCGGTCCATAAACTCCTCGCCGCGCTCGACATGGCGGAGGACATGGGCATGGACCAGTCCTCCGAGGAGCCCGAGCCGGGCGACGACAATTCGGCGGTCGGCGAGGATGGCGAGACGCTGCAGAGCGATCCGGACGAGGCGGGCGAGGCCAGCCAGACGGAAAGAGCCGAATCCTCAGCCGAAGCGGCCGGCGAGGATACGATGGAGGCGGGCGAGGCTCCGACCGGCGAATTCGACGAGGAAGAGGGCGATTTTTCGGAAGGCGAACAGCCATCCGAGGCGCGGCGGCCGGCCGCCGGCGGACGGGCCGAGCAGCGCGGCCCGGACTACAAGGCCTATTCGCGGCGCTATGACGAGATCGTCGCCGCGGAAGATCTTTGCGAGCCGGAAGAGCTCGAAAGGTTGCGCGCCTATCTCGACAAGCAATTGAATAATCTGTCCTCGATTGTCGCCCGCCTCGCCAACCGGCTGCAACGCCGGCTGATGGCGCAGCAGAGCCGCTCCTGGGAATTCGATCTCGAAGAAGGCATGCTCGATCCGGCCCGGCTCTCGCGCGTCGTCGTCGATCCGCAGCAGCCTTTGTCGTTCAAGCGCGAGAAGGACACGGATTTCCGCGACACGGTCGTGACCCTGCTGCTCGATAATTCCGGCTCGATGCGCGGCCGGCCGATCACGGTTGCGGCGACTTGCGCCGATATTCTCGCCCGCACGCTGGAGCGCTGCGGCGTCAAGGTCGAGATTTTGGGCTTCACCACAAGGGCGTGGAAGGGCGGCCAGGCGCGCGAGGCCTGGCTGCAGGCCGGCAAGCCTGCCGCGCCCGGACGCCTCAATGATCTGCGCCACATCATCTACAAGGCCGCCGACGCCCCTTGGCGGCGGGCGCGGAAAAATCTCGGCCTGATGATGCGCGAAGGCCTTTTGAAAGAGAATATCGACGGCGAGGCGCTCGAATGGGCCTATCGCCGCCTGCTCGGCCGGCCGGAGCAGCGCCGCATTCTTATGATGATTTCAGATGGCGCGCCGGTCGATGATTCGACGCTCTCGGTCAATCCAGGCAATTATCTCGAACGGCATTTGCGCTATATGATCGAAGAGATCGAGACGCGCTCGCCGATCGAATTGATCGCAATCGGCATCGGCCATGATGTGACGCGCTATTATCGCCGCGCCGTCACCATCGTCGATGCGGAAGAGCTTGGCGGGGCAATGACCGAAAAGCTCGCTGAACTGTTCGATGAAAAAGCCGTGCCGGCGGCAAAGGCCAAAGCTGCGGCAGGGCAGAATGGGCGCCCCGCCAATCGGCGGCTGCATTAGCCGATATGTCCAATGCCGTCATGGCCGGGCTTGACCCGGCCATCCAGGCGTTCTTCTATCCAATTGTCGATGCTTGGATGCCCGGGTCGAGCCCGGGCATGACGCGCTTAAAGGCTCAGGCGCTCGCCTGCTGCTTTTTCAGAATTTCGCGCTTGAGCGTGAGCGCGCCCGGCGACAATTCCAAATCCTTCGCCTTGACCAGGAAGGCATCGAGGCCGCCACGATGTTCGACCGAGCGCAGCGCTGCGGCCGTGATCCGCAGCCGCACGGCGCGGTTCAGCGCCTCGGAAAGCAAAGTGACATGGCAGAGATTGGGCAGGAACCGCGTTTTCGTCTTGCGATTCGAATGGCTGACCAGATTGCCGGTCTGCACACCTATGCCGGTCAATTCGCAACGGCGGGACATGGGTTTACCTCATCTTGCCTAAATAGGCAGCCCGGCCAAAGGGCCGGGCGAAACGGAAGCCGGTTTCCTAAGCGACGCCGGCCATTGCGTCAAGCGCGAACCCTCTCCCTGTGGGAGAGGGTGGTCGGCGGAGCCGACCGGGTGAGGGGCTACGAAGCTGCAATTTGGTGATTGTAACCCCTCATCCGGCTTGCTCCGCAAGCCACCTTCTCCCAATGGGAGAAGGTTTGCGCCGCCCCATTGCTGTCACAGCCAAGGCCGCTCAGCCTTCGCTCTATCCTCGAAGCTCGCGATCTTGCCGGCCTTCTCCAAAGTGAGGCCGATATCGTCGAGGCCGTTCATCAGGCAATGTTTGCGGAAGGGCTCGATGTCGAATTTCACCACCCCGCCATCGGGGCCGCGGATCTCTTGGGCGGCGAGATCGATCGAGAGCGTCGCATTGGACCCGCGCTTGGCATCATCCATAAGCTTGGCAAGATCCTCGGGCGAGACTTTGATCGGCAGAATGCCGTTCTTAAAACAATTGTTGTAAAAAATATCGGCGAAGCTCGTCGAGATCACGCAGCGTATGCCGAAATCCAAGAGCGCCCAGGGCGCATGTTCGCGCGACGAGCCGCAGCCGAAATTATCCTCCGCAACGAGGATCTGCGCCTTGCGATAGGCCGGCTTGTTGAGGATGAAATCCGGATTTTCCGAGCCGTCGTCTCTATAGCGCAGCTCGAAAAAGAGACCGCTGCCGAGGCCGGTGCGCTTGATCGTCTTCAAATATTGTTTTGGGATGATCATGTCGGTGTCGACATTAGTCATTTCGAGCGGCGCTGCGACACCGGTGAGCGTGGTGAATTTGTCCATGGCAGAGGGATTTCCGATCCTATTCCTACGTTTTTCTCGTCCTAAGACGCCCCAAGTGGCATCTCATAGACGTAAGGTTGCAGAGCCGCTAGGCTCTTAGCAAAGCCCCGATTGCGAAGCAAACGAAGGGAAACGCCTTGCTCCAAAAAAGCGGCGGCCCCGCGGCGCTGGGCTCGGCGGGGCCTTTTGTTCTTCGTCTCGCGAAGAATTTCCATATATGCGGAGTTTTTGTCGAAACCTTGGGCGCTTGGCCTTTGCACCTGCGGTTTCGCGCAGCTTTCAGATTGTCGGCGGCCCGCGAAATAGACTGAGCGCTTCAACCTAGTTCCCAGACCGTGACCGTGGTCGGTGCCACGGTCCGCATTCCCAACCGGGTGGCGTCATGCTCCTACCTCTGGTCCATTCAATCAACCGCTCGCCGTCATGGCCTCCGAGCCGGGCGGCGCTGCCCGCACAGTGAGGATGCCATAACGGCATCCGGGCCGTGCAAGGTGCGGACAACACTTATCTTTTGCCTGATCGGATCAGGTGTCAATAAGTTTCATTGTCACGCGGCCCGGTTTTCGATCGCTTCTATATCATCGTCGGAGAGGCCGAAATGATGGCCGATCTCATGCACGAGGACATGCGTGACGACCGCACCAAGCGCCTCGTCGCTCTCCGCCCAATAATCGAGAATCGGCCGCCGATAGAGCCAGACCATATTGGGGGCCTGACCGGACTCCGGAATTGCCCCCGATTGCGCGAGGCCATTGCCGCGAAAGAGGCCAAGAAGATCGAATTCCGTCTCGCAATCCATTTCATCGAGGATCTCGTCGTCGGGGAAATCCTCGACCTGGATCACGAGTCCGTTGCAAAGCTTGCGAAAATTTTCCGGCAGATCGGCGAAGGCCGCATCGGCGATGCGCTCGATATCGGTCAGCGAAGGGGGCAGAAGCGCAGCCCAATCCTGGCTCGGCGTCGACATGAGATTCTCCTGGCAGATGTTGGGTGTTGGGAAGCCGACCGGTCCGATCGTTGCTTTCCTATAACATGTCGGACCAATTTGCGCTGGCAAGTTGCCGATTGCTCTTAACGATCGGGCCGGTCGCGCCGGCGCAGCCGGACATAAAGCGCGCCGGCGCCGCCATGCGGCCGCGACGCTTCCTCGAAGCCGACGACCAGGCCGCGCCAGTCGGGGGCCCGCAGCCAATGCGGCACGCTGCGCCGCAAGACGCCGCCACCATAATCCTCAGCCGTGCGGCCCTCGCCCTTGCCGGTCACGACGAGCACGAGTTTCGCGCCATTGCCTTGCGCGCGCAGCAGGAACCGATGCAAGGCGGCCTGCGCTTCGCGCTGATGCAGACCGTGCAGATCGATCACCGCATCGACCGCGACTTGGCCACGCGTCAGCCGCTGCTTGAGGCGGCGATCGAGCGGCGCAAGGCGTGGCAATTGTGCCCCGCGCGGCGGCGGTGGCGGCATTTGCTGCGCAGCAGGCGGGCTCGGTGCAGCTTCCGCCGCCGTTTCCAGCGCCGGGCTCGTCAAAGCCGGCAGCACGCTCTCCGGCCGCGGCGTCACGCTTTTCGTGACGGTTCGCCAAAGCGCGATTTCGTCATCGGTGAGGTGGCGCAGGCGGCGGCGGGCCGGCGGCGCAGCATCCTTCATCACTGTCCGACCCCCCTATGGTGCGCGTGTGGCAGCAGGACGATAAAAGCGCAACCATGCCTGATGCCGCCGGCGCGCTGTCCCGCTTCAGCACCGCTGCCGAAGAAAATATCGGCGCGCGCCGGCCCGAGGATGGCCGAGCCGGTGTCGCCGGCGATCATCAGCCGGCGAAACGGCGTCGGCTTTGGGCTCTGCCAAGGCAGCTCGGCCGCGAGCCAAAACGGCAGACCATAGGACCAAATGCTGCGATCGACGGCGATGGAGCGCAAAGGCGAGAGGCTCAGGCCGGCGCCGCCAATCGGCCCTTCGGCATCTGCGAGATCGGCTTTTTGCGCAAAAAACACATAGGATTTGTTGCGCAGCATCAGCGCAGCACCCGCCTCGCCCGGAGCTTGTCCGTGCGCCCTGATCCAGCTTTTCACCCGCGCGAGGCCGATGTCGTCGGCCGGGATTTCTCCGGCCTCGACCAGAAGCCGGCCGATCGAAGTGTAAGGATGGCCGTTGCGGCCGGCATAGGTGAGGCGGAGCTCATGCCCATCGGGCAAAGTCACGCGGGCCGAACCCTGAACCTGCGCAAAGAAGACTTCGACTGGATCGGCGAGCCAGACGAGAGGTTTTGCGTGATCTGCGATCGCGCCGCTCTCGATCGCGCCGCGATCTAGATAGGCGCCATAGCTGCCGCCGGGCAGAGCCCGGGCGGCGCTTAAGGTCGGATCGAGACCGGGCACTCTCTCGCCCAGTGCCAAAGTGACGAGATCGTCCGGCCGGCTCAAGATCGGCGCGCTGAACTCTTTCGAAGCTGTCAGAGATCCCGCGACGACGGGTTCGTAATAGCCGGTGACGAAACCGTCTGCCGGTCCGGCCTCCCCCTCCGGCAGGACAAGATGCGGCACAAAATGAGCTTCGAAGAAGCGCTGCGCTGCCGCCTGGGTTTGTGGCGGGTCTTCGAGCCCGCCGCGGCAGACGGCGCGCAGGGCATCGGTAGCAGGCAAAGCCTGCCGCAGCACCGGCTGATCGCTTAAGATCGCCGCCGCATGCCGGGCAAAAAGCGCAAAGGCTGCGCGATGATCATCGGTAGCGAAGCCGGCGAGATCGGCAAAGCGGAGCGGCAGCAAAAAGGGCGGGCGGATGGTATCGGCGGCCGAAGCGGGTGCTCGGCGCATCCGCTCTGCCTCCGTGCTGGGCTGCATGACGACGGCCACGACCGCAACAAATCTAATGGCCGGTCTGGGTGGCGATGAGCTTCCAATTCGGATCGGGCGATTGACTATCGCGGGCAAAGGTCCAGATGTCGATCATATCGACCGTACGTTCTGGATTGCCTTCGATGATGGCGCCCGCGGCATTCTCTGTCGCGCTGATGAGTTTGGACGCAAAGCGCAAAGTGATCTGCGCCGTCTTATTGCGCAGGCTTGCCTCCTCGACGCCGACCGTGTCGATCGAGACGACGGTCGTTTTCATCGATTCGCCGCGGCTTTCGCGGGCGCCGATGGCGGCGACGAAGCTCTCGTAAACATCCTGTTCGAGAAGATTGTGGAGCGTCTGCCGATCGCCGGCGGCAAAGGCGGTGACGATCATTTCATAAGCCATTTTGGCACCAGCGACGAAACTGTCGATGGCAAAGCCCGGATCGATGCTCGCAATGGCGTCGAGGCCCGCGGCGACTTTCGAGCCGGCCGCGACATAGTCTTTCCATCGGTCGAAAGCTTGCGGCGCCGGCTGCGCGGGGCCGGCGACAGGCTCCGGTCGCGCCTGTTGTGCGGCACCGGGCAAAGGCACGACCTTATTGGCGTTATTATCATTGGTTCCGGTCGTGCGCCTGGAAAAAACATTGGCCGGCGGCTGCTTCTCATTGCCGGTGCGGCTGCCGAGCACCGAGCGAAGCTTCCACAAGACGAAGATTGCGAGAAGCGCGAAGATGATCGTCGAGGCGTCGAGCGGGTCGTGCATGAAGATCTCGCAAAATCTCGAGTTCAGGGGGGCAAAGCAACACCCTGTTTAACATATATGCAGGCGCTGCGGGAGTGCAGGCCGCTCACGCGCATTCCGGCGCCGATTGCTTCTGGACCGTCCAGGTTAGCCTCAAGATCCGTGCAATCGATAAAATCAGGCCTATATCAGATAATATGAGATCTTCTCGGAAAAGTTGACGTTGCAGCAAGAAGAAGCGCCGGCGCGTCAGGCCATTTGGCCGGCTTGAGCGTAGGCTGGGATGAAGAACGATGCCGCTCATCATGGTGTTTTTTACCGGCTTGGGTCTATGGCTCTTCGGCGAATTCGTGGCTTTCAGCCTCGTTGCGCAAGCGATCGGCCTTGATGGCGCGATCCTCGCCACGCTTGTCACGAGCCTCGCCGGTGCCTTGCTTCTGCATCGCCTCGGGGCATCGGCGCGGCAAAATCTTCTTGCCGTGCTGAACGCGCGCGGCGAGCCTGGCTGGCTGGTGCCGGAGCGCTTGGGCGCTGGACTTTCCGCGGGTTTCGGCGCGGCCCTTCTCATTCTGCCGGGCTTTCTGTCGGACAGTGTCGGGCTTCTGCTCATTGCGCGGGCCGCACGGGCTTGGCGCAGTTCTGGAGGTCCGCCGCGCCGCAAGGCCGTCAATGTCGTCGAGCTGTCGCCGCAAGAATGGCGGCATATCGACGAGACCGAGCGCCACTGATCTTTCGCGCAGGTCGGCTGTTGGCGACTTGCGCATTCCAAAAAAGCCGAACTCGGGCAGGCCTGAGTTCGGTTCGCGGCGCATGAGCTGGCCGCCGGCGGCTTGTTCGCGACACTCATCCATGCTACCGGCTGAACCGATTTTCGGCGGGCAAATTCGCCCGCGTTCGACAGGAGTGACGACATGGCTGATGGGAACGGCGGCGGGGCGCCCGACAATTTGCCCGCCCTCAATGCCATGGTGCAATATACGAAAGATTTCTCCTTCGAAAATCCGAATGCGCCGCGCTCCCTCGGGCCGCAGTCCAAGGCTCCGAACATAGCCATTCAAGTGAATGTCAATGTGCGCCAGATGGCCGAGACGGATTTCGAGGTCGAGCTGCTGCTCGAAGGTTCGGCCGGCGAAGGCACCGATACACTGTTCAAATTCGAGCTGAATTACGCCGGTCTGTTCCGGCTCATCAACATTCCGCAAAACGAAATGCATCCGATCGTCATGATCGAATGCCCGCGGCTTCTCTTCCCCTTCGCGCGGCAGATCGTGGCCGAGGCGGTGCGCAGCGGCGGTTTTCCGCCGCTCTATATCGATCCGATCGATTTCGCCGGCCTCTACCGCCGCCGGCTCGAGGAAATGGCCGCCCAGCAAGGCGAAGGCGCACCCATCGCAACGGCTTGACGCGGTGCCTTCTTCCGCCGTGACGCGGCCGTGACGACATGCGCTTGTCGAAAGACTGGAGTGGGTCTATCATTTCTCCGCCAAGGGGTGCTGCCGAGCTTTCGGCGGCTGAGATCACACCCTTTGAACCTGAATCTGGGTAATGCCAGCGCAGGGACCGGCAGCACGACAGGGGCGTAGGCCCTATCCAGGTCGTCATCCGCGTACCTTGCGCCCCAATCTTGGCGGAGGCGTGAGATGAACATTCAACCAAAGCCCGAGAGCCTCATTCCTCGCAGCGTCACCTGTGGCCCGCTCCCGGGTGCGCGTAAAATCTATCATCAGCCGCAGGGCCACCCGGACATCAGGGTTCCGTTCCGCGAAATTACGCTCGATCCTTCCGCCGGCGAGCCGCCGGTGCGCGTCTATGACGCCTCCGGCCCCTATACGGAAGACGCGCCGCAGATCGATCTTGCCGCCGGCCTGCCGCGCCTGCGCGAGCCCTGGCTAGCAAAACGCGCCGGCTTCGAGACTTATGCGGGACGCAATCTTCGTCCCGAGGATAATGGCAATGTCGGCGACGATAAGCTCGTGCCGCTCTGCCCGGCGGTGCGGGCGCCGCGGCGCGGGCGCGACGGGACGCTGGTCACCCAATATGAATTCGCCCGCGCCGGCATCATCACCGAGGAGATGATCTTCGTCGCGGCGCGGGAGAACCTCGGCCGCGAAAAAATGCTGGAAGGTGCCGAGGCACGGCTCGCCGACGGCGAAAGTTTTGGCGCTTCGATTCCTTCCTTCGTGACCCCTGAGTTCGTGCGCGAAGAAATCGCCCGCGGCCGCGCCATCATCCCGGCCAATATCAATCATCCCGAGCTCGAGCCGATGATCATCGGCCGCAATTTCCTGGTGAAGATCAATGCCAATATCGGCAATTCGGCGGTGACCTCTTCGGTCGCCGAAGAGGTCGACAAAATGGTCTGGTCGATCCGCTGGGGCGCCGATACGGTGATGGATCTTTCGACCGGCCGCAACATCCACAATATCCGCGATTGGATCATCCGCAATGCGCCGGTGCCGATCGGCACCGTGCCGATCTATCAGGCGCTCGAAAAGGTCGAGGGCGATCCGATCAAGCTCACCTGGGAGATCTTTCGCGACACTTTGATCGAGCAGGCCGAGCAGGGCGTCGATTATTTCACCATCCATGCCGGGGTCAGGCTCGCTTATGTGCCGCTGACCGCGACGCGCACCACCGGCATCGTCTCGCGCGGCGGCTCGATCATGGCGCGCTGGTGCCTCGCGCATCATCGCGAGAGCTTTCTCTACGAGCACTTCGAAGAGATCTGCGATATCATGCGGGCTTACGACATCTCCTTCTCGCTCGGCGACGGTCTGCGCCCGGGCTCGATCGCCGATGCCAATGACCGCGCGCAATTCGCCGAGCTCGAAACCTTAGGCGAGCTCACCAAGATCGCCTGGAAGAAAGGCTGCCAGGTGATGATCGAAGGCCCCGGCCATGTGCCGATGCATAAGATCAAGGTGAATATGGAAAAGCAGCTGAAGGAATGCGACGAGGCGCCCTTCTATACGCTCGGACCGCTCACGACCGATATTGCGCCGGGCTATGATCACATCACCTCAGGCATCGGCGCGGCGATGATCGGCTGGTTTGGCTGCGCCATGCTCTGCTATGTCACGCCGAAGGAACATTTGGGCCTGCCCGACCGCGATGATGTGAAGGTGGGTGTCATCACCTATCGGATCGCGGCGCATGCCGCCGATCTCGCCAAGGGCCATCCGGCGGCGCAGATCAGGGACGATGCGGTGTCGCGCGCAAGATTCGATTTCCGCTGGCAGGATCAGTTCAATCTCAGCCTTGATCCCGAGACCGCGGCGCAATTCCATGACGAGACCTTGCCGAAGGAGGCGCATAAGGTCGCGCATTTCTGCTCCATGTGCGGGCCGCAATTCTGCTCGATGCGGATCAGCCAGGATTTGCGTGTCGAAGCTGCAGCGATCGCTGAAGCCGAGAAAGGCATGGCGGAAAAGAGCGCTGAGTTTTTGGAAAAGGGTGGCAAGATTTATGTGTGAGGTGCGGCTATCACTGCCAACAAGGGGGCTCCTTGCTACACCGTTTTCGGCGGTGTTTCTATGTCCTTAGGATACATAAAGTCCCACCGGGGCCAAGTCCGTCCGATGTCGAGGAGGCACGCTTCGTATAATGCGAGCAGGTCTCCGATGAATCTCACCCTTTCGCTTGGCTTCAACTTGTAGAACTTGAAATGAGTGAAGTCGGACCCATGCGCTGCGACCTTACCTCGAAGGCTCAGCACTTGTGTCGCGCGGTTTCGAATATCCGCCGGGAAATGCCCCGGATGCAAATTAACCAGCGCGGAGGTTGCTTTCTCCATTCTTTTAGCCGTCTTGCCGCGACCTTCTGATAAGATTCTCACTGCAGTTTGCAGTCGCCCCAGCGTTCCAACGGGGTCTGTCCAGCCCAAATCAGGATGGTTCATTGAAACCCTCAATCTTGAACGCCGACAAAGTGAGGCCGCAAGCTCTACGTCTGATCTGGATCAATCGGCCGCGCTCGCATTAAAGACGCAAGATAGCCGGGCAGACCGGGCCATGACGAGCAGGGTGACTGAACGAGCGATCGAAGACAATCTAAGCTAATCGCAGGCAAGCCCGTATTGTTCTTTCATCGCGCGGCGTTCCTCCGCCGTGGCATGGGCCAAAGCCGGACATGCCGTCGCGTTGCCGATGATCTTTCCGTCCTGCCGATACATCCAGTCGCCGATGTCTTCCCGCGTGAAGTGGATGGCTTGTCCGAACGCCACGTTGCGAAGCCCGTCCGGGCTGTTGCCCAGCCGCCCAGAAAAGCCCGCGCCGTCGACACGCAAATCAGTAACCCAGAACCATTCGACGATGTGTGTTGCGGGGCTGTCCGGGCGGACGACGGCATAGCCTGGCGGCTCGGATGTATCGATCAAGCCGATCTTGACGGTGAAACGTCGGGCGCCTGGGGGCGGATTGCGCCATTTCGAAAAAAAACCGTCGAGCCCCGCTGCGGCCCGAGCAAAAGCGGCGCTCATCGCTGGATCCCCTTTTGGGACTTTCGGGACGGGATTGGGATCGCCCGCGAAGGCGGCCTCTAGGAGCGACAGAAAAAGCAAGACGGCCGCGACCGAAACCTCCGATCCGATGCAAAGATTATTGGTCCCATTTGCTCTTTCTCGAAAAAAGAGGCGCATGCTTCCCCCCCGCGGCAAGCGTGAGATGCGAGCATAATGATTAGAACTTTGTAGGTCTATGACGCTCGCCCTTTCACGCGCGCATTTCTGCTCCATGTGCGGGCCGCATTTCTGCTCGATGCGGATCAGCCAGGATTTGCGGGCCGAAGCCGCGGAGATCGCCGAAGCCGAGAAGGGCATGGCGGAAAAGAGCGCCGAGTTTTTGGAGAAGGGCGGCAAGCTCTATCTGTGAAGGCGCGCCGAGCCGCGCCTACGACCGAAAGCGCGAGCGCGGCACGTCAACGCCGACGGTGTCCCATTCGGCTTCGCAGGCGCTGAAGGACTGGATGAAGGGAAAGCCGCTCTGCGGGAAAAATTGCCGCCGCGTCAGATCGACCACGTCGGCGCCGATTTTCACGACGAAATGGATCCAGAAGGATTGGACGCTGAGCGCCAGCCAGCGTGCGTCCGCATCCGGAGCCTCGGTCTTGAGGCCATGACAGCGCATCACCTGGGCGGGAAAGCCGTGGCAAAGGAGATCGTCGGAGAGCTTGATCGCGGTCTCGCGGCAGAGATTATAGGACTCGTCGATCTTTGCCGCACGGGCGAGAATGATTTCTCTTTCGCGAGGGCCAATGCTGGAAATATAGGCATGATGCGGTGCGCGAAGACCCATAAGGGCGCTCCCTTGCTGCTTTAGGCGGGAGCGCGTCGCATCTCTCAGTCACCGGCGCCTGTTGATAAACGGCCAATGATACTTACTTTTTAGCATATATTATGCCGTAGAGTGAAGCTCTTGTGCTGCTTGCGGCATGCAGGATCGCGCTGCCATCGCCTCCGGCCCAATCATCACCCGCCCCGCACTCCGGGACGAGACAGGCTCATCGCATTCCGCGAGGCTCTGTCCGCGACAATGCGGCAGCCAGGTGAAGGCCAGCCAAGCTTGACTTTGCCTGCGCATTAAAGCACAAGCGCCATAGATTTTCCGGGATCGCGCGACGCGCTCATTGGCGTGTCATCCGGGACATTCTCTTAATCAATCTCCGTTAGCTCCAGTTGCGCGTGGAAGGCGGTAACGCTCCCTGGCGGTTCGCGTGCCATTCCGGCCGCAGCCCCCGGCGCATATGGAACAGCTATACTCGTGACCAATCTTTCATTTTCCGAGCTCGGACTCTGCGAGCCGATCTGCCGCGCGCTCGCGGTGGAAAACTACACCCATCCCACACCCATCCAGCTGCGTGCCATTCCACTTCTCTTGGAGGGGCGCGACCTACTCGGCATCGCGCAGACGGGAACCGGCAAGACGGCGGCTTTCGCGCTGCCTATTTTGCAGAAGCTCGGCAAGCCGCAGCATCCCACTCGGGCACGCTCGGTCCACGCGCTCATACTCGCACCGACGCGCGAGCTTGCGATCCAGATCGGCGAAAGCATCGCGACCTATGGCCGGCATATGGGCCTGCGTCACACCGTCGTTCTCGGCGGCGTGGGACAGTCCCAACAAGTGAAGGCGCTGGCCCGCGGCGTGGATATTCTCATCGCCACGCCGGGCCGGCTTCTCGATCTCGCCGAGCAAGGTCATGTGCGGTTGGACGATGTGAGGCATCTCGTGCTGGACGAAGCCGACCGCATGCTCGACATGGGTTTCATCCACGATGTGCGCCGGATCGTGGCCATGCTGCCGAAGAAGCGGCAATCGCTTTTGTTTTCTGCGACCATGCCGAATGATGTCGCAAAGCTTGTGGCCGAGGTGCTGTGCGAGCCGGTACGCGTCGAGGTGACGCCGCAGGCCGTGACGGTCGATCGCGTCGAGCAACGCGTGTTTTTTGTGGCGACCGCACATAAGCACGCGCTTCTGGTCGATCTCTTGAAGGATCCTGGCTTGGCCCGCGTCATCGTGTTCACGCGCACGAAAAGCCATGCGAATCGCGTCAGCCAGCAACTGGATCGCGCCGGCATTTCCACCGATGCGATCCATGGCAATAAATCGCAGAATGCAAGACAACGGGCGCTGGAGCGCTTCCGTTCGGGTGAAGCGCGCGTGCTGGTCGCGACCGATATCGCCGCGCGCGGCATCGATGTGGACGGTGTGAGCCATGTCGTCAATTTTGAGCTGCCGAATGAGCCCGAAAGCTATGTGCACCGTATCGGGCGCACGGCACGCGCCGGCAATTCCGGCATCGCCTTCTCGTTCTGCGATGCGTCGGAACGTGGCTTTCTGCGCGACATCGAGAGACTGACGAAGCGGCCCCTCCTCATCGAGGGTGTGAAGCCCGCCGCGGTCGATGCGCCGCCAGCGAAAAGGGATGCGCCGCAGGCAAAAGGACAAGAGCGCAAGCCCGATCCGTCTGCCTCCAAGCGCAAGCGGCAATGGCATCGCGGCAAATCCTCGCGGGCTGCCTAACTACCAGCATGCTCGAGATTTTCATCGATGGCGACGCCTGCCCGGTGAAGCCGGAAGTGGAGCGCGTCGCCGCGCGGCACGGCCTGACGGTCTATCTCGTCAGCAATGGCGGAATGCGTCCGAGCGCCAATCCGCTTTTCCGCCACATCATTGTGGCGGAAGGCGCCGACGTAGCCGACGACTGGATTGCCGAACATATCGCTGCAGGCGACATAGCGATCACCGCCGATATTCCGCTTGCTTCGCGATGCCTGACGAAAGGCGCGCTTGTGCTGAGGCCCACGGGCAAGCCGTTAACGGAAAATGATATTGGCCTCGCGCTCGGCATGCGCGATTTGCACCGCCATCTGCGCGAGGCAACCGGCATGCAGACCTATAATCCCGCGTTTACGAAACAGGACCGCTCACGTTTCCTGAATGCGCTGGAGAACGAGATCCGGGCGGTTCGGCGCTTGAGGGTCAGCGGTCGAAGCTGAACTGGCTGGACGGGGCGGGGAACGCCGCCCATCCCTGCCGCCCGTGCTCGATCGCGCAAGATCGTCTATATCCTTGGTCCGAGCGCTTGCCCGAGCCGCGCCGTGCCGAGGACTTCCATGACCGAAAAGACGATCGCGCCCTATGGCACCTGGGTCTCGCCGGTGACGCCGCAAATGATGACCGAGGCGGCGATCGGCCTCTCCGGGCTCGCGGTCGATGGCGAGACTCTGTATTGGCTGGAGAGCCGGCCGGCCGAGGCGGGCCGGACCTGTCTCTGCCGCCGCAAAGCCGATGGCACGATCGCCGACGTCACGCCGCAACCTATCGATGTCGGCAGCCGCGTGCATGAATATGGCGGCGGCGCCTATGCGGTTCGTGATGGCGTGATCATCTTCAGCGAGCGCCGGGACGGCAGCCTCTGGCTGATCGAAGCTGCTGCGCCGCCGCGCCGGATCGCGACGCCGGAAGGCTGCCGCTATGCCGATTTCGAATTCGATATTTTCCGCCGGCGCGTTCTTGCCGTTCGTGAGGATCATCGCGAAAGGCCACCGACCAATCCCAAGGCGAGCATCGTTGCCTTGCCGCTCGATGGCGGTGCGGAAACCATCCTTGTCGAAGGGCCGGATTTCTTGAGTTCGCCGCGGCTTTCGCGCGACGGAAAGTCGATGGCCTGGATCGCCTGGGATCATCCGAACATGCCTTGGGACGAGACGCGGCTCTATCGCGCCGATGTGGCGGTTGACGGCACGCTCGGCGCGGCGACACTCATCGCCGGCGAGACGGGCGAATTGATCGTGCAGCCGCGCTTTGCCGCCGATGGCAGGCTTTATTTTTCCTCCGATCGGACCGGCTGGTGGAATCTTTTTGTCGCGCGACAAGACAGTATCGAGGCCGTCGCGCCGATCTTGGCCGAGATCGGCGGCCCGCATTGGGTCTTCGGCCAGCGCGCCTATCATCTCTTGGAGGATGGCCGCATCCTCGTCGCTTTCGTCGCGAACGGCCTGCGCATAGCCGCGGTCATCGCCCAGGGCAGGTATGAGGCGCTTGTTCTCGACCAAGCAGTACAAGTGTTGGACTGCCCGCTGCCGCTCGGCGACGGGCTTGCCGATGAATTTGCGATGATCGCGACGCCCATGCATGAGCCGCCTTCCATCTCGATCCTGTCCGGTAAAACGGCCGCGATGACGAAAATTCGGACGAGCACGCCGCCTGTGCTGCCCGAGGACTCGATCTCAATCGGCGCGCCGATCGAATTTCCGACGCAGGATACGATTGGCCACGCCTTCTGGTATCCGCCGAAAAACCGCGATTATGCGGCGCCTGAAGGCGAATTGCCGCCGCTCGTCGTGCTCTCGCATGGCGGGCCGACGAGCATGACCACCAATGGCTTTGGCCTGCGCATCCAATGGTGGACGACGCGCGGCTTTGCGGTGGTGGATGTCAATTATGGCGGCTCGACCGGCTTCGGGCGCGCCTATCGCCACCGGCTCGACGGGCAATGGGGCATTGTCGATGTCGCAGACTGCATCGCCGCGGCGGCGCATCTTGCCGATCGCGGCCTCGTCGACCGCAACAGAATTGTCATTCGCGGCGGCAGCGCTGGCGGCTTCACCACGCTCGCGGCCTTGACCTCGTCGGAGGTCTTCAAGGCCGGCGCGAGCCTCTATGGCGTCGCCGATCTCATGCTGCTCGCGCGCGACACGCATAAATTCGAATCGCGCTATCTCGATCGATTGATCGGTCCTTTGCCGCAGGCCGAGGCGCTTTATCGCACCCGCTCGCCGATCAGCCATATCGACCGCCTCGCCTGCCCCATCATTTTCTTCCAGGGGATGGACGACAAAACCGTGCCGCCGAACCAAGCCGAGACCATGGTCGCCGCCATGGAAGCGCGCGGCCTGCCAGTCGCCTATTATGCCTTTGAAGGCGAAGGCCATGGCTTTCGCAAGGCCGAGACCTTGAAGCGCGTGCTCGAACTCGAACTTGGATTTTACGGCCGCGTCTTCGGCTTCGACGTGCCCAATTTGAGCGAAAGGGTCGTCATCCGCAACAAAGCATGATCCCGAAAAGTTGCAGACTTTTCGGATAAGATCATGCGTAAAGACGAAAATACCGAGGACCAAGAGGTGAAGCGCTGCAGATTGGAACGATTCCGGCCTTATTGCCTCGCCCGATGAAGGAGCTTATGCTCGCGCCGCCAAAGTTTGAAGCCCGAGCCATGGGCGATTTGGGAAACCGACGCCGGTCACACGGGCGTCAATCGAACGGCGTCAAGAGAACGACGTAGCCCAATCGTGGTAAACCACCGGTCAACGAAGACAGGGGCCCCACGCATTCGTTCCCCCCATCGATCTCGCCGGACCGCGCGCTCGATTACCTGAGCGCTCGCGGTTTCGCAGGTGAAACTTATTCACGAAGATCGAGGGATAGAGCATGACAGCAATCACCGACACGCCTTTCGGCAAATTGGAAGCCGAGGGCCGGCTCCTGAAACCGCAATTGAAGGCCGATACCCATGTCGAAGGCCGCTTCGGCTATCGCGGCGACATCGCCTATGACGGCCCCGAAGTCTTCATCAAGGAAGTCTTCGCGGTCTCCGAAGCCGGCAAGCCGGCGATCGGCTTCCTCTCCGGCTCGATCAAGGAATTCGAGACTTTGCCGAAGCTCGTCGAGAGCTTCGGTCCGCTGTTTGATGGCGAAGGCAAATATTTGATCTATGTCGGCGATCTCCCGCGCGGCAGCCGCTGGTACATCCCGTTCGGCGATGTGAAGATCTTCATCGTCTTCATCGACGACACATCGGTCTATAATGAATTGATCGACACCTTCTATGTCGACAAGGTGAAGCTCAAAAAATACGACACTTCGGCCAAGCTCGATGCACTCGCCGATGTCGGGCTGAAATATAATTCGGTCTCGGATTATCAGACGGTTTCCTACGAGGAAGCGCTGAAGCGCAAGGCCGCTGGCTGAGCTGCGCTATACTGTTGGATCTTTCTGGCGAAGCGGATGCCGTGCCGCTTCGCCAATCCGCAGCCGATCAATCTTGCCGCGGACCCTTGTCGCCGCGCGCCATTTTCACGCTTTCGCCTTAATGGGCTCGCTTTTGAAGGCTAGCGCCGAGCATCAGCTAGGGCGAACAGCGGACTTGCGCAAATTTTCTCAGCATGGAATGGCTCTTTCGCCTCGACCGGCGGGCCTGTGACCGCCGCAAAGCGCGGCACTCAAAGCCAGCAACGAGACAAAGGCATGAATTGGGCATGAATTCGAAGCTCGACCAATTGAAGACCA
This sequence comes from uncultured Alphaproteobacteria bacterium, assembly GCA_963759185.1. Taxonomy (GTDB): domain Bacteria; phylum Pseudomonadota; class Alphaproteobacteria; order Rhizobiales; family Beijerinckiaceae; genus Methylovirgula. The sequence continues at coordinate 88,762 of CAVWXV010000016.1, forward strand.
TGACCGTGGTGACGGCCGACACCGGCGACATTGAGGCGATCCGCGCCTCAGCGCCGGTCGATTGCACGACCAATCCGTCGCTGATCCTCAAGGCCGCGCAGATGGAGGCCTATGGCGCGCTCGTCGAAGAGACGATCCTCTGGGGCCTCAACCATAATGCGACGGCGAGCCGGATCGCCATGCGGCTTGCGGTGAATTTCGGTGCCGAGCTTTCCAAAATCGTGCCCGGCCGCGTCTCGACCGAGGTCGATGCCGATCTCTCCTTCGATGTCGAGGGGACGGTCGCGCAGGCGCGCAGCATCATCGAGGATTATGTCGAGCGCGGCGTGCATCGCGACCGCGTGCTCGTCAAGATCGCCGCGACCTGGGAAGGCATAAAAGCCGCCTCGATCCTGCAGAAGGACGGGATCGACTGCAATCTCACCCTCATCTTCTCGCTGACCCAGGCGGCGGCCTGCGCCGATGCTCGGGCCTATCTCATCTCGCCCTTCGTCGGCCGCATCCTCGATTGGTATGTGAAGAACGAGGGCAAGAGTTTTACGGTCGAGACCGATCCTGGCCTTGCGGCGCTCAAGCAGATCTATGCCTATTACAAAGCCTATGACATCAAGACGGTGATCATGGGCGCCTCCTTCCGCAATCAAGCGCAGGTCGAAGCGCTCGCCGGCTGCGACAGCCTCACCATCGCGCCGCCGCTGCTCGATGCGCTGGCGAAAGATATGGGTCCGCTGCCGCGCAAGCTCGAGCCCGCCAGCGCCGCGAAAGATGCGCCGGCCCGCATGTATCTCGACGAGAAGAGCTTTCGCTTCATGCTGAATGAAGATGCGATGGCAACCGAAAAGCTCGCTGAAGGCATCAGGATTTTTTCGCGCGACATGCAGGCGCTGCGCGAGCTCGTATCGAAGCGGCTGCAAATGGCGGCATGAGGCGGTTACGCCGAATAGCCGAAATAGCTCAAGACCAGGCCGATGACGAGGTCAATCACGGCGGCGCCAAAGAAGACCCCCCTGTGCTCCAGAAGCTTAGACCCCATCGACACGATCTGTTGCGGTTGGAAAATGGTGACGATGGCACGAACGATGGTCGCCCAACCAATCAGCGTGATGATAAGCCGCCAGTCGAACACCCAGACATTATGAGTGAGCACCAGCGCCAACCCACTCAGCAGACCGAGAAAGCCAGCCAGATACATCATGACATGGCTCTCGATGAACTCTCGGAGCAGAACGCGGAAGGCTTTGGGCCTAACCAGTATGGCGATCCCGACGAGAACGAAGATCGGGCCCAGGAGCTTGGCGATGAAGATTGATGTCTGCATGTCTGCGCTCCTGTCCTCGTCCTTCGAGACGCGCCTTTCAGGCGCTCCTCAGGGTAAGCGCTCAGAGGCTGGATCAATCAAAAAGCCCTCATGCTGAGGAGCTTGCGCTGGCCGCCTCTCTCCCCGCTAGCGGGGAGAGGTAAGGAGAGGGGCCGGGGGATTTGCCTCGACCCTTCTTAATCTTGTCGAGCAAGACAATGAATTGCGGGGCCACTCACCATGCCCCTCACCCTAACCCTCTCCCCGCAAGCGGGGAGAGGGGATAATCTCACGCCGCCTGTTTCTTCGGCGCGATGAGCTTGCGGTTCACCAGCAATTCCGCGATCTGCACCGCGTTCAGCGCTGCGCCCTTGCGCAGATTGTCGGCGACGCACCAGAAATTCAGGCCGTTCTCGACCGTCGCATCCTCGCGGATGCGGGAAATAAAGGTCGCATCTTCGCCTGCCGCGTCATGCGGCGTCACATAGCCACCCGGCTCGTGCTTGTCGATGACGAGACAGCCCGGCGCCTCGCGCAGAATGTTGCGCGCATCCTCGGCCGAAAGCGGCGTCTCGAATTCGACATTCACCGCCTCGGCATGGCCGATGAAGACCGGCACGCGCACGCAAGTTGCGGTGAGCCTGATCTTCGGATCGAGAATCTTCTTCGTCTCCGCCATCATCTTCCATTCTTCCTTGGTCGTGCCGTCTTCCATGAAGACGTCGATCTGCGGAATGACGTTGAAGGCAATGCGCTTCGGGAATTTCTTCGATTCCACCGGATCCGAGACGAAGATCGAGCGGGTCTGCGCAAAAAGCTCGTCCATCGCCTCCTTGCCGGCGCCGGAGACGGATTGATAGGTCGAGACCACGACGCGCTTGATTTTTGCCACATCATGCAAAGGCTTCAGCGCGACGACGAGCTGCGCCGTCGAGCAATTCGGATTGGCGATGATGTTTTTCTTGGCAAAGCCCGAAATCGCATCGGCATTCACTTCCGGCACGATGAGCGGCACGTCGGAATCGTAGCGCCAGGCGGAAGAATTATCGATAACGATACAGCCCTGGCGGCCGATCTTCGGCGAATATTCCTTCGAGATCGCGCCGCCCGCCGACATCAGGCAGATGTCGGTGCCGGAAAAATCATAAGTCTCGAGCGCTTTGCATTTGAGGATCTTGTCGCCGAAGGACACTTCCGTCCCGATCGAGCGCGACGAGGCGAGCGCGACGACCTCGTCGACCGGAAAGTGACGCTCGGCGAGAATGTCGAGCATTTCGCGCCCGACATTGCCGGTGGCGCCGACGACGGCGACTTTGAACCCCATAGGTTTCTCCTGTGCGGCCGGCGAAAATCAAAGAAAGAGAAGGTCCGGCCTAGTTGGCTGTAGATAGGCCAGCAGCGCAGCCGCCGCAATCCTTACTCCGCTTACCGCCGCCCACAGATCTTAAAGCCGCGATTCACCCTATCGGGCCGCAATAAAGCGCTTGTTGACACTATCTCCAAATCGCCATGTGCCGGTAACCAGTGACAAAGCTTCGCCACTCAGAGTCATCGGCAAGTGCCGCCCGGACGTGATCCGATGCGGCCCCTGGGGATTCCGTCGTGCGTACCCGTGCCCTTCACAATGAGGAACTGGCCTTCGCGTGGGATGAACGCGGCCGGCACGCCCTCAGAACCCGCCGCCGTGGTCTCGGCATTATGCTCAGTGCCGCATTTTTGGTCGGTTTTGGCATTGTCATTTTGGCTGCGGCGACTGCGCCGGAGCCGTCCGGCCGAAGCACGGCCATGGGCACGGTGCCGACGGCTGCCCCGCCACCCGCCTGGATCGATATTGTGCACCCGATCGCGGTTTTCGATCTGACCGCGCCGGAGCTTGCCAAAGCATCGCTGGTCTATGAGGCGCGCCGCAATCGGCTCGGGGGCGGACGGCAGGACATTCTCACTTTCGGCGTACCGGACGGGCCTGCGCCCTATGTCCGGCTGCAGCTCTATCGGGTCGGATCGGAGCCTTCGCCGAATATGCCGCTCTATGTCGATCTCGCTCGGGCGGCGGCCGCGGCCGATCTCTCGATCGGCCGCAGCCTGACGCCGGCCGAGATGGCGACGCGTTTCGGCGCTTTCGAAGTCACCGACATCAGCCTTGCGGGGAAGGAGATCGCGCCTGTGCCTTGCCTCGGCTTTCGCGGCGCGGCGCTCGGGGCCAAATTCCGCATTTTGGGCTTTGCCTGCGGCGGCCAGGCGCGGCCCATGTCGCGGCCGGGGCTCGCCTGCCTCATCGATCGCCTGGATTTGAACGAAGCGGGCGACGACCGGGATCTGGCGGCTTTTTTTGCCGCGAGCGAATTAAGGCGCACTCCCGCCTGTGCCGGCACGGAACTCGGCCCGACCGCGACCCACGCCAGCTGGCTCACCCGGAATGATGCGCCGCCGCCACTCAAAGGCAAAAAACTGCTTTGAACCGCTGAGATCGGACCCTGCCGGCGGCTTTGCAATTCGCCTCGAACGAAAATCAGTCTAAGCTGTTATATGGCTGAATAAGGAATTCGCTCATGCGCCAAATAGCAACGGTTCTGCTCGCCCTCGGCCTCGCGTTCGCCGCGCTCGCCGTGTTGAATGCTCCGGCGGCGGCAAAGCCGAAGCATCACCACCGCCATGTCGCGGCCTATGTCGATAGGCGGCCGCCGCTCACTGTCAATAAGCGGAGCTGGCTCGATCCGGGGCCGGTCGTGCCGGTCGGCAGGGAGGAATCCTATGTGACGCAGAGCACGATCTTCAACCAAACGCCGGATGAGGCCTATTTCCCGAGCCGCTTCCACGAAGACGCCATGCCGCGGCCCCTCTATGTGCCCGGCAGCATGACTCCGCTCGTCGAATTTGAGACGCCCGGCGCGCCCAATTGAGAGTGCCGCGATCGGCGGCCCCATCCGCGCGATCCCGGTTTTGAAGCATGATCCCGAAAAGTCTCACAACTTTTCGGGATCATGTTTTTGATCTTGCTGTGCCGCATGATCTTGTCCGAAAAGTCTCGCAACTTTTCGGATCATGCTTATTGCGCCGCGACGCCTGTGCCGATCTGACAGGCGACGCCCGTCCCGCCGAGGCCGCAATAGCCGGCCGGATTCTTGGCCAGATATTGCTGGTGGTAGTCTTCGGCATAATAGAAGGCCGGCGCATCGAGGATTTCGGTCGTGATGGGGCCGAAGCCGCGCGCCGCCAGAGCCGCGCCGTAAAGCCGCTTCGACTCTTCCGCCGCAGCCCGCTGCGCGGCGCTGGTGACATAAATCCCCGAGCGATATTGGGTGCCCACATCATTGCCCTGGCGCATGCCTTGGGTCGGATCATGGCTCTCCCAAAAAGTCTTGAGCAGGCTCTCGAAGGGGAGGATCGCCGGATCGAAAGCGACCAGCACCACTTCATTATGGCCGGTGAGGCTCGAGCAGACCTCTTCATAGGTGGGATGGGGCGTCGGCCCGCCGGCATAGCCGACGGCCGTGACCCATATGGCGTCCCCGAGCTGCCAAAATTTGCGTTCCGCGCCCCAGAAGCAGCCCAGCCCGAAGACGACAGTCTCGATCCCTTCCGGAAAGGGCGGTTTCAAAGCATGGCCATTGACGAAATGCTGCGCGGCGGTCGGGAGCGGTTCCGGCCGGCCGGGCAATGCCTCTTGGGCGGTGGGGAGTGTCAGGCGCTTGCGGGAGGAAAACATGGGTCTGTCCCGGTTCAGTGGACTCTCCACAGAATGGGGCTTCATGGCCCGTGCCGCAAGCGGCGGCCTCGCCGCGCAGAGCGCGATCAGCGGCTCGAATAGCCGATTTTTGGCCGCGGCTTCTGGGTCAGCGCCATGATCAGCGTGCCGAGAATGCCGATGACGAGCCAGGTCGGCAGAAGCAGAAGATGGACCATCAAAGGATCCCAAAGGAAGCGATTGAAATGGTCGATCGACGGCTTCAGAGCCGCCAATTTATCCGGCGCGAGCCAGGCGATCGTTTTGCCGAGTGGCGTCCATGAAAGCATGCCGCCGGCAATGCTGCGGGTTCCATCGATCACCAGAGCGGCGAAAGCGCCGGCGAGGAGAAAAAAGCCGATCGTGCGGAAGAAGAAGCGGATCATGCTGGCCAAACCGCTCCAGGCATCATGCCAAGGGCTGCTACCGTATTAGCTGACAGAGGCCCTAAAGACTGTATCTTTGTGTCAGGGTCTGTTGAGTTAATGAACTTTCTGACAGCTTCAACCGCTGCCGTTTCGTCACCTAGCGCTACAAAAAAGAGTTCGATCGATGGAGGCCCGTCGCTTAGCCGAAGTGTCACTACTTCAACTACTCTGCCTTCGATGGAATTTTTGATATTAGCCATGTGCTGAATATGGCATGTCTGCTGCGCAGGTTCCACCGCCGTCAAGCCCGGCAGATTTCGAACTGACCCACTACCGCGATGGTGTGTCCCATGGTGTGTCTCGATGTGCCTTCCACGGCTTGCGCTCGGCCTTCGCCTGACTATAGTGGCGCGCCTCACGAGGCCTTAGATCGCCGGGCCGCCCGGAATTGATGGGCGCCGTCGCCAGACCGGCCGCGCCTCGCGAATGAATGGACGTCCGGAGGGGTGGCCGAGTGGTTGAAGGCGCACGCCTGGAAAGTGTGTATAGGGGAAACCCTATCGCGGGTTCGAATCCCGCTCCCTCCGCCAAAACCATTGTCTAATAGCGTCCGGCACCGTCGCTTAAAGCCCAAGTAGCAAAAGATATTATATAATATTTTTGTCCAGCGGCGTCTTTTAAGGCTTGGCACAGTTTGTTGGCATCTGGAAAATTTGTTGGTATATATGCGGTCATCCCCACGGTCTTTTTGTGGAAATGCCAACATGCCTCTCACCAACACCGCAGTCCGCAATGTAAAGCGCCCGGAGAAGCCGCAAAAGCTAAGTGACGGTGGCGGCCTCCATCTTCTCGTGAATCCGGACGGTGCGCGCTACTGGCGCATGGCTTACCGTTACCAGGGGCGTCAGAAGACCCTTGCGCTGGGCGTTTATCCCATCGTTTCACTTGGGGATGCGCGCAAGGCGCGCGACGAGGCAAAGCAATTGCTGGCACGCGATATTGACCCGTCTCATGTGCGAAAGGAGCAGAAGCGCGCTGGCCGCCTCTTGTCCGAGAACACCTTCGAAATCGTCGCGCGCGAATGGTGCGAAAATCAAAGAGATGGTTGGACCGCTCGCTACTACTGCCAAGTCATCAAGCGACTTGAGGCCGATGTGTTCCCGGAAATTGGGTCCAGGCCCATCGGAGCGATCGAGCCCCCCGAATTGCTCGCAGTGCTGCGCAAGGTCGAAAAGCGAGGTGCGCTCGAAATTGCGAAGCGGCTGCGGCAGACGGTCGGTCAGATCTTTCGATTTGGCATCGTCACAGGCAGGGCATATCGGGACCCGTCGGCCGACCTGAAGGGCGCGCTGAAAGCCTCCGGGCGACAAGCGCATCACAAGGCCATGCTGCTAGAAGATCTGCCGGAATTCCTGCGGGCTCTGTCCTGTTACGATGGCGAGGCGCGTACTCGGCTGGCGCTGCGCCTCGCTGTACTGACTTTCGTCCGTACAACAGAGTTGCGGGCCGCGCGCTGGGATGAACTAGACCTTGAAGCTGCCGAGTGGCGTATCCCTGCTGAGCGCATGAAGATGCGCTCGCCGCATTTTGTGCCGCTGTCACGTCAAGCCGTTGCCACATTCGCCGAGTTGAGATCGACCGCCGGCCGCAGCGAATATGTATTTCCGTCGCCGGGCGCCGATGGCTTTATGTCGAACAACACAATGCTGTTTGCGATGTATCGCATGGGTTTTCATGGGCGCGCGACAGTTCACGGTTTCCGCGCGCTGGCTTCCACATTGCTCAATGAAATGGGCTTTCATCCCGATTGGATCGAACGCCAACTTGCCCATGACGAGCGCAACAGGGTCCGCGCCGCCTATAACCACGCCCAATATCTTCCGGAACGACGCCGGATGATGCAGCAATGGGCGGACTATCTAGACGATCTCGCTGAGGGCGGAAAAGTTATCGTGCATCAATTCGGCCAAAGGGCAGGCTAGAGGATAAAATCAGACGCGTGATTGCCTAGTGACGCCCTAAATATCGCTGAATGAATGTCTGCTTTTGACCCTACAAGAGACCTCCTGGCGGACGAGTGCCGACAGCGGCTTTGCGCCCATGGTTGCCGTTTAGATGAACTTCCGCTCCGCTTGAAAGCGGACATCGTGAGAATTGAATTCATCGGTCGGCATCGCGCCGATATTGTTGAAAAAGTCCGCTTGATGGCGCTTGCGCCCCGTGATTCCGTTCCTTGGCGCGGTTTGCCGGGGAGCAACGGACATGAATGGGTCAACAGGACGATCATCAGCAGAGACTGTTCTACGAGTTCTGCCTTGAGGATCGCGTTCCGGCCGATCATCTGCTTCGCAAGCTCGACTACTTTCTCGATCTGAGCGATCTGCGCCGGGATTTGGCAGCCTTTTACAGTGCCACGGGCCGGCCTTCGATCGACCCGGAACTCATGATCCGGATGCTGATCGTCGGCTATTGCGTCGGTATCCGATCCGAGCGGCGTCTATGCGAGGAAGTCAATCTCAATCTGGCGTATCGCTGGTTCTGCCGGTTGGGGCTCGATGGGCGAGTTCCGAACCATTCGACATTCTCCAAGACCCGCCATGGCCGTTTCCGCGACAGCGACGCCTTCCGCAATGTGTTCGAGTCCGTGGTGCGCAGGGCGATGGTGGAAGGATTGGTCGGCGGCGAAGGGTTTGCCGTTGATGCCAGCCTGATCGCGGCCGATGCGAACAAGCAACGTGCCTTTTCGAGTTCTGATGCGACAGACTGGGAAGCGTTGTCGGCGACGCGGCGATCGGTTCGGGAATATCTGGCGACGCTCGACGAGGCGGCATGGGGCGCGGCGAGCGAGGTCATGCCGAAGTTCATCTCCAAGTCAGATCCGGCAGCGCAGTGGACGGGAGCGCACAAGGGGCACGCCTTCTTCGCCTATGCCGACAACTACCTGATCGACCTGAAGGCGGCGATCATCGTCGATGTCGAGGCGACACGCGCCATTCGCCAGGCGGAGGTCGGCGCCGCCAAGACCATGATCGATCGCACCGAGGCGTGCTTCGGACTCAAGCCGCAGCGCCTCAGCGGCGACAGCGCCTATGGCGCCGCCGAGATTTTGAACTGGATCGTGGAGGAGAAAAAGATCGAACCGCATGTCGCCCTCTTGGACAAAAGCGAGCGCACCGACGGAACCTTCAGCCGATCCGACTTCGTCTTCGATGCGCAAGCGAACACCTACACCTGCCCGGGTGGAAAGGTGCTCAAAAAATATCGGCGACCGTTCACGGAGCCACGGATAGGCGTCACGAAGGACAAGACTTTAATCTACAATGCCAGCCAGCATGATTGCGCAGTCTGCGCGCTTAAGACGAGATGCTGTCCCGGGCAGCCCCGGCGCAAGATCGCGAGAAGCGTCCATGAAGCGTCGCGCGATATAGTCCGCAGCCTCAGAGACACGCCCGCCTATCTGGAATCTCGCCGCGAGCGAAAGAAGGTCGAGATGCTCTTCGCCCACCTCAAGCGCATCCTCAAGCTCACACGCCTCCGCCTGCGCGGGCCGTCCGGTGCACGGGATGAGTTCCTGCTTGCCGCCATTGCCCAGAACTTGCGGAAGATGGCAAAAACGATCACAGGACCGCCGAACTGCGGTGCGGTTCTGGTGCCTGCTTAGACGAAAGGGAAGCTCCGAACAGAGGCTACAACAGCCGGCAGCCAGAAAACCCAGGCAGACAGCCGCCCAATCGGCGTCGCGATCAGCGCCCAACGAACGATCCCGCGTGAGGTCGTCGAGATCGCCGCCGAGTTTTTCAACAAAATCCGCCAAGAGCGGTCGTTCGCCAGGTTGGGCAACCGCCATGACGAGCAAATTGTGATAGGGACTGCGATCGACATTTCCAAACTTTCTGAGGGCGCGGATCGGCCGCCTGAAACCATCCTGATAGACGCTGATGATGACGTTCCAGTCTTTCATTTCCGATCCCTGCCGGCCATCAGCGAGCGCCTGCCTGTGTCGAAGATTTATTAGATCTCACCGTTACCGGTGAGTTTCGACCGCGGTTCTCCGTGCGCGCAAAGAATTGGCGCGCGCTGCATGCTTATTCATGCTCCGGGCTCTCGACCAAACGAACTGTGCCTGTTCCTGAGCAAACCAGCCTCTACTCTCGTGAAGAGGAGGCTTTTTCGCTTGTAGCGCGTGAGGTCGATTTTGAGTTTCCGTGCCACCACCACGACAATTGGCAACGGAGCAGGATCCGCCTTAGTCCAGTAAGGCCTGAGCTCGCGCAGGAAGATGTTCATCGTCACCGGCCCAATGCCATAGAAAGCGAACAAGCGCTCTTCGAGATCGCGCGCGTCCCGCGCGACCTTGTGCAATTGGCCCAAACTGCCGTGATAATCGGCAAGTAGCGTCCCGCAGTCACGCAGAATTTGGGTCGACTTGCGACCGTCGTAGCGGACATAGCCACCCTCACGCATGACAGGATTGACGAGGAAATCCCAACCGGCATCGATGATTTTGGATGGGCTCGTCAGGCCGTAACGGACAAATGTCAGATAAGTGTTTTTTGCCGTCGTCTCAGAAATCCGGGCGCCGAACAGAAGACTGGCAAGAAACCAGCGGAAATAGTCTGCATCGCTACGCTGCCTCAGAGCTATTTCCAGCTCCTCGGAATAGAGAAGACTTCGCTCCAGAGCGCGCTGCGTGGGAGAGGTGAAGTGTCGCGCGTGTTTTTCAACCTTCCTCACAGATTGAGCAGAGGACAACATGGTCATGCCTCGCAAGCGCGGATCGAGATCGAATAATAGCTGCGTGCCGCCGGAGATGGCTTTGACGAGCGTCAACACCTCGATCGAGCACCAAGGACATTGATGATCGCGGCCGGCCTTCCGCGCTTAACGAGCTTTTTCAAAGAAGAAAGCGGCCGCGCGTTGAGGACGCCAGCGGCATCGAGCCAGTGGCGTCGCGCCTCGTCCTTTCGTTGGAACGGTCAATTTCGTCAATTTGCGTTGCAAGCCTATGAATTGTGAATTGGCGTCACGCCGTGGCCCCGGCGATGCCAACGGAATCAGGGCCTTAGCGCGCCGATCGGCGTCGGAACCCCATGCCGATCTACAGACAGCCTGCGAAAACAGCGCACGCCGGACCTCGCATGAGGGTCTCGCTCCGCCAGGGGGAAGCGGCCAACGACCCGCCATGGCGGGGCTGCGCAACCTCCGCTGGCAATTCCACTTGGCTCCGCCAGGAGGAACCTTTTGCCAGCTCCGCCCCGACCAGCTTCGCCACGCCATGGCTTAAATCCGTGCCCCCGGTCGCGATCGGCAAACCGCGATCAGCAAGCGACACTTGACCCGTTAAGCCAAGACAGAGATCATTCCACTCGACCTGCGTGAGCCTCGTCCGAGGTGGCCGACTTCGTCTCGGAACCGTGGCCAGCTTCAGATCGGAACAGGTCGCCGCTTCAAATTGGAATGCATGGCCGGCTTTCGTCGGAATACGCAGCGACCGGTGTCGCCCACAGCAGGGCCGCCCCGCACCCCAAGCCCACGGCCGTCTCGAAACTGCATCTGATCCACTCAGATCAGCCCAGGCGAACATTTAGGTGGTGGATGGCGCCGTCGTCCTCGAGCACGACGCAGAGAGGCCGCGCGGCGATCGTCGCGCCATCAAGCTCGGCGGCGGCGAGGCCGCGTTGCACCGACTGCGAGTTCTCGACAATGATCTCATACCGCGACGCTCCATGCCGAAGCGTCATCTCGAAGCGCGGCCAGGACCTCGGAATGCAGGGGTCGAGGCGCAACGTACCACCCTCGATGCGAAGCCCAAGGATGCTTTCGACGCCGGCGCGCTGCATCCAGCCAGCCGAGCCCGTGTACCAAGTCCAACCGCCACGCCCGACATGGTTAGGGGCTGCATAGACATCGGCGGCGACAACATAAGGCTCCACCTTGTACCGGTGCACGTCGGTGCGCGTGCGGGCATGATTGATCGGATTGAGCATCCAGAACAGCGCAGCCGCCTTGTCGCCCTCCCCTAGGCCCGCGAAAGCCATGACGGACCAGAGGGCCGCATGGGTGTACTGGCCGCCGTTCTCGCGCACACCCGGCGGATATCCCTTGATGTAGCCGGGGTCGGGCGTCGAGCGATCGAATGGCGGCGTGAACAGCAACGCCAGCCCGTCCTGGGGCAGGATTAGCTCACGCTCGACGGCCGCCATGGCCTGAGCCGCCCGGTCGGGCCGCGCTGCGCCGGAGAGCACCGCCCAGGATTGGGCGATGAAGTCGATGCGGCATTCCTCGTTCATCACCGAACCGAGCGGAGTGCCGTCGTCGAACCAGCCGCGGCGATACCAGTCGCCGTCCCAGGCCTGCTCGTTGAGGGCGGCGTCCAGCGCCTGCGTGTGCGCTCGCCATTTCGCCGCCCGCGCCGGGTCGGCGCGCGCATCGGCGAGGCTTGCGAAGGCGTCGAGCGCGGCGTGCAACAGCCAGCCGAGCCAGACGCTCTCGCCCTGACCGTTCTGACCGACGCGGTTCATGCCGTCATTCCAATCGCCGCTGCCGATCAGCGGCAGACCATGGCTGCCGACAGCCAGGCTGGCGTCCAGCGCGCGGGCGCAATGCTCGTAGAGGCTGGCAGCCTCCCCCGAGACGGTCGGCTGGAAGAAGCTGTCGCTCTCACCTGGCTCCAGCATTGGGCCCGCCAGAAATGGCACGGCCTCCTCAAGCACGTCGGCGTCGCCGGTGACCCTGATGTAATGCGCCGCGGCGTAGGCGAGCCAGACGCGGTCGTCCGAGATCCGCGTGCGCACCCCTTGGCCGGAGTGCGGCAGCCACCAGTGCTGAACATCGGCCTCGACGAACTGGCGGCCCGCGGCCCTGAGGAGGTGCTCTCGCGTCATTGACGGGCTGACCGTGGCCAGCGCCATGCAATCCTGCAGCTGATCCCGGAAACCGTAGGCGCCGCCCGCTTGGTAAAACCCCGATCGCGCCCAGACGCGGCAGGCGAGCGTCTGATAGGTGAGCCAACCGTTGAGCATGATGTCCATCGACCGGTCAGGTGTCTTCACCTGAACCGCGCTGACGGTCTCGTACCAGAAGCTTCGGACATCCGACAGCACAGCGTCCAGGTCGGTCTTGCGGTAGCGCGCGATCAGTGAACGCGCCTCGGCTTCATTGGGAGCATCGCCGAGGAAGAAGACGATCTCGGCAACGCCGTTCGGGGCGATCTCGACCGTCGTCCGGAGGGCGGCGCAAGGGTCGAGTCCGGAGCCGACTCGGCCTGAGAGCGCCGCCCCGCGGGCGAGGCCCGACGGCATGGCGAGCGTGCCGTTGCGGCCGATGAACTCACGTCGGTCGCCCGTCCAGCTCGTCTGGCGCCCGGCCATGTCCGCGAAGGCGACGCGTTCTCCGAAGGCCGGGTTCCACGGGTTCTTCGCAAGCATCGCCCCGCTGCCCGGATCGATGCGCGTGGTCACGAACGGCGCCGCCGCGCTGCGGGAGGCGCCGAGGACCCATTCCGCATAGGCCGTCACGGACAGGCGTCTGGTGCGGCGCGAGGAATTGCGCAGTGTCAGGCGTGATATCTTTATCGGATCGGCGAGCGGTACATATTCGAGCAACTCCGCGGCGACGCCGTGCGAGGCGTGCTCGAAGCGGCTGTAGCCCCATCCGTGCCGCGCCACATAGGTGGCCGTCTCGTCCCGGATCGGCAGCGCCGTCGGGCTCCAGACACGCCCCGTTTCCTCGTCCCTGAGGTAGAAGGCCTGACCCGGCCGGTCAGTCACCGGGTCGTTGGACCACGGCGTCAGCTGATGCTCGCGGCTGTTCACCGACCAGGCGTAACCGCCGCCCTCTGCGGACACCTGGAAGCCGAATCCGGGATTGGCGATGACGTTGATCCACGGCGCCGGCGTCGACTGGCCAGGGCCCAGGATCGTCACATATTCGCGGCCGCCCTCGGCGAAGCCGCCCAGCCCATTGAAGAACTCCACACCTGGCTCTGGACGCGACACCTGCAGCTCGGAAATGGCCCGGGGACGTCTGGCTGCGGCTCGAAGTGAAGGCCTCGCCGCCAGAGCGCGCTCGAGCTGATCGACAAGGCTGCCACGCCCTCCCACCAGCACGACGCGCGCCACGGACGCCAAGAGGGCCCGCGACTCGGGCGAGATCAGGTCGGCGCGCAGCATGAAGATGTGTCCCGGCGGTCGCTCCTCGCCGATCTGCGGCCGGGACTGGCTGGCTCTAACCAGGGTTTCCAGGGCGACCTGCAGGTCCTGGACGTAGGAGGCCGCGCGCTCATTGAGGACGACCAGGTCCACCGCCAGCCGCTTCATCCGCCAATATTCGACAGCTTGGAGTGCCTCGCGGGCGACATCGAGCTGCTGAATGTCGGAAATGCGGACGAGGACGATCGGCAGATCGCCCGATATCCCCAGGCTCCAGAGGTCCGGCTGTCCGCTGCTTCCGCTCCCTATGGTCTCCGAAGGGGGGCGGAGCGTGGGCGCGGCATAGATGACGTGCCCGGCGAGACTTTGGTATTGTCCTGCAGCGCCGAGATCGATGCCGAGGTGGTGGAGCTGCACCTGCGCCTGCGTCCAGGCCAGCGCGGCGGCGCGTTCGAACGCGCCCGCGTCGTGATGCTTGTCGACGAGGTTGAGCACCTCCTCGCGCGAGGATGCGACCATGGTCCAGAAATCGACGCGCGCCGTCGCGCCAGGGGCTATCCTCACCCGGCGGCGCAGGGCGAAAATCGGATCGAGCACGGCGCCGGTCGCCCCTGTAAGCGGGCGGCCATTGACCGCTGCGATGGGGGCGCGAACGCTGCCACCTCGGCCGAGAAACCGCGCACGATCGGTTTCGAACTCGCGCTTGCCCACGGTCTGGCCGTCGACGACCGCCAGGTGCGCGGCCCAGATCTGCGGCTCCGTCGGCGCACGCCGCCGCCGCGTCGCCAATATCGCGCCTACTCCGACGAGGTACTCGGTCTCGACGGACAGTTTGGAGAACGCCGGGTGCGCAACGTCGGCGGCCTGAGGCGCCAGCACCAACTCGGCGTAGGAGGTTATCTCGACCTCGCGCAATTGGTCGCCGAGGTTCAAGATCGTCACGCGGCGCACCTCCGCATCGTCCTCAGCGGAAACCAGCACCTCCAGGGTGGTCGCCAACGCCCCGTCCCGACGCGCGAACTCGGCGTGATCCTCGTTGAAGGTGACCTCGTACGCCTCTGGCTCGGCCCCTATCGGCTGGTAGGTCGCCGACCAGGCTTCCCCGCTCGCGACGTCCCGCAGGAGGACATACGAGCCCCAGTCGTCGCAGGTAGCGTCCTCACGCCAGCGAGTAACGGCCAACTCGCGCCAGCTGCTGTAGCCGGATCCTGCGGCTGTGAGCATTACCGAGTAACGGCCGTTCGAAAGCAGCTGGGTAGCCGGCGTGGCGCTCCATGGACTGGCGCTGCGCCAGGCGCCGGGGCCGGCGATCTCCCGGATTTTGGCCATCGACTTGGTGTCCGAGACCGATGGCGGGGTCGCCGTGACATCGCGAGGCACCCGCTCCTGCAGAAGAAGCTCGGTCGCCTGGACAATCGGCTCGGCATGAAAGCGGGCCCGCATCACGCCATCCAGCAGGGCGTCGGCGATGGCCGTGACCGTCATGCCCTGGTGGTGGGCCATGAAGGCGCGGACGATGGCGACGTATTCTCCTTCCGGCACCCGGGTCGGTGTGAAGTCCAGGGCCTCGTAGAAACCGTACCGGCCCCGAGCGCCAATGGCCTCCAGGCGCTTGAAATTCCGCGCCGCGGCCTGAGGTTCGACCATGCTCGCCAGGGCAGTGGCATAGGGAGCGATCACGACGTTGTTCGCCAGCCCCCGCTTGAGGCCGAGCCCTGGAACCCCGAAGTTGGAGTATTGATAGGTAAACTCCAGGTCGCGCGCGTTGTATGCGGACTCCGATACGCCCCAGGGCGTCTTCAGCGTCGCCCCGTACTCAATCTGGCGGCGAACGATTAGCCGGTTGGTCTGCTCGATCAGGCTGTCAGCCGGCGCCCTTATGACCAGCGACGGCATCAAATATTCGAACATCGAGCCCGACCACGAGATCAGCGCCGCGCCGTTGGCCACGGGGGTTACGGCATGGCCCAGGCGGAACCAGTGCCGCGCCGGCGCGTCCCCCTTGGCTATGGCCATGAAGCTCGCGAGCCTCGCCTCCGAGGCGAGAAGGTCATAGCAGCTGGGATCGAGCGCGCCCTCACGCACCTGATAGCCGATAGAGAGCAACAGGCGGTCGGGATCGAGCAGGAAGTCGAATTCCATCGACAGCGCCATCGACCGCGTGACCTTCTCCAGCGCTTGGAGCCGCGCGTCCAGCGGGGCGGCGAGGCGCGCATCCAGATCGCGCCGATGGCTCTCGATGCTGGCGTGGACCGCTTCCGCCCAGAACTGCAGATCCGCCCCTACATGATAGTGTTCTTCGATGGCGATCTCGCGGGCCGTGTCCACCAGAATCGCGGCCTGTTCGGAAAGGTCCGCCAGCCGCTGTGCGATGCTGGCGCCGCCAGCGCTCGCTTGACGCAGGCTCGACGCCAGACGCTCGATCTCGTCGTCGAACCGCCTCGCGGTCACGCTCGGGGACTGGTCTCTATTCCCCAGGCAGCGGGCCTCATCCCGCGCCACGTCGAGCGCATCCGCGACGCCTTCAAAACGCTGCTGTTCCGTCAGGCCGAGACTGCGCCACTCCCGGCAAGCATTTGCCACCGCGATCAGATGTCCTGCCAGATTCCCGCTGTCGACCGAGGACACATATTGCGGATCGAGCGGACGCAGGTCGCGCGTGTCGTACCAGTTGTAGAAGTGGCCGTGGCACCGGGCCATGCCGGCCATGGTCGACAGCGTCGCCTCCAACCGCTCAGCGGCTTCGAGGGTCCCGATCCAGCCCAGGTCGCGGGCGCTCGCCGCCGACATAAGGTAGAGGCCGATGTTGGTCGGAGAGGTCCGATGGGCCGCCACCGGCTCCGGGACTTCCTGGAAATTGTCGGGCGGCAGCATGTGGTCGGCCGGCGTGACGAAGGTCTCGAAGAAGCGCCATGTCTGTCTGGCGATCAGGCGAAGGGTGTGGGCGTCGGCCTCGGCGAGCGGGCGCCGGGCTACGATCCGAGGCGACAGGCTCGCCCAGAGTGCGACCGCAGGGGAGGCGAACCAGGCGACGGCGAACGCCGCGGCCAGCGGCCACGTTCCCCGTCCCCAGACCCAGGCCACGGCTATCGCCGCAGCGCCGATGACGATCGCCCCCGCCATCCGCTGGTAGAAGTGAAGAATCCCCGGACGGGCGCCGAACGCCGCATGGGCCGCCGGGATCCATTCGAGCAGGTGGCGGCGCGTCAACATAAGCCGGACCAGGGTGCGGATGATGGCGTCGGCCATGAGCCAGGCCTGGTGGGCCAAGAAGACGACCATCAGGCCGGACTGGACAAGCCCAAGACCGAACTCCGCGCGCAAGGCGCGGAAGTGGCTGCGAAGCGTCACGCCCGGGCGCTCCGGCGCGATCCTCGTGATTACGGGAATGAAAGGCGGCAGAACAATCGTCGATAGGATGAAGGCGGTCCAGACAGCCGCGTCTTCGAGCGGCATGGCCCATCCGGTGATCAGGGCCAGCAGGACCGACGGCGGCGAGAGCGAACGACGCAAGTTGTCGAGCATTTTCCAGCGGCCGATCGCCGGAACGCCGCCCCACGGCCGGCGAGTGGCCCCTCTGGCCCCGTGTCCGAAGATCCATGGAAGCAGCTGCCAATCGCCCCGCGCCCAGCGATGGTGGCGAAGTGCGGCGACGTCGTACCTGGCCGGGAAGGCCTCTACGACCTCCACGTCGGAGGCCAGACCGGCGCGCGCGAAAATTCCCTCGAACAGATCATGGCTGAGGAGGGTGGATTCGGGCACGCGTCCGTCCAGCGCCGCCTCGAAGGCCTCCACGTCGTAGATGCCCTTGCCCGTATAAGAGCCTTCGCCGAACAGATCCTGGTACACGTCCGAAACCGCGGCGGCGTAAGGATCGATGCCTGTGGCCCTCGAGAAGACACGCAGGAACAGCGAGCCCTCGCGTCCCACCGGCAGCGCCGGCGTCACCCGCGGCTGCAGCACGGCATAGCCTTCGACCACCCGCCCCAGGTCGACGTCGAAGCGCGGCCGGTTGAGCGGATGCGCCATCTTGCCGATGAGCCGCCCGACGGTCTCACGCGGGAGCCGCGTGTCCGCGTCCAGGGTGATCACGTAGCGGATGTTGGCGGGCACGGCGGGCGGCGTCAGGAAGGTGGTGCTTTCCGCGCCGCGCAGCAGCCGATTGAGTTCGCACAGCTTTCCGCGCTTGCGCTCCCACCCGATCCAGCGGCCTTCGCCCTGGTTCCAGACGCGTCGACGGTGCAGCAGCAGAAAGCGGTCGCCGCCCGGCGCGAGGCCGTAACGCCGGTTCAGCCTCGCGATCCCCTCCTTCGCGGCGGCCAGCAGCTCGTCGTCGCCGTCGGCGTGCTCGCTCGCTGCGTCGGCCCAGTCGGACAGCAGCGCGAAGTGAAGGTCGCCGTGCGGGCTCGCCAGATAGTGGATCTCGAGCTGTTCGACATGCTCCTCGATGTCCTTGAGCGAGGTCAGGAGCGTCGGGAGGGCGACGAGGGTGCGCAGGTTTTGCGGAACGCCGCCGCGGAGATCCAGCGCCGGCAGCAAGGTGGCGCGGAACCCGCGCGTCACCATGTAGTTGACGAGGACGACGGCGAGATCCAGCGCCGGAATCAAGCCCAAGAGCCCGAGCAAGAAAAGCCAATTCTGGCTCACGCCAGTCCAGACGCCGATTGATATTGGTATCGCCAAGAGGCCGGCCGCGACGACGACGCCGGCGCTGACATAGCCGCCGATCCCGAGCCCACGATAGAAGCGTCCGGGCCAAGCTCGCGCTGGCGGCGCGAAGCCGATCTCTGCGTCGAAGCCAGGCCGGCCGGCCGCGATCAAATAATAACCCGGGTCTGTCAGACGGTTGTCAGCCTCCTCGGAATCGACCGAATGCGCCCCTGCGGCGGCCACTGCTGCATGGGCCACCTCCAGCTCCGTGAGTTCAGACCCGCGGGCGATCTCTTCCACGGCGCTGCGGTAGAGATTGCGCGTCGGGAAATCCATCTCCTGGAAGCGGCTTCCCGCCTTGAATACATCATCGATCAGGCTGACGCGCTCGAACAGCTCGGTCCAATCGACATCGGAGATGAGACGCATGCTGGTGATGATGTTTCGAACCGTGATACTTCCCGCGACCTGCCTCTGGTGCTCGTCGCGGACGACGGCGTCGGCGGTGGTCCCCTGTCTCGCCAGTTGCCCGTCGAGCCACGCCAAGGCCGGGGCGACGCCGGGATCCTGGTCGCGCAGCCGATGGACCAGCTGGACGAGAAAACTGTGCGAGAACGTCGCCTGCGTATCCGGCGACAACACCGCCTCGGCCGGTTCGGCGACGCGGCCGCCAGCCCCCAGCAACCGGTCCGCCACCATGTCCGCGGCGCGGCGCCCGGCCCTGCTGTCGATGATCCGCTTAGCGATCCGCCGGAGGTTCTCGACAAGCACGATGCGCAGGGTGATCGCTATCGCCCACAATTCGCCAATGGTGAGCGGCTGCACCTCCTGATAGGCCCGCAGGCAGCGGCGGAGGACTTCCGGATCGAAGAGGCTGTCGGTATGCGCCACGAAAGCCCAGGCCACGCCGAATACGCGCGGATACCTTGCGAACGGCCCGGCGGCGAGCTTGGGCAGCTGGCGATAATAGCCGGGCGGCAGATCGGCGCGGATTTCGCGGATCTGCTTCTCTACGACGTGGAAATTGTCGATCAACCATTCGGCTGCGGGGGTGATGGCCGCGCCGGCGTCGACGGCCTCGGCGATATCGCGATAGGCCGCCACGAGCACGGCCTCGTTTTCCGCAAGCCGCTTCACCAGCGAGGCGCCCTTCCGCTCGCCGGGCGTCACCGCCTGGGCCGCGGCGAGGCTGCGCGCGTGTTCTTCCAGACGCTCGACGCTGAAGAGTTCCGCCCGGATGGGCGCGCTGTCGTCCCACGGCGGATTAGGGCCTGTATTACCCAGGAGGCGCCGCAGCGGCGAGGCCAACACATCTTCGCCGCGGGACCTCAGCCGGCTCGCGAAAGCATCGGTCTCGACATGCATAGTCTTGCGGCACCTTCAAAGTCTTGCGGCACCTTCAAAGCGCCTGAACGCTGCCCATGTCACTGAGGGCTCGCTCAACATCCCTATAGCAGCGCGTCCGGCCGAGCCAAGCTCGTGCCCTCGATCTTCCTCTGCGGCTCGTTCAGATCCGAGCCTTCGATAATCACTTTCGCGCACGCACCATGGCATCGAATGGCGTCGGCTAGGCAGTTAGCCTCGCGAATCGCCACATCCCTCGACCGAAAGGGCGTGGTCATGCGCTCGCCGATCTGGATGGCCCAGCCGTGCTCCTCTTTGACAACGTTGAAAGTAATCATCGCGCACCACCGCGACTGGCATGCACCGGACGGCCGACACCGCTCTACGCCCAACAAGCGAGAGCGCAGTTTATACAACATCGGGGTGGATCAGCGGCGTTGATTTGCATCAACCAGGACGAGGACGTCGCGCAGCCGGCGCTCTGATCTCGCGCCCGGGATTCCGAGATGATTTTGCCAACTGTTCGGATTTGATATCGCCTGGGGCGCGAACCTTCCGGCACGTGGATCGTTTTGACATCGACAGGGCTGTTCGGTCAAGCTTTCTGAGGTTGCTTCGAACGGGTCCGGCGCATGCTTTCGCCGGCGAGATCGATGCGATGGGCGTTGTGAACGAGGCGATCGAGGATTGCGTCGGCATAGGTTGGATCGCCGATGATTTCATGCCAGCGTTCGACGGGGAGCTGAGAGGTAACGGTCGAGCGGCGCCCATAGCGCTCTTCGAGGATTTCGAGGAGGTCGTGCCGGCGGCGGCGGCGAGCGGCTTCAACCCTCAGTCGTCGAGGATGAGGATATCGGTGCGGCCGAGGGTGCGCAAAATGCGCGGATGGCGTCCGTGGCCGCGCGCCAGGGCGAGAGCTTGCGAAAACGGCGCACTCCGGAGCCTGCATGATGGTCTCGTACCATCGGACGAAGTGGCCAACGAAACGCCATCGCGGGGCTGCGCAACCCCGACCAGCTTCGCCCCGCCATGGCTTAACTCCGTGTCCCTGTCAGAGCGACAAACTGTGATCGGCAAGAGACACTCGACCCCTTGAGCCAAGCCAGAGATCATTCCATTCGACCTGCGTGAGCCCCGTCCAAGGTAGCCGACATCAAATTGGAACCATGGCCGGCTTCAGATCGGAACAGGTGGCCGGCTTCAAATTGGAATGCATGGCCGGCTTCGTCGGAATACGCATTTCAGCTGAAAGGCCGGAATCCACCCATCGACGACATTGGGCACAGCAACCGTTAATGGCCGCAATGGGCCAAACCGAGACCGTTGGGCCACCTCAAATGAACGTCCGCTTCTGCGTTCCGATGATCCAAAGCAGACCGACTGCTTCCGGCCCAGACAGCTCATTCAGCTTCGCGCCCATTCCAGTCGTCCAAGAGCGTCAATCGCTTTACCGGAAGCGGACGCGGTATTTTTGGACCCTTGTCGCCGAGAAGGTAGCACGTATTCGCCGCTGACGAAGGAGTGGAGACCGATAAGCAAGGTGCTGGCGCGGGCGCTGTATCGGAAGGGATACCAAAACGGGAAGACGATCTCACTGAGGTTGAAGAAGAAGATGTGAGCTCTGCACAATGAGCGGAGGAGGTCACGGATTTTGGATGGTGGAAGCACGTGGAATGGATGGCGTGTGCATCGCGGATTTTGGAGGGTGAAGGGCACGGTCGGAGCGCTGTTGGGCGGCCAGGGGATCGTCGGTGTTGGGGAGTGTAGCGCCGTCAGATGTTGGAAGGGCTGCGGTTGGCGGAGGGCGCTGTTGGGCCGTGGACTGGGTGTTGGTTCTTGCCGCGCGCTGTTGCGCACAATGAGGGGTGTCGCGGCAGCCGAGTAGAAGCGTGAAGACGCGCTTGGTTGTACGGCACGCGGATGGGGCTGGACGCCTGTGGGTGCTTAGTTATGGCACGTGGATCAGGCGCGGTGCGGAGGGTGCTTGGGGGATTTAGTCAATTGGCGGTTGCTCAAAACGCGCCCTGAGCCAACTAGCGGAGTTTTGAGTAATCCACTGTTGGGCTTCGTCTTCAGATGGGAACCCACCAACCTGTTCGGACGGTCGGTTGCCCCATTGGACGAGCACGTACCACCCTGAGCCGTCCTTCAGCTCGCACGGGCGCATTTCTGGCTTCTTCTCGGGCTTATTCATGCCGCAGAATATGGCACGACTGCCGACCGGTTTCCACCACGGTCGTCAACCGTTGCTACAATGAAACTGGCCCACTACACGCTGGGGACGCTCTCGCTGGCGAGTCCGTGCATCGGGTGCCGGGCATCGCCTCGTTTATTTTCCGAACGGACGTAGGCGATCGCAGCCTCGGGGCGTTGCACCTTAACCTTGAGGGCAGCAATCAAGGCATCTTCCGCATCCACGACCACGTGGTCCGTCTTTCCTTGCACGCTAAAGCCGACGGCGAACTGCATCTGCATTCTCCCACGTTCAATAGTGAAAAGGTAGCACGCTTTGCATTCAGTGTACGAAGCAAATCATTTGCTGATTTCGGTGAGCTTGCCAAGCGGCAGCGGAGCGCTGTTGGGATGTTGAGTGGGATAAACCAAAAAACCTATGGGACGCGCGTTGCCTTGCAGGGCCTTGAATGCGCCCATGGTTGCCGTCTAGATGAACATCCGCTCCGCTTGAGAGCGGACATCGTGAGAATTGAATTCATTGGTTGGCATCGCGCCCATCCTCACCATTTACGTGGCTTGAAAATGCACCCGAAACCGGTCGTTCACAGTTCATCGCCGCAGAGTGACATTAACGTTCCCATGATGACGCCCGCTGAGGCAGTCGGGAAAATTCTTAAAGAGGCCCTAAGTGATGATACGCAGAGCCAGAGCGCGGAATGGGGTAGCAGAGCGTCGGCGCAATCAATCAAGATCGAGGTAGACAAAGCTGTTTGGTGTGTTCTTGATTTTATTTCCGTTGGCTTGGACGAGGCGATTGTTTTCCTTGTCGTATGAAATGAATCCCTGCAAGCACACCGCGACGAGATTTGGATAATCTTCGGCGAGCCAGCGAAATTTGCGCTTCGTCCAGCTCAGGACCACGCGTTGAAGCGCGTAATCCGAGCGATTCAGACCATCCGTGCGCCGGTCGATAAGGCGCAGGCCAAGAACGTTGAGGCAAAAACCGAGGATGCGTGCGCCGACAAAGTTCGGAAAACGGTCCATCTCGCGAATCTTGTTATAGAGCTTGCGCCGAACTTTGAATTGCAAAGCCGGTAGGGCTTTGGACGTATGATAGAATTTCAGCTTCCCGCTCCAGACGAGATTGTGTTGTATGTCCCAGCATATGAATTCGGGCTGCGTTACAAAGGCGGCGTGAAGCACGGCTTTATAAAATAATTCAGCTAACCCGTCATAGGGATCTAGATAGCCTTTCGTCTTTTCGCGCAATGAGGTCGGCGGAATATTCAGCTTGTCGAGGTTTTCGACGACGAATGCGATGAACTGAATGGAATGGCTTAAGCCGGCGTAAGCTGATGACCGATGCCAACCCTCGCCCATGCTATCCAATGTCGAGATCGGCGAAGTCATGCTTTCGAACGATCCAAGGAGCCGCGCGAAGGCGTAGGAATGCAACCGTCCTTTCGTCGCTTCGAGATAGCCAGGCACAAAAGCCGTCGCCGCTCTGAAGAACCCCTCGATCCGCTGCTCATCAAATGCATCGACCTTCCGATACTGAACATCGAGCGGCGATGAGCGCTCCGACGCGCATCGTTCAATCAGTTCATAATTGCCGAATACGGCTTTGGAGATCGGCTTGGCGTGGCGGGAATATCCGGAACCAAATATGTCCTCCTGATAAAAAGCCGAACTCGTGTTCGTCACGAATTCCTCTCCGATGAAATGAGCGAAGTCCGCGAAAGGCACGGTGGGATGGACCGACGCTAATTGAAAGCACCGCAAGGCAAGGCCCGGCACACGGTCGACGACGACATGGCAAAAGCGCCGGTCGGCCAATATGAGCATGACATCGTGGGCGGCAAGTGTGGGAAACGACAGATCGTTCTCCGTAGACAACTTCGATGCGCTCACGAAGAGATCATTCATCGCCGGCGACAGTTCTTCCGCGATGGCCTGGAGGCGGTCGGCATTGCCTTGATGAACATAGTAATTGGTGACATCGAAGAAACGCCGTGCGTTCATTCGACGAAAGCGTGTCGGCCACACGAAGCACGCAGCGACAAACATCACAACGAGCCCGGCAAAAGACGCTGCCAACGCCAGCTTGAGATTCGCGTAGCTGTTAAGAACATGTGGCAACGGAAGGTGATTTTGAAACCAGAAGTCCATGAGAATCAGGACAGCGCCGATCGAGACGACTGCCCAGATGCCAATGGTCCGGACGTTCAGGGGCCACACGGAGACGCGGTATCGGTAACGGAAGTCCGATACGTTGAAGATCGCCACAAAAAGAGCGAGCGTGGAAAGGAACTGTGCCAACCCAAAGATGCCGACGGCATTGGATTCGACTGTTGCCGGCTCAAGAGCAATCCACATTGGGAAGTGCAAGGTAAACCCTGAACCGCTTCCGAAAAGAATGATGGCGGAAACGATAGCGAGGGTCGCAACAACAATAGCCCGGAAAATAAAATCCTTTGACACGGGCTGGAACCTCTTCCGGCCTTCGAATATGAAGCAAGACCTCAACGCCGTCTTTTGACAGATTTCTTTTCAACAAACCGCACATGCCGCAGCAGAGCCGTACCATGTTATCATAGATTATATGATGACAGGCAAGCCCTGAGGGCCGCGCGTCGCCGCTATGCGCGGGAATCAGTTCGTCGACAGTGATGCCGGCAGGCGGCACGCTTCATCAGAACCAAGAAAGCGGATGCTGAATCGTTCGGTCATCCGCACGCCGAAGGTTAATGTCCGCATCGTCGTATCGCTCGCTCAACATCAGACCACCCGCTTCCGGCCCTTTCCTGCCGGGCGTCGCATCAGATCGAATGTCGGCTCCTGGCGCAAACAAGTCGTTGATGCTCCCGGGCGCCTCGCTGCTTACGACCTTTGGTTCGAGCTCTAAGCCGCCCAATTTGCCGACAGCAGTGCTGCTTGCTCAAGCACAGTCTGGGTGGCCTTTTCCTGCTTGTCCGGCGGATAGCCGTATTTGCGGAGAATGCGCTTTACCAGCACGCGAAGATGGGCGCGGACGTTGTCGCGCGAGGTCCAGTCGATGGTGACGTTTGCTCGCACCGTGGCGACCAGTTCTCGGGCGATCGTCCGCAACGCTTCGTCGCCCAGAATTTTGACCGCGCTGTCGTTCGTTTCCAGCGCGTCGTAGAAAGCGACTTCATCCTCGCTTAAGCCGAGCGCCTCGCCGCGTTGTGCTGCCTGACGCATGTCCTTGGCGAGCTGGATCAGCTCTTCAATGACTTTTGCGGTCTCGATGGCGCGATTCTGGTAACGGCGCAAGGATTGCTCCAGGAGCTCCGCAAAAGAGCGCGCTTGAACGATATTGCGCTTTGAGCGGTTCTTGATTTCGCCCTTGAGTAATTTTTCCAAAAGTTCGATCGCGAGATTGCGCTGCGGCATGCCGCGCACTTCCGCAAGAAACTCGTCCGAGAGAATTGAGATATCGGGCTTCTTGAGTCCCGCCGCGGCAAAAATGTCCACAACCTCGTCGGACACCATGGCATTAGAAATGATTTGCCGAATGGCGTGGTCGAGTTCCTCATCGGTCTTCCGATCGCCCGGGACACTCTTCGCGAGCACCGCGCGCACGGCCTGGAAGAAGCCCACGTCGTCCCGAATTCGGATCGCCTCGTCATGAGGCACTGCCAAGGCAAACGCCTGCGAGAGTTCCGTCACCGCCCGCAAGAGGCGTGCCTTGCCGTCCTCCTGCTTCAGGATATGTTCCTGTGCGGTCGGCAGCAGCGAGAGCCGCTGCGCGGGCGTGCCTACTGTCCAGTGCGTCCAATTGAAGCCGTGAAACAACGCACGGCAAATCTCATATTTGCCGCGCATCAACGCGATGGCTTCTTCTTGGTCGAGCGCCGTCTTGCCGGTGCCGCCGGCTTCCGTGTAGGTCGCCAAGGCCTGCTTCAATTCATCGGCCAGACCGAGATAATCGACAACGAGCCCGCCGGGCTTATCTTTGAAGACGCGATTAACGCGGGCGATGGCCTGCATCAGCCCGTGCCCGCGCATCGGCTTGTCGACATACATCGTCGAGAGGCTCGGCGCGTCGAAACCGGTCAGCCACATATCCCGCACGATCACGATCTTGAATGGGTCCGACGGGTCCCGAAAGCGATTTGCCAGCGCTTCGCGACGGGGCTTGTTGCGAATATGGGTCTGCCAATCGAGCGGGTCGGAAGCAGAGCCCGTCATGACAATCTTGAACGCGCCCTTGTCATCTTCGTCGTCATGCCACTCCGGGCGAAGTGCAATGATCTCTTTATAGAGCGCTACCGCAATTCGTCGGCTCATGGCGACGATCATTGCTTTTCCATCCATCGCGGCGAGGCGAGCTTCAAAATGATCTACGAAGTCACGGGCGATCAGCTTGATCCGATTCTCAGATCCGACCACGGCTTCAAGCTGTGCCCATTTACTTTTGAGCTTCTCCTTGCGATCGACCTCTTCGCCTTCGGTCGCTTCCTCGAAATCGCGATCGATCTTCGGCCGCTCGGATTCCTTTAGCTCCAGCTTGGCGAGCCGGCTTTCGTAGTAGATCGGCACTGTTGCGCCGTCCTGCACGGCCCGCTGGATGTCATAGACGCTGATATAGTCGCCGAACACCGCGCGTGTGCTTGCGTCCGTCTTCTCAATGGGCGTGCCGGTGAAGCCGATAAAGGAGGCATTCGGCAGCGCGTCGCGCATGTGGCGTGCGAAGCCATCGATGAAGTCGTATTGGCTGCGATGCGCTTCGTCGGCGATGACCACGATATTGCGCCGGTCCGAAAGCACTGGGTGGCGGTCGCCTTTTTCCTCGGGAAAAAATTTCTGGATCGTTGTGAACACGACGCCTCCCGAGGCAACGGCGAGTTTAGCGCGCAGATCGGCTCGGTCAGCGGCTTGAACGGGCGGCTGGCGTAACAGATCGCGGCAGCGCGCAAAGGTGCCGAAGAGCTGGTCGTCGAGGTCGTTGCGATCCGTGAGGACGACGATCGTCGGATTTTGCATTTGGGGGGCCAAGATCACACGGCCTGCATAGAAGGCCATGGTCAGGCTCTTGCCCGAGCCTTGCGTATGCCAGACGACGCCGACGCGGCGGTCGCCTTGCTCGCCACCGGGCATTGGCCCGGCGTCGTAGCGCCCGCCTTCCTCGGCGAAGCCCCGATTGACTGACGCCAAGACAGGCACTGTGGCGCGCAGCGTTTCTTCGAGCGCGACGTTGACGGCGTGGAACTGGTGATAGCCCGCAACCTTCTTGACGAGCTTTCCCGCTCCATAATCCTCGAACACAATGAAGTAGCGGATGAGATCGAGGAAGCGCCGCTTGTCGAACACGCCTTCGAGCATCACCTGAAGCTCTGCAAGGCCTGCCGCGTCGTCGCGCCCGGTGATGGTACGCCAGGGCTTGAACCATTCCTTTCCCGCGCCGATCAAACCGATGCGCGCCTCGACACCGTCGGAAACGATGAGCGCCGCATTGGTCGTGAACAGCGCCGGGATTTGGGCTTGATAGGTCTGGAGTTGTTGGAAGGCCGACCAGATAGTCGCGTTTTCGTCTGCTGCGTTCTTCAGCTCGATCACCGCGAGCGGCAGTCCGTTAACAAAAATCACAATGTCGGGCCGACGCACGTTCTGGCCCTCGGCCACAGTGAACTGATTGACTGCAAGCCAGTCATTGGCCTCGGGATCGCTGAAATCGATGGCCTTCGCCTGCGCGCCCGCAATCGAGCCGTCTTTGCGCCGATATTCGACCGTCACGCCATCGACAAGCATGCGATGTACTGCGCGGTTACGCTCGATGAGCGAGGGCGCATCGACCCGTGTCAGCTTGCGATAGGCATCTTCGAGGGCTTCGGGCGGTAGGTCGGGATTGACGCTAACGAGAGCCTCACGCAAACGGCGTTCGAGGATCACATCGCGATAGTGTGGATCGCTGCGTTCTGCGCGCAAACCGTCGGCAGCGATCTCCGGACCGTGAAGCACTTCGTAGCCGAGCGCTTCGAGCCAAGCGAGGGTCGCCTGTTCGACCACCAACTCGCTGAAGTCGCTACTGTTCATTCCGCGCCTCCCGGCGCTGTGGCTGTTTCAACCTCGACGCCTTCGGGCTCGTAGCGTGACAGGAGATCGTGATACGCTGCCTGATCGACTGCAAAGAGCACCTCGCTGGGGCGATAGATCAGGTCGAAGATCCGCACCTGCTCGTTAGCGTCATCGATGTAGGTATTGAATTCCAGGTTATCGTCATACTCGACCCGGACGGTTGCAAGCACGCTGCGTTCTTGCCGATGAACGCGGTAAAGAAAGCCAACGATAGCATCCGCGGCCTGAGCGGCAAGCAAGGCTTGAACGCTCTCCAAGACCGGCCGCGGGCCATCCGCGCCGTGGGATGCAAACCCATAGGCGTTGCGCAACTCGCACACGCCTTGCAGCGCCGTGTGAAGTCCGTTCAGGGTTTGGGCGAGACTCTTCCGCGCCTCAGCCTCACTGCTAGCGGCTACGGGCAACATCGGCAAATTCGCGGTCACGGTCTTGAACAGGTAAGGCAGGGCATCGCCATCCCCGAATGTAAGTTTTCGTTCGGTCAAGATCGTGCGGCAGGCGCTTTCGACCAGAGTCTTGGCAAGGTCGAAGGCAAGCCCTGATTCTCGACAACGGCGCGCTCAATACCCTTGACCTGCTCCTCAATGTGAGACAGCCCGCCGGCTATTGCCCCGCGCGCGCCATGCATCACAAAGTCCGTGGCGATGGCGGCGGTAGCCATTAGGCGCGCTCCCCGATGAAGCGCTCGGTGTCTCTAATCGGAAGCTCGCCGGAAATCAGTTTAGGAAGGAGTGCGTCGCGGAGTGCAGCGAGGGAGCGCGATTGAACCCGCCTTTGCCAAAGCCCCTCAACCATAGGAGAGAGTATTGGGTCGATTGCTTTAAGGACTTGCGCAGGTGGGATCACAACCTTGGCATCAGAGAGGTGTTGCCTTTGAATATGCCCCATAGGCGTAGTTACCGGCGCGTCGGCGTGTAGGGCTAAAGCTTCATTGAAGCCCGCAACATCGGCCAATTTGGTCCGTCGAAACATGGTCGAAAAACAGTCGGGACACCGGCCCTTTAGATTTCCAGAGCTCGGTGTCAAAGGCAGATATTGAGTCAATCGTTCAGCCGGCGGCTTAGGCGCACGACATTTCAGGCAATACATAAATCCCGGTGGGCAGGGCCGCTTAGCTCGCTTGCGCCACGCCTCAAGAAACGCCCGTAGCGCGGAACCCAGTATCAACGTCTGGCCGCGGCCGCCGATCGTCGGCAATCCTTGCTTGATCCATCGACGTATAGTGTTCTTGTGCGCGCCGACGCATCGGGCGGCCTCTTCTACGCTGTAGTTGCGATGCAACTTTACACGCCGGGCGTCCGGCGAACGGGCCACTTACCGCATCCCGTCGCGGATCAGCGCGCGAATGTCGTCAACGCGCCAGGCGGTAATTCGGGGCCCGAGTTTGACGGGCTTCGGAAAACGGCCCGATTTAACGCCATTCCACCACGTCGACTTGCTGACGGGGATTGGGCCGACTGGAGCGAGAAGATTGGACAGACGGACAAACCCGGACTCCGGAAGCTGATATTTATTTTGCATGAGACGAAACCATCCTTCAGCGGATGTCATTGTCTCTTGCTGAGCCGGCATTCCAGAAAATCCATCCCAAAAATTGCTGTCAAAAGGTCAGAAATTCAGCCGGGGGGATTTTCTGGCTTGGAGTTGAGGAACCGGTGGTAATAAGGCGTCAGCTTTTGACCGATCGATGAGCGCCCAACACTGATGCCAAGCTCAGTCCGGAACCACTCCTGAAAGTGTTGGATAGCCGCCTCTTTCTTTTTCGGCAGAGAGCCTGCTCTCACAAGGACGGCAACTTCAAGATGGAAACGGTCCCAAGGCAATGAAGGACGGCCCCGGCGCACATACGCGTTGGGCTCGGCCTCTTCTGAGGTGACCGATACATAAAGGTCGCTTAGCCGAATTAGTTTTCCGATAGACGGATCGGATGGAATTGCATAGGCAGCTAACATGTCGTCTGTCGTAAAATGAACCCAGCAGAATAAGGTATCGTTTCCAAGGATAACGCTATTTTGCCAGTCAATCTTGCTCGTTGCCCATAGATCAGCGGGGATATTAACGACAGTGCATTCTGAGAGGTCAATTTCATTGTCATCTATATATTTAATAGCCTCATCTTGGTTTTTAGCTTTAAACTCAATCCCTGACGCTGAGATTTTCCCTTCCCGCAGGTCGACGAAAATTCGGGACTTAAAATAGGCGCAGTAGATTTCGATCAATTCTCGCCAACTTTCCATCATTGGCTTGAGTGCCGCCGCTTCAGCCCGGAACCCTTCGTACCATTTTCGTTGGTCCTCCCTAAGATCGCAAGCTAGCATTGCGTCGTAAGTTTCGACCTCCTCTAGCCCCTCATGGCCGTGCTCGGGATTTGGCGAAAGGCCTGCGAAATCACATTCGGCGTCGGTCACCTCAAGTCGCAAGACATCCGTTGCTCGGAACCGATTCCAGCTACTAAATCGTTCGTCCTCTTCGTTGTCATCCACGTACTGAGCTAGCGGCAGGCGCCTGAAGGCGAGCCAGTACAAGACTTCCGTGAGAAAGCACCTCTCAGCCAGTTCCACTGGTTCAAGTACAGTGAGCAAAGGATCGATCTCAGGTGCGCCGACGTTTTCCTGATCGAAAGTTTTTCATTCGGCGCATCCCCGGGCAACTAAATTTGGCAGTCACGACGGGACAGATAGAAAAATGTTGGTCTATTTGTGGGTACCTGCCCAACTCATATTCGCTTAATAAATTGTTTAATAATGGTATTGTCTCGCTAGTAAGGCGGACGCTCCCCCGCCACAGCCACCGATTTTACGCTATGACGATACCGGAAGGCCGCGTTCAAGCAGCGTCGCCAGGAGGACCGGAACTTCAAGCATGGAATAGTGGCCGGCATCGGAGATGGTCCAAACTTTCATGTTTCGATACCAGGGTCGGAACAGAGGCTCGATCGCCTCCTTGTGATAGGCCGGTATATCCTGCGCGCCGCAGATAACGGTCAGAGGCGTATCGAGACCATGGAGCCGGGCCGAAAAATCCGTCGTCGTGAACATCTTGAGATAGCCGAGCATTGCCGCGGGCGCCGCGCCTCGGGTAATGGCGAGCTTCCGGTCGAGGAAGGCTTGGTTGTAGCGCTTGCCCGTCCGGCCATCAGTTGCGGCGCGTGCGGCCGCGTCATCGGTGACGACCGCCGCGAGTTTGGCGAGCGTGGCAGCGTCTGCCTTAAACCCAGACGCAGGCACGGGCGAGATCGCCACGACTGTCTTGAGCCGATCGGGCGCAGTCAGCATGAGATATTGGACCACCATGCCCGACATCGAGTGGCCGACCACGGAAAAGCGGCGGTAGCCGTAGTGATCCATGAGCCGGAGCACATCCGATGCTATTTCATCGACTGAATATTTGCCGGTCATGGCGCGAGACAGACCGTAACCCCGAAGGTCTGCAAACACGTAGGTGTATTGCTTCGTGCTGAGGTAGGGGAGGATGCCGTCGTAATTTCTATGGTCGCCGAGCCATTCATGCAGGACGATCACCGGCTCGCGACCAGTGCCGACGATCACATGGCCGAGAAGATCATCGGTCGATTGTTGTGCTGTGGAAGATTTGGCAACGTCTTCCGCCGCGGCGGCGCCGGCGATGGGCAGGCCGAGGAGGCCGGCCAGCCCGATACCGGAAAGAAGGGAACGGCGATGAAATTGTGCGTTCAGCATCGAATTTGCTCCTGTCCAGACGATTGAGCGGGCGATCCGGCGGCTCGTTGCGTGGTGGTTTCGTCCCGAGGAGAGTTTGGCAGTTGGCCAAAGGCTCGCCAACTACCTTTAAGCGTGCAATTCTCACATCGCTCATCTTTGTTTGGTCAGCGGCTGGCTCTTTCCGGCGTTGACACGGCCGCGATTTTTTTATCCAGTTTTCCAATTACATGTTCAGGGGTTTTCGACGATGTTGATTTGGCGGGGTTGGGGAATTTCGGTCCTCTTGTTCCTGGTGCTTTGGCTCTTTGTGGCGATCGGCGTCACGATAGGGACCAACTATCATCAGCCTGATCCCAAGCTATTGTCCAAAGAGATGGACTGGGGCGCAGCGATCGTGTTTGCCTTGGCTGCGGGATCTGTGTTCGCCACCGCGCTTTACCGCAAAAGCCATCCCCGCAAGATCGTCGATCCGCAGACTGCGAACGTGACTCTGGCGCCCCATATCGACGATTTTTACTACATCCCGCTGCAGTTCTGGTCCTATATCCTGGCGGTCGGGGTCATCGTCTTCGGCGTGATGGGCTATCTGGCATAGCTGATCACTGAGCGCTGGGCGCTAGGCCGCTGCTTTCGCGGTTGCCAACAATGCCGAAGATTTCAGCTCTTTCCTGCCGGCTTGCCTTGACGGACTTTCTCGACGCTTATGACAGTTTGCGCGCCGCTTGGCGCTGCGATGCCGCGGGGCGGACGCTCCCGGAGCATAGGAGCTGACAGCCGATGACGCAGCGCATGCAGGAGCTGGCAGCTGAGATTCTCCGGCTTCAGTCCGAATTGGACAGCGAGATCGAGAAACGTCGCGAGGTTCTTGGCTGGCACATCAAGGAGCATATGGTCGAGTTCGAGCAGGGTATCGCCCTCGAGCATCGCCGTCTGCGCAAGAGCGTCACGAGCTTCCTTGCACACTCCCCGATCAGTGCGGTCCTCACCACGCCGGTGATCTATTCTCTGATCATTCCTCTGTCGATCATCGATGCATGGATAAGCCTCTATCAGGCGATCTGCTTTCGCGCCTATCGCATTCCGCGGGTGCAGCGCGGGAACTACATCGTGTTCGACCGGCAGCACCTCGCCTATCTGAACTGGATCGAAGCGCTCAACTGCCTCTATTGTGGCTATGCCAATGGCGTGATCGCCTATGTTCGGGAAATCGGCAGCCGGACCGAACAATATTGGTGCCCGATCAAGCACGCCTTGCGGATCGGCGATCCGCACCAGCGCTATTACGAATTTCTGGAATATGGCGATGCCGACGGTTATCGTGCCCGGCTCGAGGAATTCCGCGAGCGGCTGCGGAGCATGCCGGGTTCGATCCTTGATGGCGAAGATCAAAGCCAGTGATCCGATAGAAATGCCCGTTCGACCGGAAAATGGCGTAAATTTTGGTAGGTCGTGGTGCGTTTGGACCCAAGCTCGGACAATGAGGCGTCCATTCGCGGTGCCTATATGCCGAAATCAGTGGCCGACAAAGAGAGCGGCCATCTTGGGTACATTAACTGATTTTTGCCCCAATATATTAGGCTAGAAGACATAGTTGTCATGTATATGTATGTATATTAGTCTAAAAGTGCCAGTTACGAATACAGCATTGTGAGGACACTATGTTGGGCGGCTGGGGAACGGTACATCTGTCTTGGCTGGATCGAATCTGGGCGACTGTGGGCGAGCGGGGCCGCGAGCTCATCCGCCTTCCAGCGCCGAACGTTCCGCCCTTGGAACGGAGTTGTCGCCTGGCTGAGGCCTTGTTGTCGGAGCGCGGCGAAGCCTCGGGCGCCGCCCTCGCCCATGCCCTCCTCATGTCCTATTTTGCATTGGACGCAGCGGATCGGGACGCTTTTTATGCTTTTGTCGCGGCACATTTCGGTCCTGATGAGGCGCGCCTGACTGCCGCCGCCAAGGCCTATCTGGAGGAGCCGGGGGCGCAACAGGCGATGGAACTCGCGGCGGCGGCCGAACCGCCCCGCCAGGAACTATTGCGACGCGTGAATATGGCGCCGGGCGCCACTGCCGCTTTGATCGGCATCCGCAAGGACGTGCTGAGCCATATTGCGACGGAGCCTGCGCTGCGGCCTTTCGAATCCGATCTGCATCATGTCCTCGCCTCCTGGTTCAACCGAGGTTTTTTGGAGCTGCGGCGGATCGATTGGAATACGCCGGCGGTTATCTTGGAAAAGCTGATCGCCTATGAAGCCGTGCATGAAATTGACGGGTGGGACGATCTGCGCCGGCGCCTCGGGCCGGATCGCCGCTGTTTTGGCTTCTTTCATCCATCCCTGCCCGGCGAGCCGCTGATCTTTGTGGAAGTGGCGCTTGTCAAAGGCATGGCCGGCGCGATCGCGCCGCTTCTCGAGCGCAATGATGCGAATATGGCCGCGGCTGAACCCGACACCGCGATCTTCTATTCCATTTCGAATTGCCAAGAAGGCTTGCGCGGCATTTCCTTCGGAAATTTCTTGATCAAGCAAGTCGTCGAGGAGTTGAAGACGGAATTGAAAAGCCTCAAGCGCTTTGCGACCCTGTCGCCGATTCCGGGCTTTTCCAAATGGCTCGTGAAGCGCTGGAACCGTGACGGCGCCGACACCGAGGTCATGCTGCGTCCGGACGAAGAGCAAGCCTTGTTGGCGGCGGCCGAAATGCCGGCGGGCACCGATCCGAGCACCGCATTGAG
The DNA here is from genome assembly GCA_963759185.1 of uncultured Alphaproteobacteria bacterium. Taxonomy (GTDB): domain Bacteria; phylum Pseudomonadota; class Alphaproteobacteria; order Rhizobiales; family Beijerinckiaceae; genus Methylovirgula. Next base: position 122,974 of record CAVWXV010000016.1, read on the forward strand.
ATCCATCGTCCAGAAAGAAGCATGGTGGCAGGAAGCCACTCTCACCTCTGTGCTGCACCCCATGCTGACGCGGCTTTGCGCGCTCTATTTGACCGAGCTGCGGGATGGCAAAGGACCAAGCGATCCCGTCGCCCGCTTCCACCTTGGCAATGGGGCGCGCCTGGAACGCATCAATTGGCTCGGCAATATTGCCGCCCGGGGCATAGCCGAATCCTTCGGCATGATGGTCAATTATCTCTACGATCCGGATTTCATCGAAATCAACCACGAGAGCTTCGTCCATCAAGGTGCTGTGGCGCGTTCGTCTGAGGTCGAGGCGCTTCTCCAATCGGCGCCAAATGCGCCGGCCATGCCGGTTGCGGCGCATCGCATCGGCGGCATCGTTCCTTTTGCCCGCCTGCAAAAAAAGAAACGCCCTCGCAATGCATCGGTGGAATAAAGCCGGGCAGAAGCAGCTGTTGCCACAAAAGACGCGTGGTCGATATGGAATGGCCGGCCGTCCATGCCCGAGAATCCGTTGAACGGTAGGACAGAAGTCGGGCGATTTGGCAGCACGCCCCTCGCCTCTTGTCGGACTTCCGACAAATGCGCCGCGCCTGGCGCGCGGCGGCAATGTCCTCCGTCTGTCGCAGCGAGTACGGCGGTGCGGTTACATTTCCTTCAAAAAAGGAATGATCTGAAAAATATCCTTGTCGTTATAGCGGCCTGAAATTCGCGCCTCTTTCTGATCCAATTGCCCGAGAATGATGTAATCGCATTCCGGATTGATGCATTTCTTGAACAGCGGCGCGATATTGTCGATGGCGATATTCGTGTCGAAAATATAGAGCGATGGCGATTGCCGCCACCAGGTGAGCGCATATTCCTCGACGATCTCGACGAGCGCCTCGTAACGCGCCTTATGATTGGGCTTGCGGGCGGTCTCGCCATCCTCGATGCGGAAGTTCAGCCAATAGATCGTATTAGCCACGATTTTTCTTTCTCTGGGGCGGCCGATCGAGCCGGAGGCGAGGCGGCAGTGCCGATTTGCCCGAGCGCCGCAGGTTGAGCGACGCCGCGGCGAGGCAAAAATCGTGCTGAGGGAGCGATCCTCAACTGCTTCAGCGGCGCCAGCGCCCGGAAGTGCGACGCTCCCACTGGGCAAGGCGAAATAATAAAGGCCTCTTGTGCGCCATCAGCGGACCCCAGCAAGGCACACCCGGACCTACGGGACTATTGTCGCGTCAGATCCCGAAATCATTCGCGTCCACCAGAGATCGCAGCAACAGTTGCATTCCGAGTTTGGGCCGAGAACTGATCGAAAGAACGCAGCGCGTCCGCGGCATACATGAGCGATGGACCACCTCCCATGTAGATGGCCATGCCGAGAGCTTCAGCAATCTCCTCTCGCGATGCGCCCAGACGAGCGAGCGTTTTCGTATGAAAGCCTAGGCAGCCATCGCAATGGGCAGCTACGCCTAATGCAAGTGCAATCAATTCTTTCGTTTTCTCATCTAAAGCTTTGGTCTGCGTTGCAGCTTTGCTCATCGTGACAAAGCCATTCATCGTGTCAGGAATAAGCTTTCGCAACTCTGCAGTAGAGGCGCTGATATCGATTATGATCGACTTGAAGTCCTTGCTCATTTTTAGCTCCTATCTTTGACGAACGAAAATGCTAATCCTTGAGACTCGATCTCATGCCGCTCGCTTTTGCCCGCAACACGACATAGATCGCCGGGATCACCAGCACGGTCAGAAGCGTCGAGGAGGCGAGGCCGAACAGCAGCGAGATCGCTAGCCCCTGGAAGATCGGATCGACCAATATGGTCGCGGCGCCGATCATCGCCGCGAGCGCGGTCAAAAGGATCGGCTTGAAGCGCACGGCGCCCGCCTCGAGCAGCACGTCGCGCAGATCGCGTCCCTCGGCGTGCCGGTGCCGGATGAAATCGACGAGCAGGATCGAATTGCGCACGATAATGCCGGCGAGCGCAATGAAGCCGATCATCGAAGTCGCGGTGAAGGGCGCATGCAACAGCCAATGACCGAGCAATATGCCGATCAAGGTCAGCGGGATCGGCGTCAGGATCACGAGCGGCAGTTTGAAGCTGCGGAATTGGCCGACGACGAGAATATAGATGCCGATGATGGCGACCGCGAAGGCCGCGCCCATGTCGCGGAAGGTCACATAAGTGATCTCCCATTCGCCGTCCCACAGAAGCGAGGGCTTCGATTCATCGAGCGGCTGGCCGTGGAAGCTGATGGTCGGCTTTTGCAGTCTGCCCCAATCATGCGCCTCGATGCGCTTGTCGACTTCGAGCATGCCATAGATCGGCGCTTCATAGGCGCCCGCCAATTCCGCCATCACCATATCGGCGAAATGACCGTCGCGGCGGAAGATCACCGACGATCCCTCTTCCATTTTGGCGCGGACGACGTCGCCCAGCTCGACGATCGTCTTATTGCCGGGAAGCGTATTGGCCGGAATGGGGGTTGCGGCGAGCGCCTGCGACCAGGAGAGATCGCGCTTCGGCAGCCGCACAGAAATCTCGATCGGATTGCGCTCTTCGCCGCGATGCGAATAGCCAACGGCAACGCCACCGAAGAGCATTTGGATCGTGTCATAGACATCCTTCTGCTCGACGCCGAAGAATTCGAGCCGATCTTGATCGATCGACAAATGCAGGCGCGGTTGCGGCTGCCGAAATGAATCATCGACGTCGACGATAAAGGGAACGGCGGCGAAGATCTTCTTGACTTCGGTCGCCACCGCCCTGCGGGTCGCATAATCGGGCCCATAGATCTCGGCCAGGAGAGTGGCAAGCACGGGCGGTCCGGGCGGTACTTCGACGACCTGGATGACTGTGCCTTTCGGCTGCGGAAGTCCCTTCAACCTCTCGCGTATCTCAAGCGCGATCGAATGGCTGGCGCGGGCGCGTTCGTCCTTCGCGGAAAGATTGATTTGCAGCTCGCCGAGCTCGGGCGATTGCCGGATATAATAATGCCGGACAAGGCCATTGAAATTGAATGGCGCGGCTGTGCCGGCATAGGCTTGGATCGAATGGACCTCGGGCAAGGGCTCGATGCGGCGCCCGGCGGCGAAGAGCAAGCGTTCCGTGGCTTCGAGGCTGGCGCCCGCCGGTAGATTTGCCACCACGGCGATTTCGGATTTGTTGTCGAAAGGCAGAAGCTTCACGGTCACGGATTTGGTCGCAAAGAGCCCCATGGAAAGGAGCGTCGCGCCGCCGACGACGAGAAGAAAGATCAGCGCGCGCGCGCGCGTCTTGATGATCGGCGTAGCGACGAAACGATAGGCGCGGCCGAGCCAGCCTTCGCCATGACGACCCTCATGCTGCGCCAGAGCGCGCGGCGCGAGGCGCAGCATCAGCCAGGGTGCGATCACCATGGCGACGAAGAAGGAAAACAACATGGCGGCCGAAGCATTCGCCGGGATCGGCGCCATATAGGGGCCCATCAAGCCGGAGACGAACAGCATGGGCAGGAGCGCAGCGATCACGGTGAGCGTCGCCACTACGGTCGGATTGCCGACTTCCGACACCGCTTCGATTGTCGCCGTCACACGGTCGCGGCCGTCCTGCATGCCCCAATGCCGAGCGATGTTTTCGACGACGACGATCGCATCATCGACGAGAATGCCGATCGAGAAGATCAAGGCAAACAGGCTGACGCGATTGATCGTATAGCCCATCATATTGGCAGCAAAGAGCGTCAGAAGGATCGTCGTCGGGATGACGACGAGCGTCACCAAGGCCTCGCGCCAGCCGATGGCGAGCGCGATCAGGATCACGATGGAGACGGTCGCAAGGCCGAGATGGAACAAGAGCTCATTGGCTTTTTCATTCGCCGTCTGGCCATAGTCGCGCGTCACCACGGCATCGACATCGGCGGGGATGAGCGTGCCGCGCAGTGTCGCGAGACGGGCGCGCAAATCCTGCGCGACGGTGACGGCATTGGCGCCGGCGCGTTTGGCGATCGCGACGCTGACCGCCGGCGTCGTCGTCCAGACTCCTTTCGCGACGCTGCCACCGGCGAGCTGTGGCGCAAGGTTCCAGACGCGATCTTCCCGCGGGCTCGGCCCGATCACGATCGTGGCGACATCGCGGACATAGACGGGGCGATTGTCGCGGGTCGTCAGGAGAAGAAGCCCGATGTCCGGAACACCGGTGAGGGTCTGTCCGGCGACGACGGTGCGCATGATCCCTTCGTCGCGGACCATCCCTGCCTGGAAGGAACGATTGGCGTCCCGCACTTTGGCGACAAGCTGCTGCAAGGTGACGCCGTAAAGGGCGAGCTTCTCGGGATCTGGCTCGACAGATATCTGCTGCGGATCGCCGCCGCTGATGTAGCTCAACCCGATATTGTCGACCTTGATGAATTCATTGCGCAGCTTGTCGGCGAGATCGTAAAGATCCTTTTCGGTCCAGCGCGAAGCGGCCGCGGGTTTCGGCGAGAGCGTGACGGCGAAGATCGCGACATCATTGATGCCGCGGCCGACGATGAGCGGCTCCGGAATCCCGATCGGGATACGGTCCATATTGGCTTTGAGCTTCTCATGCACGCGCAAGATTGCGTCGTCGGCTCTGGTGCCGACGATGAAACGCGCGGTGACCATCACGCGGTCGTCCTGCGTCTGGCTATAGACGTGCTCGACCCCGTTGATGCCTTTGACGATCGCTTCGAGCGGCTTGGTCACGAGCTCAACTGCATCCGGCGCTTTCAGACCATTGGCCTGCACGGTGATGTCGACCATGGGCACGCTGATCTGCGGCTCTTCCTCGCGCGGGATGGCGAAGAGGGCGACAAGGCCCACGGCCAGCGCCGCAAGGAGAAACAGCGGCGTCAAAGGCGAGGTGATCGTCGCCTTAGTGAGACGGCCGGAGATGCCGAGCTTCATGGCTTCACCAGCTCGTCGCCGGTCTTGATGCCGGAGAGGATTTCGATGCCGTCGGGAAGATCGGGCCGCGGCGCCGGCCGGCCGCGCTGCACCGGCACGTCGACGAAAGCATCGCCGGTCGTGCGCAGATGGACGTAATCGATGCCGAATTTGGTCGCGATGAAGCTTTCCGGAATGATGAAGGCGCTGCGCGTGCCGGCCGAGACCCAGACGCGGATGCGCTCGCCGACGAAATAATCGCCGAGACCTTCGACCGTGGCGTTGGCGATGACGCGGCCGTCCTCGATTTGCGGATAGACGAGGCTGATATGGCCGAACTGCGGCTTCGAGGCGCCGAGTTCCGAGGCTTCATAGCGGATCGGATCGCCGGCTTTGATGAAGCCGACATGGCGCTCGGGCACCCGCAGCCGCAAGACGAAATTCTGCACGGCGATGGTGGCCAATGCCTCGCCGGGCAATACGACCATGCCCGGAGTGACGGGGACGGTGAGAACGCGCCCGGCGGTCGGGGCGAGCACATTGCCTTCCGCGAGCTGCTGCTCGATGACGGCGCGCTCGGCGACGCGGGCGCGCTGCGCATTCATGGCGACATTATAGGCGGTGCGGATTTCGTCGAGCCGCGCGCGCGCAATCGTGCCATGCGTGAAGAGCTCTTCGGCCCGATCGAGATCCGTCTTCGCCTGGGCGAGCTGTGCATCGAGGCCGGAAATCTGTGCCGCCAGCGATTTCAATTGCAGCACGAGCTTTTCGTCGCCGACCGTGCCGATGATTTGGCCCGCTTCAACATGATCGCCTTCGCGAAAATTGACCGAGGCGACCGTGCCGCCGATCCGCGCCCGGGCCTGGGCGACATGCACGCTTTCGACGGTGCCGAACACGGCTTTCTCATCGCCGACCTTTGTTTGCGTCACTGTCAGAGTGTCAAGCGCAAGAGCCGGCTGTGCGGCCATGAGCGCGAGCCAAGCTGCAGCAACGAGTGTCTTTGCACGCATCAATCGCTCCATCGTGCCACGTCTTATTGACATGCAGGCGGGGAGAAGAAGGAATGACAATGGCGGGAGGCTCGATCTTTGATCCGCCTCAACATGCCGAACTCCATAGGGTGATTATTTCGGGCCGACCTTTTTGCGGACCGAGGGCGCGCAATAAATGTCGTAGAGCGTCTCGAGAACCGCGCGGGCCGGCGCACTGCCGATCGAATACCATATGGTCTGGCCCTCTCGGCGCGCAGTGACGAGCCCGTCCTTGCGCAAGAGCGCGAGATGCTGCGAGACGGTCGAATCGCGAATCCCTAAAAATTCCGCGAGCTCGCCGACGGAGCGCTCGCCCTCGATGAGCTGGCAGATGATCAGGAGTCTGTGCCGGTTGGCGAGCGCCTTCAGGAGCTCCGCTGCATCCTCGGCATTCGCCGCCATCGCCTTAGTCTTAATATTCATAGTTGCGAATATACGTATTTACGTATATATGTCAACCTTCGCCGCTCAAGATCCAACATAAAACAACAAGCGCGGATCAAGGAGCGGGCGGTGTTGCAGGGCAGATGTTGGCCGTTGCAATGCCGCTCAGGACGAACAGAGAAACGACAAGAGAAAGGGAGTGTGAAATGGCCGAGGTCATCATAGTGGGTGCAGGACTCAGCGGCACGATCATGGCATATGAGCTCGTACCCTATCTGCGGCCGGAGGATCATCTGACCCTAGTCGGGCAAGGCTCGACTTATCATTTTGTTCCGTCGAATCCTTGGGTCGCCGTCGGCTGGCGTGAGCGGCGTGACATAGAGATCGATCTCGACGCGGTCATGCGGCGCCGGAAGATTCACTTCGTGCCGACGGGCGCCCGCCGCATCGATCCAGCCAATAAGAAGGTCGAGCTCGAAGATGGCAGCATGCTTCCTTTCGATTACCTCGTGATCGCGACAGGTCCCGATCTCGCCTTCGATGAAATTCCCGGTTTTGGGCCGGCACATTACACGCAGTCGATTTGCCATATCGATCATGCGATCAAGGCGAAGGAAGCCTTCGATCGTTTTGCCGAAGCGCCGGGACCCATTGTCATCGGCGCGGCGCAAGGCGCGTCATGCTTCGGCCCGGCTTATGAATTCGCCTTTATCCTCGACACCGAGCTGCGCAAGCGCCGCATCCGCGATCGTGTGCCGATGACTTTTGTCACTCCGGAGCCCTATGTCGGTCATCTCGGCCTCGACGGCGTCGGCGACACCAAAGGCTTGCTTGAATCGGAATTCCGCGCCCGCCACATCAAATGGATCACCAATGCGCGGGTGACGGCAGTCGAGCCCGCCAATATCTATGTCGAGGAGATTGCCGAGACCGGCGCAGTGCAGAAACTGCATGATGTGCCTTTCGCCTATGCCATGATGCTGCCGGCCTTCCGCGGCGTTCCCGCCGTCCGCGGCCTCGAAGGGCTCGTCAATCCGCGCGGCTTCGTTCTCGTCGACAAGAAACAGCGCAACGCAACCTATCCTTATATCTTCAGTATTGGCGTCTGCGTCGCGATCCCGCCGATCGGGCCGACGCCAGTGCCTGTCGGCGTGCCGAAGACGGGCTTCATGATCGAGTCCATGGTGACCGCGACCGCGGCCAATATCGGCGCTTTGCTGCGCGGCGAGCCAGTGAGCGCGGAAGCCACATGGAATGCCGTCTGTCTCGCCGATTTCGGCGACGGCGGCGTCGCCTTTGTGGCGCAGCCGCAGATTCCGCCGCGCAATGTCAACTGGTCCGCCAAAGGCCATTGGGTGCATTATGCGAAGATTGCCTTCGAGAAATATTTTCTGCGCAAGATCAGGCGTGGCGAGAGCGAGCCATTTTACGAGCGTATGGTGATGGAAACGCTACAGCTCCGCAAGGTGAAGCGCAGCGCGTAAGACGCATTGCGCCTTACGGCGCCCAGCTGCCGACGTGACGATAAAGAGGATGTCCATGAGCTTCACGCACATCGTCTGTCCGAATTGCGCGGCAACCAATCGCGTACCGGGCGATAAACCTTTGACGCAGGCACAATGCGGCGCCTGCCACCAGCCGATGTTCCAGGGCCATCCGGTTCCCGTCGATGCGGCGAAGTTGGAGAAGCACCGGCGCAACAATGGCATTGCCGTGCTCGTCGACGTCTGGGCGCCTTGGTGCGGCCCCTGCCGTGCCATGGCGCCCGATTTCGAACGTGCGGCGGAGGTGCTGGAACCGAAGGTTCGGCTTTTAAAGCTGAATTCGGATGAGGAACAAGAGGTCGCGCAAGCGCTCGGTGTGCGCGGCATTCCGAGCCTCTTTTTGTTCCAAGGTGGCCGCGTCATCGCCCATACGGCGGGCGCCATGAATGCCAATGCAATTGTTGCATGGGTGCAGGACAACCTTGCAACATGATGGAAGAAGTCTGTGGACAATCAAATTTGAGGAGTGAAAAAATGTCCGCTGTAAATATCGATCGTGCCGTCTTGGCTTTCGCCGGAATCATCAACCTTGCGAGCGTTCTGCTCGTGTGGCTCGTTTCGCCTTATTGGCTGTTGCTCACCGCTTTTGTCGGGCTCAATCTGCTGCAGGCGTCGATCACCGGCTTCTGCCCGTCCGCGATTGTCTTCAAGACTTTGGGGCTGAAGAGCGGCTGCGCCTTCAAGTGAGGCGCACGATAGGGGCGTCGTCGTGAGCGGCGACGTCCCGCAGCCGCGCGCTGAGGGAAGGCCCTCACTCAGCCCACGAAACCGCCGGTCGTGATGCAGAGTCCGATGATGAGGGTGATCAAGGCATAGACTTCGGCCCTTTGTCGCCAGGCCACGAATTTGAAGAGATTTTCGATCGTCTCCGGCGGCAAGAGCATCAGTATGACGGCGCGCAGCAGAATGAACCAGCCGAGCACGGTGATGACAATGGCAAGAAGACCGCCGTGCCATTGATTATGGACGAGAACGATCGCCAGTCCGCCCGCCAGTCCGATCATTTCGACGATCAGCAGAGCGGCGCTGTCGCGGACCAGGCTTTCGAGGGCAGCGATCATGCCGCGCCGGTTGATCAGGATTGCCAGCGCGATGACCACGGTGAAAATGCCGAGTAGGCGGGCGATAAAGATGGTCGAGCTCATCGGGATCACCTCTTTGGAGCGGATCACGGCAGTCTAAAGCATATGCCGCAAAAGTCGCGCGGCTCTTTCATTTCGAGCCGCACTCACCGCCTTCGCCGAAAATCCCGCAAAATCTCGCGCGCCGCATTATGGCCCGGCGCGCCGGTGACGCCGCCGCCCGGATGGGTGCCGGCACCGCACATATAGAGGCCCTTGAGCGGTCCGCGATAATCCGCATGGCCGAGCATGGGACGTGCCGAAAACATCTGGCCGAGATCGAGCTGGCCATGAAAAATATCGCCGCCGACGAGGCCGAATGTCCGTTCGAGATCGAGCGGGCTCATGATCTGCCTGGCGATGACGGAACGCTTGAAATTGGGCGCATAGGCATCGACGGTCGCGATCATCAGATCGGCGACCTCGTCGCGATGATCGTCCCAGCTGGCGCCATTCTGGAGGGTCGGCGCGACATGCTGGCAGAAGAGGCTCGCGACATGTTGGCCTTGCGGCGCCAGCGTCTGATCGAGCGTCGAGGCAATCACCATTTCGACGATCGGTTTCTTCGCCCAACCGCTTTTGCGTGCGTCGAAATAGGCCTCTTCCATATAGGCGAGGCTCGGCGCGATGATGATGCCGGCGGTATGATGTTCGGCCAGCGCGCGTCCGGGCAGAGCCGAAAAATCCGGCAGTTCGGTGAGCGCGACATTCATCCGGAACGTGCCGGAGCCGCAGCGCCATTTTGAGATCTGCTCTTTGAAACCGGCCGGCAAGGCTGCTTGATCGATGAGATCCTGATAAAGCAGTTTTGGATTGACATTGGCGACGACGATTTTCCCGCGGAAAATTTCGCCCTGTTCCGTCACCACGCCGATGACGCGGCCTTTCTCGACCAACACTTCCTTGACCGGGCTCGAAACCCGGATCACGGCGCCTTTCTCTCTCGCGGCCTTCGCCATGGCTTCGCTGATCGCGCCCATGCCACCGATCGCATGGCCCCAACGGCCCCTCTCGCCGTTGATCTCGCCGAAGCAATGATGCAACAGCACATAGGCCGAGCCCGGCGCATAGGGGCTCGCATAATGTCCGACAATTCCGTCGAAACCGAAGGCGGCTTTGATGGCTGAGCTTTCGAACCAATGATCGAGAACATCGCCGGCGGAGGCGGTAAAGATCTCGATGAGATCGCGCTCTGTTTCGAGGCCGAGCTTTCGCAGCCGATCGGCGAGCCGGCCGGCCTTGATCAGTTCGCGCAAGGCGCGGAAAATATCGCTTTCGACAAGGTTGGGCGGCGTTTCCAGCACGAGGCTGCGCAAAAGCTCGGCGAGCGCTTCGAGCCGCGCGCCATAGGCATCGAGCCGTTCCGCATCGCGCGCCGAAAACTTCGCGACTTCCGCTCGCGTGCGGCCCGGCCCAATCTGGAGATAGCGGCCATCTTCGAGCGGCAAAAAATTGTCGATCCGGCGGGGCACGATTTTGAGCCCGTGGCGGGCGAGATCGAGGTCGCGGATGATCTTCGGATTGAGCAAAGAGACCGTGTAGGCGGCGACCGAATTGCGGAAACCGGGGAAAAACTCTTCCGTCACCGCGGCGCCGCCCACCTTATCGCGGCGTTCGAGCACCAGAGTCTTCAATCCTGCCGTGGCGAGATAGAAGGCGCAGACGAGCCCGTTATGGCCGCCGCCGATGATCAGGGCGTCATAGGTTGCGGCCTCAGGCATGGGGTGCCATGTCACGTGCCATCGGCGCAGAAAATGTCTCTCCGCGCACACGCAGCGATGTGACGGTGAGTTCGCCCTTGGGCGCGAAAATATCGTCCGGCACGAGGATCTTGCCGCCCTCCATGCGCAGGCCGAGAATCGCATAGGCGGCAGACAGCATGCGCGCCGCAGCGCCCGTATACCAGCTCCAGCCGCCGCAGCCGGAATGGCCGAGGCCATCACTGATATCGGCCGCCTGCTGATGCGGCGCGAGGCCATAGATGGCGAGCTGATCCGGCTCCAGTCTATCGAGCGGCGAGATCTTTTTCCATAATGCGAAAGCGCGCGCTCTATATTGCGCGGCAAGCCGCGCATCGTCTTTTTTGCCGGCGATTTCGGCGAGCCGGATATAGGCCTCGACCGTCCAGGACGCACCATGCGAATATTGTCCTCCGTTCTCGCGCAGGCCCGGCGGATAATCGGCGATACGGCCGGGGAAGGGCGAGGACAATTCGTCAAAGGGCTGATCGAAGAGCAGGATTCGGTCGGCTTTCTCGACATGCGCGAGGCCCGTTTCGAGCGCCGCGCGGCCACGCTCGAAGCCGACGGCACCGCCAAGGATCGGCCAGGCCGCCGTCATCGTGCCATAGCGATCGAGGACAGCGCCGGAATCGGCGAAGCCGATGAGATAGTGATCGTCCGCCCAAGTCTTTTCGAGAGCAGCTTTCAGCTCTTCGGCTCTCGCGAGATAGCGCCGTGCCTTTGCTTCGCCTTCGCGTTGCGCAATGAGGGGTGCAAAATCCCGTAAAATGCCATGCAGGAAGAAGCCGAGCCAGACGCTCTCGCCGTGACCGCCAAATCCGGCAAGATCGATCCCGTCATTCCAATCCCCCGTGCCGAAGAGCGGCAGAGCATGGGAGCCGAAGCGCGCAAGCGTGTAATCCAAAGCCTGCCGGCAATGTTCATAGAGATCGCCGTCCGCACGCGAGATGCGCGGCACGAAGGTCAGCGAATCCATATCGAGTGGCACAAGCGGCCCGGCGAGATAAGGCGTCCTTTCGGTCATAATGGATTGATCGCCCGTGGCGGCGAGATAGCGGGCGGTGACATAGGGCAGCCAGAGATGCGGATCGGAGGCGCGGCTGCGCTGGCCGAGGCCGGTGCGGCCGTCGCGCGTCTGATGCCACCATTTGAGCACATCGCCTTCGAGAAACTGTTGGCTCGCATGCAACAGGATCTGCTGGCGGGCGAAAGCCGCATCGCTGAAGAAGAGCGGCAAAACATCCTGCAATTGGTCGCGAAATCCATAAGCGCCGCTGCGCTGGTTCGGGCCGCCGCGGGCATAGAGCCGGCAGGCCACGGCCTGATAGTGGAGCCAATGATTGATGAGCCGATCGAAATGCGGATGATTGCTTTCGATCTCGATCGCCGGCCCATGCGCTGCCCAATATTTACGGGTCGCGGCGAGCGCCGCGCGCGCGCGGCCCGGATCACGCAAGTTCTGCACAGTGCTGGCAGCTTGCGCTCGGTTCGTCGTCTGGCCGAAGACGATGGCGATTTCGGCTTCGCCGCCCGCCTCGATATCGATCAATCCTGAAAAAGCGGCGACACGCCTCCCGTCGTCGCCGACACGCGGATTGGAGGCGCCGGTCGCGACCATCACCGGCCGGGTCAGGTCGCGCCCCGAGGCGCCGATGAAGCGGGCGCGGATCGTCTCTTTATGCATGAAATCGAAGCTGGCGGCGGCAAAGCCCCAGCCTTTGTAGAACGTATTCGCCGGATTGTTGAAAAAGAGCGTGTTTGTCTTTGCGTCTTGTGCCGTCTCGATCCGGCCCGCGCTTTCGAAGGTTGTTTCGGCGAGGGCGAGATCGAAATAGGGCACGATGCGGAATCTTCGTTTCGTCGCGGCCTTGTTGCGCACAATGAGAAGCCGCACATCGGCCGGATGGTCGGGCGGCACGAAGAGGGTGAGATCGAGATCTATATCCGGGCCAAAACTGCGGAAGCAAGCGGCGCCTTTTTCGTAAACGATCTCGTAGCGCGTGTCCTGGCGCCGCAGAGGCACGAATCCGGCGCAATAGATTTCGTCCCGGTCGACATCGACGACATAGAGGATTTGGCCGGGCAGTGCCGTCGGCACTTGTTCGAATCTGTAGGGCGTCAGGCCGTTCTGCCGTTCATTGCCGGCAAAGGAATGGATTTCGCCGTCGTTCGAGACGATCGCGCCATAGCCCAAGGGATTGGCGAGCACATGCGCCCAGGGCCGCGGCGTTGCCTGTGTCAGGCTCAGTTCATCGCCCTTCGGCGAAAAAGCAAACGGCCAGCCGGCCGGCGGCGGCGGCTCGGATTTAAGGCTGCGGATCTTGCGCAAAATGGTGGCGAGCGCAGCTTCCTCGGGGACGGGGCAGCCGACATATTTGGCAGCCAGTTTCGCCGCTTGGCGCTCGTCGCCGGCATGGCCGTTGATGAAAAGCAATTCACTGCTCGCACCGGCCGGCAAATCGATCCCGATCGTCAGGCTTGCGGCCGGATCGAAACTATAGAGAAGGCCTTGGTCGTCGGGCTCGCGCGCCCGCCCGTCTTCTACACCTTGCGGATGACGGATATCGCCCGCTCCGAGAAAGCGGATGCGCGAATCCTCATAGCCTTCGAAGCGCGCGCCCGGCTCGGACAGGCGCACGGCATGAAAGAATATCTCGCGCGACATGCGCCGCGCCGCCTGCCGTTTGGCGCCGTCGCGCAAAAGCCGGTTGCGGGCGAAGATCGCATTGAGCGGGCCGACGAACCATGTCGCGACATGCAGCGCATGAAAGTCGCGGTCGCGGACATAGGCCGGAAATTCCGCCAGCGCGAGCTCCTGGAAGCTGGTCAAGGTCAGCCGGCGCGGATGGTGGGCGAGATTGACGAGGCGGATCGTCCAGAGTTCGACGCAATCGTTCTCGGCGAGACGGATCTCGGCTTCCGCCCGGATCGCATAGGCGCGATTGACGATCTTCAGCGTGCCGGGGCGGATCTCGTCGACGCTGTAACCCGGCGCGGCGACATGGCACGGCTCATAGCCGAGACTGAAAAGGGCGTTGCTATCGAGGTCGCGGATATAAAAGAACAGGCCGCGGGCCTGCAAGGAATCGGTCGGCCGCGGCGTCAGATCGATCGGCGCTCCGGGCCGGACCGTCTCATAAATATGGCGATAGCCGCGGCCGTCGGCGAGGAATTCCAGGCCGATGGCGCCATTCGAGAGATTGAACCGCGTTCGTCCCCGGTTCAGCGCGCGCGGCACGCCGGGCATGGTTGCGCCGGACGATGCGCGCAGCCTCGTCCAATGTTGCGCGACGAGCAGGCCGACGGCGGCGGCCCAAAGCCCGGCGATGCCATAATCGCCGAGCAGGCCCGTGACCTCGCTCGGCATCGGCATGTTGCGCAGTTTCTCGGCGCCGGTCCAGGCTTTGTCCCATTCCGCGCCGCGCGGAATATAGAAAGGAATGAGAAGCGGCATCCAAGTCGCGAAGCGGCGGATGCCTTCCGGCATGAAATGCGTCGGCGCTGCATGGCCGGCGAACCGCGCCGCTGCTTCATCGGCCTTGTCGCCGCCGAGAAAGGTCAGATTGACGAGGGTTGCGACGCGTGCACCCATATGATCGAACCAGATCAATATGCGCAGCCAATCATAAGCGAGCAGGCCGGTAAAGACGACCAGGCTCCAGGCCCGGAAATCATGCGCCGGCATGAAGATGTTGTTGATGGTCGCTGCGATCGTACGGATGGCGCCATCCTGATTGTACCAGGCGGGATCGGGCGACATTTTGAGAAAAGTGAAAATGACCGGGGCCATCCAGAGCCCCCAGCGCAACACGCGCACGGTCTGGACGACGAGACCGTCGAGCCCTTCTTGACTGAGTAGCTGGCGCAATGGCCGCAGACTTCTCTCGATCAGCGCGGCAAGGACGACGAAATTGATGCCGAATAAAGGCGCCGCCAAAGACCAATTGATGACGCCCGAAAGAGATTCGCTGAAGAACAGGCTGATCCCGCCATTGATATGGCCGAGATCGATCGCGCCCCATTTGCTGAACAGGGGATAGATTACATACTGATTGGTCGGGCGGCCGCTGCTGGCATAAGAGAGATCGGCATAGGCGCGCAATTTGGCCGCGACGACATCGATCTGCGGTTGATCGAAATACCATCCCAAGGCGCCGCCGACGCAGCCGCCGAGCAGAAGACCTAAAGCGTAAACGTGCCAGGATGCGAATTTGTGGCGGCGCCTGCGGAGGATGCGGAAGGCATCGGTAGCAAAGTCGACACCGCCATAGGCAAGACCGCCAATGCCGAAAGCCAGGGCAAATCGGCTGAGCCCGTCGCGATGCGGCAGATCGAACATGAGGGCGAGAAAGATGCCGAAGCCGCAGACCGCGCCGCGCAGATAGGCGCGTGGCGCGCGGTAGCTCGCTGCAAGCCGGTTGAAGAAAGGCGGCGTCTCGTCGGCGCTCCCGACGAGTGTGGCGAAGAAAGGAAAGACGAGCGTGCCGGCTAGGGTCGCAACCACGGCGCCTGCGCCGAGCCCGCTCGGGACATGCGGCGCGACGGCGAGAAGAACGCCCCAAAGCAGCGCGAGCGCCGCAAAGACGGCGCCGAAGACGGCGCCTTTGCTGATGCCCTTTCGCCAATGCAGACGTGCCGCCGCCAAAGTCGGAGGCCGACCCGCGACGGCCTCGATCGCGACGCCGGTCGCGACATAGACGAAAGCCCAGAGACCCGATTGCGCCAGAGCGGCGCTGACAAGGGCGGCCGCCGCTTGCAACAGCCATGGCACATGGCCCAATAGCTGTGGCAGTTCAGCAAAATGCGCGCTCAGCACCGCGTGGATCGAACACATGGCGAGAAGAAGATGCAGCCGCCGATCGCGCGACAGTCGGCCGGTGATCGAGAAGCCGAGCGCGCCGATGAGCAATTCGACAAAGGCAAAGAGCACGAGCGCCCGCCCCAAGGTCGTGGCGGTGCCGCCATGCAGCATTTGCGAGCTCGCCCATTCGCCGAGCTGGCCCAGCAGCTGCTCGGCACCAAGCAGCAGCAGAAGGTTGAAGAGCAGGGGAATGAGCAGCAGCGATAGAGATTCATGCCAGGCGAGATGGCGGTCCTCGCGCACCGGGACGGTGATGGCGCTGACAACATAGATGGTGGTGGCGATGGCGGCGCCGGGAGTCGAGAGCCGCAGCAGCTCGCCCCAATGGCCGGGGATCTGCCAGACCGCCATGGAAGGGTCGCGCGCCGCCGCAATCGCCGCAATCGCCGCCGCATCGATCAACAATTCGGCGAGTGTCGGAAGCCGTCCGGTGAGGCTCGATTGCGCCAAGCCGAACGCCGCTGCGGCAAAAAGGCCCGCGACAAGCGGCGCGGCGGGAAAATGCCCTCCAAAAGCCGCGCCGAAACAGGCCGCGAGAAGCAGCAGAGCGCTGAGGCCGGCGATGGCGCGCAGGGCAGGCTCGGTGAATTTCTCGGCGGGCATGCGGGTCCTTCGAGGGCCTTCATAACACGCTTCGTAAAATGCTCTTTGCGTTAGGACATGCCCTAACATTTCACGGCCTGGCACCGCGCCCTCGCCGTTTTGCAGTGCACTAGGCCAGGAGACTATGCGCCGAGCGCGAGCTTGCGCTTTTAGCTATAATGATAAGATTGCGCGACTATTTTCAGACAAGAGGACGGACAGCGGATTTTGAAAAATACCGGGGTGTTTCGGGAAATCGCTCTCATTCAAAAAGTTAGTGCATTTTTGGACGCAAAACCGGTGCCCATTTTGCTGAAAATGCTCTCGTAGCGGGAATCATCGGCGCCGGTACGTCGAATTTCCTTGCAATATCCTCTGATCGTCATTGAAGCATGGCCAGTGCCTGACACTCGGTTCAATGATGATCGGCGGATACTAGGCAAGTGCTGTAGTCACGTTCTGCGGGCTGCGAAAGAGGAGCGGCGACAATGGAAGAGAGAGCCTATTCACCTATGCCGCGCCAGACAGGTTTCGTCGCTGGCCTGCCGCGCGTCTTTCTCCGCATCGAAGCCTGTGCCTTGGCGCTCGCGGCGGTCATCGCTTTCAGCCGCACCGGCCAGTCCTGGTGGTTGTTTGCGGGTCTGATCCTCGCGCCGGATCTCTCGATGCTCGCTTATCTGGCCGGGCCGCGGCGGGGTGCGTACGTCTACAATGCCGCGCATGTCTATGTCGGCCCGTTGGTTCTCGGCGGGGCGGCTTTTCTGGCCGCTTCTTCCGGCGCGCTGGCGGTCGCCCTCATCTGGGGCGCGCATATCGGGATCGACCGCATGCTCGGATTTGGCCTGAAACATTCGGAGGCCTTCGCATCGACGCATCTCGGGCCGATCGGCAAAGCGCCGGCAGCCGAAGTGCCGGATCATTCGTCATGATGAAGGTGCAAGGAATTGCTGTTGCAGAGCAGTCGCGCAGACATCAATAGGAGCCCGCCAGCTTCGCGCGGCTTGTTTCCGCCTTCACCGATCATATTTCGAGGGGGGCGGCAATGCCCGTATGATTTTCCGACCTTGGAACATGTTCCAAGACTGCGAAGCGGCTTGGTTTCACTTGCCGGCGACGAGGGGGCATGGCCGATAAGCAGCGGCTGGACAAATGGCTTTGGTTCGCGAGGGTCGTCAAGACGCGGAGTTTGGCAGCCAAGCTCGTCTTGGACGGCCATGTGCGGGTCAATGCGCAGCGGACCGAGACGCCGGCCAAACCCGTCGGGCCGGGCGATGTTCTGACGATCGCGCTCGAAGGCCGGGTCGCGGTGCTGCGGATCGTCGGACTTGCAGCGCGGCGGGGCCCCTTCAGCGAGGCGCGTCTGCTCTTCGAGGATCTCAACGTGGACGGCAAGGTCGAAAATTGAGTTTCAGCTCGCAGGCGTCGCCCGATCGTCTTGCCTAACTGCAGCAAAGGCGCTAGCAAAACCTCCACGGATAAGCCGGTCTCGCAGGCGAAAGGCCGGCGCGGAGGAAAGAGAATGACTTTCGTCGTCGTCGAAAACTGCATCAAATGCAAATATACGGATTGCGTGGAAGTATGTCCGGTGGATTGCTTCTACGAAGGCGAGAATATGCTGGTGATCCATCCGGACGAGTGCATCGACTGCGGCGTCTGCGAGCCGGAATGCCCGGCCGCGGCGATCAAGCCGGATACGAAAAAAGGCCTCGAGGAGTGGCTCAAGCTGAACAAGGAAATGGCCAAGGTCTGGCCGAATATCTCGCATAAGCGCAAACACGACCCCTCGGCCAAGGAATTCGACGGCCAACCGGGAAAATTGGCCTTGCTTTCGCGGGAGCCGGGTAAGGGCGATTAAAACGGGCGATCAAGGGCAAAAATTCGAAAAAGATGACAAAGCGCCATCCCGCGCGGCGGTGTCGCACGCGAGGGGTCGCGCAGTTTTTGATTTTCTCGCCTTTTCATGCTATTTTAACAAACGGCCAAATTTTGGTCATCCGAAATCAGCCTCGTCGCTCGGGGGAAGCTTCCGAGGCAGCGATTTCTATCCTTGAGCTATCGGCGTCCGGGGCCTGCGCCCATGCCGCCGTGCCCGGATGATCTTCGTGTGAGGCTTGAGCCGATCCGTTCTGGCGAGGATGGATAATGGGCTTTTTTCGTGCGGCGGGAGCCGAGCCCTCGCCGTTGCCACTGCGCTCCGTCTCCAAAGCGGAGCCAAACAGGAGTGCGCCGCGTATGTCCTCCGTCAAAAAGATCGTAAGATCCCCCAAAACCAAGGCCGCCCGAGCCAAATCGAAAGCTGGGAAATCGACCGCTGCGCGCGGTAGACTGACCAAGCGCGGGGCTGAGTCGAGCCCGAAGAAGGCACGCATAACGGTCACGCGGAGCGCCTCGGGTCGGTCTAAGACCAAGGCGGCGACTATTAAAACGGCGGTCAAACATGCCATAGCCGACAAGGCGAAAGCTTCAGCTAAACCGCAGACGACCGCCGCGCGCACCAGCAAGACCGTTCCGGCCAAAGCCGCCCGCAGTGCGCCGCCTCGACGGCCGGCAAAAGCCGCATCGTCGACAAAAGCATCGGTAACAAGAGCAAAGATCGTATCGCCGAGAGCAAAGGCGGTGCCGGCACCGCGGCCGACAGCCAAGGTTGCGGCGCGTAAGACGGCGGCACGCCCGGTCGCGAAGGCTGGCTCCGCCGGAAAAACCGCCAAGCCGGCAGGGAAGCCGAGCCAGCTGCGGAGCGTCAAGGCAAAGCAGAGCGAATCGGCTCAACGCGCGAAGCTGCGGGCCGGATCGGTTGCGGCTCCGCCCACACGCCCCGGCAAATCGGTGGCTCCTGCTGCTGCGCCACGCGGCGCTAAATTGTCGAATGTCGAAACGATCAGGGCCGTCGCCGAGAAGGCGGCGTCGAAGCTCGCAGCACATCCGGAAATTCGGCTCGCCCTGCGCCCCTTGCCTAACAAGCAGGCAGCGGCGGGGCGTGACACTCTTCATGCCACCCCGGGCGCCAAGGGCCGAATGGCCGAAGCAACCATCGAGACAAGCGGTCGTCCAGTGATTCAGAAAATTCAGAAGAAAATGCCGGCCGCGGTGGTTCCACCCGTTGCCTCCGGCGCGCCCGCGCCCGTCAGGGGCGGTGTCGCCACGCCGCAGCCTGTCGGCAAGGACCTGAAGGCCACCGAAGTGGTGAAAACCGAGGTAAAATCAGCCGAAGTGAAGCCGGCGGAAAAGCCCGGTGCAGCGGCCAAGACAATCAAGCCCGCGGCGCCGAAGCAAGGCTTCAAGCCGACGGAATATATCGTCTATCCGGCCCATGGCGTCGGTCAGATCATCGCGGTCGAGGAGCAGGAGGTCGCCGGCTTCAAGCTCGAGCTTTTTGTGATCTCCTTCGTCAAGGACAAGATGATCCTGAAAGTTCCGACGCCGAAATCGGTCAGCGTCGGCATGCGCAAGCTCGCCGGGCCCGAAGTGGTCAAGCGCGCCCTCAACACGCTGACCGGCCGCGCCCGTATCAAGCGGACCATGTGGTCGCGGCGGGCGCAAGAATATGAGGCGAAGATCAATTCGGGCGACCTCGTCGCGATCGCCGAAGTTGTCCGCGATCTCTATCGGTCGGATGCGCAACCGGAGCAGTCCTATTCGGAGCGGCAGCTCTATGAAGCGGCGCTCGATCGTGTGGCGCGGGAAATCGCCGTGGTGCAGAAGCTGACCGAGACGGAGTCGCTGAAGCTGATCGAGTCGCAGCTGCAGAAGGGTCCGCGCCGAGGCAAGGCGGAAGAAGCCGATGCCGATGCGGTGGCGGACACGGAAGAAGGTGATATCGACGAGGCGGCTTGATCGCGCGAGCATGTCCCGGAAAAGTTGATAGACTTTTCCGACTAAGGACATGCTCCACTTCTTTGATGTAGAGCATCGCCGCTCGCAAGAGTGACGAAAGACAAAGGCCCGGCATGCGCCGGGCCTTTTGTTTTGAGCCGCGCCGCCAAACTCATAGCGATTTAAGCGGCGTGGTCCCGATGCTCATGCGGATGCTGGCCAATGAGCGCCCGCCGCAATTTTTCAAGCGCACGGTTTTCGATCTGGCGCACGCGCTCCTTGGATATGCCGAGACGGTCCCCGAGAGATTCGAGGGTTGCAGCATTCTCGACGAGACGACGCTCCCGCAATATGTCGAGCTCGCGTTTGGTGAGGCCCGCCAAAGCGTCGGCGAGCCAAGCGGCACGGCGGTTGGCATCGATGGCGCCGGCGACGATTTCGTCCGGCAGCGGTCCATCGTCGGGCAGGAAATCGAGCCTTTGTGACGGCACGCCCAGATCGTTGTCGGACATTGGTGCATTGAGGGAAACATCCGGAACGGACAGCCTTGAGTTCCATGAACTCAACGTCTCTCCGCGAAACGCCGAGGGTTTCTGCGATACGGTCGAACACCACGGCCGAACCGCCCCCGGCGCTCGTCAGCCTGGCCCGCAGCCGGCGCAAATTGAAGAAAAGCGCTTTTTGCGCCGAACTCGTCCCGCCGCGCACGATCGACCAATTGCGCAGAATGTAATCTTGAATAGCGGCTCTGATCCACCAAGTCGCATAAGTCGAGAAGCGCACTTCGCGCGCAGGGTCGAATCGCGCCGCGGCCTCGAGCAGGCCGACATGGCCTTCCTGAATAAGATCCGCAATCGGCAAGCCGTAATGGCGAAAGCGGACGGCAAGTGCAATCACCAGCCGCATATGGGCACGGGTGAGCTGGTGCAGGGCATTTTCATCGCGCTGCGTCTTCCAACGCACCGCCAAATTTCTTTCTTCGTCGCGGTCGAGAAAAGGTGCTGATTTGGCGGCCGCGACAAGCTGCCGTCCTACACCCACGAGATATGCCATGATCGTTCCTGTGATCGATTTGCGGCGGGCCGGTGTTCGGCGAAATCGGCGGCTTCCACGCCCCGAGAAAATTTTCAGAAGGCTTCTGAATAGGCCCTCATGCGTGCTGCCGTTGTCCATCCATCTCGGCTAACCGTGTCTGAGGAACCGCCAAGTTCAAGGTAACGTCGTGGCGGTTCTGCACCTGCGCCGCACCCGATTTTTCTTCGTGAAGCGACATCCCGTAAACGTCTCGTGCGGCGCCGGGTTCCGTTCTCTGTTGCGATGCAACGCGCTCATTCGCTCACGATTTTGTAATGTTCGCCGACCTGCAAAGGTCCCGTCTCATGCAGGTTGTTGAGCAGTTCGAAATTTTCGAGAGGCTGATTGACCACCCCCATTTTGGTCGCGAGCGTTTCGGCCTTGTCGCCTGCGCGCGCCGTGACGATGACGACATGCAACGGCCGCACCCGCGCCGCCTCGTCAGCTGTCGTATGGCGAAACGACAAGATTGACGCACGAAAGCTCTTTTCCGCCGCATCGGTGAGGCTGTGGATCGCAAAAATGATTCGATAGACTTGCGTCGAATTGAAACGGACGAGCACGACGCGAAAATTCCATTCGCCGGCGCGGGCGATGGCTGTGAGTGCCGGCATGCCATTCACATCGAGCGGTTGGACGGAACTGCGCAGGAGCCCATCGATCCAGCCCGAGCCGATATAGCTTTCAAGCGATGTCGTTTCCGCCAGACGGACACTGTCGAGGCGCAGCGCTTCGAGCCCACCGGCTTTGACGCCGAGCACGGCCTGGGCGGAGTTTTCCAAAACGAAACCTTCCGGCGCGACGAAGAGGAACCCGAGGCGGGGATGGATGAATGTCCGGCCGCGGATCGCACCATCGGAAGGGTCGTCGCTATACATCATGCCGTCGATCGCGGCGAGATAGGCGGTGCGGTCGGTCGTGCCTACACCCGGCGGCCCGTATTGGCGCGCGATGGCCATCGCATGCGCGACCCGCGCCGGCGTCGAAGGATGGGTCGCGAGGAGGTCCGGTTGGGACGCCGCGCCCTGGCCGAATTCGGCCGCATGCAGCTGGCGCGCCCGTTCCATCGTTTTGAGAAAGCGCGACGCGGCATAAGGGTCGTAGCCGGCGTTGGCCATGGATTTGATGCCGATCTCATCGGCATCGAACTCCTGCTGGCGCGAAAAGCTCGCAATCGTCCGCTCCTCGATCTCTGCGACCTGCTCGCCTCTTTCGCGGCTCTGGATCACGCTGGCGGCTTGCGTGATAATAGCGGCGCGCTTTTCCTGCTCGGCGCGCAACATGGCGTGATGGGCGGTGATATGGCCGATCTCATGCGCCATCACCGCCGCGACCTCCGAGGCGTCATTGGCGAGGGTCAAGAGGCCGCGCGTCACATAGATCTTGTCGGGCGGCATTGCGAAAGCGTTGACGATGGGCGAGTTGAGGATCGTCACCTTATAAGGTTCGGTGGGGGCGCTGCCCGTCTTGGCTAGCTTGGCGAGAACATTGTTGAGGAAGCGTTCGGCCACGGGATAGCTATATTCGCCGCCGAACGTCGCGATCATCTTCTTGTGTTCGGCGGAGGAGAGCGTCTCGACCCCGAGCGTGCGTGGCGCTGCGGCCGGAATCTCGGCCGTGAGCGGCTTCTCGCCCTGGCTTTCCATCATGGCGCAGCCGACAAGGGCGAGCGCCGCGAGCACAAGCCCGAGCCGCGAGAGCTTCACCCGCAGACACACAAGGACCGCATCAAAACCGGCGTGACGCGTCACTAGAGCGGGATGAGGAAAAGTGGGAACCGGTTTTCCGGCGCAATCAAGTTTATGCAGATTGCGCAAGCTTATCTGCATATCCCGCTCTACACTTTTGGAATCGATCACGTTCATGACTTTGGATTGATTTAATCCAAAGTCATCGTGATCTGGGAAGATGGAGCGCGGCTTCATGGATCTTTTGCGGGCGGCGGCGCGGCGTTCATTTCGCTCTGCCGGGCCCCGCCCCTTTGTTTTTGTCCGTCCGTGATCAATTCGATGTCGTCGTCGCTCGATATTTCGATCTGCGGTCCGAAGCGCAGATCGAGAAGGCCGCGGATGCGAAAATTGCGGCCGATGAGAGCACGAAAATCCAGTCCAGACCGGTCAAATATGGCGACATTGCGTTGCAAAATCGTGACTGAGAAGGCGCGGTCGCTTCGCGGCGCAAACTGGAGCGAGGTGCGAAACTCTGTCGATGTTACGTCGACGAGACGGCCCTCGACAATGACATTGGTTGCCGCCTTTTCGGCGAAAGCGGCGCGATTTGTCGCCTCTATAATGGCATAATAAGGATCACGCCAAAGCCCCAGCTGGGCGCGGCGCGCCTTTTCTTCAGCGGCCAGAAAAGCCGCGCGGCACGGATGCGCCTCTTGCGTCGGCATGAAGCGCGCAAACCCTTGCGCGAGCAGAAAATCTGCCGCTGCCTCAGGCGGCGCGCCTTGCGTACGCGGCGGTAAAAAAACAAAAGCCGGGATCCGCCCCCACCGGTCTGGCGTCGGCGCCAGAGGCAGGAAGCTGATCCCATTGCCGACCACGGCGGCAAGCGCGTCCCTGGCGCGCGCCGGAAAATCCGGCGCATCCGGTGTTGGCTGCGGCGGATCGAGACCGGCAAGATGCAGGCTGCGGCCGTCCTGCAAAATAATGTCGAGCCTCTCATCGATTTTGGCGACCTTGGCGCTTTGCGTGCCGGCCGTGGGGCACGCGGAGGCGACGGGCGCGGCCGTCATCGCGATGGCGCGGGGCATATTTATCAGCAGCGCAAGCGCCAATCCTCGCGCCCATCCGAGCCTGCGGGTGAGTTTGTGCTGGTTGAAGACAGCCGCCATAGAAAGGCTTTCGGTCAGGCGGGCCGTTGGCACGCGCGCATTGGACATGCTAAGTCAGACCCGGCTAAATCGCAGATGAATGCGCGGGCAGTCGCCGCATTGGGCTTCAATGTCCCGGTAGCTCAGCAGGATAGAGCAACGGTTTCCTAAACCGTAGGTCAGGGGTTCGAATCCCTTCCGGGACGCCATCCTGCTTCGCGCGATGCGCTTCGCAGGATTGCCCTTCGAAGCCTCGGCGAAGAAGGGCTGTTTCGTGTGGTATGTTGATCTGCTTGAAAGCGATGCTGGCTGCCCGCCGCACAACTATATAACCAAATTTGTAGTTGCTTTATGCGCCTACCGTCCTATATAGGATATATGCAGATCGATAGCGCCGCCAAAGTCTTTGCCGAGCTTGGTAACCGCACACGTCTGGACATCTTGCGCCTTCTGATCAAGGCAGGCCGCGATGGTCTACCAATCGGCGACATCCAGGTTCGGATAGATGTTCCGGCCTCGACGCTTGCCTTTCACCTTCGCGGTCTGGTTGGCGCAGGGCTGGTGGAGCAGGAGAAGCGAGGCCGAATTGTCCTGTGTCGACCCTGCTTTGATCGAATCAACGAGGCAATCTCGTTTCTTAAGGCAGAATGCTGCCTCGGCGGTGGCCAGGCTGCGCCGCGCCGCAAGAATGTAGCTTGAGCATTTTTTTAGCCCCTAAATATCGATATCACTAGGTATCTCGATATTTAAGTGATGAAAGACGAGGACACTATGCGCAAAGACAACCTGATCGGATCCTGCTGCTCCCGACCTCAGTTCAACTTCGTCGGCGGTGTCGATGATGATGCCTGGCCGTGCTCTCCCGGCAAGCGCTGGCGCGCGCGGCTGCGCAGACTCTATCAGGCGGCTGTCCGCGCCGCCTGTTTCGCCGCCGGGAAAGGCTCGACGAAACTCTCGCCGGTGCGACCGAGTGATCTCTAGAGCCGTTCCAGCGTCTGGCGGTCGCTGACGCCGTCAAAATATTTTTGTAGCGCCTCTTCGAAGATCGCATTGTTGGGGGCCGCCGCCGCGAAAAGCGTCATCGAGGAGCAAAATTTCAGATCGTCCGGCTGGCCGAAGATCTCTCTCGCCGTGCGGCCTTCGATGCGATTGACGAGCCTTGTGCAGTCGTAAAGCCGCGGGCCGAGGAGCGGATGCGCCAGATAGGCTGCGGCCTCGTCGCGCGACGAGATCGCAAATCGGCGCGCCGTCTCGCTGTGGCCGAGGCCGGCGATCTGCGGAAAGATGAACCAAATCCAATGGCTGCTCTTATGCCCTTCGCGCAGCTCCTCGCAGACCCGTTCAAAAACCGGCGCCTGCGCGTCAACAAAACGCTGGAGGTCATAAGGGTCGGTGGGCGAACAGCCTATCGCATCTGCCATCGCGGTCGCTTATCCTCGCAAAAACTCGAGAAGCAAGTCATTCACCGCCTGCGGCGCCTCGCGCGTCGGAAAATGCCCGATGCCGCTCAGCACATGGCGCCGATAGGGGCCAGTGAAATGCCGCTCCTTGCCTTCCGACGAAATCGGCAGAAGACATTGGTCCGCGCCACCCTGAATCATGAGCGTCGGCGTCGAGATCGTCGACGCGGCCTTCGCCCGTTCCTCAAGCGCGTGATAGCGCGGGTCTGGTTCCGCCTCGCCCCAGCGCACCCGATAGGAATGGAGCGTAATCTCGGGCCAATCGGGATTGGCGAAACTGGCTGCCGTCGCCTCGAAGTCGGCATCCGTAAACCAATGCGGCGGCCCCCAGCTCTCCCATTGGAAGCGCGCGAAGGCCTTGCCGTCTTTGCGGATCATCTCTGCGCCGCGCTCCGTCGCCAAGAACCATTGATACCAATAGTGCCGCGCCTGGTCGAAATCGGGGGTCGCCAATTTCCCCGGCTGCCAGGCGACCGAGAGTGTGGCGATGCGCGTCACCCGTTCCGGAACGGTCGCGGCCAGCACATAGGCGATGCGCGCGCCCCAATCATGGCCGACGATCGCAAAACGATCGAGCTTGAGGGCTTCTGCCAGATCGAGCGCGTCCTGGGCCATAGCGGCGATCTGGCCGGAGCGCATCGTCTCGGGCGAAAGGAAGGCGGTGGCGCCGAAGCCGCGCAGCCAAGGCGCGATGGTCCGATAGCCGGCGGCATGCAGGACAGGCGCGATCCGGTCATAGGCGCGCACATCATCCGGCCAGCCATGCAGCAGCAAAACCGGCTGGCCATCGTCCGGGCCGCCGGCCTCATAGGCGATGCGCAGCACCGGCGTCACGGTATGCTGGATCATTGCCTTTAAACCCTCGCGCCGCGCGATCTATGGCCCGAAAGCCGCCGGACCTCTGCCGACGCTGGCGCCGACCGACACCGTCAGATGGCTGGTGACCGCATAATCGACGCCGACGCCGACCGTGCCCGCAGCCTTCACATTCGATGATGGGGTGAAAAGATCGTTGACCGAATCCGCGGCATCGACCGAGCCCGCACGCGCGGTCGGTTTGGCAAGCATGACGCCGGTCGTCACATAAGGCATCAGCCGGCCCATGTCATAGCCCAATCTGACATTGGCGGCACCATAGTCATAGCCTTTGAACGGACCAGGCTGAAACCAGGCCGGAGAATAGCCCGCCTCGCCGTCGATGCCGACCACAAAATTGTTGGCGAATTCGTGGCTGTAGCCGATGAAGCCTCCGCCGCCCACCCGGCCTTTTGCGCCGCCGCCCGCAATGGCGAAGACGTCGCTGCCGACATAAAGCCCGCTCCAGATCGACGGCGTCGGCGGGCTTAAGGCAGGTGGCGCAACCGGGTTCAAGGCAAGGCTCGGCAGCTGCGGCGCGGCGTCTTCGGCCGCGGCGGAAAACCCGAGGCCGCACAATATGAGGAAAGCGAGGACCGGCCTGATCATGAGGCGCTCAGATCATCCCTGGCAAGGATATGAACTGTAGGAGCATAGCAAAAACTGCGGCGTCAAGAGGGCGCCAGCTGTGTCAGGCTCACGCTTTTCCATCCGCTTTTGCCGTTTGCTGGGCGCGCCTTTCTTGCCGCGCATGCATGATCGCCGCGTTGAGCTCCGCGCCATAGATGAAGATCGCCGCCAGCATATAGAGAAACACGAGCACGATCATCACCGAGGCGAGGCCGGCATAGACATTCACATAATTGCGCGCGAATTCGGCGAGATAGACGCCGAACCAATAGCCGGCTTCGATCCAGAGGCAAAGCGTCAGCGCGATGCCCGGCGCGATCTCGGCGAGCGATCGGCGTCCCGCCGGCAGATATTTATGGACGATGACGAGCGCCACGAGAAGCAGCGCCGCGGCAATCGCGAAGCGGGCATAGGTCACACGCTGTTCGAGCGCATGCATCGCCGGAGCGAAATGCAGCATGCTCGCCCAAATCAGCGGTGCGAGCACGATCAGAAAGCCGAGCGCCAGAAGCGCCGCCGCGCCGACCAGGACGAAGAAGACCGAGAAGAGCCGCGACAGCCACCACGGCCGCAGGTCCTTAACCTCATAAGCGCGGTCGAGACCCACCCGCAGAGATTCGATTCCGCTTGACGAGAAATAGAGCGAGAGCGCCATGCCCAAGGTCAGCGGACCCGTGTGGCTGTGGGTGAGCACATTGTTGATCTCGTGGGCCAAAGGCCGCGCCACTTGCTCTGGCCAGGTTTGCAGCAGCATGCGGGTTGCTTCATCGGCGAGCTGCTGCGTGCCGAAAAAGCCGGCGAGCGCGGTGATGAAAATCAGAAACGGAAACATCGACATTAAAATCGTCAGCGCGACATGGCTGGCGATCGCCCAGCCGTCGTTGCCGGCAAAGCGCAAATAGGCGATGTAGAAGAGACGGAAGAGCTGCAGCACGAATGACATATCAGTCCAACGAATCGGCAATGGGATCGGCGCGGCAGACGATTTCTTGCGATCATCGCCCGCCTTTCAAAAACGCGGCGTGGCTAACGCCTCGGCATGCGCCGCTTCGGCGACCGGCAGAAATTCGCCGCTTCTTTCGTCGAGCGCAAGAAGACGGCCGTCGGCGACGCCGAAATAAGCGCCATGCAAGGCGAGCTTGCCGCTTGCTTCAAGTTCGCGGACGTAAGGAAAGCTGCGCAGATTGGCGAGCGTATGGATGATGGATGCTTTGGCGAGCCGTTCGGCATAGAGGTCGAGCGACTCGGTAGGGGGGCCGATCCGCTCTGCTGCCGGCTTGATGAGCGACATCCAATGGCCGATGAAATCGCCGGGCAGCGGCGGCGATGGCCGCGGATCGGCGGCAGCTTCGACATAGGCGCGCACGCCGCCGCAGCTTGCATGGCCCATGACGACGATATGTTCGACCTCGAGGTGCACGACGGCGAATTCGAGCGATGCCGAGGTACCGTGCAGATCATTATTCGGCATATAGGGCGGCACCAGATTGGCGACATTGCGCACGACGAAGATCTCGCCGGGATCGGCATCGAAGATGACTTCAGGCGAGACGCGCGAATTGCAACAGCCGATCAGGAGAACTTTCGGCCTTTGCCCGGTCTTGGCGAGTTCGCCATAGCGATCCTGTTCGCGCCGGAACCGGCCGGCGAGAAAAACTTCATAGCCTTCGACGAGGCGCGCCGGCAAAAGGGTGCGAGCCAAGTCGTCGGAAATATCTTCAAGGGCAGCGGACATGGCGAGCTCCGTTTCATCACAGGAAGGAGACATGGCGTTCGAAGCTTGTCCAGCAAAGCTTGCTAGACTTTTCCTCGACATGCTGAAAATCCTTGCGCCAAGCCGTCTATGCGCGGCGTGATCGGAGAGCGGCGCATCAGGCGCGGATGGCCATAGGCAAGCCTGCGGCATCGCGCTCCGGCACAGACGGAAAAACTCTGGCGTCTCCAGCATGGATCCGCGCCGCGCTCCAAAGCGTTGCACAGGCATCGTAGAGGTCGTCGCGAGCGGCTCGCGGACATGACTCCTTGCCGCGTGGCAGTGGCCCATCGAGAAATTCAGCTAAAAATCCTTCTCTCAGCAGCAGGGCCCGCCGCGCCGCAAGGCCCGGCTCGTGAAGCCGCCCACGCTTCTTCTTGGGTTCGCTCAGCGATGTTTCATTCATCAGAGCGAAAGCGAGTTCCGGATGGACTTCATGGACATGTTTGATGGCATCCGGATGATGCCGCAAGACAGCGTCGATTTCCATGATGCGCGGAAATATGTGAAAGGCCTGTTTGGACGGAGCCCAGGGCGGATCGGAAGTCTGCCGCGCGATGGCGCAGACCCTCGCATAGCCTTCGCCATGCGCAAAGACAGCCGCACGCGAGGGAATGGAAAAGACGGATGAGCGTCGCGGGCCGACACGCAAGCGCACTTCGCGTTCCGCCTGCCGCCCGCCACGCGCGGAACAATCCGGCAGGCCGATCGGCATGTCGACAGCGATGACGGCCGGCGCACGCGGGTCCATGACGATATCGATGAAATGGCGCTTGATCGCGGCTGTCGCTTCCTCCGGCCGACCGTAGCGGCAAAACACCGCGATCCAGCCGCCGGGGCAGCCATCGATTCCGGCGAGCCAGGGTCGCCGATCATCATCCATCGGCAAAGCTCCATAAGCATGGCGAGGCCGAACCCGCGCCCCTTGCAAAAAGAACAGATCCGAAAGGGATTTGCATGTCGGTCTTGTGGGCATATTGTGCGTCGCAACAATTCTACCACAATGAACCGGAGCGCAAAATGACCGTCCGTTCCCGCCGCAGCCTTCTCTGTCTTCCGGGTGCGGACGCCAATGCGCAGGAGGCCGCCAAGGCCTATGCCGCCGATGCATTGATCTTCGATCTCGGCAATGGCGTCGCACCGGAAGACAAACTCGCTGCACGGGCTGCGGCATCGGCCTCGCTTCGCGCCGGCGGCTATGGCGGCCGCGAGATCATCGTCCGCATCAATGCGCCTTCGACGCTCTGGTACAAGGAGGATGTGACGGCCGTCGCCGCCTGCGCCCCGGATGCCGTTCTCATCCCCAAAGTGTCGAGTTCCGGCGATGTCATGCGCGCCGCCAAGGATCTGCGCGAGGCCGGCGCGCCCGAACATGTGAAGCTCTGGGCAATGCTCGAAACGCCGCTCGCTGTGCTTAATGCCGATTCGATTCTGCGGGCGGCCGCCGATCCTGCCTCCCGCCTCAGCGCCGTCGTCGTGGGCACGCAGGATCTCGCGCGCGAATGCCGAGCGAAGCTCAAGCCCGGACGCGCCGCCATTCTTGTGCATCTTGCGATCTTCATCGCCGCCGCACGCGCCTATGACGTGGAGATCATAGACGGCGCCTATACGGCAATCGGCGATGCCGAAGGTTTTCGCGCCGAATGCGAGCAAGGCCGCGATTTGGGAATGGATGGCAAGCTGCTCGTCCATCCCGATCAGATCACGCTGTGCAATGAGATCTTCGCGCCGATCGAAGAAGACGTGCCATAAAGTCAGGTCGCGCCTCACGATAATTGAATCGAGCTTAAAGAAAATTTCTTGCGATCGATGGCCGCAGGTCAAAGACATGCGGCGAGCCATGTTTCGACCGAAGCGCGCATGCCGCACGCGAGGCTCGCTGCTGCATCGCGAAAAAATTTCAGCATCCTGTAACAATGCGCAGCCGGCCATTTATCGATCAATTGCGCAGAAATTCGAGAGCGGGATGCAGAAAAGTGGCAATCGGTTTTCCGCCCGCATCTCGCTCTAATTATTGGAATCGATCACGTTTACGACTTTGGATTGAATCAATCCAAAGTCATCGTGACCTTTAGTGACGGCATCGAAAAGCCAGCGTGCCTCGCATCGGCTATTTCGCAGCGCCAAATGCTCTTTCCGATTTTCACCTTCTTGCATGCCAAATCCGCTATCGGAATGCGCGCGGCTCAGCATATTTTTCAAAGATAAGGGACTCGACTTTCGTCGTATGAAGGCCTGGCGGTCGCGATCAAACTCGGCTAACCGATCTCTATCGATCTCAGCGGCACTCGGTCGGCGGCGTTCAAGAGGTGGTGGCATATGAATATTCATGAGTATCAAGCGAAGGAACTCTTGGCGCGTTTCGGCGTCGCGGTGCCGCCTGGAGCCGTTGCATTCAACCCGGAGCAAGCGGTCTATGCCGCGACCCAGCTCGGCGGTTGGCGTTGGGCGGTGAAAGCGCAGATTCATTCGGGCGCGCGCGGCAAGGCCGGCGGCATCAGGCTGTGCAAGACCTATCAGGAGATCAGGCAAGCCTCCGAAGAGCTCATCGGCAAACGTTTGGTGACGACGCAGACGGGTCCGGAAGGCCAGCCGGTCCAACGCGTCTATGTGGAAGTCGCCGATGCTTATGAGCGCGAACTCTATCTCGGCTATGTGCTCGATCGCAAAACCGAGCGCATCAGAGTCATCGCGTCGCAGCATGGCGGCATGGAGATCGAAGACCTCGTCAAGACCGATCCTTCCGCC
Organism: uncultured Alphaproteobacteria bacterium; assembly: GCA_963759185.1. Taxonomy (GTDB): domain Bacteria; phylum Pseudomonadota; class Alphaproteobacteria; order Rhizobiales; family Beijerinckiaceae; genus Methylovirgula. The sequence continues at coordinate 154,263 of CAVWXV010000016.1, forward strand.
ATCCTGCAAGTGATCGTCGAGCCGGCTGTCGGCCTGCAAGCCTTTCAGGCGCGCGAGCTCGCTTTTCAGTTGGGCCTCAACATCAAACAGGTGGCGCGTGCGGTGACGACGATCCTCGGCGCCTATCGCGCCTTCCGCGACTGCGATGCCTCAATGCTCGAAATCAATCCGCTGGTCGTCACCGCCGACGAGCGCATTCTCGCCCTCGATGCGAAAATGTCCTTCGACGACAATGCGCTGTTCCGTCGCCCGACCATAGGCGCGATGTTCGATGCGCAGCAGCAGGACCCGCGCGAGGCGCAGGCGGCGGAGCATAATCTCAACTACATCGGGCTTGAGGGCGAGATCGGCTGCATCGTCAATGGCGCCGGCCTTGCCATGGCGACCATGGATATGATCAAACATGCCGGCGGCAATCCGGCGAACTTCCTCGATGTCGGCGGCGGCGCCTCGCCCGATCGCGTCGCGACCGCCTTCCGGCTCGTGCTCTCCGATCACAAAGTGCGCAGCGTGCTCGTCAACATATTTGCCGGCATCAACCGCTGCGACTGGGTCGCGCAAGGCATCGTCCAGGCCTGCCGCGAAACGACGATCGACGTGCCTTTGGTCGTCAGACTCGACGGCACCAATGTCGAAGCCGGACGCAAGATTATCGCCGAAAGCGGCATAGCGATCATCGGCGCCGACACATTGGCCGAAGCCGCCGCGATGGCCGTCGCCGCCTGCCGCGGCACGATCGCCGCGCCCGCCGGCACACATTAAGGGACGAAGGAACGCCATGAGCATTCTTATCGACGAAAAAACACCGATTCTCGTTCAAGGCATCACCAGCGAAAAGGCGACCTTCCATACGAAGGAAATGATCGCTGCGGGCAGCAATGTCGTTGCCGGCGTCACGCCGGGGAAAGGCGGTCAGACCTGTATCGGCGTGCCGGTGTTCAACACCGTGAAAGAAGCGGTGAAGGCGACGGGTGCCACGACAAGCATTACCTTCGTCGCGCCGGCCTTCGCCGCCGATGCGATCATGGAGGCCGCCGATGGCGGCATCCGGCTCGTCTGCTCGATCACCGACGGCATACCGGCGCAGGACATGATGCGGGTCAAGCGCTATCTCATGCGCTATCCGAAAGAGCGGCGCACGATGCTCGTCGGTCCCAATTGCGCCGGCATCATCAGCCCCGGCAAGGCGATGCTCGGCATCATGCCGAGCAATATCTATATTCGCGGCTCGGTCGGCATCATCTCGCGCTCCGGTACGCTCGGCTATGAGGCCGCCTCGCAAATGAAGGCACTCGGCATCGGCGTCTCGACCAGCGTCGGGATCGGCGGCGATCCGATCAACGGCAGCTCCTTCGCCGATCATCTTGCTCTGTTCGAGGAGGATCCGGAGACCGAGGCCGTGCTAATGATCGGCGAAATCGGCGGCCCGCAGGAGGCGGAAGCCGCGGCATGGATCAAGGCGAATATGTCGAAGCCGGTCGTCGGTTTCGTCGCTGGCCTCACCGCGCCCAAGGGCCGCCGCATGGGCCATGCCGGCGCCATTATTTCGGCCATCGGCGACAGCGCCGCGGAAAAGACCGAGATCATGCGCTCCTATGGTCTTGCCGTGGCGCCGAGCCCCGGCGAGTTCGGCTCGACCATGGCGCAGGTTCTCGCCCAGAACAAAACCCGCCGCGCCGCAGGGTGAGCTAGGCTGTTCCGATCGTTAGCTGCAATGCCTGCCGCCCCTCTCCCCGCAAGCGGGGAGAGGGCACGCGCCAACCCATTCTTCCAGATCCTATGAGGACTCGCCATGAGCTTCACCCTGATCGAACAGGCGCAGCCGCGTCTGCAACGTTCGGAACTCGCCGTTCCCGGTTCCAACCCGTCTTTGTTCGAGAAGGCGGCGAAGTCCAATGTCGACGTGATCTTTCTCGATGTCGAGGATGCGGTCGCGCCCGACGATAAGGAAAAGGCGCGCGTCAATATCATCGCCGGCCTGAATGACATCGATTGGGGCGGCAAGACGATGATGATCCGCATCAATGGGCTCGACACCCATTATATGTATCGCGACGTCGTCGACATTGTCGAAGCCTGTCCGCGGCTCGACATGATCCTCATACCGAAGGTCGGCGTGCCGGCGGATGTCTATGCGATCGACATGCTCGTCACCCAGATCGAGACGGCGAAGAAGAGGACGAAGCGGATCGGCTTCGAGGTCCTGATCGAGACGGCGCTCGGCATGGCCAATGTCGAAGCCATTGCGCAAGCGAGCAAGCGCCTCGAGGCCATGTCCTTCGGCGTCGCCGATTATGCCGCCTCGACCCGCGCCCGCACCACGGTGATCGGCGGCGTCAATCCGGATTACGGCGTCTTGTCGGACAAGGATGCCGAGGGCAAGCGGCAATATTTCTGGGCCGATCAATGGCATGCCGCGCAGACGCGCATGCTGGTCGCCTGCCGCGCCTATGGGCTGCGGCCGATCGATGGGCCTTTCGGCGATTTCTCCGATCAAGAGGGCTATCTCGCCGCCGCAAAGCGCGCCGCAGTGCTCGGCTATGAAGGCAAATGGGCGATCCATCCCTCGCAGGTGGATCTCGCCAATCAGGTCTTCACCCCGTCCGAGGCGGAGGTCAGCAAGGCGCGCCGCATTGTCGAGGCCATGAAGCAGGCGGCCAAGGAAGGCAAAGGCGCGGTCTCGCTCGACGGCAAGCTGATCGATATCGCGAGCATCAGAATGGCCGAAGCTCTGCTCGACAAGGCCAAGGCGATGGCGGGTTAGAAAGGTCGTCGTCATGGCCCGGTCTGCCCGGCCATCCAGGCACTTGCCTTGACGCAATTGCGCGATGTCTCCATCAGAACCGATGGAGACAGACGATATCGAATCGTTTCGGCTTGGATGGCCGGGCAGACCGGGCCATGACGCGACTGTCGTTTGCACCTCTCTCCCACTTCCGCTACAAACGCGCGCAGATCTGAGGGACAAAAATGGCCGAGGACGACAAGGCCGAGAAGAGTGAAGGCGCGCTGCCCGGCGAGGCATCGGGCGCTCCAGTCCCGTCCGTCCAAGGCACGACCGCACCGCCGCGCGAAAAGCCTCTGATCGAGGGCGAGGCCATAGAGGTCGAGACCCGAGCGAGCGAAGCCGGAAAGGTCTCGGGCGATCCCGCAAGCACATCTGCGGAAATACCGCCGGAAGTTCCAGGCGCGGCACCGGACGTAGCGCTCGTGGATGCTCTAGCTGCGCCTTCGGAGCCAGCACAGGCGGAAGCTGCAGCAGAGGGCGCTGCCGCACCGAAAGAAAGCGCTTCTTCGCCAGCCGCGCCGCCGCGCCGGCGCCGCGCCGGCCTATGGCCGCTGGCTGCCGCAATCGTCCTTGGTGCCGGCATAGCGGTTGGCGGCGCCTTCGGCCTGCATCGCCTTGATAAGACGCCGAAGTCGCTGGCCGCGCTGGCGGCGCGTGTGGCGGCGCTCGAACATGGCCAAGAGACCAAACAAGCGACCACACGATCGTTGCAGGCCGGCGCGACGGCGCTCGGCAAAAAACTCGATGCGCTGGAGGACGGCTCGAAGACGGTGAATGCGACGCTGGCGCATGTCCAGCAGAGCATAGAGCAGCTGGAAAATGCGCTGAAGCTGGTATCGCAAAAAGCCGGCACCGACACGTCCGGAGCGGGTGCCACACCGTCCGCAGCTCTCGCGCCGCTTTCGGGGCGCGTCGACAAGCTCGCAGAAGAGCTCGCATCGCTCGATCAGAGATTGAAAACGCTCGCCGCCGAAATGCGCGGGGTGCAGGCTGAAAAAACTCCGCCGCACGAGCTGCTATGGCGCATGCCGAGGCCGATGCACTCGCCATTCTTGCGGCGAATCTCCGCCGCAAAGTGGAAGCAGGCGACGCCTTCACCGACGATCTTTCAGCCCTTGCCAATCACGGGGCCGACAGAGCGAAGCTCGCTCTTCTCGAACCTGTCGCGGCTTCCGGCGTCGCGACGCCCGCGGCGCTCGCCAAGCAATTTGCGGCGCTGGCGCCGGCAATCGTCGCGGCGGAACCGGAGCCGAAGGCGGAAGGGTTTTTCGGCCGCCTAGCCCAGGATGCGGCGCATCTCGTGCGCATTCGCAAGATCGGCGATACCAAGGGCAATGATCTTGCCGCCCATGTCGCGCAAATCGCTGCGGCGCTCACCGCTGGCAAGCTCGAAGAGGCGTTGCGCGAATGGAATGATTTGCCCGCCGCCGCCAAGGCTGCCAAGGCTGCCGAGACCAAATCGCTGGCCTTTGGTGCAGCGCTGCAACAGCGGGTCGATGCCGTCAATGCCGCCAAACTCATCGAAGCCGATGCTTTGGCGGCGCTGGCAAAAGTCAAGTCCTGAGTTTGCCATCAGGCTGTCGCATCTCGCTTTGCTATCGGGCCGCTGCGAACCTATTGACGCGATCACGCTTTAGGGCTGTGCTCGCCTGACCCTTCAGGATGCGGCGCGGCGGCGTCTTGAAACCGCGGCCGAACCGATCTTTTCATTGCCTCGAAAAGTCGCACGAACTTTTCCGTTTCATGCTCTAGCCTGGCCTGCACACATGCTCCGCATTCTGGTTTTTCTCGTCCTCTTGGCCCTCGCCGCTTTCGGCATGGCCTGGATCATCGACAGGCCCGGCGACATCGTCCTGAGCTGGCAGGGCTATCGCGTCGAAACCTCCGTCGGTGTCGGGCTCGCAGTTGTGCTCCTTGGCGCCTTGGCGCTTGCCGTCGCCTGGAGCCTTCTGCGTTTCCTCTTTCGTGTGCCGCGGCTGATGCGGCAGCGCGCCGCGGCACGGCGCCAGGCGAAAGGCTTTGCCGCTGTGTCGCGCGGCATGATCGCCGTGGGGGCGGGCGATGCGCGGCTCGCCCGCAAATCGGCAGCAGAAGCCGGCCGCCATCTTTGCGACGAACCGCTCACGCATCTGTTGACGGCGCAGGCGGCGCAGCTTTCCGGCGATCGCGCTGCCGCGGTCGCGGCCTTCGACAGACTGGCGCAGATGCCGGCGACGCGGCTGCTTGGCCTGCGCGGGCTGCATGTCGAGGCGCAGCGGCGCGGCGATCAGGATGCGGCGCTTTATTATGCGCATGAGGCGCATAAGATCGCGCCTTTGCCGTGGTCGGCCAAGGCGGTGCTGGAACATCGCGCCGCGCATGCGCAATGGGAGGGCGCGCTTGCGGCCCTGGAAAGCCATATTGCGGCAAAGCTCGTCGACAAGACAGTCGGCCAACGCCAGCGGGCGGTTCTCGAAACCGCGATCGCGCTCGACAAGGCCGATCGCGCGCCGGACGAGGCTTTGCGTCTCGTCCACCAGGCGCTGGCGCATGCGCCCGATCTCGTCCCGGCCACGGTACTGGCGGCGCGCCTGTTGAGCCGCAAGGGCGAGATCCGCAAAGCGGCGAAGCTCATCGAGGCCGCCTGGTCGCGCCAGCGCCATCCGGAGCTCGCCGAAGCCTATCTCGATTTGCGCCCCGGCAATTCCAATGCGGATCGTCGCGCCAAGGCGCAGGCGCTTGCCAGGCTCGCCCCGCATGATCCCGAAAGCCATATGATCGTCGCCCGGGCGGCACTCGCGGCGCGCGAATATGAGACGGCGCGCCAAGCGATGGCGCCGCTCATCGCCGAAGCGGAACGTCCGAGCGTGCGCGCCTGTCTCATCATGGCGGAACTCGAGGATGCGGAGTTCGGCAATCAGGGCCAGGTGCGCGAATGGCTCGCCCGCAGCGCGCGGGCGCCGCGCGATCCGGTTTGGATTGCCGATGGCGTCGCCTCGAAGCAATGGGCGCCGGTCTCGCCGGTGACCGGCCGGCTCGATGCCTTCGTCTGGCAGCGGCCGGTGGAACGGCTCGGCGCCGATCTGGAGGCTGCGGAATGGGTGCGGCATTGGGCTTTGCCGACGGCATCGGCCGAGCGGTCCGAGGCAGTGCCGGTGATCGAAGCGACGGCACTCGCAGCGCCGGCGGGGCAGGACAAGGAAGCACCGCCTGTAGCCGCGGCGATCGCGGCGCCGGTCCCGACAACGGCCTCGGCCGGTGCCGAGCCGCAGGCTCGGACTTCGCGCCAGGCGCCAGAATCGACGGCGTCGGCGACCGCTTCCGTGCCGCGCGCGCGGGCTCCGCGGGCCGTGCAAAAAGTGGTGTTTCCCATGCCGGGGGCGCCGGATGATCCGGGCCCAGATGAACCGCCGGAGCCGACGGAGATCCGCCGCATCGGCCGTGTCTAGAGCGGGATGAGGAAAAGTGGGAACCGGTTTTCCCCCCGCATCCCGCTCTAACTTATAAGAATCGATCGCGTTCATGACTTTGGATTGGTTCAATCCAAAGTCATTGTGATCTGACATTTGCCTTGCGCCTATGGCCGCCTTGCCAAGCCGCGCCGAACTGGCCTAAGAGATGGCGCCCGCCCTGCTTCGCAGGGGGTTAAGGGGCGAGGATGCCGCAATAGCTCAGCTGGTAGAGCATCTCATTCGTAATGAGAGGGTCGGGGGTTCGAAATCCCTCTTGCGGCACCAGAATCAAAAATCCCGCAGGCGGCTGCGGGGTTTTCGTTCCGCAAAACGCGTCAGCTGCAGACGCGCCGCGGCCCTGCCGAGGTCGACTGGACGACGCAGTGTAGAATGTGACCCCGTACGCAGTCGCCCTGCGGACCGCGATAAAAGCCGGCCGGGCAGGTGCTGGCGATCAGCGTGATCCCGGGAGCCTCATCGGCGGCAACCGGCGCCGCTGGCATGGCTTGCGCCTCGAAGGCGAGGCCAGCGAGCATGAAGCCTGCCGTGGCCATGGTCGAAATCATTTTCATCATCTCACCGTCCTCCCTATCGAATGTTGCCCCCGCGAAAGCGGTGCTACGTGCGGTGGGATTTGGCTGACGGCGCCCCGGCCGCAAGGAAAAGCCCCGCGTGTCCGCGGGGCTTTCGTATCGCGCCGATCTTGCCGGCGGCTGACGCGGCGCGGTCCCCTAACGGGCCGGCCGAACCTACCAGTTGCGCCGGCAGTGGCCATGCGGACCGCGATGCCAGCCATGGCCGCAACCTTCCCGCACGAGGGTGATGCTGGAGCTTTGATCCTTAACAACGGGCGCCGCCGGCATGGCCTGCGCTTGGAAGGCGACGCCGGCGAGCATGAAGCCGGCAGCGATCAAAGTCGGAACAATCTTCATCATTTCGCTCTTCTCCCTATAGGCCGTCTGGCGCTTGGTCTTGTTGGCTTTGCGCAGCTCGCCATGATGGCGGGAGACTTTAAAGACCGCGGACGACGGTGCCAGAATGCCGCATGCGAGATGAACATCCGATGACGCCGGATCGAAACATTCAGGCGGAAATCACTCAATCGATGAAGCCGCGCTGACGTGCCTGCGTCTCTGCGAAAAAGCGCGCCCCGGCGGTGAAATCGCCGGCATCATGCGGCGTTACATTCGTGTTTCCGAGGGTGATCCCATCGCCGATCACGCGCTTGCCGTCCTGCTGTTCGATATAGAACGCATAACGGTGCGATTCGACGAGGTGCCGCACCAGGATGGTTTCGGCATCGATCTGATCGACGCTGAATTCCGCCTCTTCTTCCATATGCTCTGCCATGTGGCGCCTTTTCGATAGAATAGCTACAGGACAAGGGCACAATTCGCCTTCGAGATGCGCCAATTTGGCCGCCTGCGCCGCTTGCGAAAGCCCCTGTCGAGGCCGCGGAATTTGCCGGTGGTGCGTATTAATATAAACTATCCGGCAAATAAATAAGCGGGAGCAAGGCCAAGACAAATCGGCCAGCTTTTCCGATATGAGGCGGCGATGAAGCCGGTGCCGCATAAATGACTGCTGAATTCACCAATATCTGGGCAAGCTGCGGGAACATGAAAGCGATGGCATTATCCCCATTCGAATATGTGACGTCGAACAGCGATGGCGTGATGCTGATGGCGCGTGACGAGCCCATGCTCGTTCAGGCCTTCATCCCGAAAGACGCGATCGACGCTTATTTCGATCTGCAAAATGCGTCACCGCATGACCGCCAGACGATCGTTCTCGCCAATCTCGAAAGCTTCGGACGGATCGCGGCCGGCAAATATGAACGCGGCGAGCTCAACTATCATGATGTCGCGGATTTACGGATCGCCCATGTCCGCATTAGCCTTTTCGACCTAAGCTCCTGCGGCCTGCATCTTGGCATGGCGGACGAACGCCAATCGAGGCACTGAACGAGAGCCTATTCCGTACGGACAAGATCATCGCTGTGCGCGGCGATCTGGCGCGGCAAATCCAAATTTAGACCTCTTCCTGCCTAAAGCTGCGCATTTTGTCGACATAAAGCGACAATACTAACCCGCCCTCTCTGCAACAACAGAAAGGGTAAAATGTTGAAATTGGTCAGTATCGCTTTAGGCCTTGTGTCTATTTCCATGTTTTCCGTAGAGGTTGCATCGGCTCATTCCTATGGTGAGACTTATATAAGAGCCTCGTTCTATTCGACTGGTCATCGCACGGCCTCAGGAGAACGCTTCAATCCAAATGGGTTTACTGCAGCAAGTCGTACGTTGCCTTTCGGGACTTGGCTGCATGTCACCAATCCGGCCACGGGCCGCTCGGTGAACGTACGGATCAATGATCGCGGGCCTTTTGTTCGCGGCCGAGGTCTCGATCTCGCGCGCGGCGCCGCGGCAGCGCTCGGCATGATCGGGCAAGGGACGGCAAATCTTAAGGTTGCACGGCTGAACTGAACATATCGTTCCTAAGGTCGATCCGCAGCGTGGGCTCCAAAATCCATCGCGATCGAGTCAGCGCAAGAGCGTGATGGCTTCAAATTGAGTAGCCATCACGCTCTACGTGTTTGCGTCGACGCATGATCTTGTCGGAAAACTTTGCCAAGCTTTTCGGGATCATGCTCTTGCCTGCATGACGTTCGAAACCTATCGCACGAGCGCCGGCGCCATCTGCCGGAGACGATCTGAGAACGCTATTGCCGAAAGATGCCGAGCGCCTATAGCATCAGCACCAGCGCCACCCGCCGGCGAAGATCTGAGAACGCAATTGCCGAAACGTGCCGAGGGCCTATAGCATCTGCCTGCTTTGCGGCCCGACGATCGCTCCTGGTTCGTCCGGTGCTGCCTTCGCGGGGGGAACGTCATGTCTGAGCGAACTTGGTTCATTGCGTCGGGCGGCAAGCAGGAAGGTCCCTTTCCGGAGAGCGAGCTCAGCGCTCTGATCGCCGCGGGACGGCTGACCCGAGACACGCTTGTCTGGACCGATGGCATGTCTGAATGGCAGAGGGCGGCCGATGTTCCCGGCTTCGTTTTCTCGGTCCCCGCACCGCCGCCGCCACCGCAGTCCCAGCCGCTTCCAGGAGGCCCGCCGCGGTTCGGGGTCCGTCCGAGCGGCCAACTCGCGGCAGATTTTGGCGTCTTCGCGCTCTTCGGACGCGGCCTGCTTCTCGTCTTCGGGACTTTATTGGTGGTCACGGCGCCTTGGGCGGTCACCAGCTTCTACCGCTGGATGTTCAGCCATATCCAAGTCCCGCAAAGGCCCCATCTCGCTTTCACGGGCAAGGCCGGCGACATCTGGTATGTTTTCGTGTTGACGGGGCTCAGCAGCTATGTTGGCTTGGCGCATATTTGGTACCTGCCCTATCTGCTCATGCCGATCCAGGCCTTTCTCGCCTGGATAGCCGTCAGATGGGTTGTGGCGAATTTGAGCTCGGAGGGACGCCAGCTTCCGCTGCACTTCGCCGGTAGCGTATGGGCCTATATCGGCTGGAACATCCTCCTCAATCTATCCATCTTCACGATCATCGGCTGGGCTTGGGTGACGACGGCATGGACACGATGGATCTGCCGGAACATCGCGGGCACGACGCGAACCGTCTCCTTCAACGCCAGCGGATGGCAGGTGTTGTGGCGGATCTTTGTGCTGGTGCTGACCGCCATTGTCATCATTCCCATCCCATGGACGATGCGCTGGTATGCCCGCTGGTTCATTTCCCAATTCTCGCTCGAAGAGAAAATCGCATGACGGCGAGGCGCGCGCGTAGGCCACAGCATGCGAGGGCTTTGATCTAGCGGCTATTCTGCTGCCGCCAAAGAGCGTCTCAATGGCCCTCGAAGGCGATGAGCGTATGCACCGGCACGCCGAGCGCTTCGATCTTCTTGGCGCCGCCGAGCTCCGGCAGATCGATGACGAAACAGGCTGCGACGACATCGGCGCCGAGCTTTTGCAGGAGCTTCACCGCGCCTTCCGCCGTGCCGCCCGTGGCGATCAGATCGTCGACGAGAATGACCTTTTCGCCGGCCACCAGCGCGTCCTCATGCATCTCCATCTCGTCGACGCCATATTCGAGCGAATAGCCGATTGTCACCGTTTTATGCGGCAGCTTGCCTTTCTTGCGGATCGGGATGAAGCCGATCGAGAGCTGATGCGCGACGGCACCGCCCAAAATAAAGCCGCGCGCTTCCATGCCGGCGACCTTGTCGATCTTGGTGCCGGCCCAGGGCTGCACCAATTCGTCGATGGCGCGGCGAAAGGCGCAGGCATTGCCGAGCAAAGTGGTGATGTCGCGGAACATGATCCCGGGCTTCGGATAGTCCGGAATGGTCCTGATGGCGGCTTTCAAATCGGTTTGGAAACTCATGACTGCAAACTCATGGCTGTGAGACTCGCTTCATAATGGCGTCGAGCTTTTTCAAGAGAGCGGGATCGCGTGCTAGAGGCGGCGTGATGAGCGCCGCGTCGAGCGCCCGGTCGGAGCCGATCGGGCAGGCCTCATGTTCGGCGGGAAAATCCCGCAACAGGCGCGCGAGAAGCCGGGCCGCATTGTCGGCATTGGCCGCGACGGTCTTGAGGACGCTGGCGACATCGACATGGTCGTGGTCGGGGTGCCAGCAATCGAAATCGGTGACCATTGCTATGGTCGCGTAAGAGATCTCGGCCTCGCGGGCGAGCTTGGCTTCCGGCACAGCGGTCATGCCGATCACATCATAGCCCAAAGCCTTATAGCTCAGCGATTCGGCCTGCGAGGAAAATTGCGGACCCTCCATGGCGACATAGGTACCGCCCATGGCGTAGTCGATGCCCTCGGCTTCGGCCGCCGCGGCGATCCGCGCTTGCAGAAGCGGACCGATCGGATGCGCCATGGAGACATGTGCGACACAGCCATTGCCGAAGAACGAGGTTTCCCGCGCATAAGTGCGGTCGACGAATTGATCGACCAGGACGAAGAGGCCGGGCGCGAGCTCCTGCTTGAACGAGCCGCAGGCCGAGACCGAGACGATGTCGGTCACGCCGACGCTTTTCAGCGCATAGATATTGGCGCGATAGTTGATGCCGGACGGCGACAGGACATGGCCGCGGCCGTGGCGGGCGAGAAAGACAACCTCGGTCGCGCCGATGCGGCCGAAGCGCAAGCTGTCTGAGGGCTCGCCCCAGGGGGTCGGAACCAGCTCTTCGCGCAGATCTTCGAGACCCGGCAGATGATAGACGCCGGAGCCGCCGATGATGCCGACGATCGCTTTGGTCATGCAGCTCTTGTCCGATGCGTGAAATTGGCCGATGCGCGGGGAATAGTAGTGCAGTTTCGCTGCCATAATATCGAGAGGCAAGAGGTTTACCGCAGCTTTTCCTATTTCCTTCTGGAAACAGTAAGACGGGAGGCCCTCCCCGGCAGTCGAGAAAATGTGATTGCATGGCCGCGCCGGCCGAAGAAACAAAGATTGCGGCCGATCCGTAGATCGCATTGGGCCAGGCTCAAATGAATCGAGCAGGCTCAAATGAACCGAGAAGGAGCGAAGCCATGCTGATCCGCCGCCGGAGACATTGGGAAATTCCGGAACGCGAGGCGACGCCCGAAGCTTTGTTCGTCGCGCGCCGGACGCTTTTGAAGGCCGGGGCGGCGGCTCTCCTCGCCGAGACGATGCTGCCGCTGCCTCTCTTCGCGGCCACCGATCCGACCGCCGATCTTTATCCAGCCAAGCGCAACAGCGCCTATAAACTCGACCGTCCGGTCACGCCCGAGGCGGTCAACAGCCATTACAATAATTTCTACGAATTCGGCATGAGCAAGAATGCCGGCGAAGCGGCCTCGGCCTTGCCGATAAGGCCATGGTCGGTGCAGTTCGACGGCCTCGTCGAGAAACCGCAGACCTTGGCAATCGACGATCTCATCCGCCGCATGCCGCTCGAAGAGAGGCTCTATCGGCACCGCTGCGTCGAGGCCTGGTCCATGGCGATTCCCTGGACCGGATTTGCGCTGAAGGCGCTCGTCGCTTATGCCAAGCCGCTCGCCGCTGCCAAATATGTGCGGATGCAGACCTTCATGGATCCGAAGATCGCGCCGGGTCAGCGGCAGTTCTGGTATCCCTGGCCCTATGTCGAAGGGCTGACGATGGCGGAAGCGAGCAATGAGCTCGCCTTCATGGTCACCGGCGCCTATGGCAAGCCGCTCGCCAAATGTTTCGGCGCGCCGCTGCGCCTCGCGACGCCATGGAAATATGGCTTCAAATCGATCAAATCGATCACCCGCATCTCCTTTGTTGCGGAGCGGCCGAAGACCTTTTGGGAGACATTGGGGCCTTCGGAATATGGCTTCTGGGCCAATGTCAATCCGAATGTGCCGCATCCGCGCTGGAGCCAAGCCACGGAAGAGATTCTCGGCACCGGCGGCGAACGCCGGCCAACTCTCTTGTTCAATGGCTATGCGGAACAGGTCGCCGGTCTCTACACAGGAGTCACGGGCGAGAAGCTCTTCATGTGACGCTGCGTTGGTGACCGCTCAATGCGCGACGCCGGCCCAGATCTTCTTCTTGGTGAAATAGAGCAAACCGGCGAAGACGATCAAAAACAGGATCACGCGGAAGCCGAGCTTCTTGCGGGTGTCGAGCTTGGGTTCGGCCGCCCAATAGAGAAAAGCCGCGACATCTTTCGAATATTGCTGAACCGTCTGCGGCGAGCCGTCGGTATATTGGATGGCGCCGTCGCTCAGCGGCTTCGGCATGGCGATCTTATGGCCTGGAAAATATTCGTTCCAGTTCGGGTCCTTGTCATTCGTATAGCCGTTCAATAGGGCGACGATATAGTCGGGTCCCTGCTCCTGATATTGGGTGAAGGCATCGAAAATAAACAGCGGGAAGGGGCGCGGTATGTGGCGCGCCTTGGCGAGCACCGACATATCCGGCGGCGCCGTCCCGAAGGCGGCCGCCGCGGCCTGCTCATTCGGAAATGGCGAAGGGAAATGATCCGACGGCCGGCCCGGCCGCTCATACATTTCGCCGGCATCGTTCGGGCCGTCCTTGACCTTATAGGTCGCGGACAGCGTCTTCACTTGCCCTTCCGAAAAATCCGGGCCGCCGGGCTCGCTGAGATCGCGGAAGGCCAAGAGCTTCAGCGAATGGCAGGCCGAGCAGACTTTTTGATAAACCTCGAAGCCGCGTTGCAACTGCGCCTGATCGAATTGGCCAAAAGGTCCGGCAAAGCTCCAATTTTGGCGCGCCGGAACCGCTTGCGCGTGACTATGCCCGCTCTCGGTTTGTGAACTGTCGGATTCGGCTGCCTTAACGGCGAGCCCGCCGAAAGCGAGGCCACCAAAAACGAGCGCGCCAAGAACAAACGCGTTAAGCGCCACGCCGAAGAGACCCGATGTCTTACGCAGGACCATGGTCTTTTTTCCCGAGAGCGAATCCATCTGAAGCGAGTCCATCTCAGATCCCTGCGGCTCAGACTTTGGCAGTCGCCTGTGCCGGCTCGAGAACCAATTCGGCGATCGAAGCCGGCAGTGGCTGCGGCGTCTCGATAAGTCCGAGAAGCGGCAGGATGATAAGGAGATGCAGGAAGTAATAGGTCGTCAGCACCCGCCCGACGATGACATAAGCGCCTTCCGGCGGCATGGCGCCGATATAGCCGAGTCCGATCGCGCAGGCGACAAAGATCCAGAAGAAGATCCGGTAGAGTGGCCGATAAGCGGCCGATTTCACCTTGGCGGTGTCGAGCCAGGGCAGGAAGGCGAAGAGCAGGATCGAACTGAACATGGCGATGACGCCGCCGAGCTTCGACGGGATCGAGCGCAGAATTGCATAGAAGGGCAGATAATACCATTCGGGCACGATATGAGGCGGCGTCTGCAGCGGGTTCGCTTCGATATAATTGTCGGCATGGCCGAGATAGTTCGGCACATAGAAGACGAACCACGCATAAAAGATGAGGAAGCAGACGAGGGCGAAGCCATCCTTGACCGTGAAATAAGGATGGAAAGGCAGCGTGTCCTTCTCGGATTTGACCTCGACGCCGGTCGGATTGTTCGAGCCCGGCACATGCAAGGCCCAGATATGGAGGACGACCACGGCGGCGATCATGAAGGGCAAGAGATAATGCAGCGAATAGAAGCGGTTCAAGGTCGCATTGTCGACCGCAAAGCCGCCCCAGAGCCAAGTCGTGATCGAATCGCCGACGAACGGAATCGCCGAGAAGAGGCTGGTGATGACGGTCGCGCCCCAGAAGCTCATCTGGCCCCAAGGCAGCACATAGCCCATGAAGCCGGTGGCCATCATCAGGAGATAGATGATGACGCCGAGAATCCAGAGCACTTCGCGCGGCGACTTATAAGAGCCGTAATAGAGCCCGCGCAGCATATGGATATAGACCGCGATGAAGAACATCGAGGCGCCATTGGCATGCGCATAGCGCAGCAGCCAACCATAGTTCACATCGCGCATGATGTGTTCGACGGAATCGAAGGCGACCGATGCTAGCGGCGTGTAGTGCATCGCGAGGATGACGCCAGTGACGATCTGCGCCACGAGCATGAAGGAAAGGATGCCGCCGAACGTCCACCAATAATTCAGATTGCGCGGATTGGGGAAGGCGACGAAGGAGGAATGCATCAAGCCCATAATCGGCAGGCGGCTTTCGAACCACCGGGCAAGACCGCTTTTCGGGACATAGGTCGAATGGCCGCTCATGATCTCAAGTCTCTCAATGATCGCCTGGCGCGTGGTGGCGCAGCGGATCAACCAATCGTAATCTTCGTGGCGGAGGTGAACTTATAGGTCGGAACAACGAGATTGTAAGGCGCCGGCCCCTGGCGGATGCGGCCCGCGGTGTCATAGACCGAGCCGTGGCAGGGACAAAACCAGCCGTCATAGACGCCCTGATGGCCGAGCGGCACGCAGCCGAGATGGGTGCAGATGCCGATGACGACGAGCCATTCCGGCTTTTGCACGCGTGAGGCGTCGGTGGCCGGATCGCGCAGCTCGCTCAGCGGCACCGCACGGGCCGCCTCGATCTCCTTCGCCGTCCGGTGGCGCACGAAGACCGGCTTGCCGCGCCATTTCACGGTGACGATCTGGCCTAACGCGATATTGCCGATATCGACTTCGGTGGAGGCAGCCGCGAGCGTCGAAGCATCTGGATTCATTTGATCAATCAAGGGCCAGACCGCGCTGCCGACGGCGACGGCCCCGGCCGCTCCCGTGGCTATATAGAGGAAATCCCGGCGGGTCGGTTCGCCTATCGTTGCACTGGCCACGATCTCCTCCTTGCAAAGCAGCGGCGGCGCGGGCCGCCGACCGGGCGGCACAGACATAGAGGCAACCGCGAAACTGCTGCAATGCGGCGCTTCGCCACTCTCGTCAAGGTCGTCAAAAGGGTGGAACCGGGATCGGCTCTATTTCCAAGATCTGGAGCACGTCCTTTATCGGAAAAGTCTATCAACTTTTCCGGGCCATGCTCTCGAGCGGGATGAGGAAAGCAGCCGTGCCGGCTAAAGCCAATGATGCGGAGCTCAGGCGGCTCGGATCTGTCCCAGGAAATGGCCGATCTCACGGCGGAGCGCTTCGGCATGGTGGCCGAGATCAGCGGCCGCGGTGAGCACTTGGGCCGCCGCACTCCCGGTACAGGCCGCTGCAGCCTCCACCGTTTGAATGCTCTGGTTGACCTGTTGGGTGTTGGCGGCGGCCGTCTGCACGGCCTCGGCGATCTCGTTGGTCGCGCCAGCCTGCTGAAACATGGCGGAAGCGACCGCCGCCGAAATTTCGTTCATGTCGACGATCGTTGCGTCGATCCGGCCGATGGCGGCGACCGCGTCTTCTGTCGTGCTCTGAACCGCCGCAATTTGTGCAGCAATGTCTTCCGTCGCTCTTCTGGTCAAGGTCGCAAGATTTTTGACTTCACCGGCGACGACCGCGAAGCCTCTGCCGGCGTCGCCTACGCGGGCGGCCTCGATCGTCGCATTGAGCGCGAGCAGGTTGGTCTGGCTGGCGACATCGCGGATCAGATCGACGACCTGCCCGATGCGGGCCGTGGCCTCGGCGAGACTCTGCATCGTCGCGTCGGCGCGTTTGGCTTCCTGGACGGCGCGGCCGGCCATTTTAGAAGAGTCGGCCATCCTGTGGCTGATATCCCCGATGCAGAGGGACATTTCCTCCGCCGCCCGCGCCGCGCTCTGGGCGCAAGCTGCGGCCTGCTCCGCCGCGGTGTTCACCGCCGTCGCTTCCTTGCTGGTGTCTTGCGCGCTCAACGACATTGCCCGCGCCGTCGCATCCATCTCGATCGAGGCGGTCGCCAAGGCCTTCGCCAATTCATTTCCCGATTTGTCGAAAGCGGCGATGTGATATTCGATCACGCGCTGGCGCTCTTCCTTCCAGGCGCATTCCTTCGCTTTCTCGGCTTCGAGCGCATGTCTCTGGAGAGCATTGCCTTTGAAGACTTCCACGGCCGAGGCCATGCGCGAGATTTCGTCACGGCCTTCATGCGGGATCGCGACATCGAGTTCGCCGTCCGCCAAAGTCAGCATCGCCTGGTTCAATCGCTCAAGACGACGAATGATGTGTCGATCGACATAAAGAGAAGCGATCGCCACGGCGATGGCGAGATTGACGACGACCAAACCGATCAGCAAAGCAGCGCTTTTCTGCACCGCGCTCCGCGCGGCCGCCATGGCGCTCTCGGATGTTCCTCGCGCCGAAGCGACGGCCGCCTCGACCTGCGTGGCAAGTCGCGCGGCGCTCTCCTGATTGGCGGCCACGAGCGACCATGCCTCGGAAATGGCATTCAGCTCACGCCGTCTGACCGCGAAAATGCCATCGTTTCCGTTGCCGAGGGCCAGCAAGGCGTCGAGCGCGGCACGCAGATCGCGCGTCTGAGCACTGTCGGCAAGGCTCGCCGCCGCCCTGACGGCGCGGTGACTGCCGGCGGTGAACCGGTCGAGTAGCGGTGGCAAAAGATCAGTGCTCGGGGTCAAGGCGACTTCGCTGAGAAGACCGATATCGAAATTAGCTTCGGCTCTCAGTTCGGCCAAGGCCAGCACTGCGGGTGCCTCGCCGTTGGCGAGCTTGTCGAGCGAGCGCAATGCGGCGTCATGATCGTGGTTTTCGCCGGCGGACTGCAGACCGATCAGCAGATCGAAGCCGGCATCATCGAACAAAGGCGCCAATTTCTCGGTCAGCTTGCGATGGTTGGCGACCGCTTCGTTCACCTGACGGCGGCGTTCGGCGCTCACGATCAGTCGCTTGTCGACCGAGGCGGCAAGCCGTTCCGTACTGGCACCGAGAGCCTTAGTGCTGCGGCGAAGCGCTTCGATGAGGCCGGGATCTATGGAGACGTCTGCCAGTCTGTCTAAACTCGCCGCCATCGCCCGACGTTTCGTTTCGAGCAAGCCGACGCTGCGATCGAGCGTCGCCCGATCCGTGGCGTCCGGCAGAGCCGCGGCGGCGGCGGAGAGCTCGGCTGCCTCCCGGGCAAGCACCAGCGCATTGGTGATCGCCGGAATCCCGTCATGTTCGATATGTTCGAAACTGCGCCCGATGTAGCTGTAAGACAGCAAGGCGACGAGACTAGCCACCAGAGTAAGGCTGGCGACGCCGCCGAAAGCTGCGAACAGCCGGCCTCGAATTCCAAGGTGAAGCCTGCGCTGCGGTTGGACCGCCAGCTGATCGACGCTGCCCATATTGGTCACTGCAAGATCCAGTTCTTCATCCGTGCCAGGCGGGTCGTGGCGGTGCGTCGAGCCGCCTCATTTCGGAACTTCGGCGAAAGTTTTGATGGCTTTGAACGACCCATCCGATTGGATCATCGTCAGGAAGACCGCGTTCGAGCCGCGGTTATCATTTGCGCCGTAGGTCAGGCGCATACCCAGAAAATTGAAACTATTGTTAAAGACCGTATCGAGCAGTGCGCGGCGCGTCGGCTCGCCAGGACTCTTTTCCAAGGCAGCGACGACAAGACGACCGACAAGATAGCCTTCCAGGCTGACGAACCCAGGCGCGGCGTCGGGGTCGAAAGCCTCCAGTGCATGATGATAGCGTGCGACGAAGGGAGTTGAAGCGTCCTCGGGAAAGGGGATCACTTGGGTGACGACCACTCCGGCACCTTCGGCTCCGAGCTCTTTCGCCAACCGATCGCTTCCGACGAAAGATATGGTGGCAAAAAATGTATTCATCTGGAGCCGGCGCGCCAGTCGGATGAATGCTGCGCAGGGTTTATAGGGGCCGATCAGGATAATTGCTTCGGGCTCGGCCTTGCGGATTGTCAACAAGGCGAGCTTTACCGCTGTCGTATTGCGCTCGAACGTGGCTTCCGCGACCAAGTTCATGTTGCGTCGGGCGAGTGCGCGCTGGACGCCTGTCAATCCGGCACGCCCGAAAAATCATCTTGGTAAAGAATTGCTATTCGACTGTTGTGGCGATCTTTGACCAAATGATCCACAATGGTCTCGGTCTCCTCGAAATAGGAAGCGCGGACATTGATGACATTCGGTTTGAATGGGCTGCGCAGAAATTCGGCCCCGGTGAAGGCCCCGATGAAAGGGACGCCGGCTGCCGCGGCAATGGGCTGCGTGGCCAGCGCGGTCGGTGTCCCGACAGCGCCAATGAGGGCAAAGACTTTATCTTTGTCGATCAGTCGCTTGGTGACCTCGATCGACTTGTCGGGCTCGTAACCATCGTCGAGAGAAATAAGCTCGAGCCGGCGTTGGTGCACGCCGCCTAATCTATTGGCCTCGGCAAAAGCGGCGAGCAGCCCCAATCGCATCTCTTGTCCAAGAGCCGCGGCGGGACCTTCGAGAGCTGCGGCCTGGCCGAAAACGATTCGGGTCTTGTCGACGCCTGGCTCCGCGACGGCTGGCGAACTTGCCAAAAGATTGATTGCCAAGAGATTGACCAAGACATTGACCGATACATTGACCAAGAAATTGATTGCCGAGACAAATGGCGCAGCAATCGCAAATCGGTTCAACATTTGCGTCAATTCCACGGTATTAAGTATGCCAAAGCATCGCCGAATGTGGTAAAAAATGAATGAACATTCCGGCCCGCCTGATCTTGTGGCCACAGCCTCGCTTACCCTGGCGCTCTACCAGCCGGACATTCCGCAAAATTGCGGCACCTTGCTGCGGCTGTGCGCCTGTCTCGGCCTCGATGCGGCGATCATCGAGCCGGCTGGATTTCCGGTCAGCGACCGCGCCTTTCGCCGTGCCGGAATGGACTATCTCGACCATGTGGCCATCGCGCGGCATCTCAATTTCGCGGCGTTCGATAGCTGGTGCCGCGCCGCCGGCCGGCGCCGCGTGCTCTTGTCGACCAAGGCGCGCTTGCCCTATTGGGAATTCCCCTATGCGGCGGGCGACATTCTTCTCGTCGGGAGGGAATCGGCCGGCGTGCCGGATGAAGTTCATGCCTGCGTCGATGCAAGCGTGGTGATTCCGCTCAAGCCAGCGCTGCGCTCGCTCAATGTCGCCGTCGCGGCCGCCATGGTGGTCGGCGAGGCGCTGCGGCAGATCCGGGCGGAGCGCTGACGGATCCTGCGGCAAAGCCCCGCGGTTGCAGAAATCTTGATGCACGTCAAAGCCGGAGTCAGCGGTCGTCGCGTTTAAATGACGGATAGCAAAAAGGGCTCAGCTTGATCCAATCGCACGAGATGGAGGGCGTAGAGGAGATCGATAGGCTCGATCATCTCATCGCTAAATATGGCGGCCGCGTGCCGCGTTACACCTCCTATCCCACGGCGGTGCAATTTTCCGCTGCGATCGACGCTGCCGATTATCATCAATGGCTCGCGGCGCTCGACCGTGCCGATGGTGCGGTTTCAATCTATATTCATGTACCCTTTTGTGCGCAGCTCTGCTGGTATTGCGGCTGCCACACGAAGGTGGTCAATTCGCGCGCGCCGATCGCCGATTATGTCGGCGATCTTCTCGCCGAGATCGATCTCGTCGCCAGCGCTTTATCCGAACGACTCGCCATCGGTGCCATACATTTCGGCGGCGGCACGCCGAATATGCTGTCGCCGGATGAGCTGACCATTATTGTGGGCCGGCTTGCAGAAAATTTCGACCTCGACGACGAAGCCGATATCGCGGTCGAGATCGATCCCCGCGTCCTGTCGCACGAATGGATCGCAGCCGCCGCAGGCGCCGGCGTTAAGCGCGCGAGCCTCGGCGTGCAGGATTTTTGCCCCGAAGTGCAGGCGGCGATCAATCGCATCCAGCCCTATGAGCTCGTTGCTCACGCCGTCGAGGCTCTGCGCACGGCCGGCATGGGCTCGATCAATCTCGATCTCATGTATGGCTTGCCGCGTCAGAGCCTTTCGAGCCTGGAAGCAACGATCGCAGAAGCGATGACGCTGGCGCCGGATCGTCTCTCTCTGTTTGGCTATGCGCATGTGCCTTGGTTGAAACCGCATCAAAAGCTCATCGCTGAGGCCGATCTGCCCGATGCGCGCATGCGGCTTGCCATGCAGCGTCACGCAGCGGCGCTTTTCGAGACGGCGGGATTTCGCCGCCTCGGCCTCGATCATTTCGCCAGGCCGCAGGACAGGCTCGCCAGTGCCGCAGCAGAGCACCGCATGCGGCGCAATTTTCAAGGCTATACGACAGATGCCGCAGATGTTCTCATTGGCCTCGGCGCCTCCGCCATCGGGCGCCTGCCACAGGGCTATGTTCAGAATGCCGCCGATGTCGCGCACTGGCGGGCACAGATTGAAGCGGGTGCGCTGCCGGTCACGCGCGGGATTGCGCTCGGGGCGAGCGATTTCTTTCGTGCCGAGATCATCGAACGGCTGATGTGCGATTTCCGTGTCGATCTCGCCGAGGTCGCAACGCACCATGGCCGCGCCCTCGCCGATCTCGATCGCGAATGCGCGCTGCTCGCCGAGATGGAGGCGGATGCAATCGTGACATTGGAAGGTTCGACCGTCGAGGTGACGGCCGACGGCCGCGATTTCGTGCGCTCCGTCTGCGCGGTGTTCGATCGCTATCTCGATCGCGATTGCCTGCGCCATTCGCAAGGCATCTGAGGCGCGCAGCCGCAGATCAAGCGGCTGCCGCCTGCACCGAATCGCAGAATTCCACGAGACTGTCGGCGAGCCGCAAAGTCGCTGGGCTTGCCTCGGGGGCGGCGACCAGCGCGACCTCGGTTTTGTCGATTGGCGCGAAGCCGTCTTTCGCCGTGAACACGCGATGTTCTGGATGGATAGACATTTCGGAGAGGATGCTCAGGCCGAGCCCAGCAGCCAACGCGGCCTGGATGCCTATGAGGCTCGAACTCGTATAGGCCATATGCCAGGCGCGCCCGGCGGATTCGAGCGCGTGAATTGCCCGCGCGCGATAAAGGCACCCCGCAGGAAAACCGATTAGCGGAACGGATGTGCAGGACAGATCCACCGGATGGGATCTGCTGGTCACCCAATGCACGCGTTCCGGCCAGACCGCGATGCCACCCTTCTCGCCGGCGTCGCGTTTGATCAGCGCGAGGTCCAACTCGCCGCGTTCCAGGTCGCGCCGGAGGCAGACGCTCTGGTCGGTGCGAATGTCGAGCCGCAAGCCGGGATGCGATCGCGCGAAATTCGCCAACAGCTCCGTCAAGCGATAGGCGGCGAAGTCCTCCGGAACACCCAGCCGCACCGCGCCTTCTTGAGCGGGCCGGGTGAGGACGTCGCGGGCTTCCTCAGCAAGCGATAGAATCCGCCGCGCATAAGAGAGCAGGCGTTCACCGTCTTCGGTCGGCGTGATCTGCCGGCCGTTTCGATGCAGAAGCGGCCGGCCGAAATCATCCTCAAGGCGCTTGATCTGCTGGCTTATTGTCGATTGCGTCCGATGCACGCGCTCGCCCGCGCGAGTGAAGCCGCCGGCATCCACCACGGACACAAAACTGCGCAGAAGGTCGAGGTCGAGCATGGCAATACATTTAGATTTTCACTGAGAGCAATCATATCATTTAATTTCTAAATTAAAAGCCGTTGGGCCATCTAAGGGACACAGGAGTTGGCCGCCATGTCCCTCACGCCGATTCGGCTGCTTTCGCAGCCCATACCCAATCTGCTGCCATTCTGCATTGCAGCCTTGTGCATTCTCTGGAGCTTCGCCTTTGTGGCAGGCAAGGTCGGGGTCACCGATTGTCCGCCGCTGATCCTGCTTTCCGGCCGATTTCTGGTGGCGGGCCTCCTGATATTCGGCTTGTCATTCCTGCGGCGTGACAGATGGTTATTGTCGCCACGTGACATCGGCGTGTTCGCGATCCTGGGCGTCGTGAACAATGCGCTTTATCTCGGCCTCGGCTATATCGGCCTTCAATCGGTCTCGGCGGGGCTTGGTGGTCTCATCATCAGCGCCAATCCCATTTTCACGGCAATATTGGCGGCAATCTTGCTCGGCGAAGCGCTTACATGGCAGAAGGTCGGCGGCCTTGTCCTCGGCATTGTCGGCGTCGCGCTCATCGTCGCGCATCGGCTTTCGATCGGCAGCGACGGTCTGCGGGGAGTTCTTGTTCACGCTCGCCTCGCTCGCTTCGATCGTGGCCGGGACGATTCTGTTCAAACTCCTCGCGCCGAAGAGCAATTTATGGGTCGGCAACGGCATTCAAAATCTTGCCGGCGGTATCGCCCTCGCCCCCGTCGCGCTGATCTCGTCGAGCGTCAGCGATATCGTACCGAGCGCGCGATTGCTCTGGGCCTTCGCATTCCTCGTCTTATGCGGATCGATCCTTGCGTTCCTATTGTGGTTTCATTTGCTGACGGTCTGCGGGGCGACCGTGGCGAGCTCGTTCCATTTTCTCATGCCTCCGCTCGGAATGCTGTTCGCCTGGCTGGTCCTCGGGGAGCATGTGGTTGCGCTCGATCTGCTTGGAATTCTTCCGGTCGCGCTCGGCATCTTTTTGGTGACACGGTCGAGCGCGCGCGCGAGTGGCGATTGTCGACCAGAATGATGGAGGCGCCCGATGACATCGCTCAAGCTCACTTTGATCGGCGGCCCGACGGCTCTCATTGAAGTTAACGGCTTCCGGCTTTTGACGGATCCGACATTCGATGCGCCCGGCGAATATCAATTGCCGCATGTGAAGCTTCAGAAGACGACTGGCCCCGCACTCACCGCCGCCGAGGTCGGGACGGTCGATGCCGTGCTGCTCAGTCACGACCAGCATTCTGACAATCTCGACAATTCCGGACGCGCCATTCTCGCCACCGCGGATCGCGTGCTGACGACGGTTTCCGGGGCGAAGCGGCTCGGCGGCAAAGCCGAAGGACTGTCGCCGTGGCAGAGCGTGACCTTGGCGAAGTCCGAGGGCCGCAGGCTTAGCGTCACCGGGACACCCGCCCGTCATGGTCCGCCGGGCATCGAGCCGCTTGCCGGGGATGTGATCGGCTTCCTGCTGGCCTTCGACGATCCTGCTGCGCGCCCGATCTACATCACCGGCGATACCGTCTGGTATGGAGGCGTCGCCGAAGTCGCCGAACGCTTCAAGCCTGCCGTCGTCATGCCTTTTGCGGGCGCGGCACAGACCCGCGGGCCGTTCCATCTTACAATGGATGTCAATGACGCCCTCGAAACCGCGCAGGCCTTTCCAGACGCCCTGATCGTTCCGCTCCATTATGAGGGATGGGGGCATTTCAAGCAGAACGGCCGGGACCTCCAAAGCTCCTTTGATACTCTCGGCTTCGGAGCAAGATTGCTGATGCTCCAAGGCGGCGCGCCGACCGAGATTTCGCTGAACTGACCGGGACGACGGTTCTTCGCGCGTCTTCTCGCCCTGCTCCATAATTGCTATGCAGCCTTTCACCGGCCCGTTGCGATCGCGCCCAAGAAGAGCCCTTCCCGATGCCCATCACCAATGATCTCGAACTCGCTCAGGCCGAAGCGCGCGCCTGGTTCGAGAGTTTGCAGACAAAAATCCTCAGCAGCCTCGAAGCGCTCGAAGATGAATGTCCAGGGCCTTTTAGCGATGTCACGGCGCCCGGGCGCTTCGTCACAAAGCCCTGGCAGCGCCAGGACCATTCAGGCGCCGACGGCGGCGGCGGCTTGATGGCGATCCTGCACGGCAGGCTGTTCGAAAAGGCCGGCGTCCATGTCTCGACCGTCTATGGCAGCTTTCCGCCCGAATTTGCGAAACAGATCCCTGGCGCGGAGGAAGATCCGCGCTTCTGGGCCTCCGGCATCTCGCTCATCGTCCATCCGTGGAATCCGCATGTGCCCACCGTGCATATGAACACGCGCTTTGTCGCGACGCGCAAAGCCTGGTTCGGCGGCGGCGCCGATCTCACGCCCATGCTGGCGCGGCGGCGCACGCAGGAGGATTTCGACGCGCGCGACTTTCATGCGGCGTTCGAGGCCGCATGCGGCCGCCATGCGGTCGCCGATTACGCCCGCTTCAAGAGCTGGTGCGATGAATATTTCTTTTTGAAGCACCGCAATGAGCCGCGCGGCATAGGCGGGATCTTTTATGATTATCTCGCGAGCGAAGCAGGCTTTGCGGCGGATTTCGCCTTCACCCGCGATGTGGGCGAAACATTTCTCAGCGTTTATCCGGAGATCGTGCGGCGCAATTTTACAACGCCCTGGAGCGAGGCCGAGCGCGACGCGCAGCTCGTACAGCGCGGCCGCTATGTCGAATTCAATCTTCTCTATGATCGCGGCACGATTTTTGGCCTGAAGACCGGCGGCAATGTCGAGTCGATCCTCTCCTCGATGCCGCCTTTGGTGAAGTGGCCTTAAGGCTTGGATCGATTTGATCCAACATTATCGTGATCTAGGAGGCAGCGAAGATGGGCGACAATATTGGTGGCGAACCCCGTCAGCAGCGGATGCTGATCTCTCGCCGCGGCGGCCCGGAAGTGCTGACGCTCGTGGATGAGCCGCTCCCGCAGCCGGGTCCGAATCAGCTTCGCCTGCGGATCCTTGCGACAGGGGTCGCTTTTGCCGATGTACTGATGCGCGAGGGACTTTATCCCGGCATGCCACGCTACCCGTTTGCCCCAGGCTATGATGTCGTCGGCGAGATTGATGCCTTTGGGCCGGGCGCCAGTGCAGGTTTGCGAGCCGGCCAACGCGTCGCAGCTCTCACAGTTACCGGCGGTTACGCGCGCTATATTGTCGTGCCGGCGGACGATTGCGTGCCCGTCCCGGATGGGGTCGATTCGGCCGCGGCCGTCAGCGTGATCCTGAACTATCTGACCGCCTATCAAATGCTGCATCGTGTCGCTGCGGTGACGACGGGATCAAGGATCCTGGTGCATGGTGCCGCTGGCGGGGCGGGCTCGGCGCTGGTCGAATTGGCCGCTGCGAGCGGCTGCACGATCTACGGTACTGCCTCCAAGGTGAAACACCCCATGCTGACGCGCCTCGGCGCGGTGCCGATCGACTACCGCAGCGAAGATTTTGTTGCGCGCATTCGCGAACTCACGGGCACGGGCGTCGATGCTGTCTTCGACCCGATCGGCGGGAACCATTGGCGCCGCTCATTTGCGAGCCTACGGCCGGGCGGCGTGTTGGTCTGTTACGGTGCTTCGGCGACCACCCGCAATGGTCGCCGCGACCTTTGGAACATTCTGCGGTTTCTGATCGGTATGCCGCGCTACTCACCGCTGTCCCTGCTCGCCACGAGCCGCGGCGTCCATGGTTTCAACGTAACGCTGTGGAAGCAGACCCGCCCCGATCTCTATCGTGGCGATCTGGCGACCCTCTTGAGCATGCTCGCCGAAGGCCGGATCGCGCCTGTGATTGCCGCGCGCATGCCGCTTGGACATGCGGCTGAGGCTCATACGATGCTCGACAACGCCTCTGTGAGTGGCAAGATCGTGCTGGAGCCCCAGTCTTGATGCGTGGCTAAACGATTCTCGGCCTGAAGACCGGCGGCAATGTCGAGTCGATCCTCTCCTCCTTGCGGATTTTGGTGAAGTGGCCGTGACGGCCGGCGCCGACCCCAGCCTCGCGCCTGGCGCGTAGCGATAAATCGTATGGTCTTTGAAAAACGCCATCCTTGAAAAACACCATGGCGGCGACAAAGCTCGGAACCCGAGCCCCAGCTCGGCCGTTGTTCTCGCGTTGGAATTGAGGGAGATCATTCATGTTTTTTCCGCGACAGTCTTTCCGTGCTGCTTTTATCGCGGGTCTCGGCTTGGCCCTTGCGGCGGCGGGTCTCTTTTCTGCCCTGCCGGCGAAGGCGCAAGAAAAGGTCGGGCTCCTCGAGTGCAATGTTTCGCCGGGCGTCGGCTATGTCATTACGTCGAGCCGGGCGCTGGCCTGCCGGTTCACGCCGGCGCAGGGTGGCCGTCCGGAATATTACGTCGGCACCATCAATCAATTTGGCTTAGATCTCGGCGTGACCGGGCCCGGCCAGCTCGTCTGGGGCGTGTTTGCTCCCTCGGCAGGGCTGCGCCACCATGTGCTCGCCGGGCGCTATGTCGGCGCCACCGCCGAAGCCTCGCTTGGCGCCGGCCTCGGCGCCAATGCCCTTGTCGGCGGCAGCGATCGCACGATCGCTTTGCAGCCGCTGTCCATCAATGCGCAGACCGGCATCAATCTCGCCGCAGGTGTCGCCGATCTGACGCTCGAGCCGGCGCCGCGCCCGCACAGGTGAGAATGCCCGCAGCCATTATTCGAGTCCGACCGGCGCGTCAGGAAAGGCAAGCTGCTCGCGGGCGCGCCAGTCCGGCCCGACATAATTGAGAATGATGGATTTGCGGCGGCCCCTGATCGGCCGAGGTGCAAAGCCGTGCCAGCTCTCGGTCCCTGGCACGAACATCAAAGCGCCATTGCGGCGGAAGGGCGCACGCTTGTAAAGTCTGTTGTCCGAATTGTAAATATCTGTCCCTAAACTTGACTGGTTGTTGTAAGCTGCAAGTGAAATCAAGCAAGTGAATTTCTTTACCCCGATGTCCGTATGAGGTTCGAGCCAAAAGCCCGCCTCATCGATCGCATATTCGAGCCGCAGATGGCAGCCGCGCAGCGGCGCCGCGCAAAGCGCGCCGATCCGGCGAACGGCGGCGGGTGTTTGCAGCGCCTCGGCCAGTGCCCGCATCACCGGAAAGTGCGCCATTTCGGCAGCGCCGAAAAAAATCCGTGCCGCATTATCCTCGCGCCGCCCCGATGTCCCGCTGCGGACGGGCGGCACGAACGGCAGATCCGCCAAAGCCTCGACCACAAGCTCGGGGAAGAGATCATCGGCATAGAAATGCGGATAGGGCTCTTCATAGCGCGCCGCAGCTTCGAGGCTGCGGCAGAAGGAGGCGGCGATTTCGGCCGGGGAGGGGATGGTCACAGGCGAAAGATCTCACAACTTGCCGCCTATGGCGAGATGATCATCGAAGTCTGAAGGGTTGCAGCCGCGCTTGCCGGCCCATAGATTGCTCGCGCGAGATGAGAAGGCTGTGGCACAGGCTCTCGCTGCCGCGGCCATTTTCGCGCCTATTTCGAGGCCTTCATGACCGATGCAGCCGCCCCGCTCCATTCCAATCCCCTCCACTCGAAACTGATCATCATCGGCGCCGGTCCGGCCGGCTATACGGCGGCGATCTATGCTGCCCGTGCTCTGCTGGAGCCGGTGCTGATCGCCGGCTTCGAGCCCGGCGGGCAATTGATGATCACCACCGATGTCGAGAATTATCCGGGCTTCGCCGAGGCGATCCAGGGGCCTTGGCTCATGGAGCAGATGCGGCTCCAAGCCGAGCATGTCGGGGCCAAGCTGGTCGCCGACCATGTCGTGAAGGTCGAACTGTCCCGGACGCCTTTCCTGCTCCATTGCGACAGCGGCAAGACCTATTCCTGCGATGCGTTGGTGATCGCCACCGGCGCCAAGGCGAAATGGCTCGAAATCCCGTCGGAAATGAAGTTCAAGGGCTATGGCGTCTCAGCCTGCGCGACCTGCGACGGCTTCTTCTATCGCGGCAAGCCGGTCGTCGTCGTGGGTGGCGGCAATACCGCGGTCGAAGAGGCGCTTTATCTGAGCCATCTCGCCAGCAAGGTCACACTCGTGCATCGCCGCGCCGAATTCCGTGCCGAGCGCATTTTGCAGGAGCGGCTGTTCAAGGCCGCCAATGTGGAAGTGATCTGGGACAGCGCCATCGACGAGATTTTGGGCGGCGGCGAGCCGCCCGGCGTCACCCATGTCCGGCTGAAGAACGTCAAGACCGGCGCGCTGCGCGAGGTGCCGACCGAAGGCGTCTTCGTCGCGATCGGCCATAAGCCGGCTTCCGATCTCTTCCTCGGCCAGATCGAGGTGAAGCCGAACGGCTATCTCAAGACCGCGCCTTTTTCGACGGCGACCAATGTGCCCGGCGTCTTCGCTGCCGGCGATGTCGCCGATGATATTTATCGTCAGGCGGTCACGGCCGCCGGCATGGGCTGCATGGCGGCGCTTGAGGCCGAGCGCTGGCTAAGTACCAAAGCGCATCAGCGGGCGGCGGCGGAATAAAGCGGTTTGGCTCATCTTGGGCTCATCTTGTCTCGCTTAGCTTATAACGGCACGATCGAGCCCCTCGGCCGGGGCGGGAGGGGTTTTCGAAAATGGATTGGGACAAGCTGCGCATCTTCCATGCGGCGGCACAGGCCGGGTCCTTCACCCATGCCGGCGAGGCGCTGGGGCTTAGTCAATCGGCGGTCAGCCGGCAGGTGAGCGCGCTGGAGCAGAACCTCGAGGTGCCGCTGTTCCACCGCCATGCGCGCGGCCTCATCCTGACCGAGCAGGGCGACCTTCTCTTCCGCACCGTGCAGGATGTGATGGCCAAGCTCGAGGCGGTGCGGCTGCGCCTGACCGACAGCCGCGAGAAGCCGCATGGCGAATTGCGCATCACCACGACATTCGGGATCGGCACCAATTGGCTGGCGCCGCGGCTCGGGCAGTTTCTCGAACTTTATCCCGACATCAGGCTGAAGGTGCTGTTGACCGACGAAGAGCTCGATCTCGGCATGCGCGAGGCCGATGTCGCGCTTCGCCTGCGCGAGCCGCAGCAGCCTGATCTCATAAGGCGGCGGCTCTTCACCGTTCATTATCACCTCTATGCCTCGGCGGATTATCTCAAACGGCATGATCAGCCGCAGACGCTGGAGGACCTCGATAGCCATCGGCTGCTCGCCTATGCGGTGACGGGCGCGAGCTTTCTCGATGATCTCAATGCGCTGCTCTATACCGGCCGGGATGCCAAGAACCCGCGCGAAGCGGCCCTGTCGGTCAATAACATCACCGCGCTGCAGCGGGCGACCGAGGCCGGCGTCGGCATTGCCGTCCTGCCGGACTATCTGAACATTCCAGGAAAGGGGCTGGTGCAGCTTCTGCCGCATGCGGCGATGCCGGCGCTCGAATGTTATCTCGTCTATCCCGAAGAGATGAGGAATGTCGCGCGCGTCCAGGTTTTTCGCGATTTTCTCGTCTCGAGCGCGCAGCGCTGGGAATTTTGAAGCCACCCTATAGCGGTGGACGAGCGCGCTG
Source organism: uncultured Alphaproteobacteria bacterium (assembly GCA_963759185.1). Classification (GTDB taxonomy): domain Bacteria; phylum Pseudomonadota; class Alphaproteobacteria; order Rhizobiales; family Beijerinckiaceae; genus Methylovirgula. Next base: position 183,917 of record CAVWXV010000016.1, read on the forward strand.
CCGCAATGGCTTTCGTTGAGCCAGCAGCCTATATGTCCCCGAATGCTTCTCCGGTGATCGTTAGAGAACGATGCGTGCCGCCCCTCTCCCCGCTTGCGGGGAGAGGTAAGGTGAGGGGCTGGGTGATTTGCTTCAAACATTGCGGCCAATCTCCCCGCCCCTCACCCGGCCTCTCCCCGTTTCGCTAGCGCTCACGGGGAGAGGGGCGCGCACGCCGTTGGTGAATTAGCTTTGGAAAAGCACATGCCGCATCCGGCCGGCGAGATCGTTCAGCCCAGCAATTCGCTCGCGCGCGCCGAGGCGCTCGAACGCCAAATGGCCATGGCGCTCGATAAAATCGTCGTCAAATCCGTGCTCTTCACCTCGGGCGAATGCGATCCGACGCAATTCCCCGATCTGTCGCCGGCGAGCCTTGCCGGCAAACACCTGCTGATGGGCGATGATCCGCGCCTGAAGCCTATGCCTGCGGCGCCGAAGCTCCTCGATTTCTTCAAATATCGCTTTGCGCCGGCGACGCATCTCCTGCAGAGCGCAAGGCTCGCTTTGAAGGCCGGGCATGACGAGAAAGTGGTGCTCGCCTGCTTGCTGCACGACATTGCCATCATCGGCTTCATCCGCAGCGAGCATGGCTATTGGGGCGCGCAGCTCGTCGAGCCCTATGTCGATGAAGAAGTCTGCTGGGCGATCCGGGCGCATCAGGTGCTGCGCTTCTTCGCCGATAAATCTGTCGGTTATTCTTACCCCGAGGCCTATGTCGAATTCTTCGGCGCCGATTACCGGCCCGAACCCTATATCGAAGCCGCCTATCGCAAGATGCGCGACCATAAATATTATATGACCGCGCGGCTCATCACCTTGAACGATGTCTACGCCTTCGATCCCAATCTGCAGGTCGATCTGGAGGATTTCGCCGACATCATCGGCCGGAATTTCAAAGAGCCGAAGGAGGGCCTCGGCTTCGACGACAGCCCCTGCGCCCATATGTGGCGCACGATCATCTGGCCGACGAAATTTTTGTGAGCGGCGCCAAGCTTCTTCTCTTGTGTGAGATCGGTGCGAGCCGAAGCCGTTGATGGGCCGTAAACTCATCCTTCCTTTGGAAGGATAAGTCGCGCCGCCGCCCGAAATTCCGCGTACCGCCTTGCAATCTCCTGCGCGATCTCAGGCGTCGCATTGATCGGCGGATAGCGCCAGTCTTCGAGCTTGCCGCGCCAGCGCCGCACCGCGCCCAAAGCTTCGAGCCGGGCGAGATAGGCGGTGATTTTCTTATGCCCGCCGGAGGGCTCATAGACATGCACCGGCGCGCCGGTCGCCACCGCTTCGCCGACCATATTGACGCTGTCGCCGGTGACAACGATCGCATCGGCATGGGCGAGGATGGCGACGTAAGGGTTGGGACCCTTGCCGGCCCAGAAAAAAATGTTTTTCGCCAGCTCCTGCGGCAGGTCCGCAAGCGCTGTCGCCACAGCAGCGAGCAGCGCCGGCGGCGTGCGGCGCGATGGTGTCACCATCAGCCCCTTGCCCTGTCGGGCCATCGAAACGGCGATCGCCGCGAGCGCTTCGAGATCCTTGTCTTCGAAGCGATGATGCTGGCTCGTCCCGCCGAGGATGAGCGCGACGCGCGGGCGCGGCAGATGCGTGATATGCGGATCGGGCGTGTTCCAGGCTGCCGCGAGGCGCCAGGAATGCAGCCGATTGGCCGGCGTCAGCGTGGCGAAAATATTGTTGCCGCGCAGCCGGTCGTGCTCGGGCACGACGATGAGATTCATCTTTCGCCGGCTCCAATAGGGATCTTTGACGAAAATAGTGAAGGTCGCGCCTTTGGAGAGGCGCTTGAGAGCGCGCAGATAGGGAACCGTACGCCGGCCTGCTGCAATTGCGAGATCGGGAAAGGCGAGATTGGGAAAGGAAGGTGCCAGCGGGCTTCCCGGCTGCTGCGGCGCCTCGTGCGGATCGATCGGTCCGTAAGGCATCGCCCAAGCGTAGCGCGGGCGTGGCGCCACATGGCGGATCTCGGGGACAACACCCAAGGCTTCGGCGATGCCGAGGCATTGAACCGCGTCGCCGATCTTGCCGTCGGTGAGGACCCAGCAGCGGGACCCTGCTGGCAGGAGTGGATGGGGCGGGGCGATTTGGGCGGTCAGTTAGAGCCTCGGGCGCATGCGGCGCGTCTTGAAATCTCCGACAAGTATACAATGTTATAGGAGGCCGCGCATGCGGTGGTCTTCCTGCACGATTTGTAACGGGATTGCCGCTCGCCAGCTTGGCGTATCGCATGGGACAGCTTCGTGACGCCGCTTCATGAAGTTTTTTCGAAATCCCGTGTTGACAGTGCGATCGGGCTGGAACTATAACCCGGCATCGACGGCGACGCCGCCAGGAGCGGCAGACGCGGATCGTTTCTCTCGAGTTTCTCGGGCATCTAGCCACCCGACTGAAAAGCCG
>CAVWXV010000017.1:0-132884 GCA_963759185.1 uncultured Alphaproteobacteria bacterium
GACTATGAGAGGGTGAGACATGAAGACCGCGAGTGACGTGCTCAAGGCGATCACGGACAATGATGTCAAATATGTTGATCTTCGCTTTACCGATCCGCGCGGCAAGTGGCAGCATGTCACTTTCGACGTGTCGCTGATCGACGCGGACAATTTTCGGAAGGGCTGATGTTCGACGGCTCGTCGATCGCCGGCTGGAAGGCGATCAATGAATTGGACATGACCTTGATGCCTGATCCGACAAGCGCCTGCATGGATCCGTTCTTCGCGGCGCCGACCATGGCGATCGTCTGCGATATTCTCGAGCCGACGACGGGCCAGCCCTATAGCCGCGATCCACGCGGCGTCGCCAAGCGCGCCGAGGCCTATGCCGCCTCGACCGGCATCGGCGACACGGCTTATTTCGGCCCGGAGGCGGAGTTCTTCGTCTTCGACGACGTGCGCTTTGCCGCCACGCCATACAACACCGGCTTCGTCCTCGATTCGGTCGAACTGCCGACCAACAGCGATACGCCCTATGAAGGCGGCAATCTCGGCCATCGCATCCGCACCAAGGGCGGCTATTTTCCGGTGCCGCCGCAGGATTGGCGCAGGACATGCGCGGCGAGATGCTGGCGGCGATGGCGGCGATGGGCGCCAAGGTCGAAAAGCACCATCATGAAGTCGCCTCGGCGCAGCATGAGCTCGGTCTCAAATTCAGCCCGCTGACGGTCATGGCCGATCAGATGCAGATCTATAAATATTGCATCCAGCAGGTGGCGCAGAGCTATGGCAAATCGGCGACCTTCATGCCGAAGCCGGTCTATGGCGACAATGGCTCGGGCATGCATGTGCATCAGTCGATCTGGAAGGCCGGCAAGCCGCTCTTCGCCGGCAATAAATATTCCGATCTCTCCGACGAATGCCTCTATTACATCGGCGGGATCATCCGCCATGCAAGGACGCTGAACGCCTTCACCAATCCGTCGACGAACAGCTACAAGCGTCTGGTGCCTGGCTTCGAGGCGCCGGTGCTGCTCGCCTATTCGGCGCGCAACCGCTCGGCCTCCTGCCGGATTCCCTATTCGTCCAATCCGAAGGCGAAGCGGGTCGAGGTGCGCTTCCCCGATCCGCTGGCCAATCCCTATCTCGCTTTCTCGGCGATGCTGATGGCCGGGCTCGACGGCATTTTGAACAAGATCGATCCCGGCCAGCCGATGGACAAGGATCTCTACGATCTGCCGCCGGCGGAATTGAAGCAGATCCCGACCGTGTGCGGCTCGCTGCGCGAGGCTCTGATGAATCTCGACAAGGACCGCGCCTTTCTAAAAGCCGGCGGCGTCTTCGACGATGATTTCATCGACAGCTATATCGAATTGAAGATGAGCGAAGTGCTGCGTTTCGAGATGACCCCGCATCCGGTCGAGTTCGACATGTATTATTCGAACTGAGCGCCGGCAGCGCCAAGCCCCAGCACATCAATGAACACAGAATAATGCGGCCCCCGGGGCCGCATTTTTATGCGCGGAGGGATAGGCAAAGACTGTGCAGATCGCATGCGCGAGGCGCGGCCGCAACCATGAGCGAAGTGGAGCGTCATATGCCGAAAGCCGAATCATTCGCCTGTCGAAACGACATAGGCGTGGCGCAAGGTCGCGAACGCCGTCGGCTCTCGCGAGCTATGTCGGCGTGGCGCAAAGGGCTTGCGTGCCGAGTTCCCTCCGCCTAAGGTCGCGGCGTAGGCGTGTGATATGGGATCAATCAAAAAATCGCCGCTAAATGTGTGGTGATTTTATCACATATGGCGCGAAACAATTTCAGCTACGCGAATATGCCTATTCTATAGGCATTTGCCGATGACTTCGCCTTGCTTCGCCTTCTGTAAGCGGGCATTTTTATGGCACAAAATGTAAAGAACTAAGGGGATTTTTCATGAACTTGCGCAATCTGGCCGCTGTGCTTGCGTGCTTGTTTTTGGCTTGCTTGGCAGCAGGCGCGGCCTTCGCTGCGGATCTCCCGACGACGAAATCTCCTCCTGCCCCTGCGGCGCCGCCGAACTGGTGGGATACGCTCACTATCAATGGCGTCGTTGATGCCGGCATTACCTTCAACCCGGATCTGGGGTCGGGCGGAATCAACTTCGGCCGTCTTTTCGACGACAAGGCCGATACGCCTCTGCTCAATCAGATGTCGCTGATCGCGCAGCGGCCGATCGATCCGAATTCAAAGACCGTTGATTTCGGCTTCAAGGTTCAACTGCTCTACGGATCGGACGCGCGCTACACCCATTTCCTCGGCGAGTGCGACTATTGCATCGCCAACATCAATCAGTTCGACGTCGTCGAGGCGTGGGGCGAAGTGCATCTGCCCTATGTTTTCAGCGGCGGCATTGACGTCAAGGCCGGCCAGTTCGTCACTCTGGAAGGCGCTGAAGTCATCAATGCGCCGGACAATCTGTTTTATTCGCATTCCTATATCTTCAATTTCGGTACCCCGCTCAAAGATACGGGCGTGATGACGATCGCCCATGTCAATCCGCTGCTCGATATCTATGCCAGCGCCATCACCGGCGTGAATAGAAGCATCGGCTGGAACAGCCCGGCCTTCGGTGATCCGGGCAACCAAAATAATGGGGCGGCCTTCGAGGGCGGCATCGGGCTCAATCTTCTCAACGGCAATCTGACCGTGCTCGCCACCACCAATATCGGTCCCGAAAATCCGAATACGCCGCTCGGCATCGCCGCTTGCGCATGCGATCCCAATTCGACGCTGCGCTATTTGAACGACATGGTCGTCACCTGGAAGGCCACCGACAAGCTCACCTTCATCACCGATGCGAACTACATTCATGATGACGGATACCTGCCGGGCGGCGTCAGCGGCTATGGCATCGCGGAATATGGCTCTTATGCGCTCAATGATTGGCTGAAGATCAATGGACGCGCCGAAGTGTGGCGCGATGCAAACAATATCTTCGTCGCCGCCTATCCCGGTAATTTCGACGCTGTCTCTGCCGAGCACGGCTATCCGAACGGAGCCATTCCTGCGCCAGGCGCAACCACCTATCTGGAGCTAACGGCCGGCCTCAACATCACCCCGGTGCTTCCGAAGGACACGCTTTATCCGAAGGCCCTCATCATCAGGCCGGAAATTCGCTATGATTTTCGCTGAACAATACGACGCCGTTTGACTATGGCACCAAAAGCTCGGGAGTCACCTTTGGCGGCGACGTCATCTTGAAGTTTTAAGAAAGTCCTCCCGCTCGGAGCCGATCAAGGCGACCGACCTGCCCGGGCCCGTGGATGATTCCCCACGGGGCCGGGCTTTCTTTTATCCATCCGGGCGTCGGCAAGTTTCGCGGTGCACGACGATGGTCGATATTGCCTTTTCCTGTGGCGGCGCGTTCATTCTCGGACCGCAATGGACATGCCCCAAGCGTGACGCCTGTTCGAGATTTGTGGAAGCCTGAGCGCCTTTTGAAGTTTGAAAGATGCGGCATGGATGAGGGGCGCGATTTGCCTGCCGGCGCGAGCTATTATCTCATGCTCGTCACCGCGACCTTGCTGATGGCGTCGAGCTTCATTGCCGGCAAGATCCTCCTTGCCGCCGGCATTCCGTCTTTTCTCCTCGTCGGCTGGCGATTCTTGCTGGCGGCACTCGCGACTTTGCCGCTCGTCTTTCTGGCCGAGTCCAAATATGCGCAGCGCCTGGCGCCGCGTCATCTCACACTCCGCGATTGGAGCGTGATTTTGCTCATTGGGCTCTTGCAGACGGCGGCGACGATGGGGTTCTTGTTCTTGGCGCTGCGGACAATCTCCGCAGGAACGGCGGCCATACTCCTCTTCACCAATCCGCTCTGGGTCGCGCTCATCGGCCATTTCGTTTTGCGCGAAACGCTCTCCGGGCCGCGCCTCTTCGGACTTCTCTGCGGGATCTTCGGCGTTGTCCTCGCGCTCGGGGCAAGCGGCACGGGTCTTTCGCATGAACCTTTGATCGGCCAATTGACCGGTCTTGCCGCGGCCTTCTGCTTTGCCTTTGCGACGATCCTCAACAAAAAGGTGAAACTCGCCATCAATGTCTGGGCGCTGAGCTTTTGGCAGATGCTCATCGGCGGTTTGATGCTGCTCGCGCTCGCCTATGCGCAGGGGCAGCATTGGCCCGGGCCGGCCTTGGCCTCGATCAGCCTCTGGGGCTGGTTTGTCTGGCTCGCGGTTCCCGGCTCCACGGCCTCCTTCGGCCTCTGGTTTTTGGCCTTGCGCCGCGGCGGGGCGACCCAGACGAGCGGCTATCTGTTTCTCGCGCCGCTCTTCACTGTGCTCATGTCGGCGCTCATGCTCGGCACCGGCCTGTCGATCCAGCAGGCCTTTGGCGGCGTTCTGGTCGGTGCGGCGCTGTGGCTCGTCAACCGCACAAGGCCCGCAGCTTTGGCAGTCGTGCCGCAAACGAGCGAGTGAATGAGCTACGCCGCTGCCGCGGTCTTGACCTGCTGAAACAGCTTCCGCAGCTCGGCAATCTCGTCTTGCGTGATCACCTGCGGCCGATCCGGGAAAATATGCGAGGTGATGAGCGCGCCGCCTGCCTGCAATGTGCGGATCGTGCCGCGGACGCGATCGATCGGCAGGGCGAGATCCGTCTCGCTGGCGCTCACATAGACGGGCACGGCGAGGAGGCCGCTGCCGGGCCGCCGGCCGATCGCCGCAGCATCGATGAGGCCGCCGGTCAGGATGAAGGCGCCGCCATAGGCGCGCGGCCGGCGCACCAGAAATTCCGCCGTGAGACTAGCCCCTTCGCCGAAGCCGCCGAGCACGATGCGTTCAAGTGCCACGTCGCGGCCGAGAATGGCATCGATCAGTGCCGCATAATGCGCGAGCGAAGCCGATAATTGCGGCTCATTTTCTTCGATCGGCGCCATCAGGCTCTTTGGAAACCATTGCCCATTCTCGGCCTGCGGCAGAACATAATGCACGCCGGGAGCGGCGATCGTCTCAGCGAGATCGCGCATGGCCGCAGCCGAACCTTCGTGCCCATGTCCTTGCCCATGCCAGAGCAAAACGGCGAGTTCGGCATCGGGCCAGTCGGCGCCATATTCGAGCGGCTCGGGAAAGGCCATGGCTATGTCCTGAGGTATATTCTGCGCGCAGCGGTCAATTGGACCCGGCCAAGCAAAGACCGGTCCCTCGGCCCGATGGCGACTCAGAGCGCAGCGATCGCCTCATCAATGGGCTTGCAGGCCAGGGCTTTTGGCGCCAATCTTGATAAATTATCCCTTGATCGGGTGTCGCATGGCGAGTTGCATATGGCTCGCTGGCTGAGACCCCGCCCGCTGCTTGGCATGCAGCGGGCTTAGGATGGAGCGGATGCGCCGTGACCATCATCGAACATGATTTCGGCAAGAAGAACCGCGACACGGTGCGGCGCTTCACCAAGCTGATCACTCTTGAAGCGCAGCACGAGGCCAAGGTTCTGGCCAATCCCATTCCCTATCTCGAACGCGCGACGGAGCGGATCTCGCAGCTCGAAATGGCGCTGCTCGATGCGGCGCGCGCGCTCGAGCCGCAGCCGGGCGAGCAGCCTGCTCCATCGGAAACGGTCGAGATCGACAAAAAGGAATATGAGCGGCTGCTCCGCTGCAAGGAGCTGCTGAAAGAGGCGGTCGAAAAATTGTGACGAAAGACGCAGCTTCGCTGCGCAGGCCGTCACCCGTCGTTTCATGAAATATTCGGCACACCGAGCCGATAGACGCCGCGAAACGTGTCGGGATCGACCGCCGCGCCTTTGCGATAGATCACGATTTTGCCTTCCTTCGCGAGGGCGACCGCCGTGTCGCGCACCGTCTGCAGATAGCCTTGCCAGGGCACGCTCGGCCGGTTGGCGACTTCCGCAAAGGCTCTAGCGACATCGGCGGGGTCGATGGTCTGCGTCGGGCCGGCCTTGGTGCAGAGATCGATCATCACATCGGCCAGTCTCGGGGGCGAACTCATGGAAGCAGGGCTCCTTCAATTCATTTGCTATCAGGGTCAGGAGGGCGAGGCTGTCGGAACAATCGCCAGTGCGCTCTTAGTTTTAGTCTCGCGCATGATCTGATCCGAAAAGTCTGCAACTTTTCGGGCTCATGCGCTTGCCCGGCCGATCACCGCAAACAGCGGATCGCTGCCGCTGCCCGGTGCGATAAGCGTGCGGATCTCGATCTCGATGAAGCCAGCTTCGGCGAGATAGAGCGCGACGAGCCTTCCATGCGCGTCATCATCCAGCGCCTGCCAGACGGCGACGGCCTTGGTCGGAAAGCACCGATTGGAGAATGTGATGGCAAGCGGTCCGCCGGGCCGCAAGACCCGTGCGACCTGGCCGAGCACGGCGACGGGCTGTTGCAGATATTGGATGGAAACGCAAATCGCTGCCGCATCCACGCTGTCCGTTTCGAGCGGCAGCAGCGGATTTTCGTTCAGATTTTGCACGAACAACCGGCTGAGGCGCGGATTGGCCTTGAGCTCCAGCCCATTCATGCCATGGCCGATGACTTCCGCATAGCTGATGTCGCGCGGCAGATGACTGATCCAGCTCGACATGAGATCGAGAAGCCTGCCGCCGGCTGGAAACAGCGTGCGATAAAGCTCGGTGACCGCCATTGTGGCTTTGGCGTCGATATGGGTGACGAAGCGGGGCGCGGCGTAAAAAATATGGTCCGGCGCCTCATCCTCCTTGCGGAAGGCCTCCGCCGGCAGCTCTTTGAGATCGCTCACGGCTTTCACCCCCTCATCGGCGGCAGCTCACCAGCAAAGTCGCTGCCATAGCGAAGCTGTAGCAGCGGCGCTACCGTGCCTGAGAGCGGGATGAATTGGATTGGATCGCCGTCATTCGCTAATTCTTTGTTTTGTCGCATGATCTCGTCCGAAAAGTTTGCAACTTTTCGGGATCATGCTCTAGCCGACATAATGGGCACCTTCATGGTCCAAGAGCCAGCGCTTGCGTTCGAGGCCGCCGCCGTAGCCTGTGAGCGATGAATCGGCGCCGATCACGCGATGGCAGGGAACGACGATTCCGATCGGATTGGCGCCATTGGCGAGGCCTACGGCGCGCACCGCTTTTGGCCGGCCGATCTTCGCGGCAAGGGCGCCGTAGCTGAGCGTCTTTCCGACCGGAATCTCGCGCAGCGCTGCCCAGACGTCGCGCTGGAACGGCGTGCCGGCGGCCGCGACGGGAATGTTATCGATCGCGTGAAGATCGCCGGCGAAATAGGCTTCGAGCGCTTGGCGCGCCCGCGAAGCACGGCCATCGCTGTGGTGCAGGACGACGCCGGCGCCATAATGACGCTGCAGCCTTCGCTGCAGGCGCAGCTCATCGTCCTCCCAATGGAGTGCACGCAGATGAGCTTCCGCATCGGTCACGATCAGCAAGGTGCCAACCGGACTCGCCATGCGCTCGAGCTTGAACGTGAGAGATGCATTCATCGGAGCCTCCGCATCTTTCGCCTGATCTTGCCTGATCTTGCCGCGGCGCGCTCGCCGTTTTCGGACCTGATCGGCACATACGTGCCGGCCATGATCACGGTATGATCATGGCCGAAATCCGCGAGACAGGAGCTTAAGGTCCGGCCATTATGGCAGACATGACTCTCGATCACGATGCCTGCTACCGTGCCGTCTGCGCGCGTGATGCGCGTTTCGACGGCAGCTTCTTTACCGGCGTGACGACGACCGGCATCTATTGCCGCCCGATCTGCCCGGCACCGACTCCGAAGCGAGAGAATGTTAGTTTCTTTCCCTCTGCCGCGGCGGCGCAGGCGGCCGGCTTTCGGCCATGCCTGCGCTGCCGGCCGGAAATCGCGCCTGAGCTTGCGGCCTGGCGCGGCACGTCGAACACGGTTTCCCGCGCCCTCGCGCTCATGGAAAAAGGCGCTCTCGACGGCGCCCCTGTCGCTGATCTCGCGGAAAGGCTGGGCCTGGGCGAACGCCAGCTCCGCCGTTTGTTTCGGCGGCATCTCGGCGCGTCGCCGCTCGCCGTTGCCCAAACGCGCCGCCTGCTTCTCGCTAAGCAGCTCATTCATGAAACCAATCTGTCGATGACCGAAGTCGCCCTCGCCGCGGGCTTCGGCAGCGTCCGGCGTTTCAACGAAACCTTCAGGCAAATGTTTCAGCGCCAGCCGGCGAGCTTGCGGCGAAGAGAGGTCGCCGTCTCGTCGCTGAGTACGGCCGGAGACGTCAGCCTCTCTCTCTCCTATCGCCCACCCTATGATTGGCAGTCCATACTGTCATTTCTCGCGCGGCGCGCCATTCCGGGGATTGAGACTGTTATCGATGAAAGCTACGCACGCACGATCGAGATCGACGGCCAGCATGGCATTGTGAGCATTCAGCGCGCCGCGGGCGAGGCCTTGCGGGCGACGATCCGCTTCCCCCGGCTTGCGGCGCTTCCGCTGATCATCGCCCGGCTGCGGCGCGTGTTCGACCTCGCCGCGGACCCGCAGGCGATCGCCGTGCATCTCGCCGAAGACCGCGTGCTCGCACCGCTTGTCGGGGTGCGGCCCGGTTTGCGGGTGCCGGGAGCCTGGGACGGCTTCGAACTCGCCGTGCGCGCTTTGCTCGGCCAGCAGATTTCGGTCGCAGCGGCACGGACCCTTGCGGGCAGATTGGTCGCGCAATTCGGCACGCCGCTCATGCTGGATCGAACCGGATTTGAGAATTTGACACATATATTTCCGCGGCCTGCGGCGCTGGCTGAGGCCGATCTCGTGGCTCTGGGCCTGCCCAAGGCCCGGACCGCGGCGCTTTCCGCTCTGGCCGCCGCGGTTGCGGCCGATCCGCTGATCTTCGGTCCCCGCGCCACGCTCGACGAAGCCATAGTGCGGCTTCGCGGACTGGCCGGCGTCGGCGAATGGACAGCGCAATATATTGCCATGCGCGAATTGCGTGAATCCGATGCTTTTCCGGCGGCCGATCTCGGTCTGTTGCGGGCGATGGCCATGTTGGAGGGCCACCAGGCAAGCCCGAAAGAGTTTTTGGCACGCGCCGAGAGGTGGCGGCCCTGGCGCGCCTATGCCGCGCAGCATCTCTGGGCCGCTGAGGCTTCACCATCACCCACGGATCGGCGTCGGTCCCGCCATGCCGCGGAGCGGGCCGAAATGATCTTGTGAGTCTGTCGAGCGAAAGCCTAGCCAAAACGCCGGGCTGACCGCACGGAGATGTGGGCAGAGCGCGCGTCTCTAGTGACCCGCGCCCCTGAGCGTGACATAAGGCGGCATGGCGAATCGCATCCCCATAGCGTCGGATCCAGGCTTCGGCATTTACGTGCATTGGCCATTCTGCCTGTCGAAATGCCCTTATTGCGATTTCAACAGCCACGTCCGGACCGAGCCGATCGACGAGACGCGATTCGTTTCGGCTTTCAAGACGGAGCTGGCGCATCGCGCTGGCCTGACCAAAGGCCGCAAGGTGCGCTCGGTGTTTTTCGGCGGCGGCACGCCGTCTCTGATGAAGGCTGAGAGCGTCGCCGCGATCCTCGATGCGATTACCGGCCTCTGGGCGGTCGAGCCGGACGTCGAAGTCACGCTCGAGGCCAATCCTTCGAGCGTCGAAGCCGGCCGTTTCCGCGATTATCGCGCTGCCGGAGTCAATCGGGTCTCGATCGGCGTCCAGGCTTTGAACGATGCCGATCTGAAGCAGCTCGGCCGGCTTCATACCGCGGCGGAGGCGCTAGCTGCCGTCGATGTCGCGGCCAAGGTCTTTTCGCGCTATTCCTTCGATCTCATTTATGGAAGGCCGCAGCAGAGCGTCGGCTCCTGGCGCACAGAGCTCCGTGCGGCTCTCACCCGCGCCGGCGATCATCTCTCGCTCTATCAGCTCACGATCGAGCCGGACACGATCTTCGAGCGGCTCTCAGCAGCCGGCAAGCTCGCGCTGCCCGATGCCGACAAGAGCCGCGATTTTTGGGATGCGACGCAAGAGATCATGAATGCCGCCGGCCTGCCGGCCTATGAGATCTCCAACCATGCCCGGCACGGCGCCGAGAGCCGGCATAATCTCATCTATTGGCGCTATGGCGAATATGTCGGCGTCGGCCCTGGCGCGCATGGCCGCATCATGATGCCGAAAGGCCGCCGGGCCCAGGCGACCGAGCGGCACCCTGAAATGTGGCTGACGGTGGTCGAAACCGACGGCCATGCGCTGGTCGAAGACGAAATGCTCTCTTACGAAGAGCAGGGCGATGAATTTCTTCTGATGGGCCTGCGCCTTGCGGAAGGCATCGAGCCGGCGCGTTTCGAGGCTGTGGCGGGGCGCAGCCTTGATCCGATGCGGATCTCCTCGCTGATCGCGGAAGGCATGGTCGAAATGACGCCGGAAGGGCGTCTGCGCGTGAGCCCGGAAGGCTTTCCGCTGCTCGATGCGGTCGTCGCCGATCTCGCTGCGTGAGAATGCAATGCATTATATATCATCGCGTAGGGCTCCTGTTGCGAGATAACAGCGCCCACTTTCCCGGAGCCTGTAGCGAAGGGCCGAAGGCCCGCAGTGGAAGGGCATCCGGGAACCAGCGCAAAATGTTCGCGAAGCGGCTTTATCGAAAAGGTTTCGAAGTTGCGCTTCGCGCAACATCATATCTCCTGGACCCCGGCTCTCCTTCCGCTTTCGCTTCAGTCGGCCGGGGAAGTGGGCTGAAACGGAATTCGTCCGTTGGCTCTTGGAGCTTGACCGCAGCACGACCCGATGCGAAAGGGTCGTTTGAAATGCTTCCTCATTCCTTTTGACAGTGTCTGCATGTCTGCGACCAGAATTCGATATTCTCGGCCTCGGCAATGCCATCGTCGATGTGATCGCGCCGAGCGACGACGATTTTCTCGTCGCGCATGGCCTGCACAAAGGCGCCATGAAGCTGATCGACGAAGCGACGGCGGAAAAGCTTTATGCGGCGATGGGACAGACGACCGTTGTCTCCGGCGGCTCGGCCGCCAATACGATCATCGGCGCAGCGCATCTCGGCTGCCGCACAGCCTTCATCGGCAAGGTGAAGGCCGATCCGCTCGGCGATATTTTTGCACATGACATCAGGTCCGCGCGCGTGGCTTTCAATTCGACGCCCGCCAAGGACGGCGCCGCGAGCGCCCGCTGCCTTGTGCTCGTCACGCCCGACGGCCAGCGCACGATGAACACTTTTTTGGGCGCCTGCCAGAATCTCACGCCGGAAGATGTCGACCCTGAGCTGGTTGGGCAAGCGCAGATCATCTATCTCGAAGGCTATCTCTGGGACCCGCCGGAGGCCAAGCAGGCTTTTCTCAAAGCCTCCGAGATCGCCCGCGCTGCCGGCCGCCGCGTCGCCTTGAGCCTATCGGATGCATTTTGCGTCGACCGCTATCGCGACGAATTTTTGCGGCTCATTCGCGACGGCAAGATCGATATCCTGTTCGCCAATGAGCGCGAATTGCATGCGCTCTATCAGACCGCGGATTTCGACACGGCGCTCGGCCTTTTGCGAGACGAAAACATCCTCGCAATCGTCACCCGCTCGGAGCGTGGCTCGCTCGTCGTCACGCGCGAAGAGACCCATGCGGTGAATGCCTTTCCGGTCGAGACAGTCATCGACACGACCGGCGCCGGCGATCTCTTCGCCGCCGGCTTTCTGACCGGCCTCGTCAAGGACAAGGATTTACCGGATTGCGCGCGGCTCGGCGCGCTGGCGGCGGCCGAGATCATCCAGCATTATGGCGCGCGGCCGCACCAAGATCTCAAAGCGCTGGCGGCGGAAAACGGGTTTGAGCTGTAAGCGTGGTCAAGCCAACCCGTCACAACTTCCGCAATTCGACTTCCTCGATCGAATGGCTCGTGCCTTTGGTCAGCACGAGATTGGCGCGGGCCCGTGTCGGCAGAATATTGTCGTGCAGATTGCGCAAATTGATCTTCGTCCAGATGTCGCGCGCGACGGCTTCCGCCTCCACATCCTGGAGATCGGCGAATTTGCGGAAATAAGAGCGCGGATCGCGGAAGGCCGTCTGCCGCAGCCGCATGAAGCGGGCAATATACCAGCGCTCCAGCTCGTCGTCATCGGCATGCAGATAGATCGAGAAATCGAAGAAGTCGGAGACAAAGGGCGTCGCCCGCCCATCCTTCGGCGGCCGGCCGGGAAGCAGGACATTGAGGCCTTCGACGATCAATATGTCGGGTCGGTCGATGCTGACATAGTCGCCTGGCACGACATCATAAGTGAGATGCGAATAGACTGGCGCATGGACATTGCGCGTGCCGGCCTTCACGTCGGACAGGAAGCGCAGCAGGCTTGCGCCATCATAGCTTTCCGGAAAGCCTTTCTTGTCCATCAGCCCTTCGACTTCGAGCACGGCATTGGGATAGAGAAACCCATCCGTCGTCACGAGCTCGACTTTCGGCGTGTTCGGCCAGCGCGAGAGCAGCGCGCGCATGACGCGTGCCAAGGTCGATTTGCCGGCAGCGACCGAGCCGGCAACGCCGATGATATAGGGCATCTTGCCGTCTTCGGCGCCGAGAAAGCGCTGCGTTGCCTTGAACAGGCCCTGCGTCGCCGCGACATAGAGCGCCAGAAGGCGCGACAGCGGCAGATAGATGGCGATGACTTCTTCGAGCGAGATCGGATCGTCGAGCGATTTGAGCTTGCTCAGATCCTCCAAGGTCAGGGTCAGCGGCGTATCGGCGCGCAAGGCCGCCCATTCACTTCGGGTGAAGTGATGATAGGGCGAGAGCACCGCCGGAGCCTTGACGCGTTCGTCCATTCCTTCCTCGGTTTTCTGCCTCGGTTTCTGTGGCCGAGCGTTGGATCGCTCTTTAATACGGCCAGCGCATTTTTCCAAATTTCTTCAGCTCTCCCTTTTGGGCAGCCGCAGATGTGAGGCCGGAGCGTATCTCAGTAAATTGATCGGCTTTGCCGATCAGAACAGACCAGAAGCGTCAGCCCAGAGCGGTTTCAGGTTTGGTGTCCACACCAAACCTGAAACCGCTCTCATTCTAAGAGTTAGAGCATTTTCAGCCGCAAAACCGGGAGCCATTTTTGCTGAAAATGCTCTAGCGCGAAGCTTTTTCACTATGGCCCGATTCGGCGGTGCGGCGCTTGAGCTCTGTCAAGACGTCTGCCAGCGGCACGCCGCGCGCTTGGAGCACGACGAGGAGATGGTAGAGGAGATCGGCGCTTTCGCAGACAAGGGCTTTGGGATCGCCCTCGATCGCCGCGATCACGACCTCGACCGCCTCTTCGCCCATTTTCTTGGCGGCGCGCGCCGGCCCCGCGTCGAGCAGCGATTTGGTATAGGAGGTTGCGGCGTCGGCGCCGGCCCGCGCCGCAATGATGGCGGCGAGATCTTCGAGACCGAACGCGCTCATGCCCCCCGCCTTCCGTTCAAGCCGCGGCTGCAGTGCTGCGGCGGTCCAGGCGCATATTGAGACCGCAACGCGCCATATAGTCCTTCGCCTCGGCGATGCTGAATTCGCCGAAATGGAAGATCGAGGCGGCGAGCACCGCATTGGCGCCGCCGTCGCGCAGGCCTTCGACGAGATGGTCGAGCGTGCCGACGCCACCCGAGGCGACGACCGGCACGCCGACCGCGTCGACAACGGCGCGGATGAGCTTCAGATCGAAGCCTGACTTGGTGCCGTCGCGGTCCATCGAGGTCAGAAGAATTTCGCCGGCCCCGAGACTCGCGACTTCGCGCGCATAGGCGACCGCGTCGAGTCCCGTGGGCTTACGGCCGCCATGGGTGAAGATCTCCCATTTGCCCGGCCCGGTTTCCTTGGCATCAATTGCGACGACGAGACATTGGTTGCCGAATTTTTCCGCGGCGACGCGGACGAAATCGCGGTTCTCGACGGCCGCGGTCATGATCGAGACCTTGTCGGCTCCGGCGAGCAGGAGATTACGGATATCCTCGATCGTGCGAACGCCGCCGCCGACCGTCAGCGGCATGAAACAGGCCTCGGCGGTGCGCTGCACCACATCGAGAATAATGCCGCGATTCTCATGGCTCGCGGTGATGTCGAGAAAGCAGAGCTCATCGGCGCCGGCCGCGTCATAGGCGGTGGCGCAGGCGACCGGATCACCGGCATCGCGCAGATCGACGAAATTGACGCCTTTGACGACGCGGCCGTCCTTGACGTCGAGACAGGGGATGAGGCGGGATTTAAGCAAGCGATCTCTCCTCGGCCGCACGCAGCAGCGCCAGCGCCGCCGCCGGATCGAGCCGTCCATCATAAAGCGCCCGGCCGGCGATCGCGCCTGCGAGTTTTACACAGTCCGGCGCCAGCAATCTTTCGATATCCGCGAGCGAAGCAAGGCCGCCCGAGGCAATGACCGGGATCGCGACCGCCTCGGCAAGCGCCAGAGTGGCGGGGATGTTCAACCCTTGCAGCGCGCCGTCGCGCGCAATGTCCGTATAGATGAGGGCCGCGACGCCGGCATCCTCAAAGCGGCGCCCGAGCTCCACTGCGGTCATTTCGGCACTCTTCGCCCAGCCTTCGACGGCGACCTTGCCGTCGCGCGCGTCAATGCCGACGGCGATCTGCCCGGGATGGCGGCGCGCCGCTTCGCGAACGAAGTCGGGATCGCGCACCGCGGCCGTGCCGATGATCACCCGCGCGACGCCCTTGTCGAGCCAGGCCTCCACGGTCTTCAGGTCTCTGATGCCGCCGCCGAGCTGCATGCGTATTTTTACGCGCGCCAAAATTTTTTCCACCGCCTGCGCATTCATCGGCTTGCCGGCAAAGGCGCCGTCGAGATCGACGACATGGAGATAGGAAAACCCCTGTTCTGCGAAAGCCTCCGCCTGGGCGGCGGGATCTTTGTTGAAGACGGTCGCCTTCGTCATATCGCCTTGAAGAAGGCGCACGCATTCGCCGCTCTTGAGATCGATGGCCGGATAAAGGATCACGGCTGCCACCGCAGAAAATTGCCGATCAAGGCTAGCCCCATGGCCTGGCTCTTTTCCGGATGGAATTGTGTGCCGACCATATTGTCGCGGCCGACGATGGCGACGATCTCGCCGCCATAATCGGTCGAGGCGACGAGTTCTTGCGGTGCGACGCCTGCAAAAGCATAAGAATGGACGAAATAGGCATGCAGGCCCTGCGGTCCCGTGGGAATCCCGGCGAGCAAAGGGTGGGGGCGGGACACATCGAGCGTGTTCCAGCCCATATGCGGGATCTTCAACGCTTTGTCGGCGGGCGTGATCATTGCCACATCACCGGAGATCCAGCCGAAGCCTTCGGTTACTTCATGCTCAAGACCCCGCGCGGCCATGAGCTGCATGCCGACACAAATGCCGAGGAATGGCCGGCCCTTGGTCAGCACCGCCTCGCTGAGTGCTTCGGTCATGCCGGAGACAGAGCCAAGTCCGCGCCGGCAATCGGCGAAGGCGCCGACGCCCGGCAGCACGATGCGCTCCGCCTGGCGCACCGCCTCGGGATCGCCGCTGACGCTGATCGGCATGGAAAGACCGGCTTCGCGCGCGGCGCGCTCGAAGGCCTTATGCGCGGAATGGAGATTGCCGGAGCCGTAATCGACGATGACCGTGCTCACCTTCGAGTCTCCGGCTCAGGAAACACACCCAAAACCTCCGCATTCTGGCTCGGCACAGGGGCAGGCGGCGGCGCGTCCTTCGGGGCTGGCCTGCGTTCAGCTTGCGATTGCGCGACACGTGAGAAGAACAATTGTTCCGCTGCTTCGGGCGCCGCAGCAGTCACCACGTCGATCAGCTGATAGCGGCGCCGCGCGAGCTTGCGCCGCAAGAGCGCATTCGCCTCGAGCCCCAAGAAAATGCGCATTGCCAAGCCGATCAGGAAAAAACTGCCAAAGGTTAGATGCGACACGGCGAGCCAGGCCAAGACACTAACGGCCAGCAGCCAAAGCGCTGCAATTCCCCAGAGCCTGTGCCACGCCAGCCAGAGGAAGGCGAAGAAGAAGGCCGGCCAACAGAAGCCTTCGCGCAGAAAGACGGATCTTTCGAGCTCGGGCTTGCCGAGCGAACCGGTCGGCGCTTGGACAGTGTAAACGGACATCTGTGGGTCCATCCGCTAAAGATAGATTTGCAAGCTCATGCGCTGGAGCGCTGAGGCCGTGCCACGGCATTCGGCCTGTGGCCATCGGCTCCAACCCTCACAGCGCGCCTTTGGTCGATGGAATCTCGCCCATCTGCCGCGGATCGATAGTCATCGCCGCGCGCAGCGCCCGAGCGACGCCCTTAAAACTCGATTCCGAAATATGGTGGCAATTTTCGCCGTAAAGCGTCTCGATATGGAGGTTCATGCCGGTATGGACAGCCAGGGCCTGGAAGAACTCCCGCACGAGCTCAGTATCGAACTCGCCGATCTTTTGCCGCGGGAATTGCGTCTTGAAGACGAGGAAGGGCCGGCCCGAAAGATCGATCGCAACGCGCGTGAGCGTCTCGTCCATGGGGATCAGCGCATCAGCGAAGCGGGTGATGCCGGCCACATCGCCGAGCGCTTGGCGCAGCGCCTGGCCGAGCGCGATGCCGGTATCCTCGACCGTATGGTGGGAATCGATATGGAGGTCGCCTTTCGCCGTGATTTCGACATCGATCAGCGAATGGCGGGCGAGCTGCTCCAGCATATGGTCGAAAAAACCTATCCCTGTGGAAATTTGTGCGCGACCGACCCCGTCGAGGTCGACGCGGACCTCGATCTGGGTCTCTTTGGTCGTGCGCGAGACATAGGCTTTGCGCATATTTCGCTCTGGCTCGGTTGGTCCTGCAATTTCCCCTCGGTACTAGAGCATTTGGCCCTGCAGGGGAACCTTTTCACGGTGTAAGCGCCGTTTCCGGCGCCGGCGGCTCCGGTTTATGGTTCACAAAAGGGCTCGGCGGCTTTTCACAGTCCCTGGCGCGGCCCGGCACCCATGGGGAGGCCGCTGCGGCTTGGCCTTGCCCCTTGGCCTTGCACCCTAGCCTTTCACCCTGGCCTTGCATCAAAGCGCGCTCCCCCATAGATGGAACGTCGATCGGCGGATGCCATGGCGCCGCCGCGGCCCTCTTTTTCGAGCCCGTCCTTCCCGAGTGAGCCCCATGTTTGATGATCCGCCAGGCCATGCAGCAAGCGGCGCAAGCTGGCATGCGACCACGATCGTCATGGTCCGCAAGGGCGGGCGGACAGTGATCGGCGGTGATGGCCAGGTGAGCATTGGCCAGACGATCGTCAAGGGCAATGCCAAGAAAGTGCGCCGACTGGGCAAGGGCGATGTCATCGGCGGCTTTGCCGGCGCCACTGCCGATGCCTTCACCCTGTTCGAGCGGCTCGAAGCCAAGCTCGACCAATATCCGGGCCAGCTCGTCCGCGCCTGCGTGGAACTCGCCAAGGATTGGCGCACCGATCGCTATTTGCGTCGGCTCGAGGCGATGATGCTCGTCGCCGACAAGGACGCCGGCCTGGTGCTCACCGGGACTGGCGATGTTCTCGAGCCGGAGATGACCGACGAGGGCAGCGTCATGGGCATAGGCTCGGGCGGCAATTATGCGCTGGCGGCAGGCCGCGCCTTGCTTTCGACCGATCTCGATGCCGAGGCCATCGCCCGCCGTGCCCTCGAAATCGCTGCCGACATCTGCGTCTATACCAATCGCAACCTCGTCATCGAAAGCCTTCCATGATTGCCGACGAGGTTCTCGATCTTGCCGTCGAGCGCGGGGTCATCACATCCGCTCAGGCGCAAGCGTTGCGCGAATTGGCGGCTGATCATGTCTCGTCACCGCCGGCCATGCCGCCAGCTTGGCCGCCACCTTCGTCGCCACCTTTGCCGCCGGTGGCGCAGAGCGGCGTGAGCGACGCTCAGGTCGATCGCCAAGATGACGAAGCGCTGCGCTTCGTGACCGGCTTTGCCGATATTTTCGTCAGCCTCGGCCTTGCCCTTTTCTTCGGCTCTTCCGCCTATCTCATCAATTCTTACGCCGGCCCGACCAGCATGTGGGCGGGGCTTGTCGTACTGTCCTGGCTCGTTGCCGAATTCTTCAGCCGCCGGCATCGCCTGGCCTTGCCGAGCATCATTCTTCTCGGCCTCTTTGCCGGAAGCGTGTTCATGGCGACGTCGCGGCTCATCGGCGATCTCAATCCGATGGCGCCGCTCAATTGGTGGCATCCCGCCGACAGACAGGGCTGGATGCTCGCCCATGCGGCGAGCGTGGCGCTCGCGGGGCTTGCGACAGCGGCTCTGACGGCGCTGCATTATGTGCGGTTTCGGGTTCCGATCACCGTCGCCGCCATGGCCGCTGCTTTGATCGCAACAAGCATCGGGCTTGCCTATTGGCTCATGCCGGACATGAGCGGGCGTGCTTTCAACGGCCTGTTGCTTGTTGCCGGCATTCTGGTGTTCTTAGCTGCCATGCGCTTCGACATGGCGGATCTGCAACGGCTGACCCGGCGCACCGACATTGCCTTCTGGCTGCATCTTTTGGCTGCGCCGCTCATCGTCCATCCGCTCATTGCCGCTGTCAGACGAAATGGCACCCAGCTCGACACCCATGCGGCCATGGCGATTCTCGCTATTTTTCTCGGCCTCGGCTTGGTGTCGCTTGTCATCGATCGGCGCGCTCTGCTCGTTTCCGGCTTGACCTATGCCGGAATAGCCTTCGGCACTTTGCTGCAAAAGAGCGGCTTTGCCGACAATACGCCTGCGGCAACCCTGCTGGCGCTCGGCGTGTTCATCCTTTTGCTCAGCGCCTTGTGGCGGCCGCTGCGGCAAGCCGTCCTCAAGCTCCTGCCGGCTGCCCTGGTCATCCGGCTCCCTCATTCCCATGTTTCGGCATCATGACTGATTTCTCCCCCCGCGAGATCGTCTCCGAACTCGATCGCTTCATCGTCGGGCAAAAACAGGCCAAGCGCGCGGTCGCGATCGCCTTGCGTAATCGCTGGCGGCGGTTGCGTCTCGAAGGCACGATGCGCGACGAGGTGATGCCGAAAAACATTTTGATGATCGGCCCGACCGGCTGCGGCAAGACCGAAATCTCGCGCCGCCTCGCCAAGCTCGCCAATGCGCCTTTCCTCAAGGTCGAAGCGACCAAATTCACCGAAGTCGGCTATGTCGGCCGCGATGTCGAACAGATCATCCGCGATCTCGTCGAAATCGCGATCAGCATGGTGAAGCAGGACAAGCGCAAGGCGCTGCATGCCCGGGCGCAGCTGGCGGCGGAGGAAAGGCTGCTCGATGCGCTCGTCGGCGCCAATGCATCGCAACCGACGCGCGATGCCTTTCGCAAGAAATTGCGCGATGGCGAATTGGCCGAGAAGGAAGTGGAGCTCGAGCTCGCCCAGCCTTCGAGCAGCCTGCCAATGTTCGAACTGCCGAATTTTCCGGGCGCTTCGATCGGCGCGATTTCGATCGGCGATATTTTCGGCAAGTCCATGGGCAAGGCGACGAAGATCCGCCGCACGCTCGTGAAGGATGCCTATGAGCCGCTCATCGCCGAGGAAAGCGACAGGCTGATGGATCAGGATCAGATCGTTCAGCAGGCGCTGCACGAAGTCGAGAATAACGGGATCGTATTTCTCGACGAGATCGACAAGATCTGCAGCCGCGAGGGTCGCGCCGGTGCCGATGTTTCGCGCGAGGGTGTACAGCGCGATCTTCTGCCTTTGATCGAAGGCACGACGGTGTCAACCAAACATGGCGCGGTGAAGACGGACCATATTCTCTTCATTGCGTCGGGCGCCTTCCATGTCGCCAAGCCTTCGGATCTCTTGCCCGAGCTGCAGGGCCGGCTGCCGATCCGCGTCGAGCTCACCTCCTTGAACGAAGAGGATTTCCGCCGCATTCTCGTCGATACGGAAGCGAGCCTCATCAAGCAATATGAGGCCTTGATGCGGACCGAAGGCGTCGAACTCGCCTTCACGCAAGATGCCGTCGGCGCCATCGCTAAGATCGCCGTGCAGGTGAATTCCAGTGTCGAGAACATCGGCGCGCGCCGCTTGCAAACGGTGATGGAGCGTGTCCTCGACGAAATCAGTTTCACCGCGCCCGATCGCTTCGGCGAAGCGATCACCATCGATGGCGAATTCGTCGAAAAGAACATCGGTGATCTGGCGCGCAACACGGATCTGAGCCGTTTCATCCTTTGAGCCAGCGTTCGTTGGACGCTTTATAATTCGCTGATTTTTTCAGGACATGCGTTCAGTCTTGCCTTGCCGGCGCAGCGGCGCCATAAGGCATGCCGATTGCTGATCCTCGGAGTTTTGCTGTCCATGGTTGAATTCATTCCCCGCGTCTTTTCCGGCGTGCAGCCGACCGGCAATCTGCACCTCGGCAATTATCTCGGCGCGATTACGAAATTTGTTGAATTGCAACGAACGCATGACTGCATTTATTGCGTCGTCGATCTGCATGCGATCACGGTTCCGCAAGAGCCGCAACAGCTGAAGGCGAGCATCCGCGAAGTGACCGCGGCCTTCATCGCGGCAGGCGTTGATGCCGCACAACATATCGTCTTCAATCAGAGCCAGGTGGCGGAACATGCCGAGCTCGCCTGGGTCTTCAATTGCGTCGCCCGCATGGGCTGGCTGAACCGCATGACGCAGTTCAAGGAGAAAGCCGGCAAGGATCGCGAGAATGCCTCGGTTGGACTGTTTGCCTATCCGACCTTGATGGCGGCGGATATTCTGCTCTATCGGGCGACGCATGTGCCGGTCGGCGAGGATCAGAAGCAGCATCTCGAACTGTCGCGCGACATTGCGCAGAAATTCAATCTCGATTTCGCCGAATCGATCGCGGCGAACGGCCATGGCGAGATGTTCTTTCCGTTGCCGGAGCCTTTGATACAAGGTGTCGCGACGCGGGTGATGAGTTTCCGCGACGGCACCAAGAAAATGTCGAAATCCGATCCTTCCGACAATTCGCGCATCAATCTGTCAGACGATGCCGACACGATCGCGCAGAAGATCCGCAAGGCGAAGACCGATCCCGATGCATTGCCGAGCGACGTCGAGGGCTTGAGCAAACGGCCGGAGGCCGACAATCTGGTCGGCATTTTCGCAGCCCTCAACGGCCAATCGAAACCCGAGGTCCTCAAAGTTTTCGGCGGCGGCAATTTCTCGACCTTCAAATCGGCCCTGGTCGATCTCGCGGTGGCGAAGCTCGTGCCGATCGGCACGGAGATGAAGCGGCTCACCGAAGATGTGCGCCACATCGACGATGTGCTCGCTCATGGCGCCGGGCGGGCGCGGCATCTCGCGCGCGAGACGATGGCGGCGGTAAAAGACATTGTGGGCTTTGTGCGCTAAAATAAATTGGCTTGATCCAATCATCAGTAAGGGGTCGCGCCGAGTGTCTGGCTAGTTTGATAGTTTTTGTTTTGTGCGGTTCGCTCCATGGCCCTTGGTTCCTCTTATCCCCAAGCGCGGGAGTTGCGCGTCGATCCGAAACAGCGGATCTTCGACGCAACAATGGCGAATGCTGTGGCTGCGCGCCGCTCTGCCCGCCTGTCCGTGCTGCTGATTGCGAGCCTCACGCTGCATCTCTCCCTGTTGCTGGCGCTGAATTTTCTTGAAGCCAAGCCGCCACGCCCGGCCCAGGTCGCGCAGGAAATTCCTGTCGATCTCGTGATCGAGCCACCGCCCGAGCCGAAGAAGAAGGGGCACCCCGCAGAGAAAGCGGCTTCGTCGCCCTCGAAAGCGCAGAATCCCAACGCGCCGTCGGCGCAAAAAGCCGAAGCCAAGCCCGAGTCGGCGCCGAAATCGGAACCTAAATCGGCGCAAAAGGACGCGCCCAAGCCGCAAGCTGAAAAACCATCTGCCGAAAAGCCGTCCGCCCCTGCGGCAAAGCCCGAGCCGGCGCCGAAATCGGAACCTAAATCGGCGCAAAAGGACGCGCCCAAGCCGCAACCTGAAAAACCGTCTGCCGAAAAGCCGTCTTCCCCTCCGGCAAAGCCCGTGGCGGCACAAAAGGAGCCGGCGCAGCAGCAACCAAAAAGCGAGACGAAACCTCAGCTCGCCGAGGCAAAGCCACAAGCACCGGCGCCGCAGCCGCCGCCATCACCCAAGTCCATCTTAGAGCAAGCGGCTCGGGCGGAGCCGCGCCCGCAAGCGGCAGCCGAACCGCTTCCAAAATCCCCCGTGGTGCCGCCGCAGCCTGCCGGCGGGCCGCCCATCCCGGCCAGCCAGGAGCCGTGGCGCGCCGTGGCGGTGCCCATGCCGAGCCAAGATGGCGATCTCGTTTTGAGCTATCAGACCATCGTGTTCGGCAAGCTCGAACTCGCCAAGCAATTTCCGGAAGAGGCTCGCGCGAGGCACGCGCGCGGCTCGTCCATGATCGCCTTTACCCTCGACGACAAGGGCCAAGTCTTGAGCGTCGAACTTCTGCAATCGAGCGGCGATGCTGCCCTCGATGCCGAAAGCATTGCGATGGTCAGGCGCGCGGCACCCTTTCCGCCGCCGCCGCCCGGCGCCCAAACGGAATTCGGCGCCCAAATCGACTTTGACCCGGCCAAGTGAGGGCCTTCATCGCATCGATTCGATCGCCTGCTGCAGGCGGGCGAGATCCTCCACACGCGACAAACGGTGATCGCCGTCCTTGATCAAAGTCAGCACCACCGGATCGCCGGCGAGATGTTCGACCAGTGTCATCGCATGCTGCCACGGCACGTCTTCGTCACGCATGCCGTGCAGAATATGGATGGGACAATGCGTTCTGATCGTGTCGCCGAAGACGAGATGCTGCCGGCCTTCTTCGATGAGTGCCTTTGTGATGGGATAGGGCGTGGCGGCATAGGCCGAGGGCCGCATCCATACGCCGTCGCGTTCGAGCTGCTGGCGCGCTTCGGGTGACAGGCGCTCGAAAATGAGCGTTTCGGTGAAATCGACCGCCGGGGCGATGAGGACGAGGCCATGGAGGCGCGCCGTTTCGCCTATCTGCGTCAACGCACGGGCGCAAAGGAGCGCCAGCCAGCCGCCCATCGAGGAGCCGATCAGGATCTGCGGCCCCTGGCTTGCGGCGCGAATGACGGCGAGCGCCTCGTCGAGCCAGAGACCTATGGTTCCATCCTCGAAACGGCCTTCCGATAGGCCGTGGCCGGAATAATCGAAGCGCAGATAGCTGCAGCCTTCACCCGCCGCCCACTGGTCGAGGAAGGTCGCTTTGGTGGAGCCCATGTCCGACATGAAGCCGCCGAGCCAAATAAGGCCAGGCAAGGTAGCGCCCGGACCATGGGCTGGACGCTGCAGAAAAGCGATGCGCCGGCGTGCCTCACCCTCTCCCAGGGGAAGGAATTGTGGATGAAGGGCTTTCGGTTCGATCTCGATTTGCTCCGGCCTCCGCTTCACCCTTATCCTCATTTTATGTCTGATCCTGGACCAAACTCCATGCGACGAGGCGCGCTGCGTCAATGCCGCGATCCGCGCCTCCTGTGAGCGAGCCGGCACATCGGCAAGCCAATTGGTCAGGCTCCGGCAGCGCCTTGGCCGAATTGCGCGGCCAAAGCAAGCACCCTCTGGTGGGGCGCACGATCCTGCAGATCATTCCCGAATTGAACAGTGGTGGCGCCGAGCGGGCGACGATCGATATAGCCGCCGCGCTTGCTGCGGTCGGCGCGCGCGCTTTGGTCGCGAGCACGGGCGGCCGCATGGTGAGCGAGCTGCAGGCCAAGGGCGGGATTTGGCTGGCTTTTCCGGCGCGGACCAAAAATCCGCTCGCCATGCTGCTGAATCAGCGCCGCTTGGCCGAACTCATCCGGGCCGAAGGTGTCGCGCTCGTCCATGCCCGCTCGCGCGCCCCGGCTTGGGTCGCCTATGGCGCGACGCGGCAGACGAGGACGCCTTTCGTCACCACTTTTCACGGCGCCTATTCCGGCAGTTCGGTGCTCAAGCTGCGCTATAATTCGATCATGGCGAAAGGCGATGCGGTGATTGCGAATTCCGCCTTCACGGCCGACCGCATCGCCGGCCTCTATCCTTTCGCCGCAGAGAAAATCCGGGTGATCGAGCGCGGCATCGATTTCCGGCTTTTCAGCCCGAACGACGTCGATCCGAGCCGGGTGCAGGTGCTGCGGCAGGCCTGGCAGGTCGCCCCGGGCGAGCGGATCATCCTGCTCGCCGCCCGGCTCACCCCCTGGAAAGGCCACAAAATCCTGATCGAGGCGGCGCAGCGCCTCGTCGCCGACGGCCTATCCGACACAAAATTCATTCTCGCCGGCGACGAACAGGGCCACAATGCCTATCTAAAGGACCTGGATGCGGCGATCGCCAAAGCCGGGCTCGCCGGTGTCGTCCGGCGGACCGGCCATTGCGGCGATATGCCGGCGGCGCTGCTTGCGGCGGCGGTTGTCGTCGTCGCCTCGACTGAGCCCGAAACGTTCGGTCGCGTTGCGGCAGAAGCCCAGGCCATGGGCACTCCGCTCGTCGTCACCGATCTCGGCGCTTTGCCGGATGTCGTTCTTGCGCCGCCGGAGGTCGCGGGCGACGCGCGCACCGGCTGGCGCGTGGCGCCCGGCGATGCGCAGGCATTGGCCGCAGCCATGCGCGCGGCGCTGGGGCTCGGCGCCGCGGCACGGGACGCCCTATCGGCGCGGGCGCGGGCGCATGTTCTGCAGCACTTTTCGGTGGCGCGCATGCAGGCCGAAACTCTTGCTGTTTACGCGGCGCTACTCGCTCCGCAGGCGTGACTTTTGGTGTGATTTTTGATGTGACTTTGTGGAGGTGCAGGAAGATTTGCCCGAATCTTGCTCAACAATTGGACCCTCAGGTTTTCAACTTTGGGAAAGAAGAATTTGGGAGATATCGACGCAGGCTTCGCAGGGCGCGCGACCGGATTGCTGCTTCCGGGGCGCTCGAACTTCCCAACTTCGATTGACTTCGCCTAGCATTGCAACAATGCTCATCACGGGTTCGGCCCCTCCCGCTAGACGCCATTCAGCGATTCGTGTCGGAAATGCCGGATTCGATCATTTACCAGAGGAGACCCCACCATTCGCCGTCCCATGAAAAGCACCCAGGCCCCGCAGAAGGAGGGGCCCCGTATCAACCGAGAAATCCGCGCTCGCGAAGTTCAGCTCATCGACGCCGAAGGCCATAACCGCGGCGTTGTGCAAATCCACGACGCGCAGCAAACCGCCGATGAGGCCGGGCTGGATCTCGTCGAGATCGTTCCGACCGCCGAGCCTCCGGTCTGCAAAATTCTCGATTACGGCAAATTCCGTTTTCTTGAACAGAAGAAGGCGGCCGAGGCGCGCAAAAAGCAAAAGATCGTGGAAATCAAGGAAATCAAGCTGCGCCCCGGCATCGACGAGCATGATTACGATACCAAGATGAAGGCCGTTCACCGCTTCTTCGAGGAGGGTGACAAGGTTAAAGTCACCTTGCGCTTCCGCGGCCGCGAAATGGCGCATCAGGATATCGGCTATAAGCTCCTGGAGCGGGTCCGGGCAGAAACCCTCAATATTGCCAAGGTCGAAATCGAGCCCTCGATGGAGGGGCGACAGATGGTGATGATCTTGGCGCCGAAATGATCTCGGCACCGAAATGAGCGACCCAGCGGCGGCGCGCTTGCTTTAGCCTCGGCTTTGCGCTTATAAACCCACCCTTCGAACCGTCCGGCCAGATCGGGCTGCCGCGGCGGTTCTTTCGCTCGTTCGGCAACGAACGGGAGCAGATTCCTGACCGTGAGAGCAGGGATCGCGCTCAAAAAATAAGGCGGATGTCCGACGCGAAAGCCGGCCCATAAGGCGACGGCGCGCTGGTTGCCGCACTCACGGAGACGAGCAAATGCCCAAGTTGAAGACCAAATCGGGCGCTAAGAAGCGATTCAAGCTGACCGCGACCGGCAAAGTGATCTATGTCCAGCGCGGCAAGCGGCACGGCATGATCAAACGCACCAATAAGCAGATCCGCAATCTGCGCGGCACCAATGTTCTGTTCAAGACCGACGGCGACAATGTGAAGAAATACTTTCTGCCCAACGCATGAAAGTCCTCACCAACCGTCTGTCCTGATGTCGTCAAATTCGGAGATATGTCATGGCTCGCGTCAAACGCGGCGTCACCTCGCATGCCAAACATAAGAAGACCCTGAAAGCCGCGAAAGGCTTCTATGGGCGCCGCAAGAACACGATCCGCGCCGCCAAGGCCGCCGTCGATCGCGCGATGCAATATGCGACGCGCGACCGCAAGGTGAAGAAGCGCGAGTTTCGGGCGCTGTGGATTCAAAGGCTCAATGCCGCGGTGCGGGAATTCGGCCTTACCTATTCGCGCTTCATCGACGGCCTCAACAAGGCCGGCGTCGAAATCGACCGCAAGGTGTTGTCGGATCTCGCCATCCATCAGCCCGAGGCTTTCAAGGCCATTGTCGAGAAGGCCAAGGGCGCTTTGCCCGCAAGTGCCTGAGCAAGTGCTTGGGGCGAATGCTGCAAGCCAAGTTCAACACAAATCGCTATGGCACGCGCGTTCGCGCCTTTGGATCTCGTGAGAGAGCTCCATGGCGGCGCTCGCGATGCTGTCGAGCGGATGTGCGTGGCAGTATTTTGCGATCCACTCTGCCATCCGGTCGAAGGTTGCGCGTGGTGCAGAGAACTCTGAGGGGCCGTAAGCATCGACAGCGGTTATGAACCCGCTAAGCCAGGCATCGTCGGCGATGGCTTTTCTGGAATTCGGGCCGAGATGGTCGGTGGTCCAGGCGCCGCAAGAGTTAACACCTATACCGAATATCTTGTATCCGTCGGCATAGGCTGCTTGTGATCCGAACGATACCAAAGCAAGCAGCAATGTGGCGCTCCTTATCATTGGTAGCCGTTGCCTCCATGAGGTTTTGAATGGCGGTTTTGAATGGACCTATCTCTTATCGGCCCTGAGACCGCCGGCAAATTGAATGATCGCTTTTAGACCCTGCGCTCGTTTCAGTCCTGCCCGCCGCCGGATCCGATGCTGAGTTCAATCGTCTTGCGGCCACCACGTCTATGTCTGCTATGCGCATAGTAACGATGATGGGCTCGGTAAGGCCGGCCGCTGCCGATGCCGGCCGGCACCGGCTTGAGCTCATGTTCATGGGCGATCGGGCCAAATGAGGCGAGGCATTGGTTATAGGCATCGGCTGCCTGAATTTTATCACAATCCTTGATCGTTCCCGCAGCGGCGTTTTTGGACTGCACGGCAAGAGTCATCGCGACGGCGATCAAGATCAGCAGCAAATATCGCAAGAGTTCATCCCCTTAGGTGAGCGCCGGTTTTTTTGGTGATTTCCGCGACGATCTTGCCGGAGACGGCATCAATCTCCGTCTCGGTCAGAGTTTTTTCGCGCGGCTGCAGAGTGACGGCAATGGCGATCGATTTCTTGCCTTCCGGAATGCCTTTGCCCTCATAGACATCGAACACTGTCACCTCGGTGATCAGGACTTTGTCCGCTGCTTGCGCCGCCTTGACGAGCTCCGCTGCTTTCACGCTCCGGTCGACGATGAAAGCGAAATCGCGCGCGAGCGGCATGAAGTCCGAAAGTTCGAGCTTCGGCTTGGTCTTTGTCGGCTTCGATTTCGGCGCTGGTATGTCATCGAGCAGCAATTCGAAGCCGACAAGCGGACCCGCGACATCAAGGGCCTCGAGCACGCGCGGGTCGATTTCGCCGAAATGGCCGATGATATTTTTGGGACCGAACTGCAGCGAGCCGCAACGGCCGGGGTGAAACCAGCTGGGGCCGGTGGCCATGATCTGCAGGCCGCCGAGAGGCACGCCGAGTGCGTTCAGAAGCGCGACAGCATCGGCTTTCGCATCGAATATGTCGACACTGCCGCTGCCCGTCGCCCAATGCCGGCCGGGACCGGCAAGCCGCGCCGTGCCGCGCCTGATGCCGCTCGCCGCGGTCTTCTGGTCGGCGGGGTCGGCACCTTTGAAGATCTGACCGACTTCGAAGAGGGCGAGATCGCCAAAGCCGCGATCAACATTGCGCCGGGCCGCAGCCAGAAGGCCCGGCAGAAGACTAGGCCGCATATCGGAAAGCTCGGCGGCGATCGGATTGACGAGCGCGAGGTCTGCGCCGCCGCCGCCGAACAGTGCCGCCTGTTCATGCGACAGGAAGGACCAGGTGACGGCTTCGACGAGTCCATTGGCGGCGAGCGCCCGTTTCGCCGAACGCGTCCGCTTCTGCATCAGGCTCAGTACCGGGACGGCAATGCGCGCCTCGTCGCGCGGCAGCGGCTGCGCGGCGATGCGATCGAGCCCGGCGATGCGCACGATCTCTTCGACAATATCGGCCTTGCCGGCGATTTCCGGACGCCAGCTCGGCGCCGTCACCATCACGAGATTGCTATTGCCCGTGACCGTGGCGAGACCGAAGCCGAGCTGCTCCAGAATGCCGGCCATTTCGGAGGTGGAAAGCGCCAGCCCAGTCAGACGCTGCACCTCGCTCCAGGGAAACAGCAGACTTGTCGTTTCTTCCGGAATCTTGCCGGCAAGCACGACGTCCGAGGCGGCCCCGCCGCAGAGTTCGAGGACGAGCTCCGTCGCATATTCGAGCCCCGGCAGACAGAAGGCCGGATCGACGCCGCGTTCGAAGCGATAGCGGGCGTCGGAGACGATGCCGAGCTGGCGGCCGCTGCGGGCGATATTTGCCGGATCCCAGAGCGCCGATTCGATCAAGACATCGGTCGTTTCCGCATCGCAGCCCGATGCTTCGCCGCCCATGATGCCGGCGATCGATTCGACGCCATGGTCATCGGCGACGACGACGATGTTTTCATCGAGCCGATAGGTGCGGCCATCGAGGGCCTGCAAGGTTTCGCCGACGCGGGCGCGCCGCACGCTGATCATGCCGGCGATCTTCTTGGCATCGAAGACATGCAGCGGCCTGGCCCGATCGAAGGCGAGAAAATTGGTGATGTCGACGAGGCTGTTGATCGGCCGCAGCCCGATAGAGAGAAGGTTTTTTCTCAGCCAGTCGGGGCTCGCGCCATTGCGCACGCCACGCACGAGACGCAGAGCGAAGGCCGGCGCCAGATGCGCATCCGCCTCGGTGAAATCGAGCGAGACTTCGACCGGGCAGGGGAATTGCCCTGGCACGGGTGCAATCGGCGGCGTGATCAAGCGGCCGAGACCCGCTGCGGCGAGATCGCGGGCGATGCCCGCAACACCCATGGCATCCGGCCGATTGGGCGTGAGATTAATGTCGATGACCGGATCGTCGAGCCCTGCCCATTGTGCGTAAGCGACGCCGACCGGCGCATCCTCCGGCAATTCGATGATCCCGTCATGATCCTCGGACAATTCGAGTTCGGCGGCGGAACAGAGCATGCCTGCGGATTCGACCCCGCGAATCACGCCCTTGCCGAGGGTGATTTTTTTTGCCGGAATGTAAGTGCCGGGCTTTGCGAAAACCGACTTCAGCCCGGTGCGCGCATTGGGGGCGCCGCAGACGACCTGGATCGGCGCGCCGGCGCCGATGTCAACAAGGCAGACCCGCAGCCGGTCGGCATTGGGATGCGGCTTGGCTTCGATGATGGCGGCGATGGTGAAATCCTTGAGCAGTGCCGCAGGATCATGGACATGCTCGACCTCGAGGCCGATCTTCGTCAGCGTCGCGACGATAGTCGGAAGATCCGCCGCGGTCTCGAGATGCCGTTTGAGCCAGGAAAGCGTGAATTTCATCGACGGTCCAATCGAAGCGCAAAGCCGCGACCCTTCGCGGGCAACAGCAATAGCTTCAAGCCTTTGTTTTTACGTATGATCTATCCGAGACATCAGGCCGATCTTCGGCAATCACGCGGTCGGGCCGCGCGCTCAAAAGCCGCTGCGGGAAGTCCATTGGTATAAAGCGACGGGGACGCAAGTTCCAGCTTTGCGGCTTAAAAGCTAGGCCAGCTGGTGATCGGCAAAGCGGCCGGTCTTGCGATAGCGGGAAATATAGGCGGGGACCAAGGCTTCGAAGGATTCGGCTAAAATCCCGAGGCCTTCCAAAGTCCGCCGCTCCGATTGCGCCTGATCCGTCACGATATTGTTGCGGCGCAACAGATCGACCTCGTCGCGGGTCAGCGCAAAAAGCTCGGGAAAGAAGCCGAGCGAAGCCTTCATGGCGATTTCGGTCGCGCCGCCGAGGAGCCGCGCAAGACCGAAGGGGATCGGCACGAGCAGACGCTTGCGTTCGGTCACGCGCAAAACGAAGCGGATGATCTCGCCAAGGCTCGCCACCTCCGGCCCGCCGAGCTCATAGGCAGCGCCGGCCAGTGCCTTGCCTTCGAGGACAAGCGCGACCGCCTCGGCAACATCGCCGACATAAACCGGCTGCAGCTTCGTCTGGCCGCCGCCGATCAGGGGCAGCGCGGGCAAGAGCCGCGCCATGGCGGCGAAACGGTTGAAAAACTGATCTTCCGGCCCGAAAACCACCGACGGGCGCAAAATGACGGCGCCGGGCCGATTTTCCAGCACCGCCGCTTCGCCGGCAGCCTTGGTTCTGGCGTAGAGCGAGGGGGCGGTCGAATCGGCGCCGAGCGCCGACATATGGATGAAAGTCTCGATGCCTGCCGCCTTCACGGCTTCGGCGACCGCGCGGGCGCCACGATGATTCACCGCCTCGAAGCTCTGCGCGCCGCGCTCGCGCAATATGCCGACGAGATTGACCACGGCATCGGCATGCTGAAGCGCGGGAAGGATCGAGTCCGGATAGCGCAGATTGGCTTGCACCGCATGGATCTGGCCGACGCGGCCGGAGGGCTGAACATGGAAGGCGAGATCGGGACGGCGCGTCGCAATGCGGATTCGCCAGCCGCGCCGTGCCAATTCATGCGCGACATGCCGTCCAAGAAAGCCGGAACCGCCGAAAATTGTGACCAGACGGTCGGATGGTGTCACGGAAAACCTCATCAAGCTCGGATCGGCAAGGCCGATGCCTAGAGCGGTTTCAGGTTGCGTGTGGACACGCAACCGTTTCGAAACCGCTCATTTAAGAATTTAGAGCATTTTCGGGCGCAAAACCGGTATCCATTTTTGCTGAAAATGCTCTATCGCCGCTTTTCTAGAGCATGTCCCAGCAGGGCGGAAGCGCCAAAGTCGCGCCGGCGGCCGGAGGCAGCCGATCATGAGCTGTCGCGCCTTCGCTCACGTGATAGAGCCCGCAATCATGGCCTTGGCGGATTGACAAGAGGCGGGACGCGCCCCTATGGATGGCCGCCTTTGCCCTGGTGGCGGAATTGGTAGACGCGCTGGTTTCAGGTACCAGTGGTGAAAGCCGTGGAGGTTCGAGTCCTCTCCAGGGCACCAAGGAAATTCCCCTTTTTATGTTGAGACTTTGGATAAGACACTGTCGCCAACGGCTGAGGACGGACCATCGCCCAAAGATATGGCGAGCAGTACGCGCTCGGGCTCAAGCTGCTGAAGGCTGTTTTGCCCAAGAGTACCGGCTTTTAAGCCTGGAAAAACGCTCGCCTTTCATCAAAGGACCTACAGGCGCGTAATCATTCAAATTGTTTCTGTGACGCGTTGTTGGCCTCGATACTTCTCCAAAGATTCCAACAATGATGTAGCTATACGGCACCCGCCGTTTTTATCCGGTTTCAATGAGAAAACGGACACATCTGGAATGCTGTGACGCGGTTGATTGTGATACCCAGGACGCATTACCATTTGGGGTAATCCACCTCCCTGGAACGCCACCACCTGCTCGTGAATAAGGACCAGCATGTTAAATCGCTTAGAAGTCCGCATAAACTGGGCAACGGCTTCATTGAATGTAAGGGCTGCGGTCCAGGTGTCCTTCATCCAGTTCACCGGAATATGAAGGTACAATACAGCCGGCCGGCTATTCGGCACTTGATCACGTTTGTCCTTCAGCTTGTTTAGTATCGCTCTGACGGATAATTCGGTGCCGGCCATTCCAGTCACTTCGACACTTACTTCGGTCCCTGCCATTGTGGCAAGTAAATCAAAATCCTCGGCCTCTGACTCCCAATTCTTCAACGATCTCAACTTTGCAGCCGTTATAGGCGAGCATGCTCGCAATCTCAGTCTCTATGAACGAAGCTTTGGTGTCGGGCCTCTGCTGAATTCGTTTTCGTAGTAAGTCAATCCGAGAAACGTTTTCGAACAAAATTGTTGCGAGGGCATCAGCGAGTCGCACGACACGATTGCCATAAACAATCCGCCGAAGGTCGTTTTCAACGGGATTGCTCGCAAGCCATTCTCGATTGCCGTTCAACATCCATGGATCAGGGTTAGCGTTTAGCTCAAGATGGCTTGAACTCCAATCGCTTCCCAAGACCATATACAAAAAAGCGCTAGCAATATTGGCCTCGATAAGCTGTCGGGGACGCCCTTCCAGTGCCTCGAGCCCTTGCATCAATGTATCAATGAAACCGCTCATAATTTTACAGTTAATCTTCCCATCTTATCTCGCAAGGCTGCGCAGCAATTCTCTGGGGACATGAGAGATTTCGGCAAGCGAACACAGGTTAGCGGGCATCAGAAAGACAAAACGCGCCGTGAGAGTCCTGACGACCGCCGTTTCGTGGATCCGGCCGCTCGCAGAAATAATCGGTTATCTCCTCAGTCGATCACTTCGCCGAAGCACCGACGATCGGCGCACACGCTCGAAACCGCTCGTGTCATGGAACACGAGCGGAGTTGTGGCACAAAGCGGTCGCCACAATGATAAGCTCGGACGGCTTGATCGCTCTTCTGTCGCAATGTCACCAGCAGGGACGGCACCAGCAATGCCACCGGCCGCAGGCACGAACGTATCCCGGCCCACACCAACGTCCCCAGCCGCGGCACGCGGCCTCCTGCCTCGGCGTATAATTGGTGCCCGGCTGAACTTTCGATGACCCTGCACCGATCATGGCACTGGCGCTTAGTGTGCCCAGGCAGAGCATTGCGGCAGATACAGCCATGGTAATCGTGAGCTTGCGCATGGGGATCCTCCGATTGTGGCGCCCGGCGAGACGGCAACGCTGCAACGACGACGCTACCGCCAAAATTCCCGCGACGCTTATGACTAGACACTTATAGTTATAGGCCGTGTTTGCGACCGCCCCGCGAATGAGCATCGGCAAGACAGTCGCGCTCCAGACTGCCGCCCGAGGTCCGTCCTGTCAATTCCTTGTGAATTGAAGCGCATCGGTAACGCCACCTCCGCCATTGCCGACAATCGTGCCGGGCGGTCCGGCGAGACTTGCGCCGGTGCTTCCAGGGTGTTACCGGGCAAGCTCAGCTTTTGTCCATGACGCGAAGGCCTAGCTCAGCATGACGACGAGCCCGCAGACAATCAGCCTGCATAAGGGTGACCTGCCGGAAGGCATCGACTTCGGCGCCAGCGTCGCGATCGATACGGAGACCTTAGGGCTGGTGCCGCGGCGCGACCGGCTATGCGTCGTGCAATTGTCCGGCGGCGACGGCAGCGCACATGTGGTGCAGATCGCGGCCGGACAGAAACAGGCGCCCAATCTCGAGCGGCTCCTCGCCGATTCCAAGGTGACGAAGCTGTTTCATTTTGCCCGCTTCGACATTGCCGTGCTCTATGCCGCCTTCGGCACCATGGCAGCACCACTTTATTGCACGAAAATTGCCTCGAAACTGGTGCGAACCTACACCGACCGGCATGGTCTCAAGGATCTCGCCCGCGAACTTTTAGGCGTCGATTTGTCGAAGCAGCAGCAATCCTCGGACTGGGCGGCGGAAACCCTGTCGGAGGCCCAGATCGCTTATGCGGCCTCGGATGTGCTTCATTTGCATGCCTTACGGGACCGGCTCGATGCCATGTTGATGCGCGACGGCCGCAGCGATCTTGCCGCCGCCTGTTTCGAATTTTTGCCGACCCGTGCCAAGCTCGACCTATTAGGGTGGCAGGACGCGGACATTTTTTCGCACGAATGATATAATGACCATCGCGCGGCCGCTCGGTTTGCGGCCGAGGGAGGGGCTGGGGCGACGAAACGCAGGGCGGTGGCTGGGGGTGAAGCCTTTCCCTGCTGTGGACTTTCCTTGCTGCTGACGTGCTGGAGCTGTTCTTTTGCTCCTGCGACCGGATGGACGATCCGATCGGAGGGGAGTTAAATCACTATGTTCGAGCATGTCTGCGGGGACAGAGCGGAAGCCGCTTTTCCGGAACATGTTCTAAAGATCGAGCGAATGACTGATTTGACACGCGGCACTCATGCTTCGCGACGCGGACTCGATCCGGCGACGGTCGATCCGCGCCAGGCGATCCGCCGTGCAAGGCTGCATTCGCTGCTTGTGCGGCATGTCCGCTTGGCCATCATCGTCAGCTCGACCTTGGCTATCGTTTCGGTTGCAGGCATTGCGCTTTTTGATCCGTTCAAACGACTCCCGGGCAATATTTCGGTCGGGCATGTCGGGCTCCAAGGCTCGCGCGTCACTATGGCCGCCCCAAAAATGTCGGGCATGCGTCCTAATGGTCTGCCCTTCGAGCTGAGAGGCGTGTCCGGCATTCAAGATATTTTGAAGCCGAGCGTGGTCGAGCTTTTGGGTGTCGATGCCAAAATCGTGATGGATGATTCGAGCACCTCGAAGATCACCGCCCAATCCGGCGTCTACGACAGCAGCAAGGAAATGATCTGGCTCAAAGGCAATGTCCGGATCATCAATGACAGCGGCTATGACATACATATGCCAAGCGCCAGGATGAACATCAAATCGAGCGCGCTCGTCACCAATGAGCCGGTCGTGGTGCTTTTGAACGGTGGCCGCATTGTCGCCAATCGCATGAATATCGAGGACAACGGCCACAAGATTTCCTTCGACGGCGATGTGAAATCGGTCGTCGATTCGAGCATTAGCATCGATGACGGCGACAGCAGCGCTGACCAGGCGGAGGCGTCCAAATGAGGCGCATCAGGCGCGCCCTTCGGGCGTCGTGCCTGCCTCTTGTCATGGTCTGCGGCATGACTTGCCTCGGTTTCGATGCCGGGCAGGCAGAACCCGCGCATGCCAAGCCTGTGCAATCCAAGACGGTGCACTTCAAGTCGACGGCCGCTCAGAGCGACAATAAGGAGCCGATCAATATCGAAGCTGCCAAGCTCGATTATTTCGATAAGCAACAGAAGCTCATCTATCGAGGTCATGTCGTCGCGGTGCGCGGCGATACGACGTTGAAGACGCCGCTGCTCGTGGTTTTTCTAAACCCGAAGGATGCGAGCACCTCGAAGGGACCACCCTCGTCGGACAGCCAAGTCCGTCGCATGGAGGCATCGGGCCCGGTAACGATCATCTCCAAGGAGCAGATCGCCACGGGAGATTACGGGATTTATGAAAAAGTGGAAAATAAGATCTACCTAAACGGCAATGTGACTTTGAGCCAAGGTCCGAACGTGACCAAAGGCGACCATCTCGTCTATGATACGACAACCGGTCAGGCTGTCGTCACCGGCCATGTCCGCAGCATGTTCCTCCCGAACAACAGCAATGACACCAACAATAATAATGAGGAGGCGTCGAAGACCTCGGACAAGACTGCTGGTAAGACGGAGCCAAAGACCCGTTGAATTTTGAGAGCCTTCCTTTGCACGCCAATTCCGACGAGTTCTCCGCGGCAAAATCGGTTGCGCGCGATCGCCGCGGCGGCGTGCTCGGCTGGCTGCGCGCGCTTTTTCCGGGTCGGCGAAAACCGGCAAAACAAAAGCCGCAAAGCCAGAGCGATTGGCTCCTCGGCGAAGATGATCCGGATTTCGAGATCGAGCAGAACTGGATCGCGAGAGATCTCGGCTATGGGCGTGAGCCCGGCCATCCCGATGCCGATCGCGGCGGTGTCGCCGCTCGTCCGGCGGCGCCCGTCCTATCGCCCGACCCGCGCCCAGTGACACAGCCGGTGCGGACTGTCTTGGGCGGAGCAGGCTGGCTCGTCGCTCAGCGGCTCCGCAAGACCTATAAAGGCCGCCAGGTCATCAATGATGTCAGCCTGATGGTCCGCCGCGGCGAGGCAATTGCCCTGCTCGGGCCCAATGGCGCCGGCAAGACGACCTTGTTCTATATGATCACGGGCCTCGTCCGGCCGGACGGAGGCACGATCACGCTCGAGAATTACGATGTGACGAGCCTGCCGATGTATCGGCGGGCACGGCTCGGCATCGGCTATTTGCCGCAGGAGCCGTCGATCTTCCGCGGCCTCAATGTCGAAGATAATATTCGCGCCGTGCTGGAAATCACCCAGCACGACAGGCGCAAACGCGCCGAAGAACTAGAAGCGCTGCTCGATGAGTTCAACATTGCGCGGCTGCGGAAATCGATGGCGATCGCTCTATCGGGCGGCGAGAGGCGCCGCCTCGAAATTGCCCGCGCGCTCGCCGGCCATCCCTCTTTCATGCTGCTCGACGAGCCTTTTGCCGGCGTCGATCCATTGGCGGTGGCCGACATCCAGGATCTCGTGCATCATTTGAAGGGGCGCGGCATCGGCGTGCTCATCACCGATCACAATGTCCGCGAAACATTGGGCCTCGTCGATCGGGCCTATATCGTTCATTCCGGCCAATTGCTCACCGAAGGCACGCCGGATGAAATCGTCAATAATCCCGATGTCCGCCGCCTCTATCTCGGCGAGGATTTCCGGCTTTAGAGCCAGCGCCATCTTGCAGCCGTCATGGCCCGGTCTGCCCGGCCATCCATGCGACTTCGAAACGGCGTGAAAGAGGGCGGTTCCATTCGCATGTTTTTGGCCTGGATGGCCGGGCAGACCGGGCCATGACGGCTGACTGAGTCGGTCGCTAAAACTCTTTCAAAGTGTCGCGCCGAAATAGCTTTCCAAAATATCCGCATAGATCGCGGTCAGCGTCTCTATGTCGGCGACTGCCGCCCTTTCATCGACCATATGCATGGTCGCGCCGACGAGGCCGAATTCGACGACCGGACAATAGGCGCGGATGAAACGCGCGTCCGAGGTTCCGCCCGAGGTCGAAAGCTTCGGCTTGCGACCCGTGCGCTTTTCGATCACAGCGGCGACGAGATCCGTGAAACGGTCCGGCTTTGTCACGAAGGCCAGAGCATTGCAGGGCTCGAAGACGAGCTTGTAATGAGCACCGCCGGCCACATCGGCGCAGCGTTGCTCGATCTCCGCGGCCAAAGTCTCTGCTGTCCAAAGATCATTGAAGCGCACATTGAAGCGCGCCTGCGCCTTGGCCGGGATCACATTCATGGCCGGATTGCCGACATCGATCGTGACGATTTCGAGATTCGATGGATCGAAATGCGCCGTGCCTTGATCGAGCGGCGATGCGATCAACGTCTGCAGCAAGCGCAAGAGATGCGGGATGGGATTGTCGGCGCGCTGCGGATAGGCGACATGACCCTGCTTGCCTTCGACGACGAGCGTGCCATTGAGCGAGCCGCGGCGGCCGATCTTGATCATATCGCCGAGCGCCTCGGGATTGGTCGGCTCGCCCAACAGGCAATGATCGAATTTCTCGCCCCTCTCTTGCGCCCAGGCGAGCAATTTGGCGGTGCCGTTGACGGCCGGGCCTTCTTCATCGCCGGTGATGAGGAAGCCGATCGAGGCTTTCTCGGTTCCGTGCTTTGCGATGAAGCCGAGCGCGGCTGCCGTGAAGGCGGCGATCGCGCCTTTCATGTCGCTCGCGCCGCGGCCCCAGACCATGTTCTCCGAAAGCTCCGCCGAAAAGGGATCGAAGCGCCAGGCCGCCCGATCCCCGACCGGCACGACATCGGTATGGCCGGCAAAGATGAGATAAGGCGCTTTCGTCCCAATTCGCGCGTAAAGATTGTCGATCGAAGGCAGGCCGTTTTCGGAGAATTGCACGCGATG
Organism: uncultured Alphaproteobacteria bacterium; assembly: GCA_963759185.1. GTDB lineage: Bacteria > Pseudomonadota > Alphaproteobacteria > Rhizobiales > Beijerinckiaceae > Methylovirgula. The sequence goes on from CAVWXV010000017.1 coordinate 37,644, forward strand.
CGTCGTGAAGCCATGCGTCTTCAGAAGCTCTTCGAGCAGAGGCAACGAGCCGGCATCCTCGGGCGTGACCGAGGGGCAGCGGATGAGCGCGCGGCAGAGATCGAGCGCCGTGGCGGGAAGGGAAGACATGCTGCGATCTTATAGGAAACCGCGCCGCATTGGAACGCCGCCCGGTCCCCTCGATCAGGCGAGCGGATCGGGACCAAAGCGGTTGGGGCCGACCGTGCCGCGCAAGAAGCCCGCCTCGATAAGATACCAGATCCATCCGATGACCGGCACGAGAGCGATCAACACCCACCAGCCGCTCTTGCCATGATCATGGTAGCGCTTGATGCCGAGATTGACGCTTGGGTAAATCAAGGCCAGTGCCACGAGCAGCGCGAGAAGATGCGCAAATGTGCCGTGGCCGACAACAATATGAATAATCAAGCGCGCGACGAGACTGACTAAAGCGAGAATGATGCCGCCGATCCAGAATGGTTTCCGATTGAGCCTGCCGTCATTGGTCAAGAACAGCGCTTGATAGTCCATGAGCTCAGCCCCCCTGTGACGGGAAAAGCTTCGCAGTTCGCCGAAGCAGCGTCAATCCTGCCGTGGTGCTGTGAAAATCCCGCCGAGCTCGATGACATTCCAGACGAGTATAACGAACAGAAGAATATCGGCCATGACGGTGATGAAATGCGGAATCTCGCCGCCGACGCGCGGTTCGAGCCAATGCAGCGCCCAGGCGATGCAGGCGAGGAAGGGCAAGAGGCCGGCAAGCGCGGCAGGACGGCCGATGTCGCGCCAGCGTTTGGCGCTGAGATTATAATAGCAGATGAGGAGCAGTATGCTTGCGAAGCCATAGACCAGCCGATAGAGATTGGCGGCAAGAATGGAGAAGGTGAAGAGCGGTTCCGTCGCGAGATCATGTTCCGCATAGGGCGCGACCAAGATCAAGCCGAGCGTGAGCACGGCGAAAATGACGACGAGCAGAGCAGCGTTGCGCCACCATGTCCCGGCATCGATGCGCCCCTCGTCGGTGCGGAACAGAAAATACCAGCGCGATTTTTGCGCCTCCATCAGTCCCTCAGCAATTCATTGATGGCGGTCTTGCCGCGGGTCTGCGCATCGACGGTCTTGACGATGACGGCACAATAAAGCGACGGGCCTGGCGTCCCGTCCGGCAGCGGCTTGCCCGGCAGAGCGCCCGGCACGACGACCGAATAGGGCGGCACATAGCCCATGTGGATCACGCCCGTCGCGCGATCGATGATCTTGGTCGAGGCCGAAATGAATGTGCCCATCGCCAGCACCGCGCCTGCGCCGACAATGACGCCTTCGACGACCTCGGAGCGTGCGCCGATGAAACAGCCGTCCTCGACGATCGTCGGATTGGCCTGCAAAGGCTCGAGCACGCCGCCGATCCCGACGCCGCCCGAAAGATGCACATTCTTGCCGATCTGCGCGCAGGAGCCGACGGTCGCCCAAGTGTCGACCATCGTGCCTTCATCGACATAGGCGCCGAGATTGACGAAAGAGGGCATCAGGATCACGCCCGGCGCAATATAGGCGGAGCGCCGCACGATGGCGTTGGGGACGGAGCGGAATCCAGCCGCCGCATGTTCTTGCGCACCCCAGCCCAAAAATTTCGAAGGCACTTTGTCCCACCAAGAGGCACCGCCTGGCCCGCCCGAAATCAGGCCCATATCGTTGAGGCGGAACGACAGGAGCACGGCCTTTTTGAGCCATTGATTGACGACCCAGGAGGTGGGGCCTGTCGCGCCAGAGATCTTTTCGGCGACGCGCAGCTTGCCTTTGTCGAGGAGATCGAGCGCAAGATCGACGGCCTCGCGGGCTTTGCCAGCGGTGGCGCTCGTGATAGCGCCGCGGTCCTCGAAAGCCGCATCGATGATCTTTTCGAGGTCCTGGCTGTGCATGGTCGTCTCCAGCGAATGGTCTTCGGCTTTGTCCCGGCATCGCGTTCTTGCGGCGATCTGAGGTCTCAGCCGGGATGTCGCTGTTCTAGGATGTTGCTTTTTGGGGGGCCAGCCGTTGCGGTCAACGTCTTTGCGAGCGCCACAGTCTGTTCCTATCGCAACGCTGACAGCGTCTATTTGATCGGCATGACGGCCTTGGCCGCAGAAAAAACATCCGCCTCACTATGATTTAGGCAATAGTCGCGGAGGTTCTGCGCATCCTCTTTTGCCTTCTGGCCATACATGACGGGCGGACCATTTCTTGGCGTGAAATAGCCCTCCATCCAGGTCAGCAATAAAACGACATCGTCCTTGTTGGTCGAAATGAAATCGCCGCATCGGATCCGCGAAAAGTCGATATCTTCCGCCGTGGCAGGCACGGCGCTGACCGCAGCGGCGAAAAAGACGACTGACATGCTGGCGAGACGAAGTTTCATAGGATAACCCCGATGCTAAGGCCACGTGCTTTTGGCTTCCTAACATGATCGAATTTAGCCAGGCCTAGGCTCGCAAGTCGAATCATTTTCGCGCTCCGGCAAGCCCGGCTAGGCGGCTTTGGGCCGCGGCGCGAATGAAAGGAAGGGACTCAGTCCCCGCCGCCGCCTTCCCCTGCCGAAGTTTCCGCATTGTCCGAAATATCGCGAAGGAATTTCTCAAGGTCGCTGATCATGAAATCGACATGCGGCAAAATTGCGCTCGTGGAAATCTCGAAGGGCTCGCGATGATCCCCCTGGCCGGGCTTCGGCACGACGAGCGCCGTCGTCATGCCCTTCTCATGCGGAATGATGAGATTGCGTTCAATGTCCTCGAACATGGCGGAGGTTTTCGGATCGACGCCGTGCTTGTCGAAGAAGCGCTCATAAGTGACGAGCTCCGGCTTCGGAATGAGCTCGGCGGCGACAATGTCGAAAATATCTTCGAACATGGCGCCAAGCCCCAAAGCTTCCGCGGTCTGCATCGCGTGATCGCGCGAGCCATTGGTCAAAATGAGCTTGCGGCCGGGCAGACCTGCGATCGCGTCGGCAAGCGAGGGATTGGGCTCGAGCGAGGAGCGGTCGATGTCGTGCACAAAGCTAAGAAAATCCTCGGCGCTGACGGCGTGATCGTCCATCAGGCCGCGCAAGGTCGTGCCATAGCGGCGATAGTAATATTTCTGCAGCGCCCGCGACGACATGCCATCGAGACCGAAGAGATGGATCATAAAGGCGGTGATGCGCTGATCGATCTTGGGCCAGAGATCGCAGTCGGCCGGATAAAGCGTATTGTCGAGATCGAAGACCCAGGTGTTGATATGGGACAGATCGATAATGGCCAGTCGGCGCGCCGGATCATCGATCGGCGTCAGTCCGAGCGCGTCGAGGTCGGGACCCACCGGCGGTGCTTGGCACGCGGGTTCGGCCTTCCGGCCTCCACTTGCCGGTCGCGCAGCGGCAATGTCGTCGCCCATCGTATCCTTGCGTTTCACCTGCGATCAATTCAGTTCATGTGGTGATCAGAGTTCCCGCACCATGATCGGTCAAAAGTTCGATGAGCACGGCATGCGGCAGCTTGCCGTCGAGAATGACGACGCCTTCGACGCCTTGCTCGAGCGCATAGATGCAGGTCTCGACCTTCGGAATCATGCCGCCGGTGATGGTGCCGTCGGCGATGAGCGCGCGAATGTCGTCCATGCGCAATTCCTTGATGAGATTGCCTTGCGCATCGAGCACGCCCGGCACATCGGTGAGAAAGAGCAGGCGCTTGGCTTTCAGCGCGCCGGCGATGGCGCCGGCGAAAGTGTCGGCATTGATATTATAGGTCTCGCCGTCGAAGCCTTGTGCGACAGGCGCCAGCACGGGGATCAATTCACGTCCGAGCACGGAGTCGAGCACGGTCGTGTCGACCTTCGCCGGCTCGCCGACGAAGCCGAGATCGACCGCCTTTTCCGCGCCATTGGCGTTGGGACGATGCGCTGCCGTCATCTTATTGGCGATGACCATATTGCCGTCCTTGCCGCAGAGCCCGATCGCGCGCCCACCTTCGGCATTGATGAAGCCGACGATCTGCTTGTTGATCGCACCAGCGAGCACCATTTCGACGATCTCGACGGTGGCGCGATCGGTAATGCGCAGACCGCCGGAAAATTCCGATTTTATGCCGAGTTTGCCGAGCATGGCGCCGATCTGTGGGCCACCGCCATGGACGACGACTGGATTGACACCCGATTGTTCGAGCAAAACCATGTCGCGGGCGAAGCTGCGGGCGACGGACTCATCGCCCATCGCATGGCCGCCATATTTGACGACGACGATCGCATCGTCATAGCGCAGCATATGCGGCAGCGCCTGCATCAGGATTTCGGCTTGTTCCTGCGGGTTTGCTTTGAGCGCTTCGGTCATTCTCTCGGGTCCGGCAGCGATGATCATTTGTAACGGTTCGATGTGACGGGCTCAATGCGGCGTGCCGCAAAGCTGTTCATGAGCCATGTTCGCTCAAGCGCCTTGCGATGGCGGCGCGCAGCGCGTCGAGCCCGTCGCCCTCATGCGACGACGTGAAGAGGATCTCGGGAAAGGCCGCCGGACGCTGCGCCAGCACCCTTTGCGTCTCGGCGAGACGAGCGGCCATTTCGCTCTTCTTCACCGCATCGGCCTTGGTGAGGATGATCTGATAGGACATCGCGGCGCGGTCGAGCAGATCGAACATTTCGAAATCCTGCGGCTTCAACCCATGCCGTCCGTCGACGAGAACGAAGACGCGCAAAAGATTGGCGCGGCCGCGCAGATAGGCCTGCATGAGGCTTGTCCAGGCCACGACCTTTTCTTTGCCGGCGGCAGCATAGCCATAGCCAGGCATGTCGACGAGGCGCAATCTCGGCGTCTCGGCGCTCGGTCCCAAGGCGAAGAAATTGAGCGCCTGCGTGCGGCCCGGCGTGTTCGAGGTGCGCGCCAGCGATTTGCGGTTGGTCAGCGCGTTGAGCAGCGAGGATTTGCCGACATTGGAGCGGCCGGCGAAGGCGATCTCGGGCGCGCCGGCCGGCGGCAATTGCGCAATATCGGTCGCCGCCCAGATGAAGTCGCAGGCGCCGGCAAAGAGCTTTTTGCCGGCTTCTCGAAAATCCTGCGTATCCTCTAAATCGGCGGCGTGATCGTTCATGGTCCCGTGATTCTTGGCCCTTAAGGTCACGATGACTTTGGATTGAACCAATCCAAAGTCATCGTGATCGAATTCATAAATGAGAGCGGGATGCGGGCGGAAAACCGGTTCCCACTTTTCCTCATCCCGCTCTAGACGCGGTGAAGCATGGTGAAGCTCTGTCGGTCTCATCCATCGGCCGAAGCAGTCGGCTGCCTGTGTCCGCAAACCCTCACGTGGTCGCCTTTTTGCGAAACATATTGGTGAGATTGTCCCATAGTTCGACCTTCACACCGGCTCGGTGCATGATCAGCGCTTGCTGCGACACGGACAGAATATTGTTCCATGTCCAATAGATCACCAGGCCGGACGAGAACGTGCCGAGCATGAAGGTGAAGATCACCGGCATCCAGGTGAACATCTGCTTTTGCACGGGATCCGGCGGCTCGGGGTTCATCTTCATCTGGACGAACATGGAAACGCCCATGATCAGCGGCCAGATGCCGATTGCGAGGAAATGCCCGATCAAGGGCAGGCTCGTCGGATCATAGGGCAAGAGGCCGAAGAGATTGAAGACATTGGTCGGATCGGGCGCCGACAGATCCTTGATCCAGCCGAAGAAAGGCGATTGGCGCATTTCGATCGTGATGAACAGAACCTTATAGAGCGAGAAGAAGACCGGGATCTGGATCAGCATCGGCAGACAGCCGGCGACGGGATTAATCTTCTCCCTTTTGTAGAGTTCCATCAATTCCTGTTGCTGCTTCACCTTATCGTCGGCGAACCGTTCGCGTATGGCGGTCATCTGCGGCTGCGCCGCCTTCATTTTCGCCATCGACAGATAGCTGCGATTGGCGAGCGGAAAAAAGGCTCCCTTGATGAGAACCGTGACGATGAGGATCGCTACGCCGAAATTGCCGGTGAATTTATAGATGACATCGAGCAGCCGAAACATCGGTTTGGTGATGAAATAGAACCAGCCCCAGTCGATCAGAAGATCGAATTTCTTGATGCCGAGATCGCTCTCATAGAGATCGAGCGTTTGCGTCTCCTTGGCGCCGGCAAAGACGCGCGAGGTGACTTCGCCCGTCGCGCCTGGCGCGATCGCCATGCCGTCGGTTGCAAGGAAATCCGCCTGATAGATCTTGGTCGCTGTGCCGCGGGCCGAGAAGGTGCCCTCAAAGGGGATATGTTGATCGGGAATGACGACGGCTGCCCAATATTTGTCGGTGAAGCCGAGCCAGCCGCCGGTTCCCGTGAGCTCCTTGGTCGCCTTCGCTTCCTTTTCGATCGAATCATAGGTCGGCTCCTGAACACCGGAATCGCCGATGACGCCGACCATGCCTTCATGCAGAACCGAATAGCCCGACGTTTGCGGTTTGCCGTGCCGCGAGACGAGCGCATAAGGATAAAGCGTCACTGCAGCGCCGGTCTTGTTTTCGACACTGTCGGTAATGGTGAACATATAGCGGTCGTCGACCGAGATCTTGCGGTGGAAGATCAGGCCTTGGCCATTGTCATAGGTCAGCGTGACGGGCGTCGCCGCGGTCAGCGTTTCCTGGTCGGCATGCCAGATTGTGTTGGGCCCGGGCAGAACGAGCGATTCGCCGGGTTTTGTGACGAAGCCCATCTCCGCATAATAGGCATGCGGCGACCCTGTCGGCGAGAGCAGCACAATGTTCGGGCTGTGCGGATCGGTCGTCTCGCGATAGGCCTTCAGCAAGACATCGTCGACCCGCGCGCCTTTGAGATCGATCGATCCGGAAAGGCTCGCCGTGTCGAGTTTTATGCGCGGTGAAGCCGCCAAAGCCGCAGCCCGTGTTTCCGTGGCGCCCGCGGCGTCATTTGTCGTGACTGGCTGCGGTGACGGGTTCGGGGTTTTGCCGGGCGTGCCCGGCTGCAGCGGCACATTCTGCTGCTGTGTCTGCGCCTGGCGTGCCTTTTCAAGCTGCGGCGCGCCGTAGAAATAATTCCACCCGACGATGACGAGGATCGAAAGCGCGATCGCAAGATAGAGATTTTTATTGTCCTGCGTCATGACGGCAAAACCTAGTCCTTCTTTTTGGATGGGGTGGCGCAGACCGAATGGCGTTGAGACTCGACCATGCGCGGCGCACTTGAGCGAGTCACGTTTGGGCGCGTCGCACTTGGGCGAGCGTGAACTTCGGTGATGGCGCGCGCCAGCTCCTCTTGCAGGGCTGCAAACTCTTGGCTTAGGGCCGCTTGCCGTCCAAGGATTACATAATCATAGCCAGGGCAAGCCGAAAGGTCCGGCGCGAGCCGCAGCGCTTCTTTCAGGCGGCGGCGGATCCGATTGCGCAGCACCGCTCCGCCGGTCTTTTTCGTGACAGTGAAGCCGAAGCGCGGCGGGCCGGCCTCGGTCTCGCTTTTGCGGCGAACCGCCTGCAGGCTGAAAGAACGCCCGTGCGCACGATGTCCCTTGGCGGCTCTGATAAAGTCCGCGCGCTTTTTCAGCCGCGCCGGAGGACGTAGGCCGGCTGTCAGTCGGATATCCTCTTCGCCGCCGGCATTCCGGGGCTCCCGCATGGCCGTTCCCGCGACAGGCGCCCGTCCGAAAAGAACTTGATGGAAATGGGCTGGAATAGGACTTCGAAACGGTGATCTCAGGCGGACAGCCGCTTGCGGCCGCGCGCCCGGCGGGCCGCGATCACATTGCGCCCACCGACGGTCGCCATACGGGCACGAAAGCCATGCCGACGCTTGCGCACCAGCTTGCTCGGTTGATAGGTTCGCTTCACCTTATTGCTCCGTCTCGAAATCTGCGGGGTGCCACGCCATGAGCCCCAAACGCGGAACCGCCGTCCGGCTATGCCGGAAGGGGCGCGACGAAAAGCGGGGAGGCGCAGGCCGAAAGCCGAGCGCCTTATAGAGGCAGAGAGCCCGAAAAGTCAATTTTCGATGCTTCATCGCCGACGCGCGAACAGCCGGCGCGCGGCCGTTCCGCCTTCCTGCCCCCAGGGTCTCCATCGGATGCGATCATCGGTCGGGCGCTTGAAAAAGACCCGGCCATGCGGCCGCGAGGTAAGCCCGCATGGCCGGGTGAGTATGGAGGACGACTCCAGCGGCTCTATGCCGGCTGTTCCTTCTGACTAAGCGATCGCATTCCATCGCATGCCCTCGACGGATGGTTGAGAAAGATCAGCCCGCATCGGGTCGCCGGAATTAATTATATATATAAGTATATCGCTTGGCGAAGCCTAAATTGTCGCGGCTACGCTCTGTGGACAGCGAAAGGGCATCGGCCATCGCTCGGGCGCGAAGGCTCGGACGTGAAGGCTCGGGCGCGAACAAAGTCGGAAGGATTTAGCCGCGGAAATCGAGGCCGATGTCGAGCGCGGCGGCGCTATGCGTCAGCCAGCCGATGGAGATGAGATCGACGCCGCTTGCCGCGATCGCCGGTGCGGTCTCAGGCGTCACCCGTCCCGAGGCTTCGGTGATCGCCCGGCCACCGACCATGGCGACGGCCTCGGCGAGCATCTCCGGCCTCATATTGTCGAGGAGCACGGCATCGACGCCGATCGCGAGCGCCTCGGCGAGCTGTTCCAGCGAATCGACTTCGAGTTCGATCTTGACGAGATGGCCGGTATTTTTCCGGGCTCGCCGCAGCGCCTCGGCGACGCTGCCGGCAATGGCGACATGATTGTCCTTGATCAGCACTGCATCATCGAGACCGAAGCGATGATTGTGGCCGCCGCCCATGCGCACCGCATATTTTTCGACGGCGCGCAGCCCCGGCGTCGTCTTGCGCGTACAGACGATCTGCGCCTTTGTGCCTTTGACCGCGGCAACGACGGAGGCGGTCGCGCTCGCAATTCCGCTCAAATGGCAGAGGAAATTGAGCGCGACGCGTTCGGCGGTGAGGATTCCGCGCGCCGGTCCTGAGACGGTGGCAACGAGATCGCCGGGCGCCACTGCGGCGCCATCCGGCTTCGCGACCACAACTGCGATCGCCGGATCGATCAGCTCGAAGGCCAGGCGCGCGAGATCGAGCCCGGCGATGACGCCAGCCTGACGCGCGACGAGCGCGGTTTCCGCCCGCGTGTCGATCGGCACGATCGCATCACTCGTGAGATCGCCGGCCCGCCCCAAATCTTCGAGCAAAGCGCTGCGGACCAGAGGTTCCAGCATGATCCGCAAAAGAGGCGGTCCGCTCATCGACGATCCTTGATCATTTTACGCGACGAGATCGGGGACGAGCGCGCTTGTCGTCTTGAGACATTCGGAAAGGTCGATTGTACGCCGCCAGGCGCGGGTCTCGTCATGATACGGAAAATCGCTGCGGGCATGGGCGCCGCGGCTTTCCTCGCGCCGCAGCGCCGCGACAATGATCATCAGCCCGACGAGCGCCGCATCGCTGGCCGCGCCATTGTCGGTCACGAGCGGATAAAGCGCCGCCGCGGCGGCTTGGAGGCTCGCGCGATCGCGCAGCACGCCGGCGGCGCGGAGAGAATCGGGCGCACCGGATTGGGATCGCTGCGCAGCACCGGCACGGTCTCGGTCAACGCGGCGGAACGATTGTGGGCTCGCGTGCCCTTGATGCTTTCGGCGACGAATTTTCCGCAGACGGCAGCTTCCAGCAGCGAATTGCTAGCCAGCCGATTGGCACCATGGAGGCCGGTGCAGGCCGCTTCGCCGCAGGCCCAAAGGCCTTCGACCGAGCTGCGGCCTTCGAGATCGACCTTGATGCCGCCCATATGATAATGCGCCGCCGGGCGGATAGGGATGGGCTCGCGCAAAGGATCGATGCCGGCGCCGGCGCAGAGCGCGGTGATCGCCGGGAAACGTTGGCGGAAATCGACGCCCTTCAGCTGCCGCGCATCGAGATAGATGTGATGGCCATCCATCATATGATGCCAGATCTGCCGCGCGACGACATCGCGCGGCGCGAGTTCGGCACCGGGCACTTTCGCCATGAAGCGGGTGCCTGTTTCATCGACGAGCACGGCGCCTTCGCCGCGCACCGCCTCGCTGATGAGTTTTAGAGGAAATCCCGCCGCATCGAGCGCGGTCGGATGAAATTGCACGAATTCCATATCGGCGAGTTTTGCGCCCGCGCGCGCGGCGAGCGCCAAGCCTTGGCCGAAGGAGCCGGCCGGATTGGTCCCATGCTGAAAGAGCCCGCCAATGCCGCCGGTTGCAATCACCACGCGCCCTGTCGGCAGCAGCACCGGCCCGCAAGGCCCATTGGCGATGAGCCCTGTCACGGCGCCGTCCTCGGCGATCAGCCGGCGCGCGGCCAAACCTTCGATCAGCGTGATCGAGGGCGTTGCCCGGACAGCTTCGACCAGAGCGCGCATGATCTCATGGCCGGAGGCATCGCCGCCGGCATGGACGATGCGCTTGCGGCTATGCGCGGCTTCGAGGCCGAGCAGAAGCTTGCCATCGGCGCCGCGATCGAAACGCACGCCATGGCGGGTCAGGTCCTCGATCGCTGCGGGGCCAGAACGGATGATGCGGGCAACCGCAATTTCATCGCAGAGCCCGTCGCCGGCGGCGAGCGTGTCTTCGATCTGCAGCGCCGGATCATCATCAGGGCCGACCGCCGCGGCGATCCCGCCTTGCGCCAGAGCGCTCGACGTCTCGACCCCGAGCGGCGTCTTGCTGAGCAGCACCACCGGCTCGGGCGCGAGATGCAGCGCCGTCATGAGCCCGGCCAGACCGCCGCCGATGATCAGCGGACGCGCGTCGATGCTATTGATGTCCATGATCATATCGCCAAGTTCAGATGGCCAACATGCGCTCGACGGCGCGGCGCGCCCGCGCCGCCGTCGCCGGCTCGATCGTCACCTCGTGCTGCAAGGTTTCGAGCGACCGGCGGATATTCTTCAGCGTGATCCGCTTCATATGCGGGCAGAGATTGCAGGGGCGGATGAATTCGAGCTCCGGATATTGGATCGCGATATTGTCGCTCATCGAGCATTCGGTGAGCAGCGCGAGGCGCTCAGGCCGATGCTGGCCGACATAGGCGGCGATCGCCGCCGTCGAGCCGGAAAAATCCGAAGCTTCGACGACTTCCGGCGGACATTCGGGATGCGCCAGCACGGTGACGCCCGGATGCGCCTCGCGCAATTCCGCAACATCGGCCGCTTCAAATCGCTCATGAACTTCGCAATGGCCGGCCCAGGTGATGATCTCGACGCCGGTCTCGGCGGCAATATTGCGCGCGAGATATTCGTCCGGGATCATGATCACGCGCGGCACGCGAAGCGACTCGATGACGGCGCGGGCATTGCCCGAGGTGCAGCAGATGTCGGATTCCGCCTTCACCGCGGCCGAAGTGTTCACATAAGTGACGATCGGCACGCCGGGATAGCGGCGGCGCAGGCCGCGCACATCTTCGGGCGTGATGGATTCGGCGAGCGAACAGCCGGCGGCGCGATCCGGGATGAGGACCTTCTTCTCCGGATTGAGCAGTTTCGCCGTCTCAGCCATGAAATGGACGCCGGCCAGCACGATGACATCGGCCTCGACCTTCATCGCCTCCCTGGCAAGCGCAAGAAAATCGCCGACGAGATCGGCGACGCAATGGTAGATCTCCGGCGTCTGATAATTATGCGCCAGGATCACCGCATTGCGCTCCCTCTTCAAAGTGAGGATCGCATCAATGTCGGCGGCGAAGACCGGCCATTCGAACGCGGGGATCGCGTGGCGGACCTTGGTGAACAGATCGTCCCGGCCAGGCGAAAACGCCTCGCTGCGCGGCAACAGAGCAGACATGGCCATGACGTTATACTCCCAATGAGCATTATTAGTTCATATGCTGGGGTTGAGCATAAGTTTTGTCAAGCCCGCGAAATGGGGAGTTTCGTTCCGACGATGGCGCGTTCAGTCAGAATGTCGCGGCGGAAGCGGAAGAGTTTGGCCGGCCTGCCGCCGGTTTCCTGGCTCAGCTCGCCGGTCTCCTCGACAAGCTGCTGCTGCTCGATGAGGCGGCGGAAATTCTGCTTATGCAGCAGCCTTCCGCCGAGCGCCTCGACACAGCGCTGCAATTGCAGAAGCGTGAAGGTCTCCGGCATCAATTCGAAGACGACTGGATGATATTTGATCTTGGCCCGCAGGCGCGCAATGCCGGTCGCGAGAATGCGGCGATGGTCGAGGATCATGCTCTGGCCCGGCACCGGCGCCGGCGCCAGCTCCGGATGATTGCGCCGCGCTTCCGGAATGAGGCCCGCCTCGTAAAGAAGCTCGTAGCGCTGGAGGACGAGATCCTCGTTCCAAGGCCTGCCGTCGAGCCCGAAAGTGACCGCGATACGGTTCAGCCGGTCGTGCTTTGCCGCGACATTGGGCGCCGCCTCGGCGAAGCCGCGCAAATGCGGCACGAGCACGGAATCGATCATCGGCGGAACGCCGATGCGCCGGTCTTCCCAAGGCAGATAATCATACCAGCTCCGCCAGCCGGCTTCATAGTCGCCGGCCACCGGCCCTTCCCGCGTCAGGCCGAGATAGCTGATCGAAATGACGCGCTGATCCGGCCCGAGGCCGCGGTCGCGATCGGCGAATGTGTAGAGCTGTTCGACATAGCCGAGCGGATGGTGGGTCTGCCGCTCGACCCAGGCGCGCAGGCCAAATTGCAGCGAGCGATGCTCCAGCTCGAAAGGTCCGGACGGCAGGGCGCGGGCGTCTTGAAGCGTGAGAACGCGCGGATCACCATTCGTCACGGCGACGAGCACAGCGATGAGATCGGCTGCAATTCCATAGCCGTTCGTCGCCATGCCCGATGGGGCAGCGCTCGCCTCGCCAATCTGCGCGGGTGGCGCGGGGGAGCGCAGAGCCCGTTCAAACCTGCTCATGACAACGTCCCTTGGCAATGTCTCTTGCCAATGTCTCTTACCAATGTCTCTTGGCAGCGGTTCAGCCTATCAATGACCAGCAGTGCTTTGGGTTGAAGTGAGGGAGGCCGTAACTTTGCCGATAGCGGCCTCAAAGCTGGCGAAGTTACTAGGTAACAGAACGAAGGAGTAAGCACCCGGCTTATCATTGATCGTGAATTGAACGCCTGGACCGGCTGCCACCGTCAATAGCGACGGAGAGGCCGGGCCGATTTCTTTCAGCGATCCGATCACCTGAAACGATGGCGAATGCGTTTTTTTCGCCTTCCGCCAAAGCGCGACGAAGGCGTTCCATTCGTGACCTTTTTTAAACGTGATGGAAGCTTTATGCGAAAGGCCAAGGAGGGCCACCTTCTCGCCATTCTGTGTCAAAGTGCCAATATCCAACGTCGTATCAGACGCGCCGGCATAATGTTCAATGACGGCGAATTGGGCTCGCGCCGTTCCGGGGAGCAGAAACAACCCGGCCAATAGTGCCGATAAAAGCAGGTACCGTTTCATCCTACCCCTCCCTTTGTGACGAAAGTCCCGTGCTGGCGGATCATTTTACCCGATATCCAAAGGCAGCGCAGCAATCATATGGCGCGGCCAGCGCCAGGGCGCGAGGCAGACGGCATCGCCGCGCAGAGTGAGGCGCGCGGCCCAAGGATTGGCGGCGAGCCAATGCGCGCCCGCGCGGGAAATACGCCTGCACTTCGCCGCATCGATCGCGGTCAGCGCCTCTGTCAAATTCGGCCGTGTCTTGACCTCGACGAAGACGATCGAGTCGAATTTGCGGGCGATGAGATCGATCTCGCCGCCGCCGATGCAATAGCGCCGGGCGAGAATGCGGTAGCCCTTGAGGCGCAGGAACAAAGCCGCAATGGCTTCGGCCCGCCGGCCTGCCGCCAGCGCCTGCTGCCTTTTTTGGGCGTCTTTAGAGCAGGATGTCATCAGATTGAACCGCCGTTGGGCTCCAGAGCTTTACGTTAGCTCATCATCTCACCGCAAAAAAAACTGCAACTTTTCGGGATCATGCTCCCACCATTCTAGAACTTCGGAGCGCCTTCTGTTTTGGGCGGCTACCTTCTTTATTGGGGCCTTGCCCCGCTTGAGTTTTAGGGCGTAACATTGCGAGATATTTAGCCCCGGCAATCAATTGAATCTCCGCATCCCAGATTTCCCGCTAGGTGCGCTGTTTGCTTTGACGCTGTTCGGCATCGGTGTTTTGTGTACCTATCCTGAGCTTCCTAATGAGTGGCTTTGGAACCTTTTCGTTGGCGGGATAGCGATAGTTTGTTTAGCCGGCGCAGGACTTTTCTCGTCGACCCATCCGATCGAGCACCAAGAAGTCCGCGGTGATGAGACTGATGAGCATGACGACGCTCAACAAAATACAGCCGATAGCGGCAGCACGTCTTCCGATTTTGTAGCCCTGATTCATGCCATAACCACAGAAGGCCGAGCAAATAGAGCCGAGCAACATGAAGAGGATTCCAAAAAGCAACGAAGAGAAATCATTACGATTTTTATCATCGCCGCGACCTTGTTCGCTGTCTGCTTGCAAGTCCACGAGATGGTCAAAGTTTACCAACCTATTGAAAAACAGGCTCAAGCAACAAGCGACCAAATCAAAGTCATACAAGGCCAACTAAATGTAATGGAAGCCGGTCAGCGGCCTTGGATTAAAGCTAATCCAGCCGAAAGTGGGCCACTGGTTATTCAGAAAAACATATTTACACTAAAACTGCAATTTAAGATTACAAATATAGGCAACTTGCCCGCGAAATATATTCGCATTTCTGCGGATATTATAAATAGTGATATGAAAGCTCAATTTAAAAAAAGGGGATTATCCCTTTGACGCAGGTATAGCTACTTTTGATTGCAAGCTCGGCGAGTTAGGACACGCGCTTTGAAAATCCCATAAACCTCATAAATCTCATTATTCGCTGGACATTGGCGCCGATTCCCATTATCTGTCCTCAAATATTGCCGGTGAAAGACGGCATGTGTCCCTCGAAAGGACACGGAGGAAGATATGGATAATGCATCACAAACAATTGATTCTGCTAAGAGTTCGGCAAAAGAAGCTCGCGATCAATCTACGATTCAATTCCCCTATGGGGATCTGAATGATGCGATTTCGGTGGCCAGGGGTATTATGAGCCGGGGCGGTGTTCCGCTTGCCGCAGATCAATTGGCCAGCGCCTTGGGCCAGGAGCCGAATGGCGGCGGTTTTCGATTGAAGATCGCGACGGCCAGAATATTCGGCCTAATCGAAACTATCGGCGGCAAATATCAGCTCACAGAACTCGGCTTTGCGATCACTGACCTACCGCGAGAAAAGGCGGCGCGAGTAGAAGCGTTCTTCAAAGTCCCTCTTTATAAGAAGGTCTATGATGAATTTCGCGGGAAGCAGCTGCCGCCTCGGCCTGCCGCGCTTGAGCATGCTTTTGTCGGATTCGGTGTCGCGCCAAAACAGAAAGATAAGGCAAGGCTCGCATTTGATAAGTCAGCTCAGCAAGCTGGTTTCTTCGATCAAGGTGGCCGCGATCGTCTTATTAGCCCCCCGATCGGCGGCACGATCGGCGGCGGCATGGCATCCACATCTGAACCAATTGAGCCGCCAGTTTTCGAAAATCCGTCGATTGATGATGATCTAATTCGAACCCGCCGAAAGTCAGGGGGCGGCTCTGGTGGCGGCCGTCATCCATTTATAGAAGGACTGCTTGAACGCTTGCCAGAACCGGACACCGTTTGGTCAATCGAAGGCCGTGCTGCATGGCTTGAGGCAGCCGCAAGTGTCTTCAAGCTGATTTATCAAGGCGACGGCAAGATCACGATTACTGCGGAGCCGAAGCATTGAAGCCCGAAGAGTTTGGGCCAGCGATGTAAGCGCTGGCCCTCTTATATCCCTCGACCGGGGGATCAGACCGGCGCTGTTGAGACGCCGGAGACTGGGGCAGCGGGATGATAATTCATCCCTTCGTGGTATGGTGGCTGGTACCCACCTTCCACATGCTCTTATAGTCATGAGAGCCGGGGCAGGTGACTGTCCCGGCTTTTCTATATAACATATGTGGATCGAAAGCGCAAGGATTCCAGAGTGTTAACCCTCTCTCAGGCGATAAAAGACGGGCGATTACAAGAATTTATCGCTCAAGAGGAAGCTCGCGGCATAGGCCCTATAGGCCGCGCCGAACTTGACCGTTCGATTGCCGTCCTCATCAAAGCGCGGCAATCAGAAGATCAAACATCGCGTTTTGCATCTGGCGATGGTTCGACCGGAAAGAAAACTCGCCAAGGTAACGGTCGGCGTACTTCGCGCTGATATGGATGTGCGTTGACGCGACCGACTTTTTAAACAGCTTCCAGAAGCTTTCGACGCAATTCGTGTTGTGGATCGCGTCATGGCGATAGTCATAATAGCTCCATTCTTTCTCGCCGTGCTTCACATGGCCATGCTTGTAGCCGTCCCCTTCCAGTAAATTGTAGCTGTAGAGTTCGTCGGTCGAAACAATCGAACCCTTTTCGACGCGATCGAGCACAATGCCGCGAAGCGTTTCTTTCTTCACATTCGGGATCACTTGCGTGGCGATAGGGCCGCCGCGCTCGGCGAGGCCCATGACAATCGTCTTGCCCGGCGCACCGCGACCGCGTTTGCCACCGGAACGCTTGCCACCAATATAGGCTTCATCGAGCTCCACATGGCCCTTGAGCGTTTCAAAGTGATCGGCCTTGGTCATAAGCTGGCGGATTTGCTGCCCCATGCGCCACGCGGTCTTATAGGTGACGCCGAGCATGCGCTCCAGTTCCTTGCCGCTCACGCCGTGGCGCGTCGCGATGAAAAGATAGATCGCATAGAACCACGATTGCAGCGAGGTGCGGCTGTCTTGAAAGATTGTACCGGCGCCCGGGTAAACATGATCTCCACAGTTCGAGCACGAAAAGGCGCGGCGCTCAGTCAGCTTGTGGAAAGTCGAGTCCTTGCCGCATTTGCCGCAAACATGGCGAAGCCCATAACGAACATCCATGATCCGCGTCAGACAGGCGTCGTCATCGGGGAACTCAGCAAAGAATTGGCGAACAGTAAGCTTGGAAGACATGGCGGCAACAACCTTTTGTTGCTACCAATATGCCTCAAGTCGTTACGTGTGTCAAGGGGATAATTCCCTAAAAAAATAACGCCGAAAGATTACGCTTGTAATATGGCGATAGTTGGTGTTCCGATTAAAGTATTGTTTCCGGAAGAAAACATTCCATATGGATTTCAGTTTACTGTTGACCCATCAACATTCATAACTCCGCAGTCAGTCCACTCAGATAAAAAAGTTTTATTGCCGGAAATGCTAGGATGCATCGTTTATCAGACTCCGTTCGATACCGCCCTGCACCATACGTGGTTCGACCTGTTTATCGGGAAAGCTGGCCCGGATGGGAAATTCAAATTCATTGAACCCGGTGATCAAAAGATCGAAGGAGATCAGTTGAAACTCGAATGGAGCGTCTTTGGCCTCAATGATGCTGACTGAACAGCGCCCATTTACGCGTGAAGTTAGAATTGAAAAAATGACGAGCGCCAGACTGAGCGCGACCGCTCCCCTAACTCATCTCACCCTCCCTAAACCGCTTCTGGCGTTTGCGCTATGATACAAGCTATTTGTCAGCGCGTGCGCGCGGAAATTTCGATCGCTCTTGCATAGACTTTTCGGCGCGGCTGCCCGGTCTCGGCCGAGACGACCGCCGCCGCCTCCTTGACCGACAAAGTCTCCAGCGCCTTGCCGATTTTCAAATCGAGATCGGCCGGGTCCACAACGGCCACATCCGCCGAAGGCGGCGCGACGAGGAGCACGATCTCGCCCTTCGGCGGCGGCTCCTCGGCCAGCGCCGTCGCAAGCTCGGCAAGCGAGCCGCGCCGCACGGTTTCGAAATGTTTGGTCAGTTCGCGCGCCATCGCCGCCTCGCGCGGGCCGAGGACGGCATGAAGATCGGCAAGCGTTTCGGCCACACGATGCGGCGATTCGAAAAACACCAGCGTGCCGGGAATGGCCGCAAGCTCGGCGATGCGCTGCCGCCGTCCGACGGATTTCGTCGGCAGAAACCCTTCGAAGAAGAACCGATCGGTCGGCAGGCCGGCGACGACGAGGGCCGCCAGTACGGCCGAGGCACCGGGGACGCTGGTCACCGGAATATTATCGGCCACAGCCGCGGCAACGAGCTTATAGCCGGGATCGGAGACCAAAGGCGTGCCGGCATCGGAGACGAGCGCCAAGGCCGCGCCGCTCGCAAGCTTCGCGAGAAGATGTGGCCGCATCACCGCGGCATTGTGCTCGTGATAGGCGACGAGCGGTGTCGCAATGCCATAATGGGCGAGAAGCTTTTTAGTGACCCGCGTATCTTCCGCGACGACCGCATCGGCAGCCGCGAGCGTCGCCAGCGCGCGCAACGAAATATCGGCGAGATTGCCGATCGGCGTGGCAACGACATGCAGGCCGGGCGAAAGCGCTTCGGCCTCCGCCTTCAGGCCAAAGGCCGTAAAGCTGCTCGCGGGCGTGCCGACGACCGGCCGCGGCGGCGTTGCGCCGTGAAAAAGCGCCGATTTCTTCGCCATATCCTCGTTCATGACGCGCCTCGTCGCCGATGATTGAACGAAGGGTTCTATATATCGTCCAAGCGTTCTACAAATAGAACATGTCCCTGATAGCGGCAAGGCCGAATTCGCCGCCCACAGGCATCCGTTTACTTTCCATTGCACGGCGCGCGATATTATGTCTGAAAGATCCGAAAAGTTGAGGTGTCTGTTTCGCGCGGTCCAATCCGAGGGTGAGCGCAGGAGATGGAGCCAGCCTGTCGAAAAGTGTCGCGAAAGGATGAGCCGGATGCGACGCGCCGCAGGGAGTCACGCCTTGCCCAATGAGCTTTCCAACTGGCCCGCCCGGATAGGGACGCCGGGCTTTGCATTGCGGGAATTTCGCGCCGCGGTGACGCGGTTTGCGGCGGTCGTGGCGGTCTTGGGCCTTGCTGCCTGCGGTTCGGCGAACCAGGGCGGCACCGGCGATGATTTGACCAGTGCGGCGCCAGTCGGTTCGGTCGAGACGCAGCCTCTGGCGGCGCCGCAGGGCGGCGACAAGCTGGGCACTGGCCCTGTGAAGGTCGCCCTGATTCTCCCTTTGACGCAGGGGACAAATCCGAGCACCGTCGGCATTTCTTTGCGCAACGCCGCCGATCTCGCGCTTTCGGAAGCCGGCAATACCGACATTACTTTGCTCGTCAAAGACGATCATTCGACGCCTGAGGGCGCCACTGCGGCTGCCCAGGCCGCCGTTTCCGACGGCGCCGATTTGATCATCGGGCCGCTCTTCTCGCCCAATGTGCGCGCTGTGGCCGTGGTCGTGGGCGGCGCCCATAAGCCGATGATCGCGTTTTCGACGGATGCGTCAGTTGCCCAAGCCGGCGTCTATCTCTTGTCTTTTCTCGTCGAAAGCTATGTCGATCGCATCGTCGATTTCGCGGCCTCGAAGGGCAAGAAATCCTTCGCCGCGCTTATTCCGGATAGTGACTACGGCCGCATCGCCGAAGCCGAATTCCAGCAGGTGGCGGCGCACCGCGGCTTGAGGGTCATGGAGATCGAGCATTATCAGCCGCAGACGGTGGATGCCGCGGTCCAGAAGATTGCCGGGCTCGGCAATCAGATCGATGCGCTCTTCATCTCCGATCAGGCCGGCGCCATGCCGGCGGTGGCGCAGGCGCTCACCGCCAATGGCATCAATTCGCACAAAGTGCAGATCCTGGGTACCGGCCTGTGGAATGATGCGCGCGTGCTGTCACTGCCGGCGCTGCAGGGTGCCTGGTTCGCGGCGCCGGACAATGCCGGCTTCAACGCCTTTGCCGCGCGCTATCGGGCCAAATTCGGATCGGACCCGACGCGGATCGCGACGCTCAGCTATGATGCCGTGTCGCTTGCCGTCGCGCTGGCGCATCGGCCGGGTCCGGATCATTTTTCCGCAGCCGTTCTCACCAATCATGCCGGCTTCAATGGCGCCGACGGCGTCTTCCGCTTCCGGCCCAATGGTCTCAACGACCGCGGCCTTGCGATCATGGAAATCAATAATGGCACGGCGGCCCAGTTGAGCCCCGCGCCGCGCGTGCTTTCCGCCTCGGCGACCTAGAGCATGATCCCGAAAAGTTGGCTCAACTTTTCGGACAAGATCATGCGTGAATACAATATCTGAGCGCGCGGTTATTTTTCCGTCGGCAATAATCGGCTTCTGAGCCGCGCGAGCGTGCGGGCAAATGTGCCGCTCTCGGGCACGGCGCGCGCCAGAATGAGCGCGCCTTGAATCGCTGCGACGGTCTCTTCGGCGAGAGCATTGGCCGTCTCGCCGTCCTGTCCCGCGCGTGCGAGGGCGGCGGCGAGCGCCTGCGTCCAAGCGTTGAAATAGGAGCTGAGCTGTTGCGCGAAGCGGTCGCGCAAATCGCCGAGCGCCAGAACGCCGACGAGGCACAGGCGGCGCCCGGAGCGGAAATAATCGTCGACCGCCTGCAGCATATGATCGATGGCGCGCTGCGGGTCGTTTTCCTCGCGCAGCGGTTTGAAAATATGGGTCTCGAACCAAAGATCGATTTCGGCAAGGACGGCCGCGGCCATCTCTTCCTTCCCGCCGGGGAAGTCATTATAGAGGCTGCCCTTGCCGAGGCCGGTTCTCTCGCTGATGAGCGACAGGCTCGCCGCTTCGAAGCCATGTTCGCGGAAGACCTCGGCGAGCGCCGCAAGCACATCGGCGCGATCGCGGCCGCGCGGCGGCATTAAAGCATCATCCCGAAAAGTTGCAGACATTTCGGATAAGATGATGCGCCAAAACAAAGACTTGGAGCATGCGTGTGATTCACTTCGAAGCACTCGTGCGTTAGCCTCAGAGACCGAGATCTGTGAGGCCAGGTAAATCCTCCGGCCGCGGCCCTGCCGGCCAGAAGAATTTGCGCTCGGTCTCAGTGATCGGAACATCATTGATGCTCGCCTCGCGGCGCCGCATCAGACCGTTCTCGTCGAACTCCCATTGCTCATTTCCGCAGGCGCGGAACCAATTGTTCGATAGGTCGTGCCATTCATATTGGAAGCGCACGGCAATGCGGTTCTGATGAAAGGCCCAGAGTTCCTTGATCAGGCGATAGTCGAGCTCCTTCGCCCATTTGCGGGTAAGAAATTCGACGATTGCGGCGTGGCCCTGAAGGAATTCGGCGCGATTGCGCCAATGACTGTCCTGCGTATAGGCCAAAGCGACGCGCGCGGGATCACGCGAATTCCAGGCATTTTCGGCGAGCCGGACTTTCTCGATCGCGGTTTCGAGCGTGAAGGGCGGCAAAGGTGGGCGGATCTCGGACATGCGGGGCTCCCGGTCTTGAACAAGGCTAAGCGATGGCTCGGAAAGTATTTGTACTGATCGGTATAAATAGAGCCATGCCCAGTCAAGCGGGAAAGCCGCGACAAAAATGCACTGCGCCGATGGGAGGGGATTCCCACCGGCGCAGTGGCAAAATTCGGAAACTTATCGGACCCGAGCGGTCACAGCCCTTCGAACAGCGCAGTCGAGAGATAGCGTTCGGCGAAGGAGGGGATGATGATAACGATGTTCTTGCCTTCGAATTCCGGCCGCAGGCCGACTTCGATGGCGGCTGCGACCGCAGCGCCCGAGGAAATGCCGACAGGGATTCCTTCGAGCCGCGCGACGAGGCGGGCGGTGTCGAAAGCCGTCTGATTGCCGACGGTGACGACTTCGTCGATCAAGGCACGATCGAGGATCGCCGGCACGAAGCCGGCGCCAATGCCTTGGATCTTATGCGGGCCGGGCTGGCCGCCGGAGAGCACCGGCGAATCTTCCGGCTCGATCGCAATGATCCGCAGGCTGGGCCGGCGCGGCTTCAAGACTTGGGCAACGCCGGTGATCGTCCCGCCGGTGCCGACGCCGGAGACGAAAGCGTCGATCTCGCCATGGGTGTCGTTCCAGATCTCTTCCGCTGTGGTGCGGCGGTGGATGTCGGGATTGGCCGGGTTTTCGAATTGCTGCGGCATCACCGCATTGGGGGTCGATGCGACAAGCTCCTGCGCCTTGGCGATGGCGCCTTTCATACCCTGTGGGGCAGGCGTGAGGACCAGTTCGGCGCCGAGAAGTGCCAGCATTTTGCGCCGCTCGATCGACATCAATTCCGGCATCACGAGGATGAGCCTGTAGCCTTTCGCGGCAGCGACGAAGGCGAGCGCAATGCCGGTATTGCCGGAGGTCGGCTCGATCAGCACGGATTTCCCGGGCGAAATCCGCCCGTCCGCCTCCATGGCGGCGATCATATTCACGCCGATGCGGTCCTTGACGCTGCCGATCGGATTGAAGAATTCGAGTTTGGCGAGAAGATTGGCCTTCACGCCCTTTTCCTTGGCGATCTTGTTCAGCCTGACGAGCGGCGTGTCGCCGATCGTGTCGATGATGGAATCATAGATGCGCCCGCGCCCCGGCACATGGGTGGGGGCGAGGCTCTCGGCCTCTTTCACTGCTGCTTGCGCCATGATGTCCTCCTCCTGACGACAATGCTCGTGCTGAGCTCATGATTGGATCGCCGCGAGCCGAAGCTGTCTGCGCATCCGGCCGATTTGCCCAAAATATCTTGAAATATTTTACGCGCGAAAGCGCTCGTACCTTACAGTTTCGCAGCGAGCTCGCGTGATTGTCGCAAAATCCCCGCCTTTGTCGAGCGATTGACAAAGCTCTGCGCGCTGCAGGTGCCCGACAGCCTAACCGCGGCCGATCAAAAAGGCTCTAAATCCTTGACCGGAAGCCCATTTTGTCCGCTTGCATGGAACCCAGTCCAAGTCCGGGCAAGGATTGGCAGCAAGGAACATCGAGCCCAGCACCCGCTGGCGAGGCAAGATCGCTGCCAGCGGTGAGTTCATCACGAGATCTCTTTTGTCCGGCCGACAAGCGCGCTAGCGGCAAATGCGGCAGCAAAAAAACTTCTGCGACCGCATCCAGCGTTGCATCGATGGCGATGAGCCGCAGCTTAATCTTGCGGCTGCGGAACGATGCGCAAATAGGGCCGCGGCGCGGTCCAGCCGCCGGGGAATTTCACCTTTGCATCTTCGTCGGAAACGCTCGGAACGATGATGACGTCGTCGCCGTACTTCCAATTGACCGGGGTTGCCACCTGATGTTTCGCGGTGAGCTGCAGCGAGTCGATGACGCGCAGAATCTCATCGAAATTCCGCCCCGTGCTCGCCGGATAGGTCAGCGTCAGCTTGATCTTCTTATCCGGGCCGATGATGAAGACCGAGCGCACGGTGAGCGTGTCGTTGGCATTCGGATGGATCATGCCATAGAGATTAGCGACTTTGCGCTCGGGATCGGCGATCAAAGGGAAATTCAGCGCCTGACCCTGCGTTTCGGCGATGTCGCTCGCCCATTTCTCGTGGCTTTCTAGCGGATCGACGCTGAGGCCGATGACCTTCACGCCACGCTTGTCGAATTCGGGCTTGAGTTTCGCCGTATAGCCGAGCTCCGTGGTGCAGATCGGGGTAAAATTCTTCGGATGCGAGAAGAGCACAACCCAGGAATTGCCGATGAATTCGTGGAATTTAATCGGCCCTTCGGTCGTCCCGATCTCGAAATCAGGGGCGATATCACCGAGTTGAAGCGCCATGTCGTTACCCTCTCCAACACTGAATGAAACATCGCCGCGGGCCAAACCGCCCTCTTCAGGCCGGACCACGCGGAGGGTTCATTCACAGTTAATATTATTCCCATCAAATATTATTCTACTTTTTTTGTCAACTAATGTCGGAAGGCAAAATCTCAAAAACCGCGGAGATCCCGGCTTTCTTTGGATTTCCGCATAAAAAGCTACTCCCCAGCCGAACAACCAAACTAAATCGTAAAATCTGGCCGCGGAAAATCGTCGGAAAAAATTTTCTTGTCGCAGGCGGCCTGGCAGACGTCGTCGATGGTCACGGCCTCGAGCTCTTTCAAAAAGGCCTGGCCCGCCTGCTCGACGATCGGGCCGACGATCAAATCGATGAAGCGGTTTTCATGCGGTTCCTCCAACTCGTTGGCGGTATCGGCCATCACGGCCCGGACGACTTCCGCGGCGCTGATGCGGCGGCGCTCCCGCGCCAGCTCATAGCCGCCACGCGGACCGCGGACACCTTTCAGAATATTGGCGCGCACCAGAGTTTGCAGCAGGGTTTCGAGATGCCGAGGCGGCAGGTTGAGACGGCCGGCGAGCGCCTTGGCCGCGACGGGTTGCGGCCTTGCGTGGAGTGCGACATCGGCAACGGCGGCCAGCGCGAGCAGGCTGCGGCGAGCGAGAAGAATCATCCGCCCTTCTCCAGGCAAGAGGTGGTTCCGGTCGATCCGAACCCGCCGGTGCCGCGCCCGCTGCCGTCGAGTTCCTGCACGACGGTCAAGGCCGCGCGGACCACGGGCGCGACGATCAATTGAGCAATTCGCACGCCGCGGCTCACTTCGAAGGGCTCGCTGCCGAAATTGGCGAGGAGAACGCAGATTTCACCTCGGTAATCCAAATCGATCGTTCCCGGCGCGTTCAAGACGGTGACGCCATGCTCCAGGGCGAGCCCCGAGCGCGGTCTCACTTGTGCCTCGAACCCTTGCGGGAGCTGCAAGGCGATCCCGGTCGGCACGAGATGGCGGGCGCCGGGCTCGATGACGATCTTGCTGTCCACCGCCACGGCCGCGACCAAGTCGAGGCCGGCGGCGCCAGCGCTTTGATAGGCGGGCAAAAGCAAGCCGGCGCCATGCGGTAGCAGGCGGATCGCAATTGCGACTGTGGCGGTCGCCTCATGCATCAAAACCGTCCTTGCGCATAACTTGGGGCATAACTTGGGGCATCGCTTGAAGCAGCTCCGCGAAGCGCGCGACGAGCCGCTCCGCAACTTCATCTTTGCGCAGGCGCGGCAGAGCTTCGATTTTCGTCTTTGTAACGATCGTCACCTGGTTTTCATCGCTTCCCATCACGTCGGCTTCAAGGCTTACATCATTGGCGATGATCACATCGCATCCCTTCCGCGCCAGTTTGGCTTGGGCATGGGCGAGAACATCGACAGTCTCCGCCGCAAATCCGATGACGAGCCGCGGACGCGCACTGCCGCGCTGCGCGACCGAAGCGAGAATATCCGGATTTTCGACGAGCGGGAGGACTGGCGCGGCGCCGGTCCCCTTCTTGATCTTGTCCGTCGCCGCTTCCGCGACCCGCCAATCGGCGACGGCCGCCGCAGCGATGAACATATCGGCCGGCAGAGCCGCTTCAACTGCGGCGAGCATTTCGGCAGCGGTTTCGACATGGCGGGTCTCGACCGCTTGCGGATCCGCGAGCGCGACAGGGCCGCTGATGAGGATGACTTCGGCGCCCGCCGCGGCTGCCGCCGCAGCAAGCGCATGGCCCTGCTTGCCGGAGGAACGGTTGCTGATATAGCGCACCGGATCGATCGGCTCATGCGTCGGCCCCGAGGTGATGATGACGCGGTATCCGGCGAGCGGCGTCTGGTGTTGCTGTTGCTTTTGCAGCGCTGCCGGAAGCGGTATCGCCGTCTCGCCGGCGAGCGCCTGATCGATCGCCGCCAGAATCGACGCAGGCTCGCTCATCCGGCCGGGCCCATATTCGCCGCAGGCCATGTCGCCTTCCTCGGGCCCGATGAAGAGGACGCCGTCTTGGCGCAAGGCCGCCACATTGCGCGCTGTGGCGGGATGAAGCCACATGCGCAGATTCATCGCCGGGGCGACGAGGATCTTCTTGTCGGTCGCAAGCAAAAGCGTCGAGGCGAGATCATTGGCAAGCCCATGCGCCATTTTGGCGAGAAGATCGGCGGTCGCCGGCGCCACGACGAGAAGATCGGCGTCGCGCGACAATTGGATATGGCCGATCTCGGTCTCATCGGTCAGCGAAAACAGATCGTCGAAGACTTTTCCGCCGGCAAGGCTCGCCACCGAAAGCGGTGTCACGAAATGCTTCGCCGCCTCGGTCATGACGACGCGCAGCTCTGCGCCCTGCTCGCGCAGCCGGCGGATGAGTTCGAGCACCTTATAGGCAGCAATGCCGCCGCCGATGATGACGAGAATGCGTTTTCCAGCGAACGCCATGCCCGATCCTATGTTCTATTGCCCGTAAAAATCTATCACATTCGCGCGCGCTCCGTGAGCCTGATGGATAGGGCAGGGCATGGATCGTGGCGCGCTTGGCCGCCTCTCCGCGTCAGTGCAGAATAAAATAGCCGATCAAGGCCAGCGCGATCACCCAAAGCGCGAGATGGCCGAGGCGCAAGGCGCGCGCATGCGCCGCGCTGATTTTGTCGATGGCCGCTTCGGAGAGTTCGAAGCCGCCTTCCGCCACCCGTTCGAGCTGGGTCACGATATTTTCGGCCCGCAGCAGAGTGGCGGGAAGAGCGGCGGCGAATTTGGCGAGCGAGAGGGCGGCACGACGCGCATCGTCGAGCCGGCCGATCGGCCCGAGATTCTCCTCGATCCAGCCGCGCACCACGGGCTCGGCGGCCGACCACATGTCGAGCTTCGGATCGAGGGAGCGGCCGACGCCTTCGACCACGACCATGGTCTTCTGCAAGAGCACGAGCTCGGTGCGCGTCTTCATGTCGAAGAGGGCGGTGACTTCGAACAGAAGGGTGAGGAGCTTGGCCATCGAGATCTGATCGGCGGGCCGCGCATGGATCGGTTCGCCGATGGCGCGCAAAGCTCTAGCGAAATCCTCGACCGCGTGTTGGCGCGGCACATAGCCGGCCTCGAAATGCACTTCCGCGACGCGGCGATAATCGCGGGTGATGAAGCCGAAGATGATCTCGGCGAGGAAGCGTTGCTCCATCCGGCCGAGCCGGCCCATAATGCCGAAATCGACGGCCGTCAGCCGGCCTTGCGGATCGATGAAGAGATTCCCCTGATGCATGTCGGCATGAAAAAAGCCGTCGCGCATCGCATGCCGCAGGAAGGATTGGATGACGGTCTGTGCCAGCGCCGGCAGATCATAGCCCTTGGCGGCGAGCGCCGGCACATCGGAGAGCGGAATGCCGTCGATCCATTCGAGCGTCAGCACGTCCCGCTCGGTGCGGTCCCAATCGACGCGCGGCACACGGAAGTCGCTTTCACCCGCAGTGTTTTCGGCGAATTCGGAGGCTGCCGCGGCTTCGAGACGAAAATCCATTTCGATCTTCACCGTGCGGGCGAGCGTATCGACGACTTCGACCGGCTTCAGCCGCTTCGTCTCGGGAAACCAGAGTTCGGCGATATGCGCCGCAAAATACATATCGGAGAGATCGCGACGGAAGCGGCGCTCGACGCCCGGCCGCAGCACTTTGACGGCGACTTCGCGCTCGCCCTTTGCATCGCGGACGCGGGCTTTGTGAACTTGCGCGATGGAAGCGGCGGCGACCGGCTCGCCGAACGCGACAAAGATCTCGTCGATCCGTCGGCCGAAGGCAGCCTCGATCGTCTTCACCGCCATTTCGCGCGGAAACGGCGCCATGCGATCTTGCAGACGTTCGAGTCTTAGCGCGACCTCCGGACCGACGACATCCGGCCGCGTCGCGAGAAACTGGCCGAGCTTAACATAAGACGGGCCGAGCTGGGCGATCGCCTCGGGCAAAGCATCGGTGAGCGCACCCTTGGGGCGCCGCGCGATGAGCTTCGCCACGGCGAAAGGCAGATGCGCGGAGATCGGCAGGCTCGCGAAATCGACATGGCTGAAAGTGCCGGCTCGGGCCAGAACGAAGCCCGCCCGCGCAAGCCGCAGCAGATGCCCTGGGGAAAAAATCACGCGTCGGGCGCTTTCGGTTCGAGAGGATGCATGAAAGCGCTCCGGATCTTCCAGGTGGAAAAGCGCCAGCTTGAATTGCCGCGCTATGCTCTAGGGCATTTTCATCATTGGTGGAATGGAAAGGGAGTCCTTAAGGCGCCTCATTCGATTCACATTTCCTCGTGGATTCGACAAGGGATCGTGATGAACAAGCTTAACTCTCAGGGTTGGTGCCACGGCGTTGGCGCGCCGCCGGACAGGGGTGGGACGCTTATGTCGTTGTCGCAATTTGCGTCGACGCCCGGCAAGAACGAGAAATGACGTCGCCTATTCAGATGATCTGTGTCGGAGACGAATTTGTTCTAGCCGCTCAGAACGCGAAGGAAACTCTCCCGCCAGGCCGTAATATTGTTGCGGCGCAGAACCTCCGTCATGGCCCGCCAACGCTCGCGCCTCTCCTCGAGCGGCATCTGCATCGCCTTATGTAAGGCTTCGGCAACTGCGTCAGGGTCATAGGGGTTGGCGATGACCGCGCTGTCGAGCTCATAGGCCGCCCCAGCAAAGGGCGAGAGGACGAGCACGCCAGGATCTTCGGGGTCTTGCGCAGCGACATATTCCTTTGCAACCAAGTTCATCCCGTCGCGCAAAGGGGTCACGAGCGCGATTTGGCTGAGACGCAGGAAGCCCGTGAGCGAGCGTTGCGAAAAGCTCCTGTTCAAATATTGGATCGGCGCCCAGTCGAGCTCGGCGTAGCGCCCGGCAATGTCGCCGGCAAGGGCGCCGAGCCGCTGCCGCAAGGCCCGATATTCGGCGACATCGCTGCGCGTCGCGGTGGCGATCTGGAGGAAACGGGCCCGGCCTCGGTGTTCGGGATAGCGGTCGAGAAAGGAAGCGAAGGCTTTGAACCGATGCTCCAGACCCTTGCTGTAATCGAGGCGGTCCACACCAATGATCAGCCGCCGGCCTTGGAGACTTTCCTTCAATCGTCGCGAGACGCGCGACTTTACGGCGAGTGCGGCCATTGCGGCAATGGCTTCGGGATCGACACCGATCGGGAAGACGCCGGCGCGAAGGATCCGACCAAAGGCGCGCACCCGGCCGTCGGACAAGACCTCGCCCCCCGCGCCGCGAACCACGGCGTCATGGAAGGCGGTCAAGTCTTCGATCGTCTGGAATCCCACGAGATCGTAGGCGCACAGCGATTTCAGCAGACCGTTGTAATGAGGAAGCGCCGTCAGCACGCCGAAGGAGGGAAACGGCGTGTGCTGAAAGAATCCGATCCGCTGCGCGGCGTCGGTGCGGCGCAGGTTCTCGGCCATTGGGATCAAATGGTAGTCATGCACCCAGACGAGATCATTCGGGAGCAAAAGCGATGCAAGCTTTTCGGCGAGCAGAATGTTCACCCGCTGATAGGCGGCGAAGTCCCGCCGGGTAAAGTTCATGAGATCCAGCCGGTAATGGAACAGCGGCCATAAAGTGGCATTGGAAAAGCCGTTGTAATAGCCGTCATGATCCGCCCGGGAAAGATCGACCGTGGCATATGTCACCCCGCCGGCCTTGACGATCTTTGGCTCCGCCGATTGCGTTTCAGCCAGCTTGCCGCTCCAGCCGAACCACACTCCGCCGGTTTGGGACAGAGCATCGATGAGGCCGGTGACGAGGCCGCCGGCGCGTTGCGCTCCTTCTTTTGGCGACGCGACACGGTTGGAGACAACGACCAAACGGCTCAAGCGAGTGCCTCCGGGACTTTTCTATCGCGCAGCCGCTATTAGAGCATTTTCAGCAAAAGTGGACACCGGTTTTGCGTCCGAAAATGCTCTAGCTTCTTGAATGAGAGTGGTTTCGAAACGGTTGCGTGTGGACACGCAACCTGAAACCGCTCTAGCGCGACGGGCCGTCGACCGTGATTGCCCGTACGAAACAAAGCTTCGATCTGCATAAATTGTAGCACCCCGTTGCCAGGAACGGCAAAGGGTCGGCTCCGGAAACGCAGCGAGACGCGCAAGCTTTCGCTGCTCCGAAGAACACATGATATGGCGGTGGCGGATAACTTAAGCCAGAGCCGAGCCGGGAGCGATGAAGTGAAAGAAACTCCCGGAGACTTGTCCGCGGACACTGCCCGCGAGGCTCGGCGTCGAGCCATAGGCGTCACTCAGGATCGCCAGGGGCTCGTCCTCTCCCTTTTCGGCAATCGTCGCATAATGGAATTCATGACCGCGCAAAAGTGCGCCGCGCTCGCCTAAGCCAGTGTCGGCCAAGAGCTCCGCTTCTCGATAGCCCAGAGTGAGCCGCCGCTTTTCGAAGGAGGTGGCAATGCCGAGGAGGCCTGCCATCGCATGGCGTTTGCCCTCGGCGTCGATGAGGCCTGAGCCAAGCACCATATAGCCGCCGCATTCGCCATGGACCGGTCGGCTCGCCGCGAAGCTGCGTGTCCCTTTGAGAAAACGCGTCGCCGCAGCGATCCGGCCGGCATGAAGTTCAGGATAGCCGCCAGGCAGCCAGCAGAAGTCGCAATCCGAGGGCGGCGCTTCGTCGGCAAGTGGGGAAAAGAAGACAAGCTCCGCGCCCGCGGCACGCCAGCCTTGTAGGAGGTGCGGATAAAGAAAAGAAAAGGCGGCATCGCGGGCGATGGCAATTTTCTGGGCCGGCGGCTTCAGCGCCGGCCTTGCCGCGGCGCCGTCGAAGCGCGACGGTGCGGCGAGGGCGAGGAGATGGTCGAGATCGACCTGCGTCTCGATGAAGGAGGCGAGCCTGTCGAGCATCAAGTCGAGTTGCGAAGTTTCGACGGCCTGGACGAGGCCGAGATGGCGTTCCGGCAAAGCGATCTCCGGGGCGCGGCGCAATGCGCCGAGAACCGGCAGGCCGATGCGTTCGATCGCCTCCGTCGCAAGCATTTGATGCCGGACGCTGCCGATGCGGTTCAAGACGACGCCGGCGATTTTGAGGTGCCGATCGAAAGCGGCGCAGCCAAGCGCCGTGGCCGCCGCCGATTGCGACTGGCCGCTGACATCGAGAATGAGAACAACGGGCCAGCCGAAGGCGGCGGCGATATCGGCGGAAGAGCCGCTTCGGCCGGCCTCGGCCGGAACGCCGTCGAACAGACCCATCAGCCCCTCGCAAAGGATGAGATCGATATTTTCCGCTGCCGCCTCCGCGAGCGAGCGCAACAGCGCCGGCTCCATTGCCCAGCTGTCGAGATTGAGGCCCGGCCTTCCCGTCGCCGCGGCATGAAAGGCCGGGTCGATATAATCCGGGCCGCATTTGGCGCCGAGGATGCGCAAGCCGCGCTGCCGCACAGCGCGCAACAGGCCGAGCGTCAGCATCGTCTTGCCGCTGCCAGAGCGCGGCGCCGCGATCAACAGGCCGGGCGGCGGTGACGCGGGCGCGCTCATCTGAGATTTCCCTGTTTGCCTGCCGCGCCGCGGGCGCTATCGCTGACGGCATGAATGAAGAGCAGACCAACAGGCCGTTGCGCTATGGCTGGACGACGGGCAGTTGCGCCACGGCGGCGACGCGGGCCGCCTTCGGCGCCTTGCTCACCGGGCAATTCGCCGATCCGGTCGAGATTGTCCTGCCCGGGGGGGAGCGCGCGCATTTCGCGCTGGCCTGCACGGAATTGGGCGAGGGCTATGCCCGCGCCGGCGTGATCAAGGATGCCGGCGATGATCCTGACGTGACGCATGGCGCGCTGATCCTTGCGACGGTGCGATTGGCGCCGCCGGGGGCCGGCGTGATCTTTCGCGCCGGGCCAGGTGTGGGCACGATCACCAAGCCGGGCCTGCCTTTGCCTGTGGGCGAGCCCGCCATCAATCCGATGCCGCGCGCCATGATGATTGACAATATCGCCGAGGTCGCGCACCTCCATGGATGCGCCGCTGATGCGATCGTCGAGATCTCGATCCCCGGCGGCGAAGAACTGGCGCAAAAGACCCTCAATCCGCGCCTCGGAATTTTGGGGGGCCTGTCGATCCTCGGGACGACCGGCATTGTCGTGCCCTATTCCTGCGCCGCTTGGGTGCATACGATTTATCGCGGCGTCGATGTCGCCCGCGCCCAAGGTTTTGCCCATATCGCCGGCGCGACAGGCGCAGTTTCGGAGGCCGCGATCCAGCGCCACCACAATCTCCCCGACGATGCGCTGATCGACATGGGCGATTTCGTCGGCGGGCTTTTGAAATATTTGCGCCGGCATCCTGTCGAGACCATCACCATCGGTGGCGGCTTTGCGAAAATGACGAAGCTTAGCCAAGGCATGCTCGATCTTCATGCGCGGCGTGGTGCGGTCGATCTTACCTGGCTCGGCGAGCGAGCGCTTGCGGCCGGCGGCGATGCGGCGCTCGCCGAACGCATCCGTGGCGCAAATACAGGCCTCGAAGCACTGGAGCTCGCCGCGAGCGCCGGCATCGATCTTCCCGCACAGATCGCCGAAGCCGCTTGGCGCATTGCTGCGAAAGCGGTCGAGGAGGGTGCTCGCTATCTCGACATCGTCGTGGTCGATCGCGACGGCCGTATCATCGCGACGACGGGAGCCCGTCCGCTTCATGAAGCAGCTCCTCTGAATCTGCGCTGATAGGCGAGATCGTAAAGCGCGCTGGCGCGGAAATCGCGCGCCGCCAAGGCGGGGCCGACGAGAATGAGGGCGGTGCGCTCCATCGCGCTCGCCGCCACGGCTTGAGCAATGGTCGCAAGCGTGGCTTCGATGATCTGCTCATCCGGCCAAGAGGCGCGATAGACGACCGCCACCGGGCAATCAGCTCCGTAAAAGGGCAGAAGCTCGGCCACGATTTTTTCGATCGCATGGATCGACAGATGGATGGCCATTGTCGTGCCGCTGGCGGCGAAGGTCGCAAGCGTTTCCTTGGCCGGCATGGAGGAGGCGCGCCCGCCGGTTCGCGTCAAGACGAGAGATTGCGCGACCTCCGGCAAGGTCAGCTCGCGTTTCAGTGCGGCGGCGGCGGCGGCAAAGCTCGGCACGCCGGGCGTGATCGTATAGGCAATGCCGAGAGAATCGAGTTCGCGCAATTGCTCGCCCATGGCGCTCCAAATGCTGAGATCGCCCGAATGCAGGCGCGCGACATCTTTGCCTTCCGCATGGGCGCGGATAAATTCGGTAATGATCGCTTCGAGCGCCAAAGGCGCGGTGTCGATGATGCGGGCGTCGGCGGGGCAATAGGCGAGCAGCTCTTTTGGGACCAGCGATCCGGCATAAAGGCAGACAGGCGAGCACGCGATGAGATCGCGCCCGCGCAATGTGATGAGATCCGGCGCGCCGGGCCCGGCGCCGATGAAATGCACTTTCATCTGTCGCTCCCTCTAGAGCGGGATGAGGAAAAGTGGGAACCGGTTTTCCGCCCCATCCCGCTCTATAGTAAAGAATGAGAGCATGTCCTTTATCGGAAAAGTCTAGCAACTTTTCCGGGACATGCTCTGGCGATGGCGCAGGTGACGCCGTCGCCGGTGATCCGCGGCAAGAGCAGATGCCCGCCATTGCCGCAGCCGGCAAGCGCAGAGGCTTCCGCCACGGAGGCAATGCCGAGCGCTTTTTCTGCCGCTTCGGAACGGGTTGCAATATGGTCGGCAACGGCTTGCAAAGCTTCGAGGGGGAGAAAAGCGAGCGGCATCGCAAGCTCGCTCGCCGCGGCGATGAGGCCCGCTTCGTCCCTCTTGCCTTCATAAGTGAAAAGCTGGACAGCATCCGGTACAAGCGCGGCGCGCGCCAGCGCCTCGGTGACAATTCCTATGATTGCTTCTTTGCTTGCGCCACGGCGGCAGCCGATGCCGATGGCGATCATGGTTTTGTCACCACCCATTGGACGATCGGCCGTGCCTTCTGCCAGGCGCGAAAGCCGCCGAGCGCATCGGCCTGCGCAATGTCGATCATGATAAGCCGCCCGCCATATTGCGCATGACGCTCGGCAACGAAGGATTGCGTTTCGAGCGTCACCGCATTGACGACTAGGATGCGACCGCTGGCCAAGATTTTGTAAGCCGCATCGATCACGGTGCCGCCGCCGCCGCCGATGAAGATCGCATCGGGCTCCGGCAATTGGCTGAAAATATCGGGCGCGCGGCCGATCATTATGGCGAGGTCTGGCGTGCCGAGCGCCGCGGCATTGCGGGCGATGCGCGCGGCGCGATCCTCGCGGGCTTCAACGGCGACAGCGCGATTGCGCTTATGCGCCAACATCCATTCGATGCCGATCGAGCCCGAGCCAGCGCCAATATCCCAGAGACGCGCGCCGGGCCAGGGCGCGAGCGCCGACAGAGTCAGCGCGCGGATTTCGCGCTTGGTGATCTGGCCGTCGCTCTCGAACCATTCGTCGGGCAGGCCCGGCGTCAGCGGGATGTAAGGCGTGTGAGGTTCCGCCTCGATCTCGACAGCGACGAGATTGAGCGGATCGATGCTGCGGGCTTCGAAAGCTTCGGCGCAAAATTCCGAAATTTTTTCGCGCGGGCCACCCAAGGCTTCGAGGACGACCATCCAGGAGCGCCCGAGCCGGCGCGCGCGCAAAAGCTGAGCGACTTTTTCCGGCGTCTTCTCGTCCCAGGAAATGACGAGCAGCTTCGCTTTTGGCCGCAAATGCGGAATGATGCGCTCGAAAGGTCGTCCATGCAGCGAGACGATGTCGCACTCTTGCAAGGCCCAGCCGAGCCGTGAAGCAGCAAGGCTGAGAGAGGATGGCGCCGGCAGGCAGATCATCTCATCCGCCGGCACATGGGCGGAGAGAACCGAGCCGACGCCATAAAGAAAAGGATCACCCGAAGCGAGGACGCAGACCTGTGTTCCGCGACGCGCCAGAATTTCTTTGATCCCATTTTCGAAAGGCGACGGCCAGACCATGGTCAGGGCCTCGGTTGGCCCGAGCAAAGACAGATGACGGGCGCCGCCGATGATGAAGCGTGCTTGCGTAAGCAGCCGGTCTGCGGCAGGAGAAAGCCCGTCGCGCCCGTCCTCGCCCATGCCTATGATCGTGAGCCAGCGCGTGGCTGCCGTCATGGCGCATACCCTATGAGATCGGAGAAATGCCGAGCCCTCTGCGCATATTGATCCTGGGAGGCACGACGGAGGCGCGGCGTCTCGCCGAGCGCCTTTCGGGCGATCGCACCATCGCGCCAATCCTTTCGCTCGCCGGGCGCACCAAGAGCCCAAGTCTGCCGGCCATACCCTTCCGCATCGGCGGCTTCGGCGGCATTGCCGGATTGATCTCTTATCTGAAAGCGGAATCGATCGATCTCGTAATCGATGCGACGCATCCTTTTGCCGAGCAAATGTCCGCCCATGCAGAAGCCGCTTGCCGCGAGGCGAATGTTGGGCTCGCTCTCTTCACCCGCCCGCCTTGGGTGCCATGCGACGGCGACCTTTGGAGCGAAGTCGAAAATGCCGAGGCGGCTGCACGCGCTCTCGGCGAGATCAAGCGTCGCGTGTTCCTGACGGTCGGCCGATTGCAGCTTCCTTCCTTCGAGGCGGCGCCGATCCATCATTATCTCATCCGGACCATCGATCCGCCGGAGCCTCTTCCAAAGCTGCCGGACCATCGCCTGCTGCTGGCGCGGGGACCTTTCTCTTTGGAAGATGAGATGCAGCTGATGGAGAGGGAAAAGATCGACATCCTCGTTACCAAGAACAGCGGCGGCGAGGCGACCTATGCCAAGATCGAAGCAGCGCGGACGCTCGGCATTCCCGTCATTCTGATGCGCCCGCCCGCGCGCGCCGATGTGCCGACCTTCCATGACCTCGAAACTTTGCTCGCCTTTATCCGCAATGGCGCGCATCAGCGTGCTCCCGAACCGCGCGGCGTATAAATCCAGCGCCGGCCGCAAGCTTCAAAACTTCGCGTCGCATGGGCGCCGATCAACACCAGAGTGCTCATATCGGCGATCGCTGGATCGGCTTCGGCGAGTGTCGTGAGCGTGAGTTTTTCGTCCGCCCGGCCGATGGCGCGCGCGAAGCCGACGATCGTCTCGGCGGGTTTGAGTTCGCGCAACAAAGCGAAGGCGTCATGGATGAGGCCGGGCCGCGCCTTGGAGGCGGGATTATAAAGCGCCATGACGAAATCGCCCATGGCTGCGGCGCGCAAGCGCTGTTCGATCAGGCTCCACGGCTTGAGATTGTCGGAAAGCGAGATGGCGCAGAAATCATGACCAAGCGGCGCGCCGAGGCGGGCCGCGGCGGCAAGCATGGCGGAGATCCCCGGATGCACCGCGATCTCGATCTCGCGCCATGTCGCTTCGCCGGTTTCGAGCGCTTCGAACACGGCCGTTGCCATGGCGAAGACGCCCGGATCGCCGCCGGAGACGATGGCGACATGGGCGCCATCTGCCGCCATCGCGAGTCCGTGTCGGGCGCGTGCCAGCTCCTCTGTGTTGTCGCTCGCATGCCGTCTTTGCCCTGCGTGGAAAGCCACGCGGTCGAGATAGGGGCCATAGCCGACAAGGTCCGTCGCGCGGAAAAGAATCTCCGGCGTCTCCAAGGTCAGCCAGTGCTGCGGACCGGGGCCGAGGCCGACGATGTCGAGCCGGCCACTCATCATGGGCGCCTTCCATTGCCGGGGATGAGGATCATTGAAAAATAAGGTGCGTCCTCGTCGCCCCGCTCGGCGAGCTTGATCACTGTTTCGCCCGCCATCGTCCCGCGCTCGACATAGATGGCGCGCGCCAGAAGATTGGCACGGATGATCGCCGCGCGCACTTTCGGAAGATTGGCGCCGAGCTTCATGATCACCGCCGCCTGTGTCTTGACCAGGCGGACGACAAGTTCTTCTTCGGGAAGCGTCCCCGGCAGCACGGTCAAGACATCATCGCCCCAGGCCATGGGCGCGCCGGCAACACTCCAGCAGCCGGCCATGCCGGTGACGCCGGGCACGATTTCCGTCGTGAAGCGCTCGCGCAGACGCACATAAAGATGCATGAAGGAACTATAGAAGAGCGGGTCGCCTTCGGCGAGCAGCGCGACATCGCGGCCCGAGTCGAGATGGCTCGCGAGCATGTCGGTCGCCGCCTCATAGAAGGACCGCAAACTCGATATATAAAGGGGATCGTCGAAGCCGAGTTCGGTCGTCATCGGATAATAAAGCGGCACCTCGATCCGATCTGCCGCAATCCAGCGGTCGGCGATCTCTCTTGCATTGCCGCGCCGGCCTTTCTTGGCGAAGAAGGCGATGACTGGGGCGGCGCGGATCGTTTCCACCGCTTTGACGGTGAGAAGCTCCGGGTCGCCCGGCCCGAGGCCGACGCCGATCAGCCGTCCCTGTTTCATAGCTTCGTGCTCGCCAGCGCATTGACTGTGGCAGCGGTCACCGCGCTGCCGCCGCGGCGTCCGCGGATCACGAGATAGAGCAGGCGGCCATCGGCGATCAGCGCCTCTTTCAATTCGGCGGCGCCGACGAAGCCGACCGGCATGCCGATCACTGCGGCCGGTAGTGGCCAGCCCGAATCCATGCGTTCGAGCAGATGAAAGAGGGCCGTTGGGGCATTGCCGATGGCGACGAGGCTGCCCTCAATATGCGCATGCCATAATTCGACAGCGGCGGCCGAGCGTGTGGTGCCGAGATGTGCGGCGAGCGCCGGCACGCGCGGATCGGCAAGCGTGCAGATCACGTCATTGTTGGCGGGAAGCCGGGCGCGGGTGATGCCTGAGGCGACCATATTGGCGTCGCAGAGGATCGGCGCGCCGGCTTCGAGCGCCTGGCGCGCAGCATTCACCGCGCCGGGCGCAAAGGCGAGATCAGCCGCGGCCTCGACCTGGCCGCAGGCATGGATGATGCGCACGGCGATCGGCTCTTCTTCTTCCGTGAAGCGCGCGAGATCGGCCTCGGCGCGGATGATCGCAAAGGAACGGCGATAGATTTCGGCGCCATCGCGGAGATAGGAGAAGCGGCTCATCGCTGCGCCTCCAGTGAAAATTGGCGCATGAGCGCCGCGCGTTCGACAGGTGGGGTTGCGGCAAGTTTTTGCAGCAACATCTCGACGGCGGGCAAATCAAGACCGTGAAGGAGAGGCGCGTCGCCCGCACGCTCATCGAGCACGAGATCATAGGCGCCGTCGCGGCCGATGAAAGTCACGGGCGCCGGGCGCGGATGCGCGCAGCCTTTCGCGCAAGCCGAAACATGGAGAGTGATGCCGCTTGCGGCGAGGCTGCGCGCCAGCGGCGCGAGATGCGCCGCATCGGCTTGCGAAGAGGTCGCGCCATGAAAACATGACGGCCTGCCGGGACAGGCGGCGACGGAGCGGATCGGCGCGCCTTCGTCGAGGATGAAACCGGCGTCGCGCATTCTGTCTGAGAGACCGGCATCAATGTGCTCTCCGACGATGAGAATTGCGCGCGACGGCGAAAGACGCAGCGCGCCGCCGGCCGCTTCCGCCGCGTCCGCTAGAATGCGCAAAGCCTTGGCGTCGAGTCGGCCGAAAGCTATGCCGAGACCGAGCGCGGAAAGGGGACCGAGCTTGTGCAAGCCGAGCACGCGGGGCGTAGGATGGAGTTGATGATGCGCCACCTCCGGCATGCTGCCAAGATTTGCCGCGCGCGCGACCGCATCTGCGCCGATGCGGCAGAGTAGATCCGCCATGCGCATGGTGGTTTCGGCTTCGCCGCGCAATTGCAGGAAGGCATATGCCAATCGCGCGGCCGTTTCGCACATCTCGTCGATGGCGCAACAGCCCGCCAGCGCGCCGGCAAGATGAATGGCAAAGAAAGGACCAGCGTTTCCAGGCCGCGCCACAAATGCGATGTCGGCCGCCTCCGGCGCCAAAGGCAGGCGCCCGCCATCATCAAT
The DNA here is from genome assembly GCA_963759185.1 of uncultured Alphaproteobacteria bacterium. GTDB lineage: Bacteria > Pseudomonadota > Alphaproteobacteria > Rhizobiales > Beijerinckiaceae > Methylovirgula. Next base: position 76,116 of record CAVWXV010000017.1, read on the forward strand.
GAGAAAGAGGAATTTCCCGGGGAGCCGATGCAGCGCGCGGTCGCTGCGCAATCTCTCATCGAGCGCATGGATCTGCGGGCGAATATCGAAGAGAGCGGAAGGATCGAGCCCCGCCAGCGGGCTCGCCAAAATATTGCGCACCGCTTCGGCAGCAGGATCGGCATCGAGAAGGCCAAGCGCATCGAGCCGCGCTTGAAGTGCCGGCAAAGTCGCTTGCGTCACGCCACGAAGCTGAAGATTGGCGCGTGCGGAAAGATCGATCACGCCGTTGCCATAGTCTTCTGCGCATTGCGCCAGCCCTCGCGCCAGATCCGGGGCAAGCGTGCCGGCAATGATCCGCAGACGCACGATCAGCCCGTCGCCCGATTCCATCGGCCGCAGCGCGCCGGGACACCAGCCTTTGCGATGCGCGATATTCATGCCGAAGGCTCCAACAGGCGCGACAGACGCATCGCCGCGGAATTGCGGCGGCAGGACCAGAAGCCGCGTGCGAGCGCAGCATTGAATCGCTCGGCCATAGCTCGTGCGGCTTCGGGGTTCGCAGTTTCGAGGAAGGCGAGCACGGCATCATTGCCGAGCGTCGCTTCGAAGACGAGATCGAAATGTTTCGCGGTGACGGCATCGGTCATGACGGCGAAGGTATAAAGATTGTCCACCGTCTCGGCGATTTCAGCGGCGCCGCGATAGCCATGCCGCATCTGGCCTTCGATCCAGGCCGGATTGGCGGCACGCCCACGCACCACGCGCGCAATTTCTTCCGCAAAAGTCCGTGCCGTCGGCACATCCGTGCGCGTCGTGTCGAGATGATAAAGTGCGGGCTTGGCGCCGAGCATTTCGGCCGCCGCGGCAAAGCCCGCCTCATGCTCGGCAAGGACGCCTGACTTAAGCATGTCCTGTCCGGGCAGATCCTTGACATGGACAAAGGCGTCGGCGGAAGCGATGCGATCGCGGAACAGCGCTTCGGCCTTGCCGTCTGCCCTGTCGCCGGCTGCGCCCTGTGCATGGCCACTTGCCGAAAGATAAGCTTCGCCCAAAACCTTCCGCGAGACATGCGCGTCTTCCGAAAGCATGCGGCCGAGCGGCAGGCCGTAAGAGCCCGGCGCCGCGCCAAAAATGCGGATCGGATTTTCGCCCGCCGCCGCCAGCGGATTCGTTGCCTCGTCTTCGTCGAGCCCGGCGATGGCGCCGATCATCTGCTCGATCAGCGCGATCTGGCTCGGGAAGACATCGCGGAAGAGGCCGGAGAGCCGCAAGGTCACATCGATGCGCGGATGATCGAGCGCTGCAGGGGCTAAGATGGTGAAGCCGCTCACGCGTGAAGACGCATTGTCCCATTTGGGCACGGCGCCGAGATAAGCGAAAATCTGCGCCAGCTCTTCGCCGCCGGTGCGCATGGTCGCGGAGCCCCAGAGATCCATCACAATGCGGCGCGGCCAATCGCCATGATCTTGAAGATGGCGCGCGAGCACGGCATCGGCCGCGCGGCGTCCGATCTGCCAGGCCGTGCGGGTCGGAATCGCGCGCGGATCGATGGTGAAGAGATTGCGCCCTGTCGGCAGCACATCGAGCCGTCCCCGCGCCGGCGCGCCGGCAGGACCGGGCGCGACGAATTTTCCGTCGAGCGCCGCGATGAGCGCCTGCCGCTCGCTGTCGGGCGAGGCATCGAGCCGCGCCAGAGCTTCCGGTCCGGCTTCAGTCCCGGCGATGATCGCGGCGGCTGAGGTCGGCGCGCGCCCAAAAACATGGAGACCGTCGGCGATGCGCATGTCCTTGATGTCGCAGAGCCAGCCGTCGAGACGGGCCAGTGCTTCACTTGGCGACAGATCGACAGCGCCGCAATCTTGCGCGAGCCCCGCTTCAGTGGCGCGGTCCAAAATGATCTGGCTCAGCATCGCCGCGCGCTTCGGGTCCATCTCCTGGGCCGCCGCATATTCATCGAACAAAGCCTCGAATGTGGCGAGATCGCCAAAGCTTTCGAGTTTGCCGAGCGGTGGCGTCAGATGGCTGATGATGACGGCGGCTGTCCGGCGTTTGGCCTGCGCCGCCTCGCCGGGATTGTTGACGATGAAAGGATAGATCAAAGGCGTCGGGCCGAGCAACGCCTCGGGCGCACAAGCTTTCGAGAGAGCAAGCGCCTTGCCGGGCAGCCATTCCAGAGTGCCATGCGTGCCGAGTTGAATGATGGCATCGACGGCTTCGCTATGGCGCAGCCAGAGATAGAAGGCGATATAGCTATGGCAAGGGGGTAGCGTCGCATCATGATAGGAGGCCTTGCGCGTCTCGGATCGCGCGCGATCGGGTTGAATGGCGACGCGCATGGTGCCGAGGCGCAGAGCGCGGAAGCGAAAGTCTGTGCAGTCGCAGAGGACATCATTGTCCGGCGTGCCCCAGGCTTGCGTCACTGAATCGCGCAGCGTTGCAGGAAGCGCCGAGAAGGCTTTGAGATATTCGGCGAGCGGCCAAGATTTTTGGGCGCCGACCCGGCGAGCTCGCGCATGAGAGCATTAGGATCGGCGACAGGCTCGACGGCATAGCCTTCTTGCTTCAGCAGGGTCGCGATCTCGGCAAGGCTCGCCGGCGTGTCGAGGCCGACGGCATAGCCGGCGCGGCCGGCTTTCGCGGGATAATCGGAGAGAATGCAGGCGAGCTTGCGCTCCGCCCGCGGTTTGCCCCGCAGGTTTGCCCAGGCAAGCGCGAGATCGGCGACAAAGCCGATGCGCGAGACATCCGGCTGATGGACCAGCCTTGTGAATTCGAGCTTCTCGCTGCGCGCCGTCTCTTCCTTGAAGGAGATAGTGCGCGTGATGATGCGGCCGTCAATCTCCGGCAGCACCACATTCATCGCTATGTCGGCGGCGCTCAGGCCGCGCGGATCATTCTGCCAGGCCGCGCAGCTGCTTCCAGCGTGGATCAATTGAAGGATCGGCGCATCGGCCGATTCGAGCGGGCTCATGTCGGCATCGGTCCTCGCCGCGAAGCCGGTCGAATTGAGGATCACGTCGGGTTTTTCGCGCGCCAGAAATTCTTGAAGCCATTGCGCGGCATCCGGGTCCTTCAAACTCGACACATAGGCGGCAAGCACCCGCGCGCCTCTTTGTGCGAGCGCATCGGCGCAAGCGGTAATCGGCGCCGTGTCGCCGGCCAGGTAATAGGCACGATAGAAGATGAGGATTGCGAGCGGCGCCTCGACGGAGCCGGCGCGACAGCCAGCCGGAAACAATCCTGCCGCCGGCACGGCGGCAGGCTGAAGCAGGGGCGTGACTTTGCCGCGAAGATGCGCACCGACCCAGCCGAGAAGGTGCCGGATATTGGCCTCGCCGCCCGCCTCGAATGTCGCCCAGATCCGCTCGAGGAGATCGGCCGGCAAGGTCGAGAGTTCGTCGAGCCGCGGATCATGGCTCGAAATCGCCCGGCACGATCGCGAGCGCGAACCCATATTTGCGCGCCGCGGCCGAAAGCTCCTCGGCGCCATAGCGCCAATAATCGAGCCCGCCGAGAAGCCGCACGAGCACGAAGCGCGCCTTGGCCGCGATCCTCTCGATATAGAGATCGATCGAATAGGGATGTTTCAGCATGCCAAGTGGCGCGAGCCTCGCACCAAGCCGCGCGTTACCTTCGAGTGCAGCCGCCATTACGCCGAGATCACTGTCGGAAAAGGATAGGAACACGAATTCCGCCGGCGTCTGGCCGAGATCGACCGCGCTGGCGCTTTCGTCGATGAGCCTTGTCGTGGTGCGCAGCAGATGCATGGGCGTCAGCTGAGTGCGCGGGCGATGGCGGCGCGGTCGAGCCCCGCTTCGCCGATCACGACAAGCCTTCCGATGCGCGCTTCGCCGACACGCCAGGGTCGGTCGAACTGCTGGCGGAAGCGGGCGCCGACGCCTTGCACCAGAAGCCGCATCGGTCTGCCCATGACCGGCAGAAAGCCTTTCATGCGCAGAACATCATGCGCTTCGGCAAGCGCGATCAGCCGGCCGACGAAAGCGTCCGGATCATCGATCGCCGGCACATCGAGCACAAAGCTTTCGAATTCGTCATGATCGTGATCCGCCTCATTGTCGTGATGCGAAGGGCGGGCGTCGAGATCATCCTCCGCAGCCGCGGCGAGGCCGAGGAGCACGGAAGCGTCGATCCGGCCTTCGCTCGTCGCAATGGTCTTCACCGCACGCGGCAGGCTCGCGGCAATGTCGCTGCGCAGACGCGCGACATCGCCATCGCCAAGCAGATCGGTCTTGTTGAGGATGACGAGATCGGCGCAGAGGAGCTGATCCTCAAAAACTTCTTCGAGCGGATTGTCATGATCGAGCGAGGGATCGGCGGCGCGCTGGCGTGCAACCTTCTCCGGATCATCGGCGAAACGGCCGGCTGCGACGGCCGCGGCATCGACGACGGCGATGACGCCATCAACCGTGAGCCTGGCTCGCACGGAGGGCCAATCGAAGGCTTTGACCAAAGGCTTCGGCAAAGCGAGGCCGGAAGTTTCGATCACAATGTGATCGGGCGCGATGGGCAGCGCGAGCAGGCTCTCGATCGCCGGGATGAAATCATCGGCGACGGTGCAGCAGAGGCAACCATTGGTCAGCTCGACGATATTTTCCTCGGGACAGCCCGCATCGCCGCAGCTGCGCAAAATCTCGCCATCGACGCCGATGTCGCCGAATTCATTGATCATGAGGGCGAGACGGCGTCCGCCCGCCGTCTGCAGGAGATGGCGGATCAGGGTCGTCTTGCCGGAGCCGAGAAAGCCGGTGATGATCGTGACCGGAATTTTTCTGATATCGGGCAGTGCCATCGGCTTCTCACCCTTTTCGCCAATATTTTGGCCAATATGTCGGGGTGAAAAACCGTCGCGCTCGCTGAATGAGAATGCGAGAAGATGCCCAAGCGGTGGCGCGAGCTCCGCACCGGGACACCCCGCCCGATGCGAAACGGTCGATGGATGACGGCAGGTCTCCTGGCTCACGGTTCAACGCGTCTTTCACCCGCCTTCCCAGACCTGCCGAATTGCAGAGCCCAGTGGCTTTGGATGAACGCTCACCGCTTACAGTTGCGGGGGCAGCCGCGGCATAGGATTAGAAAATCCGCACCGCATTCCCTTTTCACCTTCGGGAAGCTTGCGCTTTGCCGAAGGACCGTCGGGGTAAAGTTAGGCGCCGCACCGCTCTTTTGTCAAATCTCTGGTGAAGGATAATGTCTCGGTTTGAACCTCGGAGCGCGCTATTTCAGCAGGAAGGCATATGTCTTCTCCTGCGATTAATCCGATATTCGAGCACTGCCGAATTATCGGAATTGTGCCTGCAAGCCGGTCGTTCGCACCATTCGCTGCATCCTTGAGGCCAAAGGTCAGAAAAAAGGAGACACAAAGATGGGATGGCATGTTCGCTATATCGACCGCGATTTGAAGCACGAAATGCTGTCGCGCGAATGGGGGACCGAGGACGAAGCTCTGGAGGACGCTTGGAACTTGGCGCAGCAGGACGGCAAAGAAGTGACCGCCATCGAGGGGCCGGATGAAGAGATTGTACCGATGGAAGAGATACAAGCCTGGTTCGATAAACGTTCCCCGGGACCTTCGCCCTGACGCCCGAGGGGCCTCAGTTCCCGCTACAGGATGGCCATATGATCTGGTGATGTCTTTTCGGTGCCCCGCTGAAACCACAACACGCGATGCCAGCCGTACCGGGCCACGGCTTCAGCGTCTGCCAGCCCCGCTGCCTGGGCCAGGGCCCGCAATTCAACGAAGGTTTCGGGCTGGTCGTTGTTTTGGATGTGATCGCAAATAGAGGCTTTCTCTTCCGCATCCAAGGCGCTCCAGTCCCTGGAAAGCCAGTCGCAATAGTGCCTCAGATAGACGGGTAAGCTTTCGTCGTCGTCTCGCACGACGTCAGTCAGCAACAATAGACCGTCCTTCTCCAGCCTTTGCGCAACGAGACGAAAAAACTCCGCCTTCTGCTCCGTGGACAAATGGTGCAGGGCGAAACTGGTATAAACCACGTCATAAAGGCTGGTATCTGCCTCCAGTGCCGCCAGAATATCTCGGTGGGCCAACTCCACTGGGCAGGACAAGGATTTCAGATTTTCCGCGGCGAGGTCGAGGGCAGTCTCCGACAGGTCCACGCCCTTATAATGCTGAACCGCCATGCTCGCCAGCAACGGCGCCAGGGTCGCGGCATCCCCGCAGCCTAAATCAAGGACGGAAAACCGCCGGCCGGCAAATTGAGCGCGCAAAAGCCGCTCGATATCGGCCTTGATTTCGACGTGGTACATGTAATTGGCGGCGACGACCTTGCGGTAGGTTTGCCATGTATCGAAAAAAGCCGTGGCGGATTTTTCTGACATGAGAGGACCGGTTGTTTGAGCGAATTCGAGCCCTTGCCCATAGCGGCCGGCTCTCTTGCCGTCAATTAAGTCAAGGGATGATCCGATGAACGATGAGGCCGAGCGGCACCAGGAAAAAATGCGCAAGCGCAAGGCGGTGCAGGACAAAGAGGTCGCCTCCAAAACGATCGAAAAGGGTCTGTTGATCGTCCACACCGGGCCGGGCAAGGGCAAATCGACGGCAGCCTTCGGCCTCATCCTGCGCGCGCTCGGCCATGGCTGGCGCGTTGGTGTCGTTCAATTCATCAAAGGCGCCTGGCAGACCGGCGAGCGGCGCGTGCTCGAAGAGCGTTTCGCCGATCTCGTGTCATGGCACACGATGGGCGAAGGCTTTACTTGGGAGACGCAGGACCGCGCCCGCGACATTGCCGCGGCAGAAGCTGCCTGGAAGAAGGCCGCGGCGCTGATGGATGATCCCGCGATCCGCCTTCTTATTCTCGACGAGCTCAATATCGCGCTCCGCTATGAATATCTGCCGGTCGATCAAATCATCGCAGCTTTGATGCAGCGCCGGCCCGATCTCCATGTTGTCGTCACCGGCCGCAATGCGCCGCAGGCATTGATCGAGGCGGCGGATCTCGTCACCGAAATGGCTTTGGTGAAACATCCTTTCGCGGCCGGCGTGAAGGCGCAGGAAGGCATTGAATTTTGATGGCGCGCACACTCATGTTCCAAGGCACAGGCTCGGATGTCGGCAAATCCCTGCTCGTTGCCGGCCTTTGCCGTGCCTTCAGTCGCCGCGGTCTCAAAGTTGCGCCTTTCAAGCCGCAGAACATGTCGAACAATGCCGCTGTGACGGAAGACGGCGGCGAGATCGGTCGCGCCCAAGCGCTGCAAGCTCGTGCCGCAGGATTAGCCCCTTCGGTGCATATGAATCCCGTGCTGTTGAAGCCGCAAAGTGAGACGGGCTCGCAGATCATTGTCGCTGGCCGTGTCTTCGGCACGGCGCGTGCCGCCGAATTCCAAAATTTGAAGCCGCAGCTTTTATCTGCCGTGATGGAGAGTTTTGAAAAACTTTCGGAAAATGCCGATCTCATGCTCATCGAAGGCGCCGGCAGTGCCTCGGAAATCAATCTGCGCGCCAATGACATCGCCAATATGGGCTTTGCGCGGCAGGCCGAATGTCCGGTCGTCATCATCGGCGATATCGATCGTGGCGGAGTGATCGCGCAGCTCGCCGGCACCAAACTCGTGCTCGATCCCGACGATGCCGCGCTCGTGCGCGGCTTCATCATCAATAAGTTTCGTGGCGATCTCAGCCTGTTTGCCGAAGGGATGGCCGCGATCGAGCGCCACACAGGCTGGCGCGGCCTGGGTATCGTCCCCTATTTCCATGCGGCCCGACAGCTTCCGGCGGAAGACAGCATGGCGCTCGAAAGGCCAGCGACGCGCAATGGCGGCCACTTCACCATTGCCGTCCCTGTCCTGCCGCATATCGCCAATTTCGACGATCTCGATCCGCTTGCCGGCGAGCCCGATGTGCGGCTTTTGATGCTACGCCCGGGCACGCCGCTGCCAGCCGAGACGGATCTCGTGCTGCTGCCCGGCTCGAAAGCAACGATTGCCGATCTCAAGGCGCTCACTGAGACGGGCTGGGACATTGACATCAAGGCTTATGTGCGCCGCGGCGGCCGAGTCTTCGGGCTCTGTGGCGGCTATCAAATGCTGGGGCGAAAGGTCGCCGATCCGCAAGGCATCGAAGGCCCGGCTTGCGCAATTGCCGGCCTCGGCCTCCTCAATGTCGAGACGGTGATGACGGCTGAAAAAATTCTTGCCCGCGTTTCCGGGCACTCCGCCACGGCGCCGGTGCCTTTCTCGGGTTTCGAAATGCATATGGGCCGCACCGAAGGTCCCGATTGCGTGCGGCCTCTGCTCATCTTTGCGGATGGGCGGCCGGAAGGTGCCGTCTCGCCCGACGGCAGAATCGCCGGCACTTATGTCCACGGATTTTTCAACGACGATGCGCAGCGCCGCAGCTTCATCGAAAAGCTCGGTGGACGGGGAAGCGATTTTTCCTATGAAGGCCGGATCGACGAGGTGCTCGATCGCTTGGCCGAGCATCTTGAAGCCCATCTCGATCTTGATCTTCTGCTCAGCCTCGCAGGCTGAACCAAAGGGCGAGACTCGCAAGGATTGCGAATTGAATGAGGCAAGCGCGGCGCATGAGTTTTAACGCGCGCCTAATGTCCTTCGCTGTCGCTTCGCGCTTGCCGTCGCCCATGAAGGCGTCTTCGACCCATCCTTCCTCATAAAACCTTGGGCCGGCGAGTTTTAAGCCCAGCGCGCCGGCCATGGCCGCCTCCGGCCAACCGGCATTGGGCGAGCGGTGGCGGTTTGCGTCGCGCCGGATCGCGCACAAGGCCGAGCGTGCTGGCGCCCAGCCTTCGAAGAGCGCCGCCAGCAGCAGAAACAGCGCCGCAAGCCGCGACGCAGGCAGATTGACGAGATCGTCGAGCCGCGCCGAGGCCCAGCCGAAAAATTCGTGCCGTTTGGTGCGATGGCCGATCATGCTGTCGGCTGTATTGATCACCTTATAAAGCGCGCCGCCGGTGAGCCCACCCAAACCAAGCCAAAAGGCCGGCGCGACAATGCCGTCGGAAAAATTCTCGGCGAGGCTTTCGATTGCGGCGCGGGCGACGCCTGCTGCGTCGAGCGCCTCGGTGCGGCGGCCGACGATCAGCCCGACCGCCTGGCGTCCGGCTTCGAGACCCTTGGTTTCGAGCGCCTCGGCCACGGCAGCGACATGGTCGTAGAGGCTCCTTTGCGCCGGCAGGCTGGCGGCTAGCAGTATGAGAACGACGAAAAGCGGCAGCGACTCGCCGCAGATCCAGGTGATAGACCCAGTCACCGCCGCCGCGACGGCGAGCCAGGATAGAAGGCTCAAGGCACCTTTGAGCCGGGAAAGCCATGCCGAATCACTTGGCCGATTGATTCGCGCGTCACTGGCTGCGATCAATGCGCCGATCCATGTCACAGGATGGCCGATCCGCCGGTAGAGGGCTGGCGGATAGCCGAACGCCGCCTCGACGGCCAGCGCCGCACAGGCAAGGGAAAGGTTTTCTGCCCCGCTCATGAGGAAGATCCAGGAATTGACGCGCTCCCCAAGTTTGCAAAATTGCCTGCAAAATCGCGATGGGTCGATGATCTATCATGGCGGCGATCTCGCCGCAGCGCGACGCCTGTTTCCGGGCGCACCCGAGCCCTGGATCGATCTTTCGACCGGGATCAATCCAGAGCCCTATCCGATTCCCATTCTGCCGCCCGAGGTTTTTACCCGGCTGCCGGAACTCGGGGCAGCTCAAAGAGCTCGAACAGACCGCTGCGCGCCGCTATGGCGTCCCGCCGGGCGCAAAGGTGATCGCGGCAGCGGGAACGCAAGCGCTCATCCAGCTTCTGCCACAGCTTCATCAGGCGAAGAGCATCGGCATTCTCGGCTTTACCTATGGCGAATATGAGCAGGTCTGGCACGAGGTTGGGCTCACACCGAAGGTGGTGGAAGATCTCGATGCTTTGAGCGCCTGCGATCTCGCCGTCATCGTCAATCCCAACAATCCCGACGGCAGGCTCACGCGGGCGGAAGATTTATCCGCACTCGCGCATCATCTCGCGCGCAAAGGCGGGCTTCTCGTCGTCGATGAAGCCTTCATGGATCTGCTGCCTCAAAGCCAAAGCCTCATTCCGATCTTGCCCGAGGCCGGTGCACTCGTCCTACGTTCCTTCGGCAAGACTTACGGTCTGCCGGGTATGCGGCTCGGCTTTGCCGTCACAGGCGCAGCGCTCGCCGAGCGGCTGCGGGGATTGCTCGGCCCCTGGGCCGTTTCCGGCCCGGCGATCGAAATCGGCCGCTCTGCGCTTGCGGATGATGCGTGGCTCAATTCTATGGCTGGGAGACTGATGCGCAGAGGCGCCATCATCGAAGAAGCCATGACGCTATGTGGTGCCGAAGTGATCGGCGGCGCGCCGCTCTTTCGCCTTTTCACGCACTCCGAAGCCGAAAAGCTGTTCGAGCGCTTCGGCCGCGACGGCGTGCTGCTGCGGCGTTTTCCGGAGCGGCCCGAGTGGTTGCGCGCGGGCCTCGTTGCGGATGCTTTCGAAGAACGGTTCAAGGCGATCGCTGCGCGAATCAGACTGCTCGCCTGAGATCGGGTTGATCTCGGCCCGTCGCTTCGCGACCGCGCTTGCCGCTCCTCTCCCCGCATCGCTACGCTCACGGGAAGAGGGGTTACCCGACGATCCAGGCGCGGGCCGCCTCGGCTTCGGCCGTCGGAAAGACATGCAGCTTACCCGGCATCAGAAAGCGAAAGGCCTCGACCGCCAATCTGATCCAATCGACATCGGTCACGACGGCGATACGTTCCCATTGCGAAAGATGCCCCATCCCGACCTTGAAATCTTCCCACATGGCGCCGGGCTCGATGCCGGAAAATTCATGGCCGATCTCGTAATAGAGCCTGATCTTTCCGTGCTCTTTGCCGGCTTTCTCGGCCGCCGGAATGATCACGCTCTCATAGTCGGCCTTCGTCACCTTGCCATGGCAGACGAAGGCGAGGGTGTTGTCAGGAAAACCGGAAAGCTGTTCGATCATGAGTCCCTCCGCGCCCTCTTCATTATAGTCGGATAGATGATAGCGCCGCCGCTGAGCCGCGGTTGCGACGAAGAGCTGGCCGCTGCTTAAGCCTCTGCCACGCTCTCAGCTTAACCCAGCACGCCGCAGCGCGACTTTCGAGATCGCCGACCAATCCTTGTCGCCGTCACCATGCGCGATCGCATCGACGAAATTGTCGCGCAATATGCTCGCGAAAGGCAGAGGCGTGCTCGATTGTTCGCCGGCGGCGAGCACGAGTCGGATATCTTTCAAGCCAAGCGGCAGTTTGAAGCCCGGCTTGAATGTTCCCTCTAGGATCGCCGGGCCATAGACCTTATAGGCCGGAGCCGCGAACAAAGTATTGGTCAAGATCTCGACGACCTTGCCCGCATCGATGTCATTGCGCTTGGCGAGCGCGATCACCTCGGACATGGATTCGATGGCCGAGGCAAGGAGGAAATTGACGGCGAGCTTGACGACATTGGCTTTGTGCGGCGCCTCGCCAACGACCCAGGTGGCCTTGCCGATCGCATCGAGCAGCGGCTGGACCTTTTGAATATGCTCCGGTTTGCCGGCAGCGAGGATGTTGAGTTCGCCGCTCGCCGCAACATCCGGCCGGCCCATGACGGGAGCTGCGACATAGGCGAGGCCGCGCGCGGCATGGAGCTTTTCGAGCTCTTGCGCGAAAGCGACCGAGATCGTCGCCATCACGATGTGGACAGCATGCGCCGGGGCGGTCTCCAAAAGGCCGCCCGCCAGGACGACGGAGGCCACGGCATCATCATCGGCGAGCATGGTGATGATCGCGTCCGCCTGAAACGCCTGCTGCGGCGTCTCGGCTGCGGCGGCACCCTGCGCCACGAGTTCCTTCACCTTCTGCGGCGAGCGGTTCCAGGCCAAAACCTTATGGCCGGCCTTGATTAAATTGAGGGCCATGGCCGAGCCCATGGCGCCAAGCCCCAAAAATCCGACGTCCATATCGTTTCTCCTCATGCTCGCGACCTTTCCAGATCTGGGCCGGATCGGCGAGAAAGTCATGCCTCTCGACATAAAGATTTCGCGAGGTTGGGGGAAACGCGAAGTCACAGCCGGTGCAACGCGGCATTAACCCTATTCGCAGAAAATGCCGGCAAAGCTTGCTTTGCGGAGATTGCGAATGGTTCGGGTTCCGGCACTGCCCATGCCCGCCTTGGCCACAGTGCCACTGCCGGCCCCAGGCTCCGCCATGCCGGCGGCCACAGTGGCGCTGTTCCTCAATTCCGGCGGCGACGAACGCACGAGGCCCGATCCTCTCACCGGCCGGAGCCGTTATGGAACCCTGGGCATTCCAGCCGAAGATGAAATCTGGTTTTCGTCCTCGACCGCCTCGACCGTCGATCCGCGGAGCTTTGCCGCGGCGGGCGAGGTGCTTTCCCGCCTTGTCGGGACTGGCGCTGCTCATGACGCCCATGTCAAATCTTCGGATGTCAAATCCCGGGAGGTCAAATCCTCGGATGTCAAATCCCTGGACGTCAAATCCTGGTTCGACGAGCTCCGCCGCCGTCTCGTCACCCTCTTCGCCATTCCGGGCGCCGAGGCTGTGCTCACGCCCTCCGGGACGGAGGCCGAATTCGCCGCCTTGAGCGTCGCCAGGGCCCTGCTGTCGCGCCCCTTGACCAATATTGTCGTCGCGCCCACGGAGACCGGCCGCGGCGTGATGATGGCGGCAGCGGGCCGGCATTTCCTGCCGTCATCGAGCCTTGGCGGCCCGGTCGCCGTAGGCTTCCCGCTTGTTGGCTTCGATCGCCGGCCGATCGAGACGCAAGGGATCGCCATTCGCGACGAGGCCGGCTATCCGCGCGATCCGGCGGCGATCGATCGCGAGGCTGCTTCGCTCGTCGCGCAAGCGCTGGCGGCGGGGCGCGATGTGCTGCTGCATGTGCTCGATGCTTCGAAAACCGGGCTTTCGGGCGTGACGCGCGAGACGGCGCAGGCGCTCGCTCAACAGGCCCGCGGACGCATCATGATCGTCGTCGACGCCTGCCAGCTGCGCTGCCCCCCAGAACGCTTGCGCAGCGATCTCGAGGCCGGCTTCATGGTCATGGTCTCCGGATCGAAATTCGCCGGCGGGCCACCTTTCGCCGGCGCGCTTCTCCTATCGCCATCAATGATCGAGCGCCTGCAGGGCCGCGCGCGCGCACCAGCTGGACTGACCGCCTATTCGGCGCGCTTCGATTGGCCGGAATCATTGCGCAGCGGCTTTGCGGCAGAGCTCGAGTCCGCCGTCAATCTCGGCCTCGGCCTTCGATGGGAAGCTGCGCTTGCCACGATCGAGCCGTATTTTTCTTTGCCCGAGGCATTGCGGATGCAGGTCCTGACATGGTTTGCCGGCGCAGTGCATCGGCGCGTGACGGCGCGGCCGCATCTGCGCCAAATACAGGCCGAGCCGAGCCGCAGCAAGACGATCATTCCTATCGAGACCTTGGGCGATGCTGCAACGCCGGCCGGTGCTGCGGCGCTTCATGCCGCGCTCGCCGCGCCACAAGCGCCCAAAGAGGCGTCTCTGAGCGCTCCGGCCAAGCTCGCGAGAGCTTGCCATCTCGGCCAGCCGGTGCCGATCGGCGACAAGGCGGCGCTGCGGATTTGCGCCTCCATGCCGCTCGTGCTCGATATTGCCGCGCGCATCATGGAGGGGCAGAGGATCGAAGCCGCGGTCGCGCCGGTCGTCGAGGATCTCGATCTTGTTTTCGAGAAATGGGACAGGTTTGTTGGGGCTTGAGGGAGGTCGCGCAGGCTTTCCTTGCGGGGAGCGTTTCGGTTTGAATTTCCGCTCTCGGACCCAGTTGCAGAGATCTAGCGCCGAGCACGCTATGTTCGGAGTTGCCCCTGGCTGTGTGAAAACTCGTGCACTTCAACCGCGCTCTGCGGTTCACGGTCGAATTTCGGGGCTTTAAAGCGATCAAAGACCGGTCGAGCACGTCAAGCTGCTTCGTAAGAGCCCATTTTCAAACAGAATTTGAGTTTTCACACAACCAAGACCCGAAGCGGAAGTCGGCCGATATCCTCGTCGGAGGCGGCACGACGCCCCGAGCCACTCTTTTCGAGAGTTTTGAATTTCGCGGAATTGTGTACTGGATCAGCGGTGAGGCCCGCCGGTGCACTCGCCGTCATCCGCTACGCCAAGATCACGGCACCAAGCATCGGCCCTGGCTGCATGCGCTGTTTATTATAGTCCCGCCGTTTTCAAAGACGTGCTTGTCTCAAATGCACCTGACGACGGACAAGCGAGCCTGCTGCCGGTGGAGGCCGGCAGCGGGCATCGCAGATATCAGTCGTCGTGCCGGTTATTGTTGTCCCGATCCGTGATCGTCTTCATTCTTGACTATCGTTCCGGTGATCGGATCGAGGGTGAGGCGACGCATCCTCGGCTCACGTCCGAAATCGAACATGCCCTCGATCGAACCGGCGCGCCGGTCATCCGAGCCTGTGCCTGCGGGAGGGGCAACCGGGCCGTCGATGTAACCGAGGTCCCAATTCTTCTCGATGAAAGCGGGAATCGAAGCCAACTCGGTTACGGTATGATCGACGTGGTTTTTCTTTGCCCACGGCGAGATGACCAGGAACGGTTGGCGCGGTCCGAGACCGCAACGTGCATAACCGTCTCCTGGGACCGACGCGCCGCTGCCGCATTTGTAGTCGAGGCTGGTGTTCGACGCCTGCAGTACCGGCGGATACACGTGATCGTACCAGCCATCTGAGTTGTCATAGGCGATGATGATGGCCGTGCTTTCCCATTCAGGCGACTTCATGATGGCGTTGATCGACTGAACCAACCAAGCCTGCTCGACCAACGGATCGGACACGTTTGGATGCCCCCACGCATATTGCGGCGGCTTGATGAAGCTGACTGCGGGAAGATGTCCCGCCCCGAGGGCCGCGGAAAAGTCCTCCGTGTCATACTGATGGTTGGCCTGATCGGTCGTACCGATGGCTGCCACCGAACTCGGCGGAAGATGGTGCGGATTGCTGGTGCTCGGGTAATACATGAAAGGTTCAATACCCGATCCCCACCAGTCTGTTAATGGCGTATGAATGTCGTTGCTGAAGTTTGTCGTCGGATTTGGCACGACATAAGTCGTCCCGTCGAGTGTGAACTCGTGCGCTATATGGGTTTGACCGCAGACGGCCGCATTTTTGAGTGAACCATCTGGATTGAACGTCGCCGGCTCGGTGGGGCGAAATCCGCCGGAAAACCACCCCCAGGTGATGTTCCTCTCGTTCAGCAGATCACCGATATTCTTGCCAGTCATTTCAAGCGCGGCTTTGGCGGGGTTCGTCGTTGCATCACCGCAGTCGTCGAGATAAGGCGCCGGCGCGATATTGTTGATGACCGTCAATGACCCATCGGCGGCCGTAAAGACCGAGGTGCTGCTGGTGCCCTGACGAAGGATGGCGCCGTGTGTATTGCCCGAGATCACATTGAGGTGGCCTGGAAAGGTCGGACCATAGTTGGAATCAAAGAAGCTGTCGCTCATCGCATAGTGCTGAGCGTAGTTCCACATGGCAGTGACGGTGTTGCCGTCGTAGTAGTTCATTACCGTCTGCCCGCTAACGTTGCATCCCTCACCCTCTTCGCCGGTGTAATGGGGGAAACGATCCATTAGCCCGCCATCCGCAGCCTTCTGCTCAGCGGTATAGGCATGGTTCATGTCGCATGTGAAAGCGGCAGAGGGGGGCATGCGTTGCGGATTGGCTTGCGTGCCGGTCAGCGTCGTGTTCGGATTGTTGCTCAGTAAGCTCGGCGACAGGCCATTGACGGTCGGAGTTCCGGGGCGCGGATGGAATTGGGGAGCAGCCACACCGTTCCAGCTGTTCTCGCCGGCTATATTTGCGGCGTACGGATAGGTTCCAAAGTAGTGGTCAAACGTATTGTTTTCCATGAAAAAGACGACGAGATGCTTGATCGGCGTCGTCATTCCTGCGAGTTCATGATGGAGTTGATCGTCGTCGGCACGACCGGTGGTGGAGCATAACATTAAAATCGCAGCCGACGCGAAAAGCGTCCGCCGGATGGTGGCATTTGAGTTGCGTGGCATTTTTCAATTCCTTGATTATGTCGAGCGCGCCCATATTCTTGAGAATAAGAAGATGGATGAGCACGACATAGGGCGCGCCTCTTACAACGATGCGACAACTCCGCGACAACTCCGCGATCAATGCCTAGTTTTGGTGGCAACCGGACCGCCTCGCCGTCCAGGCCGGCGCAACCATCGGCATCCGCGCCTCCGGTGATATTTACGAAAACAACCAGCCCTAATCCACAAGAGTGCCCCCCATGCGAGTCTCCGACGATGGACTATGGATAGCTGATGCATCAATCGTTCGAGGGAGTGAGAGGGGTACGCGACTTGCGCGATGAGCGGATTCCGCTGTGAGTCCGGTTTTGGCGCACCCACGCCATTGGGGGCGTCAAGCCGCAAGGTCCGGAAACCGTGCTTTCCAGAACTTCAACCTGCGACACCACCGCTTTGCGAATTCGCTTGACAGCCTTGGCAAAACATTGGACCCCGCCGCATCTCACCTCTCTGGGCCATAGCTGTTGAGCGCTCCCGCCGATCGCATCGATGCGCAAAACCCGCCTGAAGCCGATCTCGATCCCGATGATTGGGAAGCTTTCGGCCGCGAGGCGCATCGGGCGCTCGATCTCATGATCGCGCATTTGCGGGGCTTGCGGAGCCAAAAAGTCTGGCAGCCGATCCCCGATGACGTTCGGGCGCGCTTTCAGGCGCCGCTGCCGCAGCAAGGCCAAAACTTCGAAAACCTCATCGATGAATTTGCGACATCGATCCTGCCCTATGGCGCCGGCAATATTCATCCGCTCTTCATGGGCTGGGTGCAAGGCGCTGGCACGCCGGTCGGCATGGTCGCCGAGATGCTCGCCGCCGGGCTCAATGCCAATTGTGGCGGCCGCAACCACATCGCCATCGATGTCGAGCGGCAGATCACGCTCTGGCTTGCGGAGATCTTCGACTTTCCGCGTGACGCCTCGGGGATTTTCGTCACCGGCACATCCTTGGCCAATCTGCTCGCGGTTCTCATCGCGCGCACCGATGCCCTCGGCGAAAAAGTGCGCGGCCAAGGCCTCGCCGCCATGGGCCGACAACTCACCGGCTATGCCTCGCAAGAGGCGCATGGCTGTATCGACAAGGGTTTTGATCTCGCCGGCATCGGCTCATCCTTCCTGCGCCGCCTTCCGGTCGATGCCGACGGCGGCGTGAGTCTCGACGCATTGCGTGCGGCGATCGCGCGCGACCGGGCCGAGGGCCTGATGCCCGCAATCGTCGTCGGCACGGCCGGCACGGTGAATACGGGTGCCTTCGATCGATTCGACGCCCTCGCCGATCTCTGCGCAAAGGAAGATCTCTGGTTCCACATAGACGGGGCTTTCGGCTCGCTCTGCGCGCTCTCGCCCGAGCTGCGGCATTTGGTGAAAGGTCTGGAGCGCGCCTCCTCTATCGCGCTCGATTTTCACAAATGGCTGCATGTGCCCTATGATGCGGGCTTCCTCCTGTGCCGTGATCCGCAAGCGCATCAGCGCACATTCATGAGCTCCGGCGCCTATCTGTCGCGGGCGCCGCGCGGGCTTGCCGCCGGCGAGATCTGGCCCTGTGATCTGGGGCCCGATCTGTCGCGCGGCTTCCGGGCGTTAAAAACCTGGTTCACTTTCCAAGCTTTTGGCGCCGAAAAACTCGGTGAATCCATCGCCGCCACATGCCGGATCGCCCGGCATCTCGCCGCCTTGATCGCGGCGTCGCAAAGCTTCGAACTCTGCGCGCCCGTAAAACTCAACATCGTCTGCTTCAGCGCCAGAGGCGAGAATGCGGGCGAAGATGCGGGCGAACTCAACCGCGCCATCGTCATGGATCTGCATGAGCGGGGCCTCGCCGCGCCTTCGATCACGATTCTCGAGGGTAAGCCGGTGATCCGCGCCGCCATCCTTAATCATCGCACGCGGCTCGACGACATGGATGTCTTCGTTGCGGCGGCAGTGGAGAGCGCGGCGCGCATGCGTGCCCAAGGCGCCGCAGCCCGAAAGGCCGATGTCGATCAGGACATCGATTAAGAAGGTGCTAACCAAGGCGCTCTAGGCTCGGCGCGGATTATCAGCCGAGTCATTTTCTCATGCCGATCTCTGCCGCGCTCCAAAAGGATATGCCCGCCGCCTCGACGGTCGTCACCGCTCACGAGCACGAGGAATCGCTTTCTCTGCCGGCTCTTCAGCAGCTTGCCGAAGCAACGCAGATGAGCCCGACGCAAGTGGTGCGGGACTTTGCCGGCCTTGCCTTTGGGCCGGGCAAAGTGAGCTTTAATGATTATATCCGGCTGCGCCTGTTCGATCGCGCCTATTGGCACGAATGCGACCGCCGCAGCGTGGTCGGCCAGCGCCGCAACCGCGATCTCTGTGTCGAGATCAACTATCGGCATGATTGGTATGGCCTGGTCGATGATAAGGTCGCGTCGATCGCCTATCTTTCCGCCTATGGCCTGCCGACCGCAAAGATCGCGGCGATCTTCGCGCCGCGGCTGACGAAAGGGGCGAGCCATATTCTGCGCGATCGCGAGGAGCTGCGGCAGTTTCTGTCCTGCGACGCGGCATACCCGCTCTTCGGCAAGCCGGCCGACGGATACCAGAGCCTTGGCTCGATCGCTTTGCGGCGCCCGCATCCCGAGCGTGGCGAATTGGAGACGATCGACGGCAGCTGCATCCCCTTCGACGAATTTGTCGAGGATGTCCTGCGTCATTATGACGGCGGCTATCTTTTCGAACATTTCCTGACACCGCACCCCGATGCGATAAAGCTGCACGGCGAAAGACTAGGCACCGCACGCATTCTGACGCTCAGCGACGGTGATGGGGCACGGATCTTCCGCGCCAGCTGGAAAATCCCTTCCGGGCCGAATATGGCCGATAATTTCTGGCGCAGCGGCAATCTTCTTGCCAAGCTCGATCTTGCGACAGGCACCATCGAGAGGGCCGTGGCCGGCACCGGCTTCGACATGGTTTTGACGACCCATCATCCGGATACGGGCGCCGTTCTTCTCGGCGCTCATATCCCCTCTTGGGAGCAATTGCAGGAAGTGGCGCTGGAGGGCGCGCGGCTGATGCGCCATATCCCCATGATCGGCTGGGATATAGCCGCGACGGCGCAGGGCCCGGTCATCGTCGAGATGAATGAGACGCCGGATCTTTTCCTCAATCAATTCGCCCATGCGCGCGGCATATTGGAGCCGGAGTTCGTGGCCTTTGCGGCGAGGCAGAAACGGCTTCGGCAGGCCTATGAAAACAAGATAAAGGCCGACATCGCCCGGCTGTGATTCCCGGCCCTCCGGCCGTTGACGCAATTGCCCCCGACCCAAGCAGATTTTTTGCGTGCCGCAGCCTGTGGCGGCGCGATGGCCGAACGTTTTCTCGCGTGCCGCATCTCTCGGTGCCGGGCCCCGAACTCTTCCTTTCGATAGCGGGATGCGGCGCTCGGTCGCTTTTGCGATCGCGCCGGGCCGCGGCCGGCCGCGGCCGTGGTTTCCTGAATGTAGGCGATGTGCCGGGCGCCGGTGTGCCATCCGGGACACGGCCCGCAGCCAGGCGGTGCGCCATTTCGGCGAAATTCCACGTATTCAGCATCCGTTCAGGCGGGATGCCACACCTGGTCCTGCCAATCTTCGAATGAGGGAGGTTTCCCGACGATGCAGACAAAGCCTATCTTCTTCGATCCAACCGGTCAGCGTGGCTCGCGCCTGTCTTGGATCATGCGGATCGGCACGGCGGCGGTGGCCCTCGTCTGCGTGGTTTTCGTCATTCTCCTGATGGGAAATGATTCGCCGCTCATCACCGATCTCGGCGGCCCTGCGAAGAAGCTTTTCCAGCCGCCGGCAACGGCAGCCGTCTCACGCCACTCCTTGGCAAAGTCGGCAGAGCGCGTTGCCGCCGAGCTGCGCCGCAAGGAACGCGACCTGTCGCGCATCGCCCATATCAAGAACGAAACTCAAGGCCGGCCAAATGATCCGTCAGGCGTCGTGCGCGGCATTCCGGGGCGCGCGCTGGCCGTCGGTTTCTACGCCAATTGGGACGACGCCAGCTATTCGGCGCTGAAGAAGGACCTCCCGCAGCTCGATTGGGTGATCCCGACCTGGCTCAGCGTGCAGGGGAGCGATGCGGGCATTCGCAACGACCTGGATCACCGGGCGCTGGCGATCATCAAGGCGGCCGATCCCGCCAAGCCGATCTTCCCCCTGCTCCAAAATTCGGTCGAGGGAAAATGGGACGGTGCGGGGCTTGCCAGATGGCTCGCCGATCCCGCCAAGCGCGCCCAGCGCCTGCAGGAAATCATCGAGTTTCTCGACTTCAACAAATTGCAAGGCTTGACCATCGACTTCGAGGAGGTTCCGGCCAGCGCGCAAGCCGACCTCAAGACGTTCCTGAGGGAAATGGCGGCGGCCTTCAAGCCGCGTGGCTGGCCGATCCTCTTGGCGGTTCCTTTCAACGACGATTCCTGGGGCTATGTCGCCTATTCGCACATCGTCGATTTCATGATTCTGATGGCTTACGACGAACATTGGGAAGAGGGGACCTCGGGCAGCGTCGCAAGCCAAGGCTGGTTCGAGAACATCCTCGACAAGCGGATGCAGGATCTCGATCCTGACCGCACGATCATTGCGCTCGGCAATTACGGCTATGACTGGGTTGCGGGAAAGCCGGCCCAGGATCTTACCTTTCAGGAGGTCGCGCGGCTCGCGCGGACCACCGGCGCCGACATCGATTTCGATCCGGACGCGGAGAACCCGCATTTCACCTACAATGACAAGAACGGCAAGCCGCACGACGTTTGGTTCCTCGACGGAGTCACCGCGTTCGACCAGATCCACGCTTCGGATATTTACCGCCCGGTCGGCTATGCGCTCTGGCGGCTCGGCTCGGAAGACCCATCGGTCTGGTCGGTGCTGAAGCGGCCTTATGATGCTGCCGCGCCGGATGCGTTGAAAACGATCCCTTCAAGCCAGGAGGTCTATTTCGATGGTCAGGGTGAGATTCTGCATGTCACCGCCGAGCCGTCGGACGGGCAACGCACGATCGAGCTCGATCCGGAAACCGGCGATATCGTCGACCAGAACTACACTGTGCTGCCGATGTCCTTCGTCATTCAGCGGTTCGGCAATCAGCCGAAAAAGCTCGCGCTGACTTTCGACGACGGCCCGGACCCGACCTGGACGCCAAAGATCCTCGACGTTCTGAAGCAAAAGAACGTTCGCGCGACCTTCTTCATCATCGGCGAAAATGCCGGTGCCAGCCCCGAAATCGTGCAGCGCGAGTTGGCCGAGGGGCATGACATCGGCAATCACACGTTCACGCATCCGAACTTGGTGGAACTGCCGCTCGGCATGGCCAGATTGGAGATCAACGCGACAAGGCGACTCTTCGAGGCCATCACCGGCCATTCCATGCGGCTTTTCCGGCCGCCCTATCTCGGCGATTCCGACCCGACGACGATCGACGAGCTCTACCCCGTCTCGGTGGCGCAGAAAATGGGATTCTTGACGGTCGGTCTGCGGATCGATCCCGACGATTGGCTGCGTCCGCCGGCGCAGACCATTATCGCTCGCATTCTCAAACAGGTCGCCGACCAAGATCCGGACAATGCCGGCAATATCATCCTGCTGCATGACGCCGGCGGGGATCGGTCAGAGACGGTCAAGGCCTTACCCGGCCTGATCGACGCGCTGCGCGCCGCGGGTTACGACCTCGTCCCGGTCTCGCAGCTCGCCGGTCTGACGCGCGAGCAAGCGATGCCGGTTCTGCCGCCCGGCATGTTCGCGCCGCTCGTCAACCGCTCGGTGTTTTACACGCTCGGCTGGTCGGGCCATTTGCTGCAGGCGCTGTTCATCGGCGCAATCTGGCTTGGGCTCGCGCGCGTCGTCTTCCTGAGCGGGCTTGGCCTCGTGCATCGTTGGCAAGAACTGCGGCACGCAAAGCCGGTCGTCGCGGGTCGTCATCCCGAGGTCAGCGTCATCATCCCCGCCTATAACGAAGCGAAGGTGATCGCCAAGTCGGTCGAGCGTATTCTTGCAAGCGATTATCCGGACATCGAGGTGATCATCGTCGATGATGGGTCAACCGACGGGACCTCGGCGGTCGTGGCGAGACGTTTCGGTGGGACCGCCAACGTGAAACTGATTACGGCGATGAACGGCGGCAAGGCCAATGCGATCAATCTCGGGCTCGCTGAGGCCAAGGGCAGCATCATCGTCGCCCTTGACGCCGACACGCTTTTCGAGACCGACACGATTTCCAATCTGGCGCGCTGGTTCGAGGACCCGTCCGTCGGGGCGGTCGCCGGCAACGCCAAGGTCGGCAACCGCATCAATACGCTGACGCGCTGGCAGGCGCTCGAATATGTCAGCGCCCAAAATCTCGAGCGCCGCGCCCTGGTCGCCTTGGGATGCATGACGGTCGTCCCCGGCGCGGTCGGCGCCTGGCGGCGCGACGCGCTGGAGCGCCTCGGCCGCTTTCCGGTCAATACGCTGGCCGAAGACCAGGATCTGACGATCGCGGTTCAGAGAGCCGGCTATCGCATTGTCTACGACAGCGAAGCGATCGCTTGGACGGAGGCGCCGGACACGCTCAAGGGCCTCGTCAGGCAGCGTTTCAGATGGGCCTATGGGACCTTGCAATGCCTCTGGAAGCACCGCGCCATCACATTCCGGCCGCGTTTCGGGACGCTTGGAATGATTGCCATACCGCAAGTCTGGCTGTTCCAGGTTCTGCTCGCGATCATCGCGCCGCTTGTCGACTTCATGCTGATCTGGCAGATCCTGCGCACCGGCCTCGATTATTTGCAGCACAAGAACCAGTTCAATCCGGACAGTCTGATCATCACGCTCGTCTATTTCATCGCGTTTATGGCGACGGACTTCGCTGCGGTTGCCCTGGCGTTCATTATCGAGCGCAACGAGAACTGGAAGCTGATGCTCTGGCTTGGGCTACAACGTTTCGGCTATCGCCAGATCCTCTATTACGTGGTCGTGAAATCCGTGGTTGCCGCTTTGCTCGGACCGCTCGTCGGATGGGGAAAGCTCGATCGAAAGGCGACCGTCTCGCTGCCTCTCGCTGATCGCCGCGAAGCCGCGCACAGCGCAGTACTCCCGAGCGGGATCTCATCAGATTGAAACCGCTCTCATTCAAGAAGTTGGAGCATTTTCGGGCGCAAAGCCGGTTATCCATTGCAGCAATGAGACGATCATTGCGGCCTATGTGCTGTTGTGAGAAAGCTCGGGAGAAACCTGAGCCATGAAGTGGATTTTCAGGCGGCTCGACGGCTGCCTCTGCCGTTGACCGCGTTGAAGGGGAGCCGCAGAAGTCAATTCCCCTTCACACGGACATGTTCTAAAGCTTCGGCAAGGCGGTGGTGAGAATTCCGAGCTAGGCCAAGCATGATCTTATTGCGGTCGATCATCTTCAATATCTGCTTTTACACTCTCCTCGTGGTGCTGATGATCATTGGTTTGCCGCTCTTCTTTACGCCGCGGCAAACGGTGCAGGCATGGGCGCGGCTTTGGGCGCGGCTCTCGCTCGTTCTGCTCGATCGCATTTGCCACTTGAAAGTGGAATTCCGCGGCCTCGAGCATCTGCCAAAAGGCGCCGCTCTCATTGCGCCAAAACATCAGTCTTTTCTCGAGACTTTTGCGCTCCTCCTCGTCGTCGAGGATTTCACTTTCGTGCACAAACGCGAGCTGACCTTCCTGCCACTCTTCGGCTGGTATCTCTGGGGCACGGAACAGATCGCCATCGACCGAGCCAAACGCGGCAGCGCCTTGGCCCAGGTCGTCAAAGGCGCGC
The DNA here is from genome assembly GCA_963759185.1 of uncultured Alphaproteobacteria bacterium. Classification (GTDB taxonomy): domain Bacteria; phylum Pseudomonadota; class Alphaproteobacteria; order Rhizobiales; family Beijerinckiaceae; genus Methylovirgula. Next base: position 99,950 of record CAVWXV010000017.1, read on the forward strand.
GGAAGATCTTCGCGGAAAACCGGCAGCTCGTGATCTTTCCCGAAGGCACCCGCGGGCCAGTCGGCGCAGCGCCGAACTATAAGGCCGGCGTCGCTCAGATCCAGGCCGAGACGGGAATTGTCTGCGTGCCAGTGGCGTTGAATTCCGGCCTCTTCTGGCCGCGCCGGCAGTTCCGCCGGCATCCCGGCACGGTCGTGATCGAATTTTTGCAGCCGATCGAACCGGGGCTCGGCAAGGCCAAATTCATGCACGTGCTCGAAGAACGAATCGAGAGCGCAACGAAGCGGCTCGTCGCCGAGGCTTGCAGCAAAGATCCGTCTCTGGCTTGCCCGACGCTTGCCGACCCTGCGGCCTCCGCCTGAACTTCCGTTAAAAGACAACGAACTAGGGCTTGACGTGTGGAAATAACCGTTCGAACTTTGTTCTTGCCGAATCACCTCCATGCAAGGAGGGCGGAAGGGGACGATCATGACGATCATGGAAATGCCCCGACGGGCGCGCCAGGCTGCGCGTCCGTCCGGAGGCGGGTTGGTTGCGCGGTTTTTTGAGCCTTTACTTTTCAGCCACAGGAAGTTCAGCGGCCGCGTCCAACTTTGGGCAAGGGCGCAGGAAAGAAAGCCGGAGAGCAAAATTGCGCCCCTCCGGCCCACGGAACGAATTACCGGCGGCAATGCACCGCTGGAAAGCCTCGCCGGCGGGAGTTTGGCGTCACGCTTTCATGCTTGGCGCGGTGCCTCGGGGCGGCGCTATATTTGTTCGGTCTTCGCCGCTGATCGCGCCGATCCCGATGCTGGCCTGCCGGATTTCACCGATGCGATCGCCATGGCGGTCGCTTGCGACGGTGAGGGACGCCGCCGCTGCGTGTCACTCTTTCTCAGTGAAGCAACGACAGATGCCGCCGCGCGGCGGCATTTTATCGCGGCGGCCATGGCGGCCGGCGCCATCGAATGGCACATTCATCTTCAGGCGGCGGACGCACAGCAAAGGCGCGCTATCGCCACGGACATTGAATCCGGCTGTTTGGCGGATACCTCATCTGTTCGATAGAGCCGAGAGTTTTTCAGCCGGTCCGGCAAGAGCGGTTTCAGGTTGCGTGTCCACACGCAACCGCTTTGAAACCGCTCTCATTCAAAGATCTAGCGCATGTCCATCATGAGACATCGGATATATCCGATGTCTAAAAGGTGTCGGAAAAGTCGGTTAACTTTTCCGGGACATGCGCTTGCGCACGGCCGGAGCCTGCAGCGTCGAGCCGCTGCGCGAGCCAATCGAGCGTCGCGTCGCGAATGCCGAGCTGCGCCAGATGCGCCTGCGTATTGCGGACATAATCGGGATTGGCGCCTGAGGCGCCTTGGCCTTGCAGAACCAGGCGCTCGAGCTCCGGTCTGGCAAGCCGTCCGGCATATTGGACATGGCCGCGATCGACCGCATAAGAGAGCGCCATGACCCGGCGCCCGTCGGCGAGCCGGGTCTGCAAAAGCAATTCGCGATAGACGAGTGTCACCTGCTCGCGCTGGCGCAGATAGGCGATGGCCGCCGAGGCGACCATCGCCGGTACGCGAAAGGCGACGCCTTTGCAGGAGCCGCCGCGGTCGAGGCCGAGGACGAGGCCGGGCTTTTCCGGCGTGCCGCGATGGACATGTGAATAGACGCAGAGCGCGCGATGATACCCGCGCACGGTCGCAATCTGATGTTCAGCGAAGGCGAAGCCCGGCCGCCACATCAAAGAGCCATAGCCGAAGACCCAGAGATCGGCGTCTGAAAGAGCTGCCTGTGTCACGCTGCCTGTGTCATATTGTTTGAATATCGTATCCCGTGCGGGCGGCTGTGATCTTCTATGTGATCGGAAACCCATGCTCTACATTAAAAACAGACGCAACGTCCCATCGAAAAAGACTGTGGCATGAAGAGAATGATCCCGTGGCTGCGCGCCAAGATCGGCTATAGCCAAGCCGTCTCGCCCGAACCATCTGCCGAGGAGACGAACTCGCGGTTTAGCCCAGATTTGGAAAGAGAGTTCTGACGCTGCGGAGGCAAGCACACGGGCGCCATGGAGGGCCATGACGGCGGCCGATATCATCCAGATGCTGCGCCCGCCGCTGGGCTACCGGCCTTGGCTCATCTTGGCGGCCGGCCTCGGTTTTTGCCTCATTCTCGCCTGGACGATTTTTTGGCATGTCGCAGCAAGCCAGAGCGCTTCGAGCCTTGACGCCTGGATCGCGCGGGAAAAAGCCTTCCACCGGAACTGGAATTGTCCGAATCGGCAAGTCGCCGGCTTTCCCTTCGCGATTGAGATCGCCTGCAGCAAGCCGCATTTCGACGGCAATATTTTCGGCCGGCATTATTCCGGCTCTCTGAACGGCTTTGTCTCAACCGCAAATTTCACCAATCCCAGCGATGTCGCGGTCAAGGTCGGCTCTCCCTTTGCCGTCATCTCCGACGATAAGACGGTCGATATCACGCTGGCCTGGGACGAGCTCGACATTCGTCTCGGCGGTCTGCCGCAGGATGTGGCGGAGATTTCGATTGCCGGCCAAGGGCTGAGTTTGGAAGGTCATGCGCATGGGATCGGCGCGCTCGCCGGGCGTGCGAGCCATGTGACTGCGACGCTCAGGCGCGATGCGGAGCGGCAGGATCAAGCCATCCATTTTCATATTGCTCTGAACGGCGCTTCCTTTCCCGCCGTCGATGCGTTTCTCGGTACCGCTACGCCGGCCGAGATTGCCGCCGAAGGCGATATCACGCAGGCGAGTTTCGATCCGGCGCGGACGCTGGTCGAAACATTGGATCAATGGCGTGCCGCCGGCGGCCGCGTCGATCTCGCCAACCTCGCTGTGACGCGTGGCGAAACGAAATTTCAAGCGCGCGGCGTCCTTGCCCTCGATGCGGCACATCAGCTTGGGGGGCGGCTCGACACGGAATGCCTCGGCTTCGAGCCCGTGCTGCGCCGACTAGGCGTCAATCCCGCGCTCATCACTGCCGGCTCGCTGCTATCGAGCCTGCTCGGTGGCGGAGGCCAAGACGACCCCAAGGCCGCAGGGCCGCAGCCTCTGCATCTGCTGGTCGGATTCGATGGCGGGCTCCTCAGCATCGGGCCGGTGCGCACCTCGATCCGCCTGCCGCCGCTCTATTGAGCTATGAGGCCCATGGGCGACCCATTCGCCCATGTCTTTTGACGCAGTAGAACTAGTCCCCATTCGCCTCGTCTTTCCGGCGCCCGAAATCCGGGGCGGCGGTCTCCTGGCCCTGTTCGATAATGCCGCGCCTTATCGCCCGCGTATGCGTGAAAAGATCGAAAAGGCCCTGGCCGTCGCCGCGCCTGATCATGCGCTGCAGAGCGGTCAGATCCTCGCTGAAGCGGCCGAGCATTTCGAGCACCGCTTCCTTATTGTTCAAGAACACATCGCGCCACATGGTCGGGTCGGAGGCGGCGATGCGGGTGAAGTCGCGGAAGCCGCCGGCCGAGAATTTGATGACCTCGGATTGCGTCACCTCTTCGAGGTCGGCGGCAGTGCCGACGATATTATAAGCGATGAGATGCGGCACATGGCTGGTGATCGCGAGAACGAGATCATGATGCGCCGGAGTCATGATTTCGACATTGGCGCCTGCCGCCGTCCAAAATGCGCTGAGCTCTGCAACGGCCTTCGGATCGGCCTCCGGCGGCGGCGTCAAAATGCACCAGCGGTTGCGGAACAGGCTGGCAAAGCCCGCATCGGGACCGGACTCTTCAGTGCCGGCGACGGGATGGGCCGGTATGAAATGCACATTCTGCGGCAGACAGGGCGCGACATCGGCGATCACCGAGCATTTGACCGAGCCGACATCGGACAGAATGGCGCCGGCGCGCAAATGCGGCGCGATCTGCCGCGCCACATCGCCGATCGCTCCGACGGGCACGCAGAGAATGACGAGATCGGCGTCATGCACGGCGGCTTCGGCCGTCTCCACCACCTTGTCGGCGAGGCCGAGCTCGGCAACGCGCTTGCGCACATCGGCGCTCGCATCTGAAGCGACGATGGTGCGGGCGAGCCCCTTATGGCGCGCGACGCGTGCGATCGAGGAGCCGATGAGGCCGAGACCGATCAGGCAGATGCGTTCGAAGAGAGGCGCCGCAATGGCCTCTTGGGCGCCTCCAAAAGTCTCAGGCACGCGGACCGCCCTCGCCTTTCACAAATTCTGCCAAAGCAGCGACGACGAGGCGGTTCGCCTCCTCGGTTCCGACCGAGAGCCGCAGGCATTGCGGAAGATCATAGACGTCGACGGCGCGCAGGATCAGGCCGCGACTGGTCAGAAAGGCATCCGCGGCACGCGCTTGCCCGGGGTCCTTGAAATGCAGGAGAAGAAAATTGCCGACGCTCGGCGTGACGGCGATGCCGAGACCGGCAATTTCCTGCGCGAGCCAATTGAGCCAAGTCTCGTTGTGAGTGATCGCTTTGTCGATATGTTCGAGATCCGCGAGCGCGGCCACGCCGACTTCGATGGCCGCCGTGCTGACATTGAAGGGCCCGCGAATCCGGTTGATCGCATCGCAGACCGCGGCGGGCGCATAGCACCAGCCGAGTCTCAGGCCGGCAAGCCCATAGATCTTCGAGAACGTGCGGGTCATTACGACATTTTGGCTCGTCAAGGCGAGTTCGAGCCCCGGCGAATAATCATTGCGGGTGACATATTCGGCATAGGCGGCATCGAGCACGAGAAGAATATGGCGCGGCAAGGCCATCGCCAGCCGCTTGATCTCGCTGAAGGGAAGATAGGTGCCGGTCGGATTGTTCGGATTGGCGAGAAAGACGATCTTCGTCTTCGGCGTGACCTCGGCGAGGATTTCATCGACATCGGCGGTCAGATTCTTCTCCTGGGCGATCACCGGCGTGCCGCCGGCTGCGAGTATGGCGATGCGATAGACGGAAAATCCATGCCGCGTGCAGATGCCCTCGTCGCCGGGGCCGACGAAAGCATGGGTCAGAAGCATGATGAGTTCGTCCGAGCCAGCGCCGCAGACGACCCGGCCCGGATCGAGCCCATAACGCGCACCGATCGCTTCGCGCAGCTTCGTCGCGGTTCCATCGGGATAGATTTCGAGCCGATCGGCGACCGATTTGAAAGCCTCCTTGGCGCGCGGCGAGGGACCAAGCGGGGTTTCATTCGACGACAATTTGTAGACTTTGCCGGCGCCCGCGCCGCCGGTTTTGCCGGGGCGGTACGGATCGATCGCCAATACGCCGGGCCGCGGCTGCGGCCGCCCGGCGCCATCGAAGGAATTCATCGTGACACTCCTGCGCGCCGAACGCATGATGCGGATCGGCACAAATTTCTACATCACCGCCTGCGGCTCAGTTTCGAGAAACTAGCATTCGCGGGTCCGGCCTCGCCAGGAAAAACGCGGATCAGGCTATGGACGCTGCTATTCCTTTGCGCCTGTCTCGGCGGCTGCCGAAGGCGCTCCTGATTTGGCGAGGTCGAAACGCGCCGCATGGCTGCCGATCTCGATGAGAACTCGTTGCCGGCGCGCCACCTGTCTGGCAGGCCTCGCGCAATTCGGCCATTGTCAGCGTTCCCGGCGCTGCGATCAGCAGAGAAATGCCGTCGCCGTCTGGCACAGAACCCAGGACCTCGGCGCCGAGCGCTGCGAGGCCGGCGGGCACGCTGCCGGGCCATCGTTCGACCATGAGCGCATAAAGGACGACATCGCGTGCCGCGGCTTCGGTCAGCGGCTTGGCGATCACGAAAAGCGGGAGACCGGCTGGATGGTCCGGCCTTTCGACGAAGGGCAAGCGGGCGATGATCTTGGGCGCCGAAGGTGCGAGAAGATGCGTCCACCAGGCACCGGCCGCGGCGCCGCCATCAACCTTGACGAGGCCGAGATCGCCGGCCGATGCCGCGACGGCGTCGATCACCGCGGCAGTCCCCTGATGCGCCACAAACGGCACGGTGAAGCCGAAATGAAAGCGGCAGCCATCGCGCATCGGCGCATCGCCGCCGGAAATATCACAATGAACGCTGTAACTGGCCTGCACATAAGTGAAGGTCGAAATAATGATCCGCCAAATGCTCTCGACCGTGTCGAGCGGCAGAATGCCCCTGTGCCGAGAGACGAGGCGGCGCATCATTTCAGCTTCGCGGTCCGGCCGGAAGGCGCTGCCGGCCCCCGCCTTGACGGCGATCAGCCGATCGATGATTTCGCCGCGCTCCATCAAGAGCTCATGCAGGCGCGCGTCGATGCGATCGATCTCGGCGCGCAGATCGGCCAAAGTTTCGGAGGCGGGTCGGTCCAGCATAAACAGCCTAAAATGGGTTCGGGGCGCTTTTAAAGCGAATTGCATTCGCCTGAAAAGCCTTTCCCACTACGCGCGCGGGCATGGCACGAGCGACGGCACCGCCAAGCATCGGATTCACCCTGCGCCACAGGTTCACTTGACACTTGCTTCAAGGCGCTCCTACATAACAAACATAGTGTTCGGCAAAGCGAACAGTAGGTTTATCGCGTTTTCGAGCGAGCCGACAAGCCCGTGACGATCATTCAGAGCCCGAAGGCCGTGAGCCAGCTCGAGGCGGATGCGCCGCACAGCCTCGTCGCGCGCTTCGATGCCGCGCGCCCGCTCAAAATGGACGCGGGCGTGATGCTCAGTCCGCTCAGCATTGCCTATCAGACTTATGGCACGCTCAATGCCGCAAAATCCAATGCCATTCTCGTCTGCCATGCGCTGACCGGCGACCAGCATGTGGCCAATGCGCATCCGGTCACCGGCAAGCCCGGCTGGTGGCAGGTGATGGTCGGACCCGGCCGTCCGATCGATACGGACCGTTATTTCGTGATCGCCTCCAATGTGGTCGGCGGCTGCATGGGCACGACGGGGCCCGCCTCGCTCAATCCGGCGACGAACCGCGCCTATGGCCTTGATCTGCCGCTCGTCACCGTCCGCGACATGGTCCGTGCCCAGGCCATGCTGATCGATCATTTGGGCATAGATACGCTCTTTTGCGTCATCGGCGGTTCGATGGGCGGCATGCAGGTTTTGCAATGGGCTGCGAGCTATCCGGAGCGTGTCTTCTCGGCCATGCCGATCGCCACGGCAGCGAAACATTCCTCGCAGAACATCGCCTTTCACGAGGTGGGTCGGCAAGCGATCATGGCCGATCCCGAATGGCGCGACGGCCGCTATCTCGATTTTGGCGTGAGCCCGACCAAAGGTCTCGCCGTCGCCCGCATGGCCGCGCATATCACCTATCTGTCGGATGAAGCGCTGCAGCGCAAATTCGGCCGCAAATTGCAGGACCGCGCCGCCCCGACCTTCACCTTCAGCGCCGATTTCCAGGTCGAGAATTATCTGCGCTATCAAGGCACCAGCTTCGTCGATCGGTTCGACGCCAATTCCTATCTCTATGTGACGCGCGCCTGCGATTATTTCGATCTCGCCGACGACTACAATGGCTCGCTCGCCTTGGCCTTCAAAGGAACGAAGACGCGCTTTTGCGTCGTCTCCTTCAATTCGGATTGGCTTTATCCCACGACGGCGTCGCGCGCCATCGTCCATGCGCTGAACGCCGCCGGCGCCTCCGTCTCCTTCGTCGATATAGAGACGGATCGCGGCCATGACGCCTTTCTCCTCGACGTCCCCGAATTCATCGCCACGACGCGCGGCTTTCTCGAGGCCGCGGCGCGGGCGCGCGGCCTGCCGCCCGTCGCCGAAGGAAAACGCTGATCGTGTCCGACGAAAGCGTCACGCAGCATGCTGCGCAAGATGTGCTTGCGAGGTTGTCGCGGGCGGCGCGCGTCGATTTGCTCGTCGTCGCCAATATGGTCGAGCCGCAAAGCCGGGTGCTCGATGTCGGCTGCGGCGACGGCACTTTGCTGCGTCTCCTCGCCGAGGAGCGGGGCGTCGACGCGCGGGGCATCGAGCTGTCGCAGCGTGGCGTCAATGATTGCGTCGCCAAGGGCCTTTCGGTGGTGCAAGGCGATGCCGATACGGACCTTGCCGATTATCCCGACGCCGCCTTCGATTATGTCATCCTGTCACAGACCTTGCAGGCGACGCGGCAGCCGCGCAAAGTGCTCGAACATATGTTGCGGATCGGGCGCCACGCGATCGTCTCTTTTCCGAATTTCGGCCATTGGCGCATTCGCGCCCAGATCGCTTTCAAAGGGCGCATGCCGATCACCGAAAATCTGCAATATTTCTGGTATGAAACGCCGAACATCCACTTCTGCACCATCCGCGATTTCGTGAGCCTCGTGCAGGTGATCGACGCCAAGATCGAGCGCGGCGTCGCGCTCGACCGCTTCGGCGCGCCAATGCTCGTTCACGCCCCCTGGTGGGTGTGGAATCTGTTCGGCGATCAGGCGGTGTTCAGGCTGACGCGCGAGCCTTAAGGCTTCTTCGCCGCCTTGGCGCGTTCGATCGCCTGCATCACCATGGCGCGGGCTTCCTCGGCATTGCCCCAGCGCAGGATCTTCACCCATTTGTTCGGCTCGAGATCCTTGTAATGGGTGAAAAAATGCTCGATCTGCTGCAAGGTGATCTCCGGCAGATCCTTGTAGTCGTTGATGCTCTCATAGCGCTTAGTGAGTTTTGTCGAAGGCACGGCGAGGATTTTTTCATCGCCGCCGCTCTCGTCCTGCATGAGCAGAACCCCGACGACCCGGCAGCTCATCACAGCCCCCGGAATGATGGCGCGCGTATTGGCGACGATCACGTCGCAGGGATCGCCATCGTCCGACAGAGTATTCGGAATGAAGCCGTAATTACCGGGATAGCGCATGGCGGTATAGAGAAAGCGGTCGACGACGAGCGCGCCCGCCTCCTTGTCCATCTCATATTTGATCGGTTCGCCGCCGATCGGCACCTCGATGATGACATTGACGTCGTAAGGGGGATTTTCGCCGATCTTGATCGCATCGAGGTTCATGCCGTGCTCCAGCCGGGTTCATTCGCAGCGTGGCGTCCAAACGGATGTGGCCGCGCGCGGCGGGTCACGCCCGCTGCGCAGACAGCTAAGCCACCTCTTTGCGGGAGGAAAGCGACCGGCTTGCGGAAAAATGCCACAGCAAATTTTGCGGCATAGACGCGATTCTCGAGAGATGCGGGCTCTCAGGCCAGGATCATATATGAAAACAATAACTTATTGGCGTTGAGCGGGCGTCTTTTCGGGATGCTGCGCTGCTTGCGGCAGGCTCATTCAAAGGCGAAAGCAACGCGTTCTCTGAGTTCTGGACCGAAACGCTCATAGGCGCGCCGGACGACCTTGCCGCCGAGCCGGCGGTAAAAGGCCATTGCGCCCTCATTGTCGGCGAGCGCCCAGACAAGGAAAGACGAATAACCATGTTCGGCGAGATCTTTGCGGGCGGCTGAAAATAAGCGTCTGCCGAAGCCGAGACCCTGGAATTCGGGCGCAATATAAAGCTCGAAGATTTCGCCGCCATAGGCCATGGCGGGCACGCGATTGCGGCCATAGCTTGCATAACCGCCGATCAGCTCGTCGAAATCCAGAACGAGCAGACGCGAGCCGCGGACGATGGCGGAATGCCACCATTTTGGGCCCCGCCGTGCGATCATGCGCTCGAGCTCCCGGCCCGGGATGATGCCGCTATAGGCATGCCGCCACGCTGCGTCATGGACCTCGGCGATCCCTTGGGCGTCGCTCTCCCGCGCGTCGCGAATTGTGATGAGTGCCTGAACCATAGTGTAATGTTAGGCCCGCTTCGCCTCCGCCTGCAAGCACTTCTTCATCGGCACATGCCATCCTCCACGAAGGCGATGAATCACGGTCAAAACAAATTGAACGGGTATCGAGGAATACTAGGGATCGAGGCTCGGCGAGCATCGGTTGTGGATGATTCGCGCATGCTCTTGGACGCGGCGAGCCGCGACTTGAAAAAAGGATCATGCGGTTCGACGGCATTGCCGCAAAACTGATTTCCCTGGCTGCTTCGGTCGTCAGCAAATTCATGCAAAATCGCCCGGCTCCGGATATAAATTCTAGAATGAAGAATTATGCCAATATCTGACCAAGGGCGGATGTTGGCGGGCTTGCGAGGTGGATGAAGCGACCATGTCGAGGAGGTCGCGCGCCGGCTGTCACTTCCTTCCGATCAGTGCTGCGAAGCCGCGTCCTATTCAGACTCATGATCACGCCGCTGTACGGCTCGGACCGCGATGAGAAAGCTGGTGAGTTCTCCGGCTGCCGCCTCCGGCAGGCCCGCATTGACGATTGAGACATCGGCTGTGACATGGTCGGCATAATCCGCATTGCGCAGCAGACGTTCGGACAGATCGGCGGGTGCGTCGCGCCCGCGGGCAGCAAGTTCTTGCGGCGATCATCGCCGCGGGAGCGGTGACGAAGACCACTTTCACATGGGCAAAGTTTTTCCGCGCTGCGGTAATCGAATCGCGTGACACATTGCAGACGACAATGATCCCCGCGGCAATCGCCGGCATGATGGCGCCATCGATGGCATAGCCCAAGCCATGGGCGCGCCAGTGAAGCGCGAAGAGGCCATTCCGGACACCCGCCTCAAATTGTGCAAGCGACAATGTTTCATGATCTTCGAAGGCCGAGAGCGGCCGCGTGACCAGGCGGCGCGGGAACAGGAAGCCGGGCTCTGAGCCGAGTTGTGCGCGGGCGAGTTGGATGAGCGTGTCCTTGCCGGCGCCGGAGGGGCCGGTGACGCAGACGAAGGTGCCGCTCTTTGCCGGCGAGATCGAAGTCTTTGTGTCGTGCTCTGACATAAATGTCTGCCGGAAAGCCGGCTCCGCTCGATGCTATGAATTTACCTGTGGCGCAGGGGAGCCAGGCTGCACTGGACATGATGCGATGATTTCGGCGGCGAAAATAGGCCGCATATTTCCTCGCCTGACCTGGCACATTGACGTTTCGTTCATTCAATTCGCAGCAAATTTATTCATCATTTTCACCTAGAAAATACTCTTGGGCTGAGGCGGAGAACGCTGCGGAGGCAGTGCGCAGCCAGCCGCCGAAGAGCTGGAGGGGGACATGGGGGCCGCGAATATACCGATCGCGAAGAAATTAGCCGTTGCCTTCGCTTGTGTGCTCGCCATCTGCGGAACCGCAACCCTGTTCGTCATAGTGGCGGCCCTAAACGCCAATGAGGCGCTGGGAACCAGTGCGAAGGTGATGCTCGTCGACGGGGACCTCGAGCGCGCCATCGCGGCTCAGTTTGAGCAGGCGCTTAGCGCACGAAGCTTCCTCGTCCGTACGGCCGGCGAACAGGCTGCCGATCTCTATGCGGCGGCCGTGCAACGTTTCGATAAGGACATTGCGGCGGCGCGGCAGCATGCGGAGGATCAACCCGCGGTGCTCGCGCTGGTCGACAAGGTCGCGGCCGCGAATGCCGCCTGGCGGCATGACATTGGCGATCCGGAAATCCGGCTTGGTGACGATCCGCAGACCATGCCGGAGGCGGCCGACATCGCCAAATCGGCGCAGAGCTCTGAGATGATGAAGGCCGTTCGTGCCGCGGCGGAGGACGCCCGCGCGAAGATCGCCACATGGGCTGCTGCGGCTCAGGCGGCGCAGGCGCGAAGCATGTGGTTTGTGGGGCTCGCGCTGTTCGCCGGAAGCATTCTGGCGCTGACGGTTTCCGTCTTTGTGGGCTACAAGCTTTCGCAAAAGATAGCCGTGCCGATCCGCATTCTGAACGGCTGCATGAAGACTTTGGCGCAGGGCGACACGCGGGTCGAGATTCCCGCTATGGGCGAGGGCGACGAGATCGGCGACATGGTGCAGACGGTCCAGACCTTCAAGGCTAATGCGATCGAAAAGATGCGGCTCGAAGCCGAAGCGGCGGAACAGCGGCGGCGTGCCGAGGAAGAGCGGCTGCGGCAGGAGGCTGAGGCGCAGGGATATGTCGACGCGCATAATCGCTTCGTCGCCTCGATCACCAATGCTCTGGAGCATCTGTCGGATGGCGATCTGACCTGCCGCCTGAGTGAGGCCTTCAGCGAGGAATATGAAAAGATCCGCGCCGACTTCAACCGTTCGGTCGAGAAGCTGCAGCAGGTGATGCTGAGCGTTAGCGGCAACACTCGGGCGATCCGTTCCGGCACCAAGGAGATTGCGGTCGCCGCCGATGATCTGTCGCGGCGCACCGAGCAGCAGGCGGCGAGCCTTGAGGAGACTGCCGCGGCGCTCGGCGAAATCACCACCACCGTGCGCAAGACGGCGCAAGGCGCGACCCATGCCCGTCAGGTCGTTTCGACTGCCAGATCGGATGCCGAAAAAGGCAGCGGCGTCGTCCGCCAGGCGATCACTGCGATGAGCGGGATCGAGAAATCCTCGCAGCAGATCGGCCAGATCATCGGCGTCATCGACGAGATCGCCTTCCAGACCAATCTCCTGGCGCTCAATGCCGGCGTCGAAGCGGCGCGCGCGGGGGATGCCGGCCGCGGCTTCGCCGTCGTCGCCTCGGAAGTGCGGGCCTTGGCGCAGCGCTCGGCCGAAGCGGCGAAAGAGATCAAAGGGCTGATCTCGGCCTCGACCGCACAAGTCGAGCAAGGCGTCGATCTCGTCGCCGAGACGGGCAAGGCCTTGGAGCGGATCTTCGCCCAGGTCGCCGAAATCGACACGATCGTGTCGGAGATCGCGACCTCGGCGCAAGATCAGGCGACCGGGCTGCAGGAGGTCAATACGGCGGTCAGTCAGATGGATCAGGTGACGCAGCAGAATGCCGCCATGGTCGAGGAATCGACAGCGGCGAGCCAAACTCTGTCGCAGGAGACGGAGGAGCTGACCCGCCTCGTCAACCGCTTCCAGGTCGGAGCACAAGGCGAGGAGCAAGTGGTGCCGATGCCGCGCGCAGCGGCCAAATCTGCCGCCCGCCCAGCCTTGAAGACCGTCGCTCAGCGCGGCTCCGCCGCAGCCAAACCGCAAGCCCGCCACCAACAGGACGAATGGGAAGAATTCTAAGGGCCCTTGCAGCAGTGGGGTAATTGCGATGAGTGAGTTCAAGACCGACGCGATGAATGGACGCGAATTGATGGCCTTCCGCATCGGCGCGCAAGAGTTCTGCGTCGATATCATGGCGGTGCGGGAAATCCGCGGCTTCACCCCGGCGACGCCATTACCGCAATCGCCTGGCTTCGTGCGCGGGGTGATCAATTTGCGCGGCGCGGTGCTGCCGATCATCGATTTCTCGGCGCGGTTGGGCTTTGGTCCGTCGCAGCCGACGGCGCGCCATGTCATCATGGTGGTGCAGATCGGCGATCAGGTCGTCGGCCTGCTCGTCGATGCGGTGTCGGATATTCTGACCGTCGCCGGCGCAGCGGTGCAGCCGACGCCCGATGTCGCGTCCGAAATGGCGAAGAGCTTCGTGCGCGGCGTGCTCGCCATCGACGGCCGCATGATCAGCTTCATCGCCCTCGACAATGTCCTGCCGGTCATCGAAAGCGAGGCGGCATGATCTAGCGCGCAGCGCGGCTCATCGCTTCCACTTCGGCAGGCCAATGGCCGCGGCATGCGGCGATAGGTTTCACCTCAAGCTTCGCAAAAGCTCTTAGATCACTTTATAAAGACATCGGATATATCCGATGTCTCAATCATGACTTTGGATTGGTTCAATCCAAAGCTATCGTGATCTAGCGATGCCGAGGAGAGGGGATGAACCTTCAAGTCGCCTTGCGTTAAGGAGGAGTGGCCTGCGATCTGTGCGCTGGGCCTGGTAAGTCGATGGATTCTGCTGCGCCGACGCTGATATCCGAACGTGGTCGCTCCAACGTGCCCACGCGCCTGCGTGTGCTTGTGCGGCGGAGCGAATTTGCGCTGATCGGCGTGGCCGTGCTTGTCGGCGGGGTCGCGGGCGCCTGCGTCGCGCTCGTCCGAGTCACGGTGGCCCTGCTTCATCATCTGCTTTTTGGCGTTCCATTCGGAGCTACTCTCAGCGGTCTCACCAATTTGAATTCGCCGTTGCTGGCGCTTGTGCCGGCGATGGGCGGACTGTTTCTCGGTGTCACCGGCCTCGCGATCCGGAAATGGCGGCCGCGGCGCCCGATCGATCCGATCGAGGCCAATGCCCTTCAAGGGGGCCGGATGTCGCTCATCGACAGCCTATTGATTACAGCACAGACCGCGGTGTCGTCCGGCGTGGGCGGTTCTGTCGGGCTCGAAGCCGGCTTCACGCAAATCGGCTCCGGATTCGCCTCGGTGATCGGGGCTGCGCTCAAATTGCGGCGCAGCGATATGCGCACCCTGGTCGGCTGCGGTGCGGCCGGCGCCATCGGCGCCGCCTTCGGCGCGCCTTTGACCGGTGCCTTTTATGCCTTCGAGCTCATCGTCGGGACTTATACGCCTTTTGGGCTCGCGCCGATCGCGGCCGCGTCGATCAGTGGCGTGCTGGTGGTCAAAGGATTGGGAATCAACGAGGGCTTCATCGGCCAGCTCGCGCCGATCGCAGGGATCACGCGATCCGATCTCGCAGCACTTTTCATGCTGGCCTTGTTCTGCTCCTCGGTCGGCATAGGCATCATGCGGGCCGTGACTTTCGTCGAAGTGTGCTTCAAGCGCAGCCGATTGCCGGTTTTTCTGCAGCCGGCCATAGGCGGTCTCGTCCTCGGCGGTCTGGCGCTCTTCACACCCAAGGTTCTCTCCTCGGGCCATGGGGCATTGCTCGAACTCTTCGAGTCGATGGACGGCAGTCTCGCTTGGCTGAGCCTCGTCGTGCTTCTGAAATCGATCGCCTCCGCGGTCTCGATCGGCTCCGGCTTTCGTGGCGGTCTTTTCTTCGCCTCGCTTTTTCTCGGTGCGATGATCGGCAAGATTTTCGCCATTGCGGTGCCGCTGCTCGCACCTGCCATCGTTCCAGATGCCTCCATCTATGCGACCGTCGGCATGACGGCGCTTGCCGTGGCGATCGTCGGCGGACCGCTCACCATGAGCTTTCTCGCGCTCGAAATCACCGGCGATTTCCAATTGGTGATCATGGTGTTGATCGCTTCGACCATCGTCTCGGTGATCGTGCGGCAGACCTTCGGCTATTCTTTCGCGACCTGGCGCCTGCATTTGCGCGGCGAATCGATCCGCAGTGCGCAGGATATCAGCTGGATGCGGACGCTCACCGTTTCCCGCATGATGAAGACCGATGTGAGGACGGTGCGATCGGATCAGAAGATCGCCGACTTCATGGAGGAGTTTCCGCTCGGCTCGACGCAATGGGTGGTCGCCACCGATCCGGGTGGGCGCTATGCCGGCCTCGTCTCCGTGACCGATGCGCATCTTAGCGTTTCGAACGGCGAAGATCCGCAGGCGCCGATCGAAACGCTTCTCCGCTATCAGGAGGACGTGCTGCTGCCGGGCATGAACATCAAGGAAGCGGCTGATGTCTTCGAGCGCAGCGAGAGCGAGGCGCTTGCGGTCCTCGGCGATCTTCACATTCGCCGGGTCATCGGCATGCTGACCGAGGCGCATGTGCTGCGCCGCTATACGGAAGAGCTCGAAAAGGCTAGGCGCGAATTGGCCGGCGAGAAATGGCTCGGCGAGGCGTGAGCTTGTTCTATCGCAAGAATAGCTTCGCTGTTGCTTAGCGATCCTCCGGTTTCAGTTTGGCTCATAAGGTCGCGGTAAGGATTCATATCCCGGCTGATGAGGTATGACGAGATAGCCGTCGCGCAGATCGAATGCGATATGATCAGCTGACGTAAGATCTTCTGGCAACAAACGAATAGCAACATCGAGCCCGTTATTCAAATGCACAATGGATTCGTTTGTCAGATATTTCGTTTCGAGTGCCCCCACGTCGAAATATGATCCTTTGCGTATTGTCTCGCCGGTCGCGCGAAGCGTCATCACAGATTCGAGTACCCAATCTATAGCTGGAATCCAAGACGTCGCTGTTGGAAATTTGTGCTTGGCCGTAATCATGGCCGCATCCATGAAACGGCGGATATAGTCTTCTGCGGCCCACGAAAAGGACATTTTCGGTTGTTTTGATGTATCTATACTCATAAGAATTCGTCCAGAGTTTAGATGGCAGAAACATATTGAGTGTCGGTCACAATTCCGACATTTATCCTAAATTTTGAAAGTGCTACTTTTCAAGGCAAACGCACTATTCCCTTGCACTGCGCAATGCCTAAGAGACTCAAAGTGAATGTTCCGAACGTTAACTCGTAATGGCAGGTTGTCTTCGGTATTTCCCCAGGGCTGCGACTTATGGACGTTCCAACTAAAGTGCCGACGTGAACAACGTCGCCTGCCATCTGTACTTCCTGGCCATTGGCATCTGCGGCAGCCGTGGAATTCTCATCTGAGGTCGCCGCTGAATTCTTATCTTTTGCCCATTGCCCGCTTTCACGCCCGCTTCCCGCCGGCACGCGCGGCTGGTTGGGGTCGAATTTAACCAGCGTTCGCGTCGTGCGATCAAGGCCGAGTTCTTTCAGCAAGATGCGTGGCGCCACACCGTCATCGAGCCGCGATCCGGCCAAATAGAGGCGATAGACGTCGGTTACGCTTGCAAGGCGCGGCAGCCGCGCGAAAGCCAAATGGAAGTGAGCAAGGACCTTATCGCCGCGTTGCCATTGTTCGGATGCATTCTCGATATTTTTGCGAATATCGGTCGGGATGCGACACAAATAGGCGATGCTCAGGAGTGTCATCAGCCGCGTTTCGTCGGCTTCGACCGCAAGATGTTTGGTTCCGGAATGGTCCTCGACCATTCGCATGAGTATTGTATCGGCGCCAAGAATGAGCCCCGCATTCGTGATCACGGCGGCCGAATGATGCGGACGATGGTCGAAGTGATCAATCCACTGCTTCTGCAATGTGTTGAGCGCGCGCACGATGAGCTCCGCAAAGGTGAAAGCATTGCATGCATATTATCCCGGCGCCGGCGCTAGGCAAGAACACAACGAGAACACAAACTTACGCGGCCCGTGAGATAAGACCTGTACGAAAGCGCAATTGGCAGGTTTTGCCGATGCTTCCTGCAGCGGCAAGAATACGTGCCTCCCATGACACGAGACTGTTAAAACTCTGCAATATGGCGGGAGAGACAGACGGGGCCTATCCGGTGACCGGGTGGTAGCTGGACGTGGGGGCGGGAATGAAATTTCGGATTAGCAGCGCTGTGGCGCTTCTTCTGGCGGCATATGGCGTCACCGTCGCCATGCCTCCGGCCAAAGCGCAGGAAGTCTCGGCCAAGGATCTCGCGAAGATCGAAACAATCGTCGTCCTTTATTCGGAAAATCGCAGCTTCGATGAGCTTTACGGCCATTTCCCCGGCGCCAATGGGCTAGATCATGTGACGCCGGACATGGCGCGTCAGCGCGATCGCGACGGAACAATCCTGAAGGAGCTGCCGCCGATCTGGGGCGGGCTCACCGGCAAAGGCGTGACGCCGCAAATCGAAGAGGCGAAGACGGCGCATTTGCCGAATGCGCCTTTCGCGATCGATGATCCCAAGGGTTTTAATCTGCCGATTTCGGTCGCGACGCGCGATCTCTGGCACAAATTCTATCAGAACCAGATGCAGATCGACGGCGGCAAGAATGATCTCTTCGCCGCCTATGCCGATTCGGGCGCCCTCGTCATGGGCACTTACGACGGCTCGAAACTGCCGCTCTGGTCGGTCGCTAAGCGCTATGTGCTCGCCGATAATTTCTTCATGGGCGCTTTCGGCGGATCCTTCCTCAATCACTTCTATTTGATCTGCTCTTGCGCGCCCTATTATCCCAATGCCGACAAAAGCCCGGCGAAGAAGCTCATCTCCGTCATCGAGGCCGATGGGGTTACGCTGAGACAGGTCGAGAGCTCGCCGAAATCGGCGCTCGACGGCAAGCCGAAATTCGTTTTGGACGGGGCGCTGACGCCGGATTTCTACGTGGTCAATACGATGCAGCCGCCCTATCTGCCGAGCAAGGTGAGGCCGGCGCCGGGCGGCGATCCCGCCTATGCCGATCCTTCAAGCCCGGCTGTGCTGCCGCCGCAGAGCATGACCCATATCGGCGATCTCTTGAGCGCCAAAGGCATCAGCTGGGCCTATTATGCCGGCGCCTGGCAGGCGGCGCTCGACGGCAAGAACGGCACGCCGGTGCCGGATTTCCAATATCATCACCAGCCCTTCAATTATTTCGCCGACCTGGCGCCAGGCACCAAGGCGCGCGCCGAACATTTGCGGGATGGCGGCTTGGGTGGCACGGCTTTCCTCAAGGCGATCGATGCGGGAACATTGCCGCAGGTCACTTTCTATAAGCCGCAAGGCGATCTCAACGAGCATCCGGGCTATGCCGATGTTCGCTCCGGCGACGAGCATCTCGTCGATCTCGTCCAGCATCTGGAGAAGAGCCCACAATGGCCGCATATGCTCGTCGTGATCACCTATGACGAGAACGGCGGCTTTTGGGATCACGTCGCGCCGCCGAAGGGCGATCGCTTCGGTCCCGGCGCGCGCATTCCGGCGCTGATCGTCTCGCCCTATGCCAGACGCGGCACTGTCGATCACACGCTCTATGACACGACATCGATCCTGCGCTTCATCACGCGGCGCTTCGATCTGCCGGTTCTCGAAGGGCTGAAGACGCGCGATGCCGCTATGGCCGCTGCGGGCAGCGGCAGACTCGGCGATCTGACCGGTTCGCTCGATTTTCCCCCGCGATAAGCAGGCCATAGCGGTCTGCGGCAAACGCCTGTGTAAGGCCTTTCCGATCAAGGCGTGGCACGAACCCTGGGACGTATTGGCTCACGACTCATCGACAAAAGCCCAGTGGCGGGGGATCGGCGACGGTCGATGTCCCGTGTGGCTTGTGAGTTGGTACTTCGGCGGTTCGTAATGAAATTCCGCAGTGAAGGGCGCCTGAAATTGCGACATGTCTTCATCTTTAGCGACGAGAAAGGCGTTCACGCCAAGATAGTCACAGCCGACGAGATGAAGCCCCTTGCTAGTACCGATTCGCTCAATCGCCTTGAGGCCGGCGCCAAACCAGTTGGTTCCGTCCCAGCGGGCGGTTCGGGGCATAGGGAACTTCGATCGCGCAGGACGGCGGAATGGAGGCGTTATATTCGATGCAGGACACTCTTGGCTCGAAGCGTCTGATCGCTTTCCAAATGTGCGAGGTATTCTGATCGACGTCGAGCGAGAGAAAGTCGAATTTCTGCGGAACGAGCGCTTCTTCGAGGAGGGATTCGACGCTCTCGGCCGAGACAAATGCGTGCAGGATCTTCAGGCGATTGGCGGTGATGAAGGGCGCGAAGAGCTTAGACACCTCTGCGGCGCGGGTCCGATCGCCCTCGATCCAGACACCGGTCCAGCCGGTTTCCAAGAGAAATCTTGTGTTGCATTGAAGGCCATTTTCAACGCCGATCTCGACAAAAAATCTATCAGTCGTGCCGATTCGACGAAACACTTCGGCGATCATGCCATCTTCGCCATTCTGGCTGTAGACCTGAGAATAGAATCGCGTGAGATTTTTTTCGTCGGAATAGTGATTGCGGCAAGCATGGAAGAAGCCAACAAGGTCTTGCATGAATCCCTCGATCGAATGCGTGCCGGGATGCAACGAAACGACTATTTTAGTATTATCTATTGGAACTCGTTGGCGCGAGGCTGGTCTGATCGCAACAGCCCTTTCCAAGGGCTATGATGCTGACTAGAGCATGATGCGTTCAAGTCGAATCGGGTATCATGATCTAGGTTTTTGAAACCGCATCGTTTGTTGCGAAAAAATTGGTGCCCACTTTTTCGCACGATGCTCTAGGCAAAACGATCTCTTCGCTGCACCGTGGCTTCGGGCTCGCTCCCGCGGCATAGCAATCGGAAGGTGCCGGCCATGCGGAACTGAAATAAGCTCGTCAGTTAGCCTTGAAAAATCATATCCATGGGGCGCCGCGCCCGCATTTTGCCTGCTGATCAAAGCGCATTACCTGAGCCCCTCGGGGAAGCTGAAAGGACATTCGACGCGTCGCAACGCTCTCTTAGTGGACCTCACGCAGGCTCGGCGAGGCCGACGAATTTCCGCGCCGAAGCGCCCTGGCCCAATTGCGCCGTGCGAATATTGTCGAAGAACTGCCGGGCGCTTTCTTTCCAGGTGAATTTGACCGCATGTTTGCGGCAATGCTCGCGCGAAATCTGCAGCGCCCCGAGAGCGGCTTGCTGCAGATCATGAGCGAGCACGCCCGTGCCTGAATCGCCGATGACATCGAGCGGCCCCGTCACCGGAAAAGCGGCGACCGGAACGCCGGAGGCGAGCGCTTCGAGCAGCACGATGCCAAAAGTGTCGGTCAGGCTCGGGAAAACGAAGACATCGGCGGAGGCATAGACCCGAGCGAGCTTTTCGCCGCAGAGCGCGCCGAGGAACTGGGCGTCGGGATAGGCCGTGGCGAGGCGCGCCTGCAAAGGGCCATTGCCGACCACCACTTTCGAGCCGGGCAGGTTGAGCTTCAGAAAGGCCTCGATGTTCTTTTCGACGGCAAGCCGGCCAACGAAGAGGAAGATCGGGCGCGGCAGCGGATCGAGGACATTTTCGGCGCGGGGGCGGAACAGCGTATCGTCGACGCCACGCGACCAGCGCATGAGATTGCGGAAGCCATGCCCGGTCAGAACCCGCTCGAGGCTCGGGGAACTCACCATCGTGCCGGCGGCGGCATTGTGGAAGCGGCGCAGGACCGCGTAAGTGAGCCGGATCGGCACCGGCGCGCGCGCCGCGACATATTCCGGAAATCGCGTGTGATAGCTGGTGGTGAAAGGCCGGTTTTCACGCAGACAGGCGCGCCGCGCCGCGAGGCCAATCGGACCTTCCGTGGCGATATGCACGAAATCAGGGGCGAAATCGGCGATGGAGATGGCGATCTTGCGCCGGTTCGTAAGCGCCAGCCTGATCTCGCCATAGCCCGGCAGAGGCATGGTCCAGAAATCCGATGGCGTGAGAAACCTCACCTCCATATCGAAGGAGGCCGCATGGGTGGCGATATTTTCGAGCGAGCGAACGACACCGTTGATCTGCGGGCTCCAAGCGTCGGTCGCGATGAGGAGTTTCGTCACGCCGCGGAAGCCTTTGCTTCGCGCCGCCGCCGCGGCATTTGGGTCACGACATCGGTCTCGGTCATGCGCCGCAATTCATCGGCCCAATGGATGATCTCAAAGCTTCCGTCGAAATGCTCGACGAGCGCGGTGCAGCTCTCCACCCAATCGCCGGTGTTCATATAGCGCACGCCGAACTCGTCATGGATGGCGGCATGGTGGATATGGCCGCAGATGACGCCGTAGACATCGCGCCGCCGCGCTTCGAGCGACAACAGCTCCTCGAACCGGCCGATGTGATTGACGGCTTTCTTCACTTTCATCTTCGCCCAAGCCGAGAGTGACCAATAGGCGAGGCCGAGCCGGCGCCGGACCACATTGAGATAGGTGTTGACGACGAGGGCGAGCGTATAAGCGCCATCGCCCACATAGGCGAGCCAGGGCGCGTGCCGCACGACCATGTCGAAGTGATCGCCGTGCATGATGAGATAGCGCTTGCCGTCCGCGGCTTCGTGAATGGCAGTATCCAAAATCTCTATGCCGCCGAAATTATGCCCGACATAATCGCGCATGAATTCATCGTGATTGCCCGGGATATAAATGAGCTTGACGCCCTTGTGGACCCGCCGCAGCAGCTTTTGCACCACGTCATTGTGGGCCTGCGGCCAATACCAGCCGGACTTCAGCCGCCACCCATCGACGATATCGCCGACGAGATAGATCGTCTCGACGTCATAGTGTTTGAGGAATTCGAGCAGGAGCTGGGCCTGGCAGCCGCGCGTTCCAAGATGAAGGTCCGATAAAAAAAGCGTTCGGACCGCGATGGTGTCGTGATCTTTCTTCGCCATTATCGTGATCCCCCGTTGACCAAATCGTTAATGGCCGAATCGGGTGGCACTTTGATGACACACACT
This sequence comes from uncultured Alphaproteobacteria bacterium, assembly GCA_963759185.1. Taxonomy (GTDB): domain Bacteria; phylum Pseudomonadota; class Alphaproteobacteria; order Rhizobiales; family Beijerinckiaceae; genus Methylovirgula. The sequence continues at coordinate 121,826 of CAVWXV010000017.1, forward strand.
GCCTGCTGAGACGGGCAGACAAGCTGTATTGTCAACGCGTTGCCAATGAGCGCCGGGCCGCGGCCATCGCCGGTAAAACCAAAACTTCACGGTGAAGTCCCTTTCGTGGTTGATTGGCGGCGAAAATGCGATCGGCGCCCTCGCAAAGCAGTCCGCTGTCGCGCTTCGATCCGGGCTTGATAGTGACGATTTGTGCATTGCTGATATCTGTGGATAGCGGATCGGGCAACAGAATAGCGCAGCCCGCAAAAGACGCGTCCGGCGGCGCCATCCCCTCCGCCAGCCTCATTAAGGATAACACAATTAAGCATAGCATGGACCAGCAGTCGCGCGCATCGCCTATGCAAAGCCCGAATCACTCGTCGATTTTATTCTACCCTATCGGCATCTCGCTGAGATGCAGGCCGAACCGGCTCAATAGCCGACGCCGAGAACGACAAAGCCGGGACAGCCGAGCGACATGCAGACGCGCTGAGCGATTTGTTGGCCCAATATGGCGGTGTGGGCCGCGGTGTGGGGCGGCGCGAAGGTCGCCGGCCTGGGGCGAGGGAGGGGCGGCCAACAATGCGCGCCCGAATCCTGTGGATAGCCGGACGCGACGAAGCCCAAGGCGCATAGAATCACGACAGGCAGGAGGCCTCGTCTGGCGCCGGCTTGGACAGTCATCATGGCCTCAACGACCGTGATTTGATCTCGGCGCCTTCCGATTCCCAAGGGGCCGAATTGGAAGAAAATCATTCGATCCAAAGGCGACGACGCAGGGGAAGACAACGCCCGGCGCAGTCAATAGGATTTTGCTACATTCTACGCTGGGCCGGCTGTTTCGTCGCTAGCCTCGCCGCAGGCGCAGCCCTATGCCTTCGACCCGGCATTCGGCGCGCCGGGCCGAAAAGGCATCAGCGCTATGGCTGATATATGGCTTTGCTCTGCCCTTCCGCGCTTGCCTCCGAGGCTTGTCTGCCGCTTGAATTGGCTTGCCGCCATCTGGCTGTGGCGGCCACGGCAGCGGAACATAGGATGGTGGCCTTCGATCCTCTAGATCATGATGACTTTGGATTGAACCAATCCAAAGTCATGATTGAGACATCGGATATATCCGATGTCTTCAGAAACGTGATCGATTCCAAAAGCTTAGAGCTGGATATGCAGATAAGCTTGCGCCGTCTGCGTAAACTTGATTGCGCTGGAAAACCGGTTCCCACTTTTCCTCATCCCGCTCTTACACGACCTTGGCGGATAGCCTTTTGCGTCTGGCTTGCTAGCGTCGCAGCACTCGGGCCGGATCTTGGTCGCGTTGGGCCGGCCGTCGCGGCCGAACAGCCGGGTAAGGCTGGAACGACCGCGCTCTCGCGCGAGGATCTTCATCGCTTCCGCGGCTTTATCGATGGGCTCTTTCCGCTAGCGGCTGCCCAGGGTGTCGACCGGGCGAGTTTCGACGCGGCCTTTCGCGATCTGACGCCCGACCCGAGCGTGGCGCAGGCGCCGGCTCGGCAGAGCGAATTCGAGCGGCCGTTTTCCGCCTATTTCGCCGAGGCCGTCGCGCAAAGGCGCATTGTCCAAGGCCGGGCTTTGGCCAAACAATGGCAGAAGGAACTTGCCGAGATCGCGCATCGCTCCGGCGTGCCGGGCGCTATGCTGCTGGCGGCCTGGGGCATGGAAAGCGATTTCGGTCGTGCCATGGGGGATAAGGACATCATCCGCTCGCTCGCGACGCTGGCCTTCATCCATCCAGATCGCGGACTTTTTCGCGACGAGCTTCTGAATGCGTTGGTGATTTTCGAGAAGGGCGCAGTTTCGCGCGCGACGATGAAAGGGTCTTGGGCCGGCGCCATGGGCGGTCCGCAATTTCTGCCCTCGACCTATCTCGCCCATGCGGTGAGCTATGCCGGATCGGCGCCGCCGGACATTTGGACGAATGTGCCGGATATCCTCGCCTCGATAGCGGCATTTCTCAAAGCTTCGGGATGGAAGCATGGCGCGCCCTGGGGCATGGAGGTTCGTCTGCCTGGGTCGTTCGCCTATGCCAGGCTCCATGCTGATTTTCGCGAATGGGCGGCGCTGGGCCTTAAGCAGGCCGATGGCGCTGCCTTGCCGGGTGAAGGCGCTGCCACATTGTTTTTCCCGGAAGGCGCCAGGGGGCCGGCCTTTCTGCTCGGCGACAATTATTGGGTGATCAAGACGTACAATAATTCAGACGCCTACGCCCTTTCCTTCGCTTGTCTCGCCGATCGAATTGCTGGCGGGCAAGGGCTGCACGCGGCCTGGCCCAAAGCGGTGAAGCTTTGGCGGCGAAGCGAAAAGGCCGAGATGCAACGGCTCCTGCAGCGCCTCGGCTATTATAAGAGCAGCATCGACGGCCGCTTCGGGCCGAGCTCGCGGGACGCGATTTACGCCTTCCAGATTGGCGTCGGTGATCAGCCGGCGGATGGCGTCGGCAGCGCGGATCTTCTCGCAAAGCTGCGGAAACTGGCGGGGGAATGAAGGGGCGTTCCTTCTCCTGCAAGCGGGGGAAGGAGAACTCAAAACAAAAGCGCCGAACGGAGGTCCGTTCGGCGCTTTTATTGTAAGCCTCGGAAGGCCTGAACCGATCAGTACTTGGCGACGACCGGAGCCGGCGGGGCCGGCGGGTTCCACAGCGGAACGATGACGCGGACCCAGCCACGGGTCTCGTAGACTTCTTGCCCGTTACCAGCGTCAGGGTAGTTGTGCGAGTAAACGTCATGCGTCAGATAGCTTTGCAGAATGACCGGACCAAAGTTGTAGCCGCCCATGCCGCCAACCGCAAACTGGGCCTGCTTCATGCTTCCGTCGGGGGCGGTCTTGTTGGAGCCGCTGAGGTCCCACGAACCGAAGGCGACGGGGCCGAATGTGAACTTGCCGAAGTCTTTGGTCGCGGTCAGGTCCAAGTTGAGATAGTCAGGGTTTTCCCTCTGGCCGTAAGTCCCGATGCTGCTGCTCAGGTTATTGCCGGTGATGCCTAAAATGACATGGCCGGTGAGAGTGTATCCATCCTTGCTGTAGGTCACGCCGAGGCGTTCGTTGAACGTCCAGTTATCTTGATCGAGAATGTTGTTGACCGGCGCATAGCCGCCGACGAATTCACTGACCGAGAAACCATTGCCGAGGTTCCAAGCCTCGCCGACCAGGAGCGCCGGGTTGTAGATGGCGCTGGCATAAAACGGTCCTGCAGGTCCTGTCGGGAGACCCAGTGCGACCGATGGAACCGCGACATAGGCCTCGACGTGACCGCCGAGGAAGTCCCACGGAGTTGACCAGACGATGACTGGAATATTGACGCCCAATTCGCCATTGTAGGCGCCGAAGGAGCGGGTATTGCCGTAGCTGCCGGTATCGGCGAAATACAGGCCTTGCGGAAGCGGAGCCCATGAGTAGCCGACGATTTCACCCGGTTGGGAGATAGAGCCGGCGAGCGCTGCGCCGCTGAGAGTGCAGAGCGACACCGCGCCGAAAGCGGCGAGGCTCGCACCAACGAGCTTAGAACTAATTTTCATTTATGCCGTCCCCCTTGTGGTGGTTATATCCCGAAAGGCCACATTTCATTATCCTAGAGATTTTCCCGCTCCGGTCGATAGCCCGTTCGCATATCAGGCGTTTTTCCGGCATGTCTGTGACAAATTGGCTACAGAAAGAGGCGGGCGGAACCGCTGCAAGACTCTGATATCAACATATAAAGCGGTCTGAGGAAGAGTATCTAAATGCTTTTGCTTCCACGCATATAGCCATGTTTTGGAGCGCCGCGGTGACGGCCGGTCACAATCTGTGACAAACTTATTGGATACATGTATTTGGGATGCCATATCCTAGAAAAATGCTCTGCGAGACGGGAAAAGACCGACTCGCCTGTTTCGACGCTAGCCCGGACTTCTTACGCTGGGCATGGCCTGCGTGAGAAGTCCGGGCTCGCCTCAACGCGGCATGGCGCGTGGTCCAGGCGAGAGCTGCGGCCGCGGCGCTGGCGATCCGAGCGCGCCGGCCGGGACCTTTCCCACGCTCGCCCCGCCGCCACCGCCACCGCTTGCCGGCGTCAGAATCTCCTCGGTCATCTCGATACAGGTGAGGAGCTCGACGTAGCTCGGGCTCGGATTGGCCCCCGCCTCGATACAGTCTCGCCGCGTTGACGCTTTGTAATGTGACCATTTCTCCTGCAATTGCTTCTTCGCTTCATTCTCGTCGAGCATGCAGTTCTTGTAGGTCTGCTCGGGATCGGTCATGCCATAGGCCTTGGCGTCGCGGCAGGAGCTTTCGACGTCGAGCTTTGGAACCCGCTCCGCGACGGCATGGGCAAGGGCATGGGCATGGGCCGGAAGCGCGAGGAACGAAATCAGCGCGATGCATGCGAATGGTTTCACGGGCGAACTCCGATGGATTGGCGGATGGGCCGCCACGGGTCTCGACTGGCGGCGCCAATTTAGCCCCACCGGCGGCATAAGTGAATCGTGATCTAGGCTGCGGATGGACGGTTTTCATGGCACGGATTATTGAATTGGGTGCCATGACAGGCAGGCGGCCGTTCCGGCTAGCGCATCCCATTCAGGCGGAGAGCCGTCATATGCGAAAAATATTCGGACCTTTCTTCGGAGCTTTTGCAACTGTCATTTGTCTTGGTGGCTGTCTTGGCGGCCTGCTTCCGGGCGAGGCGTTCGCGGCGGCACGCTGCCGGGATCCGGCTGGCTTTGAAGCCTGGCTCGGCGAGATCAAGCAAGAGGCTGCGGCGGCCGGCATTCCGCAATCGGCGATCAACGCGGGGCTCGATGGCGTTACTTATGATCCCGTCGTCATTTCGCATGATCACGGGCAACATGTCTTCAAACAGTCGTTTGCGCAGTTTTCAGGCCGGATGATCAACAGCTTCAGGCTGCACAAGGGGGCCAGCCTGATGCAGCGCCATGCCGCCACCTTGGCGCGGATCGAGCAACAATATGGCGTCCCCGGCGCCGTCATAGTTGCGATTTGGGGCCTCGAGACCGATTTCGGCGCGGTCAACGGCGATTTCCCCACCTTGCGGTCGTTGGCGAGCCTCGCCTACGATTGTCGGCGCTCGGATATGTTCAAGACCGAGCTGTTCGATGCTTTGCGAGTTGTCGCCCGGGGCGATCTCTCACCTGCTGCCATGCATGGCGCTTGGGCGGGCGAACTCGGCCAGACCCAATTCATGCCTTCGGCCTATCTCAAATTCGCGGTCGATTTCGACGGCGACGGCCATCGCGACCTGATCCATGACGTGCCGGATGTTCTCGCCTCGACCGCCAATTTCCTCAAAAGCTATGGCTGGAAACGCGGCGCCGGCTGGGGACCGGGCGAGCCCAATTTCGCTGTGATCCTGCAGTGGAACAAAGCCGATGTCTATGCCCGCACCATCGCGCTTTTCGCGCAAAAGCTCGCGGGCGAGGAATAACAGTGCTGTCAGAGAATCGCCTGGCACAACGCCTGCCTCTCCTCCCCCGTTTCGCTGACGCGCGCGGGGAGAGAGGGGCGCCCGCTCACCTCGGGTCAGCCCGCCGTCTCGCCGGCCGCATAGGACGCTTCGGCACGGCTGGCGCGCGTCCAGGCCGCCAGCGCCGCATCGAAGTCGCGTTGCTCGATGCGCAGCGCGGCGATGTCGACCGAGGCATCGCTCGTCGTCGGGAACACGCGGCGCAGCGTGTTCATGGCGGCGCGATCGCAGACGAAGCGGATCTCGGCCGCCGACATCCCATCGGTGAAATCGGCGAGCTTGTCGAGGTTGACGCTTTCGACGATCGGCTTGTTGCGCAAATGCACCGCGAGGATGGCGGAGCGGGCGGCGCGATCGGGCTTCGGCACTTCGAGACGGAAATCGAGACGTCCTGGCCGCAGGAGGGCATCGTCGAGCATGTCCGGCCTGTTGGTCGCCGCGATGACCCAGACATCCTTCAAAACCTCGATCCCGTCGAGTTCGGTGAGCAATTGGCTCACGACGCGATCGGTGACCGGCGAGTGACCTTCACCGCCACGCTTGGGGACGAGAGCATCGACCTCATCGAGAAAGATGATGCAGGGCGCCGCCTGGCGCGCCCGGGCGAAGAGCTCGCGCACGCCGCGCTCCGATTCGCCGACATATTTCGACAAGAGTTCCGGGCCTTTGACCGAAATGAAATTGAGATTGCTTTGTGAGGCGAGCGCTTTGACGACGAGCGTCTTGCCATTGCCGGGCGGACCGTAAAGAAGGATCCCGCGTTGCGGCTGCAGCCCCATACGTTCGAAGAGCAGCGGCTGGCTCATCGGCCATGCGATCGCTTCCTGCAAGGCCGATTTGATTTGATCGAGCCCGCCGACATCGTTCCAGCGCACATTGGGCACTTCGACCGCAACTTCCCGCAGTCCCGAAGGCGAGACTTCCGCCAGTGCTTCCGTGAAATCGGTCATGCCGACCTCCATAGCCATCAGCGCCTCATAGGGAACTGGGCCCGTATCGAGCGAAAGCGTCGGGAGCTGCCGGCGCAGCGCCGCCATTGCCGCTTCGCGGCAGAGCGCCGAGAGATCGGCACCGGTGAAGCCATGCGCCGTCTCGGCGAGCTCTTCGACATTGACGTCTCCGGCGAGCGGCATGCCGCGTAGGTGGATGTCGAGAATGTCGCGCCGTGCCCGCGCATTGGGGATGCCGATGACGATCTCGCGGTCGAAGCGGCCGGGACGGCGCAGGGCGGGATCGAGGCTGTTCGGCCGGTTGGTCGCCGCCATGACAATGACATCGCCGCGGCTCGCAAGCCCGTCCATCAGCGACAGGAGCTGCGCCACAACGCGCTTTTCGACTTCGCCTTCGACACGTTCGCGCTTCGGTGCGAGCGAATCGATCTCGTCGAAGAAGATGATGCAGGGAGCTCTTTTCCGCGCATCATCGAAAATCTTACGGAGCTGGGCTTCGCTCTCACCATAGAATTTGCCGATGATCTCCGGGCCGCTGACATAAATGAAGCCGGAATCCGACTCATGTGCCACGGCGCGGGCGAGAAGCGTCTTGCCGCAGCCGGGCGCGCCATGGAGCAGAACGCCTTTCGGCGGATCAATCCCCAAGCGCTCGAAGACTTCCGGATGGGTGAGCGGCAACTCGACCATCTCGCGGATCTTTGCGACCTCGCGCTCGAGGCCGCCGAGATCGTCATAAGTCACGATATCGGCCTTTTCCGCCGCCTCGCCGCGATGGGTTTTCTCGACCGCAAGCAGCGTGTCCGGCCCGACGATGACGGGGCCGTCCGGCTCCGTCTTGAGCACTTGAAAATCGCGATGGCTCGCGCCGAACAAAGGCAGCCGCAGGCGGTCGCCGGTTTTGGTGGTCATTCCGTCGAGGCGCCGCGCAATATGATCAATGTCGTCTTCATGCAAAGGCGCGGCGCCGAGTGGCGCCATGACGATGCGCCGGGCCGGGTGATGCGCCACTTTGGTGATGGCGACCTTCTGACCGAGCACGACGCCGGCATTGGTCCGCGCCACGCCGTCGAGCTGGATCGCCTCGCGGCCGCGCTGCTCCTTGAAGGTCGGCATCGCCTTGACGACGGTCGAGGTCTTGCCTTCGATCTGCAAGACGTCGCCGGGCGCGGCGCCGAGCGCCTTCAATGCGTCAGGATCGAGCCGCGCGATGCCGCGGCCGATGTCCTCGCGCCGCGCTTCGATCACGGAGAGACGCAATTTGTCGGTGTCGACCGTGCTGTTCCCGTGCATCTTTTTCTCCACTTTGTCTCCTAAACGAACAGTCAGCCTATTGCGGGATGATCGCTTCGCAGCAACGCGTGCCGCTCCTCTCCCCGTTTCGCTACGCGCACGGGGAGAGGTGACGCGCGGCCAGCGAAGTGCTCAACCAAAACCCTATCATCCGTGCACCGCGAGATATTCGACCTTGATTCGCGCCGGCAGAAAGCGCGCGACTTGATGCAATGCGCCCATGAAGAGCAGTCCTGTCTCGTCATCGGCGAGCTTGGCATCGATCCGTTCGGCAATGAAACGATCGCGCCGCTCGAGCAATTCGCTTGCTGCCGCATCGCTGCGATCTGCTGCCTGCAGCAGGCGATATTCCTCGAGCAGAAGCGCCGGCGATTCGGTCCCGACAAGCTCTGCGCCGGCGGCGACGAGGCTTTGGAGCAGCCGATGATTGCGGCTGCCTTGCGCGGCGAGGTCGCGCATCAGATCCTCCTCCTTGCCGCAGACGGGCAAACTATCCTGGAACAATTTGACCTTCTTCATGTCGAGGTCGAGTTTCATGATCGCCTCCTTGATCTTGCCCCAGATCGCATCGACCTCGTTGCATCGCTCCTGCCATTTCGCTTCGCCGAACCGGGCGATGAAGGCAGCCTTATAGGCAAATTCGGCTGAGCCCATCTCCACATCGCTGTGCATCACCGGAACGTAGATCAGCCGTGCCATATATGCCGCCCCCTCGTGAGCAGATGGTCTCAGCTCTTCTTCTTCAGCCGCACTTCGAGAACGCCATTGCGCAAAGCGAGCCGCGGCTCAGCCGCGGCGAGCGGCGCTTCGATCAATGTCTCCTTGCGATAGAGCCTCTGACCCGTCTTCGCTTCGAGAAGCAATATGTCGCCGTCGAGCAGACAGCGGATGTCGCTTTGCTCGACGCCCGGCAATTCGAACAGCAGCACGATATCCTCGGGCTCGTCGAACATGTCGGTCACGGGTTCGAGAAGCTCGAGCTCGGAGGGTTTTGCGGCGCGGCGTGCGCGCACTTCGGTCGGCTCTTCAACCGCGGTCTCTTCGCCATGCTGGGCACGGCCGGCTTCCGCGAGCGACCGCTTGCCGAAGGAATATTCCATAACGAAGCCGTCTTTCTCGCGGCGACCATGGCGCGGCCGTTGGCTCGCGTCCAGTTCGGAAAGAACACCGAACAGATCGGCAAGACGGTCGGCGATCTTGGCGAAGCCGGCGGCGCCTTTGGTGTCGTCGTCACTCCTATTCATGCGTTCTGCTCCTCTTTCTCGGCCGCTGCCGCGACGATCGCGGTCAAGGCCTCTTCCATGCGGCCGAGACGCTGATCAAGGGCCTTGAGTGCCGCATCATCCGCGCCGGTCTTCGGGGTGTGTTGCTTCTCGTGATTCCACCAGTCCAAGCCGAGTTCGATGGCGCGATCGACCGAGCAAATGACGAGACGCAATTGGATGTTGAGAAGCTCGACATCGACGAGCCTTATGTTGATGTCGCCGGCAACGACGATGCCCTTGTCGAGGATGCGCTCGATGAGATCGGCGAGATTGGTGGAATCGACCGCATGGATCATGGCATTCGGGCCGGACATAGATATTCCCTTCAGGTGCCCTCAAAGAGGCCGAGATCGAGCGCAAGATCGCGTTCCGAAAAGCCGAACAGATGACGCAGTCGTTCGATTTCTGTTGCTTGCGTGCAAAGCGCCACGCCGACGGCTTCGATCTCCGCAGCGCTCAGCCGGTCATGGTCCATGCGGCGGAGCGCCTGGCGTTCCATCACATCATGCAACAGCTTGACGAGGGTGAGCACGAGGCGAACGAGCCCTTTCGCTGGTGTCGGGTTCGCTGCAGCATCCTGCGGCTCGAGGAGGGCCGCCGCCGAGTGAAGATTGCGCGCAGAGGCTTCATCCATCGCCGCGCTTAAAGCGCTAGCTTTGGCCGAGGCCGGTTGTGCCGCCGCCGCAGCGTCGGGTGATGATGGCGGCGCAGCCGCAACGGCATGTGGCGATGGCGGCGGCGACGATATTGGTCCGGTTGGGCCGCCGATCGTCATCAGACCGCTTGGCATGCCGTTTGGCCAGATCGTATCGATGGAGGCGAGCAATACGCGCAGATCGAGATACAAGAGGTCGACCCCGGCAAGGCCCACGGCAACATTGCCTTGCACCGCGACGCCGCAGTGGAGCATGCGATCGAGCGCTTCGGCAAGCGACATGGCGGACTCCGGCGAGCCCGGCGTGGCGGCATCGCGGAGGGTGGGATCAGGCCTGTTCATTGTCGCGGCCATTGCCATTGCCATTCAGATCGTCGAGTTTCTGTAAGAGCTTTGCCTCTTGCGCCTCGAATTCGGCTTCGCTCAGCGTGCCGGATTCGAGATGGTGGTGCAGCATGGAGAGCTCTGCCATGAGCCTTTTTTCCTCCGCCTCGCGCTCCTTTTGCACGGCCTTGTTGATCTCCTTGAACACGAAGAGAAGGCCGCGAAAGGGCGCTGCGATGATGTCGTCGATGAGCAGCATGGTGCCTCCAAAGAAAGCTGTTATCGTCCGATCGGCTCGAACTGCACGAAATTATGCGGCGGGCTCGGGCCGGCGATGCTGAAGACGAGATCATCGTCGAATCTGGCCGCTGCCCCGTGCACCGCGGTTTCAAAACGCTCTTGCCCGTCGCGTGCGATGAGCATGGCGAGATTGGCGATCTCCATCTCGCTGTGCGCCGGCAGGACAGTGGTTTCGACGCAGCAAGGGCTGACAGCGGCAAGAATTTGCGCCGCCAAAGATTCGCGGAAGCGGCGCAGATGCGCGGCGCAGAGCTGTCCCAGGCGAAGCTTCTCATCATGGCTTGCAGGCCGCTGGCGGGCAAAGATGCGCGCGCGCGCCGCTTGCAATTCGGGCGAGCGTGCGACGAGATAGGCGATCGGATCAGCGACATCGAGACTGAGGCGCAAACCCATCTCGATCGTGCCCGAGATTTTTTTGAGCTGGGCGAGCAGCGCGTCCTGAAATTGATCGAGGAATTCGCAGAGCGCGGTGGCGGACTCCGCGACAGTGCCGAAAGCCATCGGCAGAAGATCGCTATGCGGCGTGAGGGCGCGGAGCACGCGCTGGCTGGCGATGATGTGCTTTCGCTCCGCCCGCATCGTCGTGAGCGGACAGCCGCTGACGATCGCGGCAAGCGGGCCTGACCGGAGCCAATAGGTCGGTTGATCGAGAAGCCCGATCGGGGGGCTCTGCGGTGCCGCATCGGCGCGCGCGATCCCATAAACATAAAGCGGCATGCTCTCGTCCTTTTCTGTCGCCGAGCCCGTCACTAGAGCATTTTCAGCAAAAGTGGGGACCGGTTTACCGATCTCGGCTGTTGCCGAGATCGGCTCTTTT
>CAVWXV010000018.1:0-45939 GCA_963759185.1 uncultured Alphaproteobacteria bacterium
TATGCGTGACAATGTTTCTGCGGATTTTTTCATGATCGAAGGATCAGCTCTTGATGATCGAGACCACGACGCTCGAAGGCGTCAAACTGATCGTCCCGAAAAAATTCGCGGATTCGCGCGGCTTCTTTTCCGAGACCTATAATCGCAAGAGTTTTTTGCAAGGAGGCATTGCGGTCGATTTCGTGCAGGATAATCAGTCGCGTTCCGCAGCCGTCGGAACCATTCGCGGGCTGCATTTTCAGTCGCCGCCCTTTGCGCAGGACAAGCTCATCCGTGTCCTCAAAGGCAGCATTCTCGATGTGGCGGTCGACCTTCGCCGGTCCTCGCCGACTTACGGGCAGCATTTCGCAACCGAGCTGTCGGCCGAAAATTTTAAGCAGATGTTCGTGCCGATCGGCTTCGCACATGGCTACTGCACGCTCGAGCCCGATACGGAAATCCTCTACAAGGTCTCGAACCATTATGCGCCCGAGCACGACCATGGTCTTGCCTGGGACGATCCTGATCTCGGCATCGCCTGGCCGGTGACGGCGGAAACGGCGACGCTGTCGGACAAGGATCGTCGGCACCCGCGCCTCGCCGATCTCGATTCACCCTTTCAGTAGGTGGCCATGCTGCGGATCGGCGTCACCGGGCGAACCGGACAATTGGTCCATTCTCTTGTCGAGCGCGGCCCGATGCGTTCGGTTGATGTCGTCACGCTGGCTCGGCCGGCTTGCGATCTTCTCGACGCGGACACTATTGCACGCGCGGTCGGCACGGCGGCTTGCGATGTCATTGTCAATGCGGCCGCCTACACGGCCGTCGACCGCGCCGAATCGGAGCCCGATCTTGCGATGGAGATCAATGCGGAGGGGGCGCGTCGGGTCGCACGCGCGGCGAAAGTCGCGGGTATTCCGATCATCCAGATTTCGACGGATTATGTCTTCGACGGGCAGGCCGCGCAGCCTTACCGCGAGGATGATGCCACGGCCCCGCTCGGTGCCTATGGCCGCTCGAAGCTTGCCGGCGAGCGCGCAGCCGCGGAAGCTTGCGCGGATCATGTCATTTTGCGAACCGCCTGGGTCTATAGCGCGACGGCTCAGAATTTCGTCCGCACCATGCTGCGCCTGGGCGAAACACGCGTTTCCATTGGCGTTGTCGCCGACCAATTTGGCTCGCCGACCTATGCGCCCGATCTCGCCGATGTGATTCTTGCCATGGCTGCACAGCTCGTCGCAAAGCCTGATGCGCTGGAATTGCGCGGCATTTTTCATGCGCCGGGGACGGGGGAGGCGAGCTGGGCCGATTTGGCGGAGGCGGTTTTCGCTGGCGCCGCGCGGCGCGGGCGGGCGCTTGTGCGGGTCGATCGCATCACGACACAAGACTATCCGACCCCGGCGCAGCGGCCTAAAAATTCGCGGCTCGACCCGCGGAAGCTTCATTCGACTTATGGCCTGAGGCTGCCGGATTGGCACGCATCGCTCGAAGTCTGCCTCGACCGGCTCGTCGCGCCTTTGCAAGAAGGCCCTTAGGAGAAACGCGCATTGGAAGAACGCGCATTGAAGGAACGCCGATGAATTTGCGCGGCATCATCCTCGCGGGCGGCAGCGGCACCAGGCTGCATCCGATGACTCTAGCAGTCTCGAAGCAGCTTCTGCCGGTCTATGACAAGCCGATGGTCTATTATCCTTTGAGCACGCTGATGCTTGCCGGCGTGCGCGAAATTCTTATCATTTCGACGCCGCTCGATCTGCCCTTGTTTCAAAGGCTGCTCGGCGACGGTTCGCAATGGGGTTTGGCGCTCAGCTATGCCGAACAGCCGAAGCCGGAGGGGCTGGCGCAGGCCTATATCATCGGCGCCGATTTTGCTGCCGGCCGGACCTCCGTCCTCGTGCTCGGTGACAATATATTTTATGGCCATGGGCTCATCGAGGCTTTGCGGCCGGCGACCGAGCGCACGAAGGGCGCGACGATCTTCGCCTATCATGTCCGCGACCCGGAGCGTTATGGCGTCGTCGCCTTCGATTCCTTCGGGCGGGCAACCTCGCTTGAAGAAAAGCCGCAGCAACCGAAATCGAATTGGGCGGTCACGGGTCTCTATTTTTATGATGAGCAGGCCGTCGAAATCGCCGCCTCTCTCAAGCCTTCGGCGCGCGGCGAACTTGAGATCACCGATCTGAACAAGGTCTATCTCGAAAGATCCGAGTTGACGGTGGAGCGGCTCGGCCGCGGCTTTGCTTGGCTCGATACGGGCACTGCCAATTCGCTCGTCGAGGCCTCCGAATATGTGCGGGCGATCGAGCAGCGGCAGGGCCAGCGCGTCGCTTGTCCCGAAGAGATCGCCTATCGAAACGGCTGGATCGATGCCGCAGCGCTCGAACGGTTGGCCGCGAGCCTCATGAAAAGCGGCTATGGGGATTATTTGAGATCGATCCTCGCCGAATGAAGCCGCAGGCATCGCGTGGTGTCCAGCCGATAATGGGCCTGATTTTCCGCCGCCATTGGCCGGCATTTCGCGCCGTCGTCGACACTGTTTGCTGGTACATTGATGTCGTCAGCCGGGGGCGGTCACTTCATCACTTCACCGCACCCGCTCTCTCCGCGTAAATTTGGAAGATTTGGCTAGGTGCACCGGAGACTCGTTGGAAGTTACTAGCTATGTATTCATTGATCAACGGATGGGTGTTCTTAAAGCGCAAATCGTCACGTCCATCAATTGGTACATCAAGGACCAAAACAAAGCCGGGCTTTGCAGCTTTTATTCGTTCAATTTCGGCTTGTTGGAAAGCCCGCGAACGCGGAAGAAGTGCGTAAATGTCCCACATCGGAGACTTGCGTCCGAGCAGGGCATATGCACCCGGCCAAGGTGTCGCTACAAAATTCCGACCGCTGGGTGCGTACCGTTCTTCCAATTTGCGAAGAAAGGAAACCTCACTGGCCGTTTCCGGATCAACCAGCAGATTGTTGCCGGAAACCTCGATATTGACGCACTGCTTACTTATACAACATTGCCAACCAGGGTGATACACGGACATCAGCAACAGACTTGCCGCGCACAACATGGATGCCAATGGCCATTTAAGTCTTGCCGGTTGCAAGGACAAAAAAACCAGGCAACTGACCAGCAAGGGAAACACACCCAGGGCCAAGTGAGTGACATCGGACCGCGAATACGCATAGTGTGCGTAAGGGAGCGTCAGGAAAGATGCTGCGACCAGCGCCGGCGGAACCTCCTTGTCCAGGAGCTTTTGTCGGATGAGCCAGACGATGGACAGCACTCCAAAAACAAGCAGAGCGATAAAGAACAATCCTTCCAGAACACCGCGAATCGCCTCGCCAAGCGGCAGCGTGGCGAATGGGACCCGCCAGGGCCAAGGAATCGGCAGAGGGATGTTCGTAGCCCTCATTTTGAAAATAACTTCAATGCTTGCCCAAAAGGCGGTCGCAAAGCCTGGCACCAGCAGTGCTGTGAATAGGATTGGCGTATATCCGACCACAATTCCTATGGTCCATAGCGCAAAACCTTTGGTAAGCTTGGGACCGTTCGCGCGTCTGATATTGAGCCAGACCATGACCCCAATGCTGCCCGCGACACCATACACGCCGTGATTGCGCCCAAAAACCGCAATGAGGCCGACAGCAACACCGACGAGAAAATAACGTCTGCCGGTGGGGTTTTCTGCCAGAAAAGCGAGCGCTCCAATCAAGAAGATCGATAAAGAAATATCATATAATTTAAACAGCGGAAACATCCAGACTACTAACGTAACCGCGGACAGTAATAGATATATTATACTTTTGCTTTTTGTACTTAAGTATATTAATAATAAAGCTACAAACAGCCCCATCGCCTGAAAGATAGCCGCCGCCCTCCGCAGCGCCATGATGCCATCGTCGCTCCATAAATTCATGAGCGCAGCTGACCAATAATAACGACCTGGATCATACGCCATAAAGTCGCAAATCGGTACTTCGCCGTGCATTACGCGCTGAGCGCCATACCAGAGAAAACTTTCATCCCACAGACTGAATCCATTGTTGCCGGCGAATTCGAAAAGTCCGACGACAACAATGGTGGCTAACGCCAACACGTATAGATATCCATATTGCTTTTCTGGCTGTCCGCCCAAGGCAAGTCCAATCTTCGTTGCGCCAACGCACCAATAGCCGACCACTCATTTTGGAGCGCATTTCTCAGCGTCGAAACGGGCCGGCGACGATGGCAGGCATAAGCGTCCGCGCAGCGCTCCGCGGCCACCGATTGTTGGGGGTCCCCTGATCATAAGCCTCGGCCTGGTTTGATCACGCAATGGAGATTTTTCGGAACCGTCTCATCCTCGTCGATGTATCCAATGACATCGAAGGCGGCAGCAATGCCGAATTCCGTAACGTAAGGAACGCGCGCGCGTCCATCTGCACGAAACTCGCTGCCGTGCGCTGCCGCGAAAGCAAGACAGTGAGCGCAAGCAATGCTGCTTCAATCGAACAGGCTCGAGACGCTTTCTTCCTTCGCCGTGCGGGCGATGGCTTCGCCGATCAGCGGCGCGATCGAAATGACGCGGATGTTGTTCGAGATGCGCACCGCTTCGGTCGGATGGATTGTGTCGGTCACCACGAGCTCCTTGAGATGCGAGGAGGCGATGCGTGCGACGGCACCACCCGAGAGCACGCCATGGGTGATATAGGCGCGGACCTCCTTGGCGCCCTCGCGCAACAGCGCATCGGCGGCGTTGCAGAGAGTGCCGCCCAAAATCGACGATGTCGTCGACGAGCAGGCAGGTCTTGCCGGAGACATCGCCGATGACATTCATGACTTCCAATTCGCCGGCGCGCTCGCGGCGCTTGTCGACGATGGCGAGCGGCGCATCGATGCGTTTGGCGAATGCCCTTGCGCGCACGACGCCGCCGACATCGGGCGAGACGACCATCAGATTGTCGAGCGGCATTCCTTCCTTGATGTCGCGCACCATCACCGGCGCCGCGAAGAGATTATCGGTCGGAATATCGAAGAAGCCCTGGATCTGGCCGGCGTGAAGATCGACAGTCAGCACCCGATCGGCTCCTGCATGGGTGATCATATTGGCCACAAGCTTGGCCGAAATCGGTGTGCGCGGCCCAGGCTTGCGGTCCTGCCGCGCGTAGCCGAAATAAGGAATGACCGCGGTGATCCGCCGCGCCGAGGCCCGGCGCAGCGCATCGGCCATGATCAGAACCTCCATGAGGTGGTCATTGGCCGGGAAGGACGTCAACTGGACGATGAATGTGTCCTGGCCGCGGACATTCTCCTGGATTTCGACGAAGACCTCCATATCGGCAAAGCGGCGGACCTGGCACTTGGTCAGCGGACGCCGATATAGGCGGCGATGGCTTCGGTCAGCGCGCGATTGGAATTGCCGGAGAGGATCTTCATCGCGCTGGCCGTTCAATTGTCATCGCAATCCGCCGCGTCCGAGCCGCGGCGCCCGCTTGCTGCCATATTGCATTCATCGAACCCGCGACCAAACTTCCGAGCCGCACGCGCCGCCGCCGGGAGCGCAGCCTTTGATATTGAGGCTCTTCTCGTCGCTCAGCCACATAGCGGCCGAATAAATTTGTCCATCTTCTGCATTATAAGTCTCGCCATTCCAGAGGTTCTTACCTGCCGTCCTCATATTGATTAGGACCTCGAGGCCAATCACCGAACGGCCGCGCTTGCTGGGATCTGGGTTCTTGTCATCCTTCCCCGGCGCCGATACGGTCGCCGCGATATAGCCGCAGAGCGCCGCGCCGCAATGGCGGATGCGGACCGTGGCAGTGCCGTCGGCAACTCGCCAGTCGCCGATCGGATCGGCAAGCGCCGCAGTCGAAGCAAACAGCATGGCAAGGAAGCCGGTTGTGGCGAGAATCGGCGCAACTTTCATAGTCTGTCTCCTGGTTGACTGATGTAATAGACGGGCTTGGTGTGGCCGCCGCGCGGGCGCCGAAATCAGCAGAAGGTCGAAACACCCGACATCGGCGGTCAGGCGAGGCCACTAGTGCAGGGCAACGCCTCCGAGGCCTCCGGCGGAAGGCGCCGCGGCGGGGGGCCCGACCGGAGGCGTCGCTGCGACAATGGTGCGGCCATCCTCCTCAGCATGTGCTGTAGCGGCCGCCGGCGTGCCCGCATTTGCGGGGTTCGTATGGGCAGCGGCGAGAATGGCCTCGGGCGTATTGGTGAGCACGGCGGCAAGCGCCGCGGCGCTTTTCGCCGCGACGGCCGAAACAGCGCTGTCGTCGACGACGGACCAGGGATCGGCCGCTTTGGCGTTGAGCAGGACTTGATCTTCCACCCGCTGCGTGCGGTGCTTCTTGGCATCGAAAATGTCGAGGACATAAGTGACGGCGGTGCCGTCGCCTTCCGGTACCGCGTTCAAATAGCCGCGGACGAGGTAATCTGCCGCTTCAGGCGTGGCCATGACGATGTCTTGGGTCTTGGCGGCGTCATCGAAGGCGATGATGAAATGATCGCGCACGCCGGCCGGCCCACCGGCGAAGCTCGCCACTGCCACCGTCGCCCCGCCCGGGCTCACGCCTTCGCGGCGTGCCATATTGCTCGCTTGAGGCGGTGGAACTTGTGGCGCTTGCGCCACGACATAGCTGTCGACGCAACCGGCGAGCAAGCAGAAGGAGGTGACGGCAAAGCCGCTGCCGCCAAGTCGGTGGAGAAAACCACGGCGGAGAAGACCAAAGTGGGGAAGGCCATGGTTGAAAGCGCTGCGGCAGTTCGCATGCCGCTTGGCTGCAGGCTTAGCCCGGCTTGGCTGTTTCGGGCCTTCGCCGACTTCCGGACCCTCGCCGGAGGTTGTTTCCGGCTCCGGCGCAAAAAAACTGCGATCCATGTCCCCTCGATGGTCCATTTGATCTTCCGTGGGCCAGCTTTGACCGGCCGGGGTTCGGCCCGCCTTGATCGGGGCAGCCGCGGACGAGGCAAGAGCTAAACCGAATCCGGCGCGAGGTCCAGAGAGGGGGGCGTGGGTCCGCCCTTGCGGATTCCCCCGGAGAAACCGGCTTGGGCACTTTCGCCGCAGGGCGCGGCAGCCTAAATCTCGAATATGAGCCGGTCTCGCGCCCCCACCGACCTTGATCAGAAAGATGGCACCGCGCCGCAGGAAAATGTCGGCGTGGCACCCGAAGATGTGGCCGACGCCGCTAGCGGCACCCTCGAAGCGATGGATACCGCGCCCGCCTCGCTGGCGCGCGGCGTTGCCGCGATCAAGGCGCATTGGAAACATGCGCCGGTCGGTCCCGGCGTCTATCGCATGATCGCAGCCGACGGCGAGGTTCTCTATGTCGGCAAGGCCAAAAGCGTCCGCAAGCGCATCGCGAGCTATTTGCGGCCGACGGGCCATACGAACCGTATCGTGCGGATGATCGCGCTCACCGCCGCCATGGTTTTCGTCTCGACTGCGACCGAGACCGAGGCGCTGCTGCTCGAGACCAATTACATCAAGCAGATGAAGCCGCGCTTCAACGTGCTGATGCGCGACGACAAGTCGTTCCCTTATATTTTTCTTTCGGGCGATCATTGGGCGCCGCAGATTTCGAAACACAGGGGCGCCCGCGCGCGGAAAGGCGATTATTTCGGTCCCTTCGCCAGCGTCTGGGCGGTTAACCGTACCTTGAATGCGCTGGAGCGCGCCTTTCTTCTGCGCTCCTGTTCCGACAGTTATTTCGAGAATAGGACGCGGCCTTGTCTGCTCTATCAGATCAAGCGCTGCTCGGCGCCTTGCACAGGTGAGATCAGCGCTGAAGATTATGCCGAGCTCGTCCGCGAGGCGCGCGACTTTCTCTCCGGCAAGAGCCACGCGGTGCGCGATTTGCTGGCCCATGAGATGGGCGAAGCGGCCGAAGCGCTCGAATTCGAACGCGCGGCGCGGCTGCGCGACCGCATCTCCGCGCTCTCCGCCATTCAAGGCGCGCAGGGCGTCAATCCGAAGACGGTCGAGGAGGCCGATGTCTTCGCGATTACCGAAGATGCCGGGCAATTTTGCGTCGAGGTCTTCTTCTTCCGCACCTATCAGAACTGGGGCAATCGCGCTTATTTTCCGCGCGCCGACAAGAGTCTTTCGCAAAGCGAAGTGCTCGACGCCTTTCTCGCCCAATTCTATGCCGATATGCCGCCCGCCCGGCTCATTCTTCTGTCGCACGAGATCGAGAATCGCGAGGTGCTGGAGCGGGCGCTTTGCGAACGCGCCGGCCACAGAATCGAAATCGCCGTGCCGCAGCGGGGCGAGAAGAAGGACCTTGTCGATCACGCCGCGCAAAATGCGCGCGAGACTTTGGGGCGCAAGCTCTCAGAAGGCGCGAGCCAGGAAAAGCTGCTGGCCGCATTGGCCGAAGCCTTCGGGATCGGCAAGCCTCTGCGGCGCATCGAAGTCTATGACAATTCCCATATCATGGGAACGCATGCCGTCGGCGCGATGGTCGTTGCCGGGCCGGCCGGATTCATGAAGGCGCATTACCGCAGCTTCAACTTCAAGGGCGAGGATCTGACGCCGGGCGATGATTTCGGCATGATGCGCGAAGTGCTGCGCCGGCGCTTTACGCGGCTGATGAAGGAAGCGGATCGCAAGACCGCGGCGGAAGACAAAGCGGCGGAAGATCCTGACGCCTTTCCGCAGCGGCCGGATCTGATCCTCATCGACGGCGGCCAAGGGCAATTCGACGCGGCCTCAGCCGTGCTCGCCGAGCTCGGCATTGAGGATGTCGCCATTGCCTCGATCGCGAAAGGGCCGGACCGCAATGCCGGCCGGGAGATGTTCTTCGTTCGCCGGCAAGGAGCCGTTCCGCTTGGCGCCGCGCGATCCGGCGCTCTATTTCGTGCAGAGGCTGCGCGACGAGGCGCATCGCTTCGCGATCGGCACGCATCGGGCGCGGCGCAAGAAGGAGTTCACCAAAAGCCCGCTTGAAGAGATCGCCGGCATTGGCCCGGCGCGCAAGCGGGCGCTTGCTCCACGCCTTCGGCACCGCCAAGGCGATCTCCCGCGCTGGGCTCGGCGATCTCGAGAAAGTACCCGGCATCAATGCCGCGACGGCGAAGCTCGTCTATGATTTTTTTCATGGCGAGAGTGGCGCCTGAGGGTGGCGGTATTGGCTGAGATCTTCGCAAGAGATCTTTGGCTGCGATCTCGGCCGTAAATCATTCGGACGGCTCTATTGACCTTTCGCCTACGGGAATGTTCCTTCCAGCCATGGCATTTTCGATCCCCCGCGGCCTCGACCAGCGTTTCAACCTCCCCAATCTCTTGACCTATGGCCGGGTGCTGGCCGTCCCGGTGGTGGTCGCGCTGCCTCTTCTGGCCGGACGGAATTTTCCATGCGCTGGACCGCGCTCGGCATTTTCATCGCCGCGGGGATCAGCGATTTTCTCGACGGCTATCTCGCTCGCGCTCTGTCGCAGCAATCCTCGCTCGGCCGCATGCTCGATCCGATCGCCGACAAGCTGCTCGTCTCGGCCGTGCTTTTGATGCTGGTCGCGGATCGCTCGATTGCGAGCTATTCGCTCTGGGCGGCGATCGTCATCCTCTGCCGCGAGATCCTCGTTTCCGGCCTGCGGGAATTTCTGGCCGAGCTCAAGGTTTCGGTGCCGGTCAGCCGGCTGGCGAAATGGAAGACTTTTTTGCAGCTTGTCGCGCTCGGCTTTCTCATCGCCGGCCCCGCCGGTGAAGCCGTGATCCCCGGCACGACCAAGATCGGGCTTGGCCTTCTTTGGCTCGCGGCGCTGCTGACGCTTTATACCGGCTGGGACTATATGAAGGCGGGGATCAAACATACGATGAGCGAGGCTGAACAAGAATGAGAGCGCTTTATTTCGCTTGGGTGCGCGAGCGTGTCGGTCTTGCCGAAGAAGAGATCGCCCCGCCGCCGCACGTGAAGACCGTCGCCGATCTCGTCGCGTGGCTGAAGGCGCGTGGCGAAAATTACGAAGCGGCCTTCGCCAATGGGAAGACGGTGCGTGCAGCGCTCGACCGCAGCCATGTGAAGCCCGATGCGCTCATCGCCGGCAGCCAAGGAGATCGCCTTCTTCCCGCCGATGACGGGAGGCTGAGCCCCATGCCGCTGATCATCCTGCGGGTGCAGAAGGAGCGTTTCGATAGCGCCACCGAGATCGCGCCGCTCATGGCGGGGCGCCGCGACATCGGCGCGCTCGTCACCTTTACCGGGCTCTGCCGTGACGAGGGCGGCGCGCTTTCGGCGCTCGAAATCGAGCATTATCCCGGCATGGCCGAGGAGGAGATCGGCCGCGTCATTGCTGAGGCCTGTGCGCGCTGGCCGCTCGAAGCCGTGCTGGTCATTCATCGCTGCGGCGTGATCCGCCCGGGCGAGCCCATTGTGCTCGTTGCCACCGCGAGCCTGCATCGCGGCGAAGCTTTTGCCGCGGCTGAATTTCTGATGGATTATTTGAAGACCCGCGCGCCGTTCTGGAAAAAGCAGCATGGCCAAGGCGAGCAAAAAGGCGAAAAGGCCGGCGCGTGGGTGGCAGCCAAGGCGGCGGACGATGCCGCCGCGGAGAAATGGCGCGGGTGAACCGCCGGCATGTCTTCTGCCTGATGTCGGCTCATTCTATGCCGGATCGTTCCTCTGCCAGCGGCTTCCATCGTTCTCAGTCCATGGTTGGGGCGTGGACATCGCCATATTCATAGTGCGTCGACAGATGCTGATGGATCATGTCGCCGCCGGGCGTGGCGCCAATTTCGATATCGATTTCCGATTTGACCGGGATGCCTTGCGCCGAGACCCAAAGCTTGGTTCGGGCAGGGCGGGCGTCGCCCTCATAGACCGCCAAGACGGCGCCATTCACTTTCTCATCGGCGAGACGCCGGCAGTCTTTGAAGCCCGCGACGCTGGCGCGCACATGCTCCTCGAACTGCGCTGGCAGAGTGTGAAGATCCCGCCATTTTCCAGGCAAGAGCCGGGCATAGATGGCGCTGCCGGTGAAGATCGTCTCGCTAGATTGCGAGGCGGGTAATTTGAGCTTGCGCCGCGCTTCGTCGATGACGGCCGCATAGTCGAAGGTGATGGTCACGAAACTGTGAAAAGGCGTCTTGATATTGGCGACCATGGCATCCTCGATCGCCTTGCATGCCGTCGCGTCAGCATGCGCAGGCGTGCCGGACAGAGCCGTTCCTGCAAGCCAAGTGAAGACGCAAGCGAGCGCCAAGCCAGTGCGACGATGGAAGGCATGCGGCGGGAAGGGCGAGGATGGTGCGTACATGACGTATTCCCGTTGAGCTTTGAGCGATCGCAACATTTCGAGTCTGAGATGTCGCTTTTATGGTGCAAGGCCGCAATGAGCATTGCGGGTGCTTGGTTGAAACGCGCGCCGCGACGTGCTGGGCCGACGGCGTCGCGATGAAGCAATGGTGCGGGCGGTCGGAATCGAACCGACACTCTGTTACCAGAACCAGATTTTGAGTTTGGCGCGTCTACCAGTTCCGCCACGCCCGCGCATATCTTCGGTCCCCTTTTGCGACTAGGGCCGGATCACCAACTATAAGATCGCGCCAGCGCTCGCAACCCCGGCCGACATCAAGATGGCGGCCTAGAGCGGTTTCAGGTTGCGTGTCCACACGCAACCGTTTCGAAACCGCTCTCATTCAAGAAGTTAGAGCATTTTCAGCCGCAAAACCGGTATCCACTTTTGCTGAAAATGCTCTACCGCCAGTCGCGAATATCGACGAAGCGGCCGGCGACCGCCGCCGCCGCCGCCATGGCCGGCGAGACGAGATGGGTGCGGCCCTGAAAGCCTTGGCGACCCTCGAAATTGCGGTTCGAGGTCGAGGCGCAGCGCTCACCGGGCGCGAGGCGGTCCGGGTTCATGGCCAAGCACATGGAGCAGCCGGGCTCGCGCCATTCGAAGCCGGCGGCCTTAAAAATCTTGTCGAGGCCTTCTGCCTCCGCCTGCTCTTTGACCAGGCCGG
This sequence comes from uncultured Alphaproteobacteria bacterium, assembly GCA_963759185.1. Lineage (GTDB taxonomy): Bacteria > Pseudomonadota > Alphaproteobacteria > Rhizobiales > Beijerinckiaceae > Methylovirgula. The sequence goes on from CAVWXV010000018.1 coordinate 11,922, forward strand.
AGCCCGGCACTACAAGGGCGTTGACTCGGGCGGCAACCGTCTTGCCTTCGACGATGGCAGCGGCGGCGCGCAGATCTTCGATCCTGCCATTGGTGCAGGAGCCGATGAAGACGCGGTCGATTGCGACATCGGCGATCTTTTCGCCGCCGGAAAGGCCCATATAGTCGAGCGCCCGGCGCACGGCGGCTCTTTTCGCCTCGCTCGCCACATCCTCCGGGCGCGGCACGCAACCGGTGATGGCGATCACATCCTCCGGGCTCGTGCCCCAGGTGACGAGCGGCGGGAGATTGGTGACGTCGAGACGAATTTCCTTGTCGAAGAGGGCGTCCGCATCCGAATGGAGCGTGTCCCAATAGCGCCGCGCCTCGATCGCAGGCGGCGCCTTTGCGGCGTCCGCGGCCGCCCGGCGAGATAAGCGAAGGTCTTTTCGTCCGGCGCGATCATGCCGGCGCGCGCGCCGCCTTCGATCGTCATATTGCAGACCGTCATCCGGCCTTCCATCGACAGCGCGCGGATCGCCTCGCCGGCGAATTCGATCACATAGCCGGTGCCGCCCGCCGTGCCGATTTCGCCGATGATGGCGAGCACGATGTCCTTGGCGGAAACGCCTTCGCCGAGCCTGCCCTCGACATTGATCCGCATGTTCTTCGCTTTGGCTTGGATCAGCGTCTGCGTCGCCAGCACATGCTCGACCTCGGAGGTGCCGATGCCATGCGCGAGCGCGCCGAAAGCGCCATGCGTCGACGTATGGCTGTCGCCGCAGACGATCGTCGTGCCGGGCAGAGTGAAGCCTTGTTCGGGCCCGATGATATGGACGATCCCCTTGGCGCGGATCGAAGACGTGTCGAAATAATCGACGCCGAAATCGCGTGCATTGGTGGCCAATTGCTCGACCTGAATTCGGCTCTCGGGATCGTCGATCCCATGCGAGCGATCGGTCGTCGGCACATTGTGATCGACTACGGCGAGCGTCTTGCCCGGCGCCCTGACCTTGCGGCCGGCAAGCCGCAGCCCCTCGAAGGCCTGCGGGCTCGTCACCTCATGAACGAGATGGCGGTCGATATAGAGAAGGCAGGTCCCATCTTCCTGACGATCGACCACATGGTCTTCGAAGATCTTGTCATAGAGCGTATGCGGCTGGGCCATAGTTTGTCTGGACTCTTTTGCCAGTGGAGGGGAGTGGCTGAGCGACCTGGTTGGAAGCAAAGCATATTGGCATTGGGCGCGAACCCTCTCCCATTGGGAGAGGGGCGGCTTGCGGAGCAAGCCGGGTGAGGGGTTACGATGTCCGATCAGAAGGATCGCAACCCCTCATCCGGTTGGCTATAGCCCTGCGCTTTGCGCAGGGCGTATAACAAAGCGACGGGCGCGCTTCGCGCGCCCTATGGGCGACCACCTTCTCCCACAGGGAGAAGGTTGGCGCGCCTATGATTGTGTTTCCACACCGTCAGAGGCCGTTCGTGAAACTTGCTCTAGGTTCTTAACCGTAAGAAGGCTAAGGGAAAAGTCCCCCGAATCTCCTCAGCCCAGGCCGGGGGCTTTAGCGGAGGAGCCATGCGCCCGCCCGTCGCGCCTTACCTCACCGTGTCGCCGGCCATGGCCGCCATCGCCTTCTATACGGCGGTCTTCGGTGCCGCGCAAAAGGCGCTCATGCCGGCGCTCGACGGGGTTCGCATCAGGCGGATTGCGAACTCCTCATCAATGGCGGCTCGGTCATGCTCGCCGATGCCTTCCCGGAATTCGGCAATACGCGCGTGCTCATCCCCGGCGAACCGGTGATCATGTCCGTCAGTCTCGAATTTCCCGAAGGCGCAGCAGGTCGACGATGTCTTCAACCGTGCGACCACGCTGGGCGGCAAGGGCGAGACGAGCCCGACGAACTCATTCTGGGGCACGCGGTCCGCCACCTTTCGCGATCCCTTCGGGTATTGCTGGATCTTGAACGCGCCGCTGTAAAATTAAGTCCCAGACCATGCGCGCAGACGCGCCGCCCTCATCTTTGGCTGAAAGGGTCTGGCGGCCTTTTTGGCGGCCTTGGCTTCCTTTTTGGCCACTTCGCGCGCCGCCTTCGCCGCCTGCGTCTCCATCTTCTCGTCGCCGATGGTGCTGGGCCCACTTGCCGCGCCGGTCGCGCAGATAATAGAGCTTGGCGCGCCTGACTTTGCCGCGGCGGACGACCTTGATCGAATTGATCATCGGCGAATAGATCGGAAAGACGCGCTCGACGCCTTCGCCATAGGAGATCTTGCGGACGGTGAAGCTCTCATTGAGGCCGCCGCCGTTGCGGGCGATGCAGACGCCTTCATAGGCCTGAACGCCTGGCTGCGCTCGCCTTCCTTCACCTTGACATTGACGATGATCGTATCGCCGGGCTGAAATTCCGGAATGGCCCGCACCGCGGCGAGCTTGGCGGCCTGGGCCGCCTCGAGTTCTTCGATAATATTCATGATTGAGACCTGCCGTTTTGCCTTTGAGCTTTGGCCAGGGCCTGCTCCGGCGAGCGTTTCGGGACGCTGTTTTGAGTTGAAGCGGGGCTTATACGCGAGCGGTGGCGTGCTGTCGAGAGGCGGCTGAACCCGCCTCACCACACCACACGGCCGGCGCAGAAGCGCCATCTTTGCCGCCAAATGCCGTCCGGCGAGGAGAGCCTTACGGCGCCGAGACCTGGAGAAACAAGGGTTTAATTTCGCCCGCAGGCCTGCCGAAGCTTGGGCGTTGATCTTAGCCGCTTTGTTTGAGACAAAACCTGCGCCGGGGCCAAAGGACGCCATGCGGCATAGTCTTGTTTTGCCAACGATCGGATCGGCGAAGATATGGCGAATGTTTGCACTCTCGACACCGGTTTCGTCGCGCTCGGCTATGCCAAGGTCGCTTTTCTCGGCGTCGTGCAAGGGATCACCGAACTTCTGCCGATCTCCTCGACAGCGCATATGCGGGTCGTGCCGGCGCTGCTCGGCTGGCAAGATCCCGGCTCGGCCTTTTCCGCCGCGATGCAGGTCGCCGCGCTCGCCGCCGTCATCAGCTATTTCTGGTCGGATGTGGAGGGCCTCCTCTTCGGCTCGATCGCGGCGATTGCGCGGCGGGATTTCCGCGATTGGAATTTTCGCTTCTGTGTTTGGATCGCGCTTGCGACTCTGCCGATCATCCTCACCGGCATTGTGCTCGCCCCCGTGCTCAATGCGTGTAATTCACCGCTGCGCGCCTTGAGCGTCATCGGCATCTCCTGCATCGTCATGGCGGCGCTGCTGGCGCTTGCCGAAGTCTATTCGCTGCATAAGCGCACGCTCGATCATGTCGGCTTGAGAGATGCCTTGATCGTCGGCCTTGCCCAGGTCGGCGCTCTCATCCCCGGCGTCTCGCGCTCCGGCGCGACTTTGACGGCGGCTTTGTTCCGCGATCTCGAGCGGGCGCAGGCGGCGCGCTTTTCCTTTCTGCTCGGCCTGCCGGCCATCGCCGCCGCCGGGCTCAAGGAAGTTTGGGAATTGCACAAGGCGCATCTCGGCCTGCATGGTTGGTCGATCCTCATCTTCGGCCTCGTCATCGCGTCGATCTCGGCCTTCGTCGCGATCTGGGGCCTGTTGCGCATTCTCGAACGATTTTCGGCCTGGCCTTTCGTCGTCTATCGGTTCGTCTTGGGCGTTTTCCTGCTCGTCGGCGTCTTTATGGGCTTTCTGCCGAACTGATGTTGGGTGACCCATGGATAAGACGGCCGCGCCACGCTTTTTGCCTGCCGGCGAGGCGGCGCTCGTCGTCGAATTCGGTGCCGCGATCGATCCGGATCTCAACGCGCGCGTATGCTCCCTCGACGCGGTGCTGACAACGGCCGGGATTGCCGGCGTGATCGAGACGGTGCCGACCTATCGCTCGCTGATGATTTATTTCGATCCGCAGCTTTTATCGACGGCGGATTTGATCGAACAAATTCGACGGCTCGAAACTGCGCCGGTGACCGCGCAGGCGGCGCCCAACCATTGGATCATCCCGGTCTGCTACGCGCCTTCGCATGCGGAGGATCTCTCAGAGGTCGCGGCGGCGCTGTCTCTGTCCGAGGCCGAAGTCGTCGCGCTGCATGCGGGCGCATCCTATCGTGTCTATATGTATGGGTTCGCGCCTGGCTATGTGTTTCTCGGCGGCCTGCCGGAGCGGCTTGCCATTTCGCGTCGCGCCGTGCCGCGCCCGCCGGTGCCCGCTGGCGCTCTGCTCATCGCCGGCGGCCAAGCGCTGATCGGCAATGATCCCATGCCGACCGGCTGGTATCATATCGGCCGCACGCCGGTCGCGACCTTCGACCCTTGCCATCAGCCGCCTTGTTTCATCGAGATCGGCGATTTCATCAGTTTCGAGCCGATCGATGCTGAGGCCTTCGCGGCCTTGGAGCAAGCCAGACGAGACGGCGCGGCAATCGCCAGGCAGAAGACCTGATGCCGGCGCATTTGCGCATCTTGCGCGCCGGGCCGGGCGCGACGATCCAAGACGGCGGGCGCCGCTTCTATCGCCGCTATGGCGTGACGCCAGCCGGACCGATGGATTGGGCCGCCTTCCGCACCGCCAATCTGGCGCTCGGCAATGATCCCGAGGCTGCGGCGATCGAAGTCAGCCTCGGCGGTATCGAAATCTGCTGCGAGGACACGGCCGTTTCGCTCGCCTTTTGCGGCGGCTCTTTCGCCTGGACGCGGGACGGGCAAGCGCTGGGTTCTGCGATGCGGCTCACGCTGCATCCGGGCGAACGGCTTGCGGCGCGGCTCGGCGCTTGGGTGTTTTCACCTATCTTGCCGCGGTGGGTGGGCTCGATACGCCGCTCATCCTCGGCAGCCGGGCCACGCATACGCGCGCGCATCTCGGCGGCATCGACGGCCGCATGCTGCAAGAGGGCGATGTTCTGCCGCTTTCCGCCACATCCTTCCCGTCGCAAACCGAGGCCGAAATCGCAGCGCCCTGGCTCGTCAAGAATGATCAGCCTCTGCGCGTCGTGCTTGGTCCGCAAGACGATCATTTTAGCGAGGACGTGCTGGCAAGCTTCTTCAGCGCTGAGTTCCGCCTGAGCCATGTTGCCGATCGCATGGCCTATCGGCTCGATGGGCCGCAGATCGCGCATGCCCAAGGCTTCAACATCGTCTCTGACGGTATTGCTCTCGGCGCCATTCAGATCGCTGGCGATGGCCAACCGTTGGTGCTGATGGCCGATCATCAGCCGACCGGCGGCTATCCCAAGCTCGGCCATGTCGCGCGCGCCGATATCGGCCGCCTGGCGCAATTGCGGCCGGGCGAGACCTGCCGTTTCATGCGCATCGATGTCGAAGCGGCGCGTGCGGCGCTGCTGGCGCGCGAAGCAGAGATTGCGCAAATGCGACGCTATTTGAAGCCCTGGCGGCGCCTGCCGACAACCGAGGATCTGCTGCGGATCAATCTTATCAGCGGCGTCGTCGACGTTTTCGACTTTTGAGACGAGGTGGCGGCGGCGATATAAACTGCAGCGCTGCGCAAGCCATCGCTCTGCCTTTTCGAGCCGATGACGTATCGGCAATGACGTGTCTCTGCCGAAATTGACCTTCGGTAGAATTGCTTTTCCATGGAAACTTGATGTTCGCGAAAGCAAATTTGTTAATGAAGCAAATCATATATTGAGCTCCTAGCCGGCAAATATGACGGAACACCAAATGCGGGCCACCGGAGCTCCTTGATGTTTCAAGTCTTCACCTGTCTGACAGTTGAACATGATTGGCGACTTGTGGTTCTCGCGGGCGCTCTCTGCTTCTTGGCGGGCATTGTCACGATCAGCCTCTTCCGCCGCGCCCAGGCGGCAAAGGGACGTGAGCGGTTGGTATGGTTGAGTTTAGATGCAGGCGCAGCGGGCTATTGCATCTGGGCGACGCATTTCATCGCAATCCTCGCCTATGACCACACGATTGGCGCCGGCTACAGTCCAACCCTGACAGTTCTGTCTCTGCTCTTCGCGGTCACGATGACCGGTGGGGGGCTTCTCATCGCCGGGCGTGATTTTGCCGGCTGGACGGCGGCCCTCGGCGGCGCAATCATCGGCCTCGGCATCGCGGTGATGCATTTCACCGGCATGCGCGCGCTGGAGTTGCCGGGCCGTATCGTATGGTCGCCGATCCTCGTCGTGGCTTCTGTCGCATTCGGTGTCGTGTTTGGCAGCCTTGCGCTGTTTGTGGCGGCAAGGCGCAAGGGCTGGCGGAACAGTTTGATCGCGGCGGTTCTGCTGGCGCTTGCGGTCGTCTCCACGCATTTCACGGCCATGGGTGCTGTGCTCTTCGTGCCCGATCCGACCCGCGTCCTCGACACAGCTGCCTTATCGCCCAACGCGCTTTCTCTTCTCGTGGCCGGAACAGCGGTCCTCATTCTCGGCATGTGTCTCGTCGCGGCATTGAGCGATCGCCGCACGAAAGACAGGCTGCGGCAGCAGAAGTTTTTGCTCGACGCCGCGCTTGAGAACATGTCGCAGGGGCTTTGCATGCACGACGCTAATGGCCGCGTCGTGCTGTTCAACGAGCGTTACACCAATATGACGGGATTGTCGGCTGCATCGCTCAAAGGCCGATCCTTGCTCGACCTGCTCAAGCAGCGGAAGGCGTCCGGCGAGTTTGACGAGGACCCGGAGACTTACTTCGCGCATCTGATCGCGAAGGTCCGTGACGGTAAATCCAACAGCCGGATCTGGGAAATACCGGATGGACGCACGCTCCGCGTGGTGGATCACCCGATGCAAGGAGGTGGCTGGGTTTCGACCCTCGAGGACATTACCGACTGGCGGGACGCTCAGGCGCAAATCGCGCATATGGCGCGCCATGATGCCTTGACCGATCTGCCGAACCGTAGGCTATTCCGCGAACAGCTGGAGCACGCCCTCCACCACATAACGCGCAACGAGCGGGTCGCCGTGCTCTGCCTCGATCTCGACCATTTTAAAGACGTCAATGACGCCCTAGGTCATCCGATCGGCGATGATCTGCTGAAAGAAGTGGCTCGCCGCTTGAGCACATGCGTTCGTCAAAGCGACACGGTGGCCAGGCTGGGCGGTGACGAGTTTGCCATCGTGCAAGTCGGACGCGAACCGCAGCTCTTGGAAGCTTCGTCGCTTGCGAGCCGCATCGTCGAAGTCGTCGGCGTTCCATATGATATCCACGAACACCAGATCATCATTGGAGCCAGCATTGGGATTTCCATAGCGCCCGACGACGGAAGCGATCCCGATCAACTGCTGCAAAATGCCGATATGGCGTTGTACCGCGCCAAAGCGGACGGCCGTGACACCTATCGGTTCTTCGAGACTGGCATGGATGCCCGTGCCCAGGCGCGACGGTTGATGATGATCGATCTGCGCGCTGCGTTGTTACGCGAGGAATTCGAGGTCTATTACCAACCGATCTTTGATCTTGAAGCCGATAAGATCGTCTGTTTCGAAGCATTGGTCCGCTGGAACCATCCGCTTCGCGGAATAATGTCGCCGGCAGACTTCATTCCGCTTGCGGAAGAAACCGGCTTGATCGTCCCGATCGGGGACTGGGTGCTGCGGAAAGCCTGCATGGACGCGGCCGGCTGGTCGCGGAAAGTCGATCTTGCTGTCAATCTATCGCCAGTGCAGTTCAAGAACCGCACCCTCGTGCCCTCTATCATCGCTGCTCTGTCCGTGTCGGGCTTGGCCGCCGATCGGTTGGAGCTCGAGATCACGGAATCCGTCCTCTTGCAGGATGGCGAGGCGACGCTTGCCGCCTTGCACAAGCTTCGCGATTTCGGAGTTCGAATCTCGATGGACGATTTCGGGACCGGCTATTCTTCGCTGAGCTATCTACGCAGCTTCCCTTTCGACAAGATCAAGATCGACCAGTCGTTTGTGCGCGATCTTGCTTCGCGTGGCGATTTGATGGCCATCGTCCGCGCTGTCACGGGTCTCGGAAAGAGCCTGGGCATCAAGACCACCGCTGAGGGAGTTGAGACAAGCGAGCAGCTGGCGCTCCTGCGCGCGGAAGGTTGCACGCAAATGCAAGGCTATTTTTTCGGTCGGCCGAAGCCGGCAGCAGAAGTCGAGAAAATGCTGTCCGAGGAACGGCTGCGCATTGTCGCATAGAGCGGTTTCAGTTTGCGTGAACCGCGGTTGCAATCACGGCACTTGCAAAAATCCAAGCCGAGGTCGCGTAGCCGGCTGTCGTCGCGAGGCAGCTCGCGGCAAGCATCGCTTTGAAGGGCGCCGGAGGTTGTTTCAGAAAGCCGGGGTTCATGGCTCTGATCAAAAACGCCAGCGGGTTAAAAAATGAGCCGGCGCATACGCACACCACCAGCCATACGGGCGGGGGCACTGCGAAATGCGAAAAGAGCATGTAAAAAATGAACAAAAACTGCGACATCATCAAATAATCTATATGTGACCGCAAGAGGTCCTGACGGCCTGGAATGAGCCTGGCGACGAAATTGTCTTCGGAGGAGAAATGCACGACGAGCAGCCATGCTTCGATGAGAGCGACAGTGAGGCAAAGGCTTCCCATGAGAACCAAAAATATAGCTTGCACGCTTTAGTCTCCCGGCCGACGCATGCGCCTATCCGCTTGCCTGGAAGCAAGTTGCAGGACATGAGCTTGCAAGCATAAGGCACGGCCGCGCCGCTCGCATTGGCTGAACGGGAAGGATATATGGCCCGACCGGGCTCTTAAGCGCTTATCTCGATATGAGTTGGTAGGGTTGGTGCCGCCAGCCGGTCCGAGCCACCCTGGCTCTGTATCAGCCAAATTGATGCGCAGCAGGCCGTTACCTATCGCGCGCAACCTTCCGGCTTCGATAATCTCCCGGCGAAGAACCGAACCTGTCCTTGAAACGGCGTCCGAAGTGGGACAGGTCCGTGAAGCCCCACGAATAAGCGATCTCGCCAACCGATCGCCTGGCTTCGGTCGGATCGTCCAATGTGCGGCGGCAGCGCTCCAACCGCTGAGAAATTATATATTGCTCAAGCGAAGTCCCTTCTTCCGCCAAAAGAGAATTTGCGTAGCGGACGCCTAATCCGGCCCTATGCGCGGCGATTGGCGGTTTGAGACGCGGGTCGAAGAGGCGTTCGTCAATAATTGATTTCAAACGTGCCAGACGCATAGCTTTCGTCGACGACCGCGAGGCGGAATCTTCACCGCACAGATTGCGGAACGCAAGCGTCGTGAGATCCAGCACTTGCGCGGCAATTTTGTCTTTGTCCCTCTCACTGAGAGAGTCCAACACATCGGCGCGCGACGGCAAGAGCTGCAGAAAAGCTGATGCGAGGCCGCCGACAGGCGTGTGCGCCTCCACCGCCACAGCCGTATATTTCGCAAGGGAACCCAACCGGCGTTCGATCGCGCTGCGGGGTGCTTTGAGGACCAGCTGGCGCGTGCCCGACGGAACGACGAGCGAATAGGGCCGCTCCGTATCGTAAAGAGCGAAGTCACCGGCAGCCAGCACGGCTTCCCGTCCGTCTTGCCGCACAAGTGCCCGGCCGGCGAGTTGGAGGCTTATGAGCACGTCATCGGATTTGGCGCGCGAAATTCCATACGACGTGCGCAGGACCGTGCATTGGTCGGTGTCGACGACCGAGACGGCTATATCAGCAAGCGCGTGCGACCGGATCGATCCTTGAAAAGACGGACCGATGTCTGTCTGGCATTCAATTTCAACGAATGTCCGGCAGGCAACCTCTTGCCAATAGTGGAGGCGATCGCGCGGATGCACGTCTTTTGTCGATAGCTCAAGCATCATCACCGCCTCTGAACGATCTCATCCCATTTCAGCCGATCTTATTCATTTGGGCTCGGCTTGCCCGACGCTTTGCGTCACCGCACCTCCACCCGTCCCAGCTCCACATGCAGCATTTGCGCCCGGCCTTTGAGCTCGGCGAAAACCGCTTCGTCCGCGCCGGTCATGAAGACCTGTGTGCTGAGCGCCAGAAGCTTCTCGAACAAGGCGCTGCGGCGTGCGGGATCGAAATGCGCCGCGATCTCGTCGAGCAGCAGGATCGGCTTGATGCCGGACACTTCCGCCACAAGTCTTGCATGGGCGAGGATGAGGCCGACGAGCAGCGCCTTCTGCTCGCCGGTCGAGGAGCGCGCCGCATCGGCCTGTTTCGGTCCATGCCGGACCAAAAGATCCGCCGCCTGCGGGCCGATCAGCGTGCGGCCGGCGGCGGCATCGCGGCTGCGGTTTTGCCGCAGCATGTCGCGATAAAAATCTTCGATTTCGAGCGCCGGCCTTGTGCCGATCAGGTTTTCCACATCGCCTTGCAAGGTGAGTTCGGCATGCGGGAAGGGCGAGTCCTCTTCCTTCATCTGCGCAATGCGCGCGGCAAGATGTTTCACGGTTTCGGCGCGCGCCGCAGCGACCGCGACGGCCAATTCGGCGACCTCATGCTCTGCCGCATCGAGCCAGCGCCGATCGGCATTCTCTTCGAGCAGGCGGTTGCGATTGCGCAAAGCGCGTTCGAGCGCATTGACTCTGTGCCCTGCTCGGCATCGACGGCGAGCACGAGCCGGTCGAGAAAGCGGCGCCGCTCGCCTGCGGGGCCGAAAACAGCCCGTCCATAGAGGGTGTCAGCCAGATGATGCGGATGAGATCGGCGAAAGGTTTTAGCGAGGCGACGGGCTCGCGGTCGAGCCGATAGCGGCGCAAGAGCGTCCCGTCTGGCTGGAGTTCCGTGCCTATACCGAGCTGGCGGTGGCCGGAGCTGGTTGCCAGCTCGACGAAAACCGACCAGGCGCCCATCCCGCCGCCCTTGCCGCCGGCGCGGGCGCATTCGGCGAGCTCAGCCCGGCGCAGACCGCGGCCTGGGCAAAGGAAGGAGATGGCTTCGATGAGATTGGTCTTGCCGGCGCCATTTTCGCCACTGAGCACGACGAGGCCAGGCTGCAAGGCGAGGTCGAGGGCAGCATAAGAGCGGAAATCACCGAGCACGAGGCGGCGGATCGAAGGCATCGGGTCTTGCGTGGCGGGATCGTCCGGCAGAGGCTGCATAGATGTTTCTTGCACGAAGGCCTGTTCAGTCTAGCCGATAAGCGGCCGTCATGCCCGTCCCCAGACTTGATCCGGAGGCGGCCATGACGATGTATCTACGACCGTTTGCACCTGGGAGGAGGCGCATGTCCAGCGAGCGGCGGGAAGACCAGTCGGCAAAACCGCGGACTTACACGCTGTCGGCGCGGAAAAATCTGGCGCCGCTCGCCGATCTCTGGGTCGCGAGCTGGCAGGTGACATTGCCGATGATCGATTTTGCCGCGCGGCGCGACTGGTTCTGCGCCTATGTCGAAGAGATCGAGCAGCGCGGCGGCGTGACGCTCTGCGCCTATGATATGCAAGGCTGCCAGCAGGGCCCGCTTTTGGGCTTCATCCTGCTCGATATCCCGCGCGCAATTCTCGAACAGATCGCTGTGGCGCCGCATCTTTTCGGCAGCGGCCTCGGCACGTTTCTCCTCGATCACGCCAAAAGTCTCTGCCGCACCGGCCTCAACCTCGATGTCAATGCGGATAATCCGCGCGCGATCCGCTTTTACGAGAAGCACGGCTTTGCCCGGGTGAGCCGCGGCGTCAATCCGCGCTCGGGCCTGCCGGTCTGGCACATGCGCTGGCCTAGCGCCTGAGCCGGTTGTCGTCACTTTGTCGTGCGGGGCCTCTGGCAATCGGGCGCGCCTGGCTCTACATTGCGTTTGCGGAGCTGCGGGGCGCGTGTGGATCATATTCCCCGGGGCCTTATCGATCTCGACGGGAGCTGTCCCTGTCCTTGCCCCTGGGCTTGGGCATATGGCGCCCACCTACTTTGTAGGTTCCCGGGATCGATCCCACGGCTATTGCGGCCCCGCGCTTTCCTTCGGCGAGCTTTCCTTCGGCTTTCCGCCGACCGCGCCCCTATTTTCGTGCAAGTTCCTTCTTTTCATGACTGTTCCTGCCGCCAAAGCCGCTCTGCGCAGCCAAGCTCTGGCGCGCCGCGGTCTCATCACTGAAATCGAGGCCCGTGCCTTCGCCCAGCGCCTCGCCAATATCGGTGCCGGCCTTGTCGCGGAGAAAAAGGCTGGCATCGCTTCGGCCTTCTGGTCGATCGGTGATGAGCCCTCGACCTTTCCGCTCCTCGAAAATCTCGCGCGGCAAGGTGTCGCCACGGCTCTGCCGGTCATGCAGGGGCGCGGCGCGCCGCTCGTCTTCCGGCTCTGGAAGGCAGGCGAGCCGCTCAGCGAGGCCAAATGGGGCATCAAGGAGCCCTTGCCGAGTGCGCGGGAAGTTTTTCCCGATCTTCTCTTCGTGCCGCTTGCAGCCTATGACAGGGCCGGCAACAGGCTCGGTTATGGGGCAGGCTATTACGACCGGACGTTGGCTAAGCTGCGGGCTATGAAAGCCGTCACCGCGGTCGGCGTCGCCTATGGAATTCAGGAGATGCAGGACATTCCGGCCGAGGCCTATGACGAGAAGCTCGATTATGTGCTGACCGATCACGAGTGGATCATCTGCAAATGAGCCTGCAACTGAGCCAGAAACTATAGGACTGCCGGATGCGGCTTCTCTTCATCGGTGATGTTGTCGGCCGCGCCGGGCGTGTGGTGCTTCAGGACGAATTGCCGCCATTGCGCAAAGCGTGGAATCTCGACTGCGTCATCGTCAATGGCGAGAACGCCGCCGGCGGCTTCGGCATCAATGAGCAGATCCTCAATGATTTTCTCAGCTGCGGCGCCGATTGCGTGACGCTCGGCAATCACGCCTTCGATCAGCGCGAAGCCTTGACTTTCATCACCCATCAGCCGCGGCTGATCCGCCCGCTCAATTATCCGAAGGGCACGCCGGGGCGCGGCGCGAGCCTCATCGAGACAAAGGCGGGCGGCCGCATTCTCGTCGTCAATGCGCTCGGCCGGCTCTTCATGGACGCGCTGGACGATCCTTTCGCTCTCGTCGCGGAGGAGATTGCCGCCTGTCCTTTGGGCGAAGCCTGCGATGCCGCAATCATCGATTTTCATGCCGAGACCACAAGCGAGAAACAGGCTTTCGCGCATTTTTTCGACGGCCGCGTTTCCTTGATCGTCGGCTCGCACACCCATGTGCCGACCGCCGATCATCAGATTCTGCCGCAAGGCACGGGCTTCATGACCGATGCCGGCATGACGGGCGATTATGATTTGATTATCGGCATGGAGAAGGAGGAGCCGATCCGCCGCTTCACGCGAAAAGTGCCGGGCGGGCGGCTCGAGCCTGCGGCCGGCGCCGCCACTTTATGCGGCGTGGCGGTCGAAACCGATTCGCATGGGCTTGCGGTGAAGATCGCGCCGTTGCGGATCGGCGGAAAACTTGCGCCGGCGCGGCCTGAGTTTTGGGACTAACGATGCACAAGGAGAGCGCCGCAGCTTCCGCAGCCGCCGATCCGCGCCTCCTCGCCAGCCTGCGGCTCGTTATTGCCTTGAACCTCGCCTATTTCGGCATCGAGCTTTTGGCGGCTCTGGCGATCGGCTCGGTCGCGCTGATCGCAGACAGTGTCGACTTTCTCGAAGATATGGCGGTGAACAGCCTGATCCTCGCCGGCCTGCGGTTTGCGCCGCTGTGGCGGGCCCGGCTCGGCATGGGGCTCTCGGTCCTGCTGCTTCTGCCGGCTGCGGCGGGCGCCGTGATGCTGCTGCACAAACTCGCCGCACCTTTGCCGCCGGCACCTCTGCCTCTCAGCCTGACGGGTCTCGGCGCTCTTCTCGTCAACAGCACATGCGCCGTGATTCTGGCACGGGTGCATAGGCAGGCCGGCAGCCTGACCCGCGCCGCCTTTCTTTCCGCCCGCAATGATGCCTTCGCCAATGTGGCGATCATCGCGGCCGGCGCCGTCACTGCGCTTTGGCCCAGCATTTGGCCGGACATTGTCGTGGGGGTGGGGATCGCGCTCCTCAATGCCGATGCCGCGCGGGAAATTTTTTCTGCGGCGCGCGAGGAGCATAGGGACGCGCAGGCGGATTGACGCGTCGCTACATGCCTCCTCACGAACCCGTCGTCGCATACTCGGGTTCAGCGTCAGGCGGCCAGGGGAGAGCGTTCAGCGGCGCGATCGCCGCTTCGATGTCGCGTGCGACGGCGAGATGTTTGGGATTGCTGGTGACGAAAGTCTCATCCGTCGCCGCCATCAGGAGCCCGCCGTTGGGACGATATTCCACGATCGCGGTGTTCGGCGGCGTGACGAGCGCAGCGAAGCGCGGCGAGACATAATTGATCCAGCCGAAGCGAAATTTGCATCCTTTTGCCCAATATTCGTTGAGGTCGGCAGGACAGGCATTACAAAAGGTCACGTCAAACGATTCCGCCAGAGCGAGAAGCGCTGAACGGAAGATGGGATAAGTGATGATCGCGGGATCTGGCTCGACGCGCCAGCCGGTTTCAATCACTGCATGATTGAAATAACCGATGGCTTGAAGCGCGTTTCCGGCGAAAATACGCATCGATATTGATCGTGGATTTGTCTTCATGGAATTCACAAGCCCGAAGACATATCCACGGGCCGGTACCGGTTCGCCATCATCGGCACGCCAGACCGCATCGGCAATCTCTTGTGTGAGATGAGGATGAATGGTTTTTAACCGAATTGGCCTGGGCCTGTTGCCAACCCAGATCCAATTTCCGAACACTGGATCGATCGAAGCCAGGCGATCGATCAATCGATCTAAGCGGACGGTAAGAGCTTCTGGTGCTTCCCGTCGTGGTCCCCAAAAGCCGAGGACCGTATATTGCCTTAGGCTCATTGCTTTTATCTCCCTCTCGCCCATCTTGCGCTCGCCGGGTATTTCCATTTTCCCGATCCTGGATAAGGCGCGTAGAGAAGCGTAATTTGATCAAGCATGTTGATTCTCTCGAAAAGATTTCTCGCGAAGTCCATTGTTGCCTCTTCATGGAAAAACCATTCGACTTGACGTCCGTCATTGGCTGCTGCCGCTGCAATTTGATCGCTCGCCTGCTGGGTCCATTTTTCCGCGAGCAGATCTTTCCCCCAACCGGAGCTTAGGAGATCTTCATAATGCCCTTTCGCATCGATCATATTGCCGTTCGAGTCACGACAATGATCATAGTAGACGGGCTTTCCCGTGGCCGGATTGACAAGCGCGTATCCGAGTTCCGCAGGTAGAGGCGCTGCCTCGGTTTGGGGGTTCATAACCGTTCCGATATATTCCTGGTAGAGCTTGTCGAAATCCTTCTTCCCTCCAAGATCTTTCTGCGGAAGTGGGCAAAATCGCGGTTCTTCAGGATGGAAAGATTGTTCCGCGCCTGCATTCGGCTCGCCTCCCTGTTCGGGATCGATTTTGTCGCCGAGTGCATCGAGGATTGCATGTTGATTGAGATAAAGACCTGAATTCAAATAGCGCCCGATCGGGCGTTGCTGTTCGTCGACATAAAGTTCGCCGACGCGCACTGCAGAGACCTGCAGCTCACGCCCTTCGTCGGTTGTCGCGGTAATGACCAGACTGCGTGCCTGTCCGTCGAGGCGGTAATGAACGCCTTCCAAACCCGGCAATTCACCTTCTTGAATGCCTCCTGGATTCGAGTCCGGGACGAGGAGCGCGTCCGCGATCTTTATCGGAATTGAAAGCCGCGCAATGTATCCGGCGAGGGCTTCGAGCGCTCTGCGCGCGACGTTGCCGAGAAAATTCGATCGACTTGCTGCGCCCGCATCCGTCGCCTCATCATCTCCTACCTTGATCCATTGGCCGCTTTGCCTGCCGTTGCCGGTGGGCTCGCGCGGCTCGTTTGGATCGTATTTCAAAAGATTGGGATCAAAGCCCAAGGCGCGCATGAGATGTCTCGGCGTCATGCCTCGCGCGAGGAGATCCTCGGCGAGAAACAGCCGGAAGGCGTCGTCTCTCGTTTCGAGCCGCGGAAAGCGCGCAAAGGCGAGCTCGATTTACGCCAGGCCTTGTCGCCACCGCGCCATTGTTTGGACGCGCGCGATATATGATGCATGACGCGCGGCGAAATCTGCCGGCCGCAGACTGCGGAGAGAAGCGCGAGAAGCCGCTCTTCGTCCGCGTGGAGCATGAGTGATTCTTCGCCGCGGCGATTGCAGGCCATGCGCGCGAGAACCGTGCCGTAGCCGAGGACGAGGCCTTCCCTTTGGACCGCCGGCAAAGCGTTGAACGCCAGACGCCAGGCGTATTCGTCGAAGGATTTTCGTAAAGCCCCGATTGTCTCTACTCGAACCTCCCGAACGGCACTGACAGATAGGGACGAAAACCTAGGCGAAGAGCGGAGCTACGGAATTATCCCTTTACGACAAGTAACCGCTCTGCTATAAAAACCCTCAACCGCAAGTGAGGGGATAACCGCCATGTCGAAATACACTTTCAAGCAGTTCCAAGCGGAATATCCTGATGATGCGGCTTGCCTCGCGAAGCTGATGGAAATCAACTACGGCGGAACGGAAATCCTGTGCCCCGCATGCCAGAAGCGCACGACTTTTCATCCTATGCATTCGCGCCGCGCCTATGCGTGCCAAGATTGCGGTCATCATGTTTATCCATGTGCCGGAACGATCTTCCACAAGTCGCGCACGTCGCTGACGAAGTGGTTTTTCGCGATGTATCTCATGACGAGCACGCGCCACGGCGTCGCTGCGAAGGAAATCGAGAGACAGTTAGGCGTGACCTACAAATGTGCTTGGCGCATGTGCCATGAACTACGCAAGCTCATGGCGTCGGCTGACGATAAATGGGGCGGTCCGCTTTCAGGTCATGTCGAGGTGGACGAAACCTTCGTAGGCGGTCGCCGTAAGAAAGGTGATCCCGATAACAAAACCGTCGTTATGGGCATGCTGCAACGTGACGGTCGGCTACTCGCTGGCCCCGTCGAGGATACGAGCGCAGATACGCTTCAGGGATTCATAATCAGCAATGTTGCCGAAGGCAGCACGATCAGTACTGATGAATTTAAGTCATATCACGGTCTGCATTTCGGATATGACCACGGCACTGTCAATCATAGTGCCAAGGAATACGTTCGCGGCAAGCATCATGTGAATTCGCTCGAAAGTCACTGGTCATTATTTAAGCGAGCCGTGAAAGGAACTCACGTTCATATTTCATCAAAACATGCTTGGAAATACGTTTGCGAATTCAGTTATCGCCGCAACATGCGGCATTCGCATTGGTCAATGTTCAATCTTCTTGTTCACGCTTTTGCGCTGCCGCGTTTACAAGAGAGTTGAAATCCTCTCGGTGATTTGGATTCTTGTCAGATGAAGACGCTGGCGGGCAGCCGTCGGAAGACGGCACGGACTCGGCGATCGGTACCGAAGGGTCCTCTCTTTTAGAGACTTTGCTTTTCGACTGTCTTTGATCGCGCAGCGTCGGCATATCTAAGACCTCCTTTATATGCCATGCTGGGATTACGGTGGTCATACCGCTTAATCCTTTGACATAGGCACCTTCGAGAATGAGGTCTTTTCGAGCCTCTGGCAGCTCCTTATGGGCCTCAAGCTCATGCAACTCCCATCTCTCAGGAAATTGCCCCCAGTGGATACCAAGTAGTTTAAACAATGTTGATGCGCGCAATCGGCCGCCGCTAGTTCTTACCCGTCCAAGTTGGACGGGACGAAAACTACCGCCAGAGGTACCGGTGCGCGGCGGCTCGAATTCTAAGTTATCAAATTCAACAGACTTAAATCTGGAGCCAAACCATTCAGTAAGATCGGCCCCGAAGGTTCTATAAACATAGACCGGGGAACCTGAAAAACCGGTCCTTGAGTGCATATCGACAACGAAACTTTCGCCTAACAGGCCTGTCGGCTGCTTAATCGTCGCCTTTTGGTTTGGCAGCATACTAATATTTCCAAACCGCGCGCTTGGGATATTACTAGTTACGCCGCCATGATCGACAAATAATCCGATCATAAAGGTATCGTCGCCGACGCTGATTTGGGGCCCGTAGAGGTTGTTTTCTTCGGCAAATTGGGTCGTCGCCACCGCTGATACGTCATGTATGGTTTCATCTAGGACCAACGGCACAACAGCAACATCATATTTGCCCGGCACGAAATGCTCTTCTGGCCCAAGTTCGATTATATCGGTGCCCCCGTCCTTAGTGTTTAATCGGATCGTTGAATAGCCGCCGCTGCACGCCACGTGCCAGTTCGTGACGCCGTAAAAGTGATTTGTTGCCGATGCGCGCGCTGGAAAGTTGCCGTCATATGCGACGAGAAAGCCTGTGCCCCCTGCGTTTCTCCCCGATTCAGCATCGTCGCGATCTCTATAGAGATAGAAAACGCCATTAATAACCTTCTGAGGAATGCGCGGCATACCGGCACAAGTCCAAGCGATCTGAGGCACACCGCGCGCCGAATAAAATTCAACGGGTATGCGGTCAAAATCTAAATCGAACCAAGTGATGTCATGAAACATAATGCAACCCTCACTTGGCGTAAAGGTATAATTCCGGCGGAGCTACGTAAAGAACATACAAAGAACATAGGCCTTACAGCCTTGCCTCGAAAAGCGGTTCGATCGCGCCCCTCTTCTCCCGGTTGTTCGAGCCGGCGCGGCGTATTAGAGGAATGGATTGAAGATCGCGCCGGTCAGGATCGGCGCGAGATTGACAGGCGTTCGCGAGGGGAAACCAGAGGCGGCAATGGCTGGACATAGTCAGTTCAAGAACATCATGCACAAGAAGGGCAAGCAGGATGCGATCCGCTCCAAGCTCTTCTCCAAGCTGGCGCGCGAAATCACCGTCGCCGCCAAGCTCGGCCTGCCCGATATCAATATGAATGCGCGGCTGCGCGCGGCGGTTCTCGCGGCGCGCGCGGAAAACATGCCGAAGGACAATATCGAGCGGGCGATCAAAAAGGCCTCGGGCGCCGATTTGGAGAATTACGATGAGGTGCGCTACGAGGGCTATGCGCCGGGCGGCGTCGCCGTGATCATCGAGGCTTTGACCGACAATCGCAACCGGACGGCGGGCGAGGTGCGCTCCTATTTCACCAAGGCCGGCGGGTCGCTTGCCGAAACCGGCGCGGTCTCCTTCATGTTCGACCATGTCGGCGTCATCGAATATGAGGCCAAGGCCGCGTCCGAAGATCAGATGCTGGAAGCCGCGATCGAGGCCGGCGCCGACGATGTCGTCTCGAGTTCCGACGGCCATGAGATCATGACCACCCTCGAAATGTTGCGCGATGTCGCGCAGGTGCTCGAAACCAAATTCGGCGAGCCGCGCAAGGTCAGCATCGTCTGGAAGCCTCTGGGATCGGTGTCGATGACGAGGCGGGCGAAAAGATTTTGCGCCTCATGAATTCGCTCGAAGACAATGACGACGTGCAGAATGTCTATGCCAATTTCGAAGTGTCGGACGCGCTTCTGGCAAAGATGAGCGCCTAACTCTGGGGGCATGACGCGCGGGGAAGGTTGTTAGATTACCTTCGAGATAGGCTTGCGCATCGGCCTTCTTTGCGCGCGGCAGGCCGCAAGGGCACGGTCGAGGCGCGCAAGATCGACGGGCTTGGTCAAAAACTCGTCTATGCCGGCGGTGCGGGCCGCCTCTATGTGGGCTTGAAAAGCATCGGCGGAAAGCGCGATGAGGCGGCAGCGCGCGGCGCCGGCCGCTTGTTCGGCCAATCTGATGCGGCGCGCAACTTCAATGCCGTCGAGCCGCGGCATTCTAATGTCGAGAATTGCGGCATCGAAGTGCTGACGCTCGCCTTTGATTGCGTCCTTCGCCGCCTGCAGAGCGGCGACGCCATCGGTGACGCGGAGAACCTCTGCACCGCGCTTCTCCAAATGCCGGATGACGATGAGGGCGTTGATGTCATTGTCTTCGGCAAGCAGGATTTCAAATCCGCGCAGCATGGGATCTGCGTCCATGACCGGGGCGGGACTTTCCATAGGTCGCGCAGCCCCTGCTGCGAGCCGCGCATAAAGCGAGCGGGCACGTAGCGGCTTGATGAGCCATCCGTCGAAGGCCTGAAGAGAGTTTTGCCCGAAGGTGCGCCGCTCGAAAGGCGAGAAGAAGACGAGGCTCTGTCCGACGCCTGGCTGCCTGCGTGGCTTCGCCGAGCGCGCGCGTCGCCTCACTTCCCAAGGCGCAATCGACGATGACAATATCGGGCGGCCGTCCGGCCCGGCCGGCTTCGCGCAGAAAGATCTGGCTCCCCTCCTCGCCCGCAGCCCAGAGAAGCTCGACACCGGCAGCCGTCAGCTTTTCCGCGAGATAGGGCGCCTCGAAATGCGAGGCGGCGACGATGAGCGCCCGCTTGCCGCGCAGCGCTGCCGGCATTGGCAAAGGCTGCGATTTGCGCGCCGCCGGCAATGGCAGGCGCAGCACAAAGGTCGATCCTGCCTCCGACGTCGCCGCGAGCCGCAGGCTGCCGCCCATCCGCTCGACGAGGCGGCGGGAAATGGAAAGGCCGAGACCGGTGCTGCCGGACTGCGGCTGCGCCTCATTGCTGGCGACGGCGAATTCTTCAAAGATCGCCTCGCGGTGCGCCGCGGGAATCCCGGGCCCGGTATCGATGATGGCGAATTCGAGCGACTTGTCGACGGACGAAACGCGCAGGCCGACGCCGCCCTTAGATGTGTATTTGACGGCATTGCCGACGAGATTGATCAAGACCTGCCGCAACCGCGCCGCGTCACCGACGACGCGGGCGGGAAGGCCAGGGGCGATGGAACTCGCAATTTCGAGCTCCTTGCCCTGCGCTTGCGGCGCCAGAAGTTCGACGATTTCTTCGACGAGGCAGACGAGATCGAAGGGCGCTTGCGTGAGTTCGAACTTGCCGGCTTCGATTTTCGAGAAATCGAGGATGTCTTCGATCAGCGTGGCAAGCGCCAAGCCAGAAGCGCGGATGGCCTCGACATAGCTCTTCTGCTCCGGATCGAGGCCGGTCGAAACGAGGAGCTCGGCCATGCCGAGAATGCCGTTGAGCGGGGTGCGGATCTCATGGCTCATGGTCGCCAGCAGGCGGGATTTCGCCTCGCTGGCCGCTTCGGCCCGTTCGCGCGCCTCTTCCGCCTCCTTGAGCTCCCAGTTTGGGTCACGCGGAGGCGTGCGCTCCGGTGCCAGCAACCCGCGTCGACCGGCGCCAAAGCGCAAGCAGAGAAAGCCGAGCAAAGCGCAAGCGACGCCGGCGGCCGCGACGGCAAGAAGCGCGTCCGGCAACAGACAAAGGAAAAGTGAAGATCGAGACGGCCTCGCGCATAAACCCGAGGTTTCACCTGCGAGGCCTTGAGATTTCCTTGCCCGAAGGCTCTGTAGATGCGCCTTATTTCAACAGGCGGAGGAGCGCCAAGCCTGCCTTGCTCTTCAATTCCTTGGCGTCGAGCGTGCCGTCGCCATCCGCATCGGCGGCTTTGAAGGCGGCCAGGACGATGGCGACAAATTCGGCCTTGGTCAGCGTCTTGTCATGATCCGGGTCGCCGGCGGCGAATTCCGCCTTGCTGAGGCGGCCCTGCAGCTCGGCGATGGTGAGCGTGCCGTCCTTGTCCTTGTCGAGCGCGTCGAAAGTGGCTTCGGCCGCCGCCGTCACTTCCTTGATGTCGAGCGTGCCGTCCTTATCCAAATCATAAGTCTTGAGCTTGGAGGCCGCGGAGGCATCGACTGCGCTTGTGGACATGGCGAGCGAAAGGCTGAGCGCAGCACAAAGGCCGAAGGCTGTGAAAACAAGGCGTATGGATTTTTGCATCGAGATTTCCCTCACATATGACGATGTCGCTTGCGCGATGGGCGGCGGTTTGAGTTCTGCAACCAAAAGCCGCCTGGCGGCTGATGGTGCGACGCAATATCATGCTGCAGGCGCTAAGATTTTTCAATCGGTCCGAACCTGCATATTCGCGATGTCGGGCGCGCGCCTGCCGCGCCAGCGGCCTCATGCCGCGCGCAATTGTTTCGCCTTCTCGCCGCGATAGGAGAGCGCCTCGGCGAGATGGCGCCGCCCCACGGTCGTCGCATCATCGAGATCGGCGATGGTGCGGGCGAGTTTCAAGATGCGATGGAAGCCGCGCGCGGAGAGGTTCAAGCGCTCCGAGGCCTCGCGCAGCAAGGTCAATCCCGCCGGATCTGGCCGGGCGACCTCCTCGATCACCGGGCCGGGCGCTGCGGCATTGGAGCCGACATGAGGGAGGCCGAGACCGGCGTAGCGCTCAGCCTGTCGACGTCGCGCCGCAGCGACGCGGGCGGCGACTTCCGCCGAGCCTTCTGCCGGTGCCGGCAGCATCAGATCGGCGGCGCTGACCGCGGGCACTTCGATCGAAAGATCGATGCGATCGAGGAGAGGTCCCGAGATGCGCGTCTGATATTGCGCGACGCAACGCGCATTGGGCTGCCGGTTGCAGGTGAAGCCGGGGTCAAGCGCATGGCCGCAGCGGCAGGGATTTATCGCCGCGACGAGCTGGAAGCGGGCGGGATAGACAGTCCGATGGTTGGCCCGCGCGATCGCCACTTCGCCGGCCTCCAGCGGCTGGCGCAGGCTGTCGAGCACTTGCGGATGAAACTCCGGCAATTCGTCGAGAAACAGCACGCCGTGATGGGCGAGCGAGATTTCGCCCGGCCGCGCATGGGTGCCGCCGCCAACCAGCGCCGCCATGGAGGCGGAATGATGCGGCGCCCGAAACGGCCGCCGATCCGTCAATTCGCCGCCGGCCAATCGCCCGGCCACCGAATGGATGAGCGAGACTTCGAGCAGTTCGGCCGGGGTGAGCGGCGGCAGGATCGAGGGCAGGCGCGCCGCCAGCATGGATTTGCCGGCGCCGGGCGGCCCGTTCATCAACAGATTATGGCCGCCAGCGGCAGCGATTTCGAGCGCCCTTTTGGCGCTCTCCTGCCCCTTGATGTCGCGTAGATCGGGCTGCAGCCCGGCCGCCGCACGCATCGCCGGCAAAGGCCGGCCCATCACCTGCGTGCCTTTGAAATGATTGGCGAGCTGAATGAGCGAATGCGGCGCCAGCACATCCATGTCCTGCGACGCCCAGGCCGCTTCGCCGCCGGTGTCGCGCGGACAGATCAGACCATGGCTCCGTGCATTGGCGGCAATGGCGGCCGGCAGCACGCCGGCGACGGAGGTGATCGTCCCATCGAGCGCGAGTTCGCCGAGCACGGTGTAATTCTGCAAAGCGTCGGCCGGCACGGCGCCGATCGCGGCCATGATCCCGAGCGCGATCGGCAGATCATAATGGCTGCCTTCCTTCGGCAGATCCGCCGGCGCGAGATTAACGGTGATGCGCTTTGCCGGCAACGCAAGGCCGGCGGCGTTCAATGCAGCGCGCACCCGCTCGCGCGACTTGGCCACGGCCTTGTCGCCGAGGCCGACGACCGTGAACACGACATTGCCGTTTGAAATCTGCACCTGCACATCGACCGGCCGCGCCTCTATTCCAACAAAGGCGACCGTTGCAACTCGCACCACCATCGTCCCGCCCCGTCAAATCCAGCCGCCGAAGTCCAGCCCGGTAAAGACCCCTTGCAATGCGCGGATGGCTCTCGCCTCAAGAGCGCCAAGCTTGCAATCAGCTTAAGTCCATCGCCGGCATTTGACAAGAACATTAAGAGAACGTAGGAGGATGCCGCCCAAGTGCTGTGACGGATCCACCACAGCCTTGAATTTACTGCGGCATCGGCTTCGCTGGAGTTGCGATGCGGCGCCACTTCAGCCAAGGGTGAATTTTTCGATCGGATCTTGTTGAATGGTGCCCGTCCGCTCCCCTTTAGGTGATCCCGCCGTGGAAGCGGCGCGGTTTCTTCGCCGGCTGGCGTTCATTATTCTCATGATTGTTGCGCCTGTTGCAGAAGTGCTGTCGCACGGGCTCCTTTATATCCTGTTTCCGGTTGGTTCCGCGGTTCTTGTCATTGCCGGTCTGCTCGTCGGCGGCGAGCAGGCGCCGAGGCGGATCATCGCTGCATTCCTGACACCGATCGGCATGGCCGCGGCGTTTCTCACCTTCTGGTCCGCCCTTTCCCTCATCTGGACGCTGTTTCCTGGCGATGCTTCGGTTCGCCTCGCGCGGACGCTCATGACCGCCGGCATCGCCTTGCTGGCGATCGTCTCGCTGCCCGAGCGCACGAAAATATCGAACATCCATCTGCTTCCCATCGGCGTCGCGATCACCGCGGCGGCGACCTTACTGATGATTTTGTTCGGGCCGGAGTGGTTCCGGCAAGGGCCCGATCCGGATTACACTTTGGCGCAGCGCTGCGCCATGTCGGTCGCAATCCTGCTTTGGCCGGCGTTCGGCGCGCTCGTCTTGCGCGAGCGTTTCATCATGGCTGTGGCGCTCGCCTTTATGGTCGCAGCCGCGTTACTTGCCACTTTCGTGCAGATTGCGCTTGCTGCTCTCATGGCCGCTGCTCTGACCTATGTGGCGGCGATGACCAATCCCATGCGGCTCGCGCGGATCGTGGCCTCCGGCTTTGCGGCCCTATTGATCGGCGCGCCGCTCTTCGTTGCTTGTCTCCATCCCTTCGTCGCTTTGACACATTTCTCCTACGGCGGCCCGATCGTCGTCTTTTCCGACCTCGTCGTGCATGAATGGCCGCGCTTCATCACCGGCCATGGGCTCGACATGACGGAACGGGCAATGGAGATCGGTCTTCTGCCGCCGGATGCGCCGCGCGGCCTCATCTTCACGCTCTGGTACGAGCTCGGCGTCGTCGGCGTCGCCGGCTTCGTGTTTCTTCTGACGGCGGTGTTGCTCGCCGCTGCGCGCCTGCCGCTCCATGCCGCGCCTGCCGTCCTCGCCGTTCTCGTCACTGGCCTCGTCATCGCCATCTTCGGTGCCGAGACGACGCAGCTCTGGTGGGTGACTTTGAATGGTGTCGCTGCGCTCGCGCTCGCTTTGCTCGTCAAAGCGCATCCACGGTCGAAACGGCCGCAGGCACCGGCTGCCGACGAGGACGCCGAGATGGAAGACGCGTTTTGGCTCTATCAGGAGCCCGACTTCTAGAGCGGGATGAGGAAAAGTGGGAACCGGTTTTCCGACGCAATCAAGTTTACGCAGATTGCGCAAGCTTATCTGCATATCCCGCTCTAAATTATAAGAATCGATCACGATGACTTTGGATTGATTAATCCAAAGTCATCGTGATCTGAAGCGCTGGGTCGCTTCCGGTTTCCGCCGCCGCGAATTGCATGCGGAAAAAGGCGTGATATTTGCCGCCATGGGCCAGAAGCTCGGCATGGCTGCCGCATTCGACGGCGCGGCCCGCTTCGATCATATAGATGCGATCGGCGCCGACGATGGTTTGCAGACGATGGGCAACGACGATCGTCGTCCTGCCCTTGCGCAATTCGTCGAGCGCGGTCTGGATCGCCTGTTCGGATTCGGGGTCGAGCGCTGCCGTCGGCTCGTCGAGAAGCAGGATCGGCGCATCTTTGAGCATGGCGCGGGCAATCGCGATGCGCTGCCTTTGACCCGCCGAAAGTTGCATTCCCTGCTCGCCGACGGAGGTGCCATAGCCCGCGGTGAAAGACATGATGAAGTCATGCGCATGCGCCTTGCGTGCCGCTGCAGCGATCTCGGCATGCGAGGCGCCGGGACGGCCGAGCCCGATGTTCTCGGCGATCGAGGCGCGAAACAAAAAGACGTCCTGGCTGACGAAGGCGATCGCACCGCGCAGCGAGGCGATGTCGACTTTGGCAATGTCGGAGCCGTCGATCAGGATCCGGCCGTGCAATGGGTCATAAAAGCGCTGAAGAAGCGCGAGAATGGTGGATTTGCCGCCGCCTGAAGGGCCGACGAGCGCCGTCGTCTTGCCGGGCTCGCCGGTGAGGCAGAGATCGTCGAGCGCTTTTTCATGCGCGCGATAGCAGAAGGAAACATTCTCGAAGCTGATGCGCCCGCGCGAAATTTTGAGAGGCGGCAGGGCGGCACCCGGCTTTTCCGCCGCCGGACGGTCGAGGATTTCATAGACGAGCTTGGCGCCGACGAGGCCGTTCTGAACTTCGAGATTGAGACGGGCGAGGCGTTTCGCCGGCTCATAGGCCATCAAAAGCGCGGCGAGAAAGGAGAAAAAGGAGCCGGCATCGGCATGCGCGACAGAGACGCGCCAGCCGCCATAGAAGATCACGATCGCAATTGCGAGGCCGCCGAAGAAATCGGCGAGCGGGCTGGCGATCGCCATGCTTGCCGACATGCGGTTGGCGGCCTGTTCGACATGGGCGACGGACGCGCGCATGCGCTGGCGCATGACGTTTTCGAGATTGAAGCTCTTGACGATGCGCAGGCCTTGCACCGCCTCCTGCATGATCTCGAGGATCTGCGCCGAGCCGTCGAAGGAGCGCCTTGCCAGCATGCGCACGGTTTTGATGAGCCGCGAGAGGCCATAGGCGCCGATCGGCATTAGTGCCACGGCGATCACCGACATTCGGCTGTCTTGAACGAACATCACGACGATGAGACCGCCGAGCGTGAGAATGTCGCGCCCGGCGCTCACGATCAGAAGCTGCAACGTGTCCCTGATGCTCGCCGCTGCAACCGCAATGCGCGACATGAATTCGCCGGAATGGCGATCCTGGAAGAAGGCCATGTCCTGCATGAGCAGATGGTCGAAGAGCTTCGTCTGCACATTGGCGACGATGTGGTTGCCGGTACGGGCGAGAAGAACGAGATAGCAATAGGTGGCAAGGCCGCGCACGAGAAACAGACCGGCGATGGACAGCGACAGAAGTTCGAGCGCTGCAAGGCCATTCGCCTCGACGATGTGATCGAGGACGGGCTTCAGCAAATAGGCCGAGAGCGCGGTCGAAGCGGCCGCAACGGCCATCAGGAGAGCAGCAAGAAGATAGGCCCCGAGATGCTGCCGCCCGTGATCGGCAAGGAGCCGCCGTATCGTCGCGATCGAATCGCTGCGAAAGGCCGGGGCAAGAGCAGGAGCATGAGCAGGCATTATCTTTCTTCTCGCTCTCTCGTCACGTAGGGAAATTCCACATCCGAAAACGGCTAGATCAGTAAGGCAGGGGCGTCCTAACGCATAAGAGGATTTCAATCGCGTTCGATCTAGTATTATGGGGAAAAATTCCGACAAACAAAACAGCGCTACAGAAAGGTCTTGCGCCTCAACTGGCCTGTGAAGGCTCTCGACGCAAGCAAGATTTCGTACCGCATCCTCAGACGCGTAGGATTCTCGGAAAAGGTAGGATAGCCTTGCATTGGTGAGCGAGCGCAGGATTTATAGGGAATTGTCATGCCAACCCGCAATGAATTGCTGCTTGAGCCGGTAGCGAAGAACGCCAGACTTATAGAAATTGGGCCAAGCTACAACCCCATCGCAGCCAAGGCTGACGGATGGGATTGCCGTTCCGTCGATTGCTTGAGCCGCGAGGGATTGTTGAAAAAGTATGGGAGCGATCCAAATGTTGCTGATCCCAGTCGCATTGAGGAGGTGGATTACATCTGGATGGGCGGCCCGCTAAGCGATGTGGTCCCTTCGGAGCTCCATGGCTCTTTCGACGCTTTCATCGCCAGCCACATCATCGAGCACACGCCGGACTTAATCGCCTTTCTCAATAGCGCGGAGACGCTGTTGAAGCCGGACGGAGTCGTCGTCCTCGCTGTACCTGACAAACGTTACTGCTTCGACTATTTTCAACCGCTGACTACGACCGGCCAAATCATGGAAGCCCATGCCGAACGTCGTTCGCGACACAGTCGACGATTCGCCTATGATCACCGCGCTTACACGGTTTCGAATGACGGCGACATAGCATGGGGACAACATAGGATAGAGGGGCTACGCCTGAGCTATCAATTGGAGACCGCCCGCGAACTGTTCGAGACCATAGAAACCAGTAGCGAATATGTTGATTTGCATGCTTGGCGGTTTACGCCTGCGAGCTTTGAGTTGTTGCTGCTCGAATTGGCTTGGCTCGGCAAAACTGATTGGCGTGTTGAACGCATAACCGATGCAACGGGGTGCGAATTTTATGCTTGGCTGCGGCGCGGTGGTAAGGCGACCGCGGCGATGCCGGATGCGGAGCTGGCGAACCGGCGACTTGCGCTTCTGAAGCGCACATTGCTGGAGACTAAGGCGCAAATCGACTGGCTGCTTGACGGTGACCCAAAAGCGCCGACCCTTCCGGCGGAAGGAGAAGCCCAGGCGGACTCGCGCGATGCTGGCGTGAAAGCGCGCGTCATGCGCTCGCGCTGGCCCTCGGTGGCATCAATTTGGCGATATGTCGCTCAGTTGAAAGATCGGGTTCGTCTCGCGGATTCCTGAAGAGTTTTAGCTATTGGCGTCAACTGCACGGCAGTTCGCACTTGTAAGGGCGCAGATCTGTCTCAGATCGCGGCGCCTTCTCCGTTAAGGACAGGGGCTCGCGCCAAAGCCTCGGCTTCTGCCTCGGTAAAGAGGCGACTGCGCGTGAGGAAACGCACCGATTCCGGCGCTTCGAGGGAAAAGCCGGAACCGCGGCCGGGCACGACATCGATCGTCAGATGCGTATGCTGCCAATATTCGAATTGCGCCGCGCTCATATAGAAAGGCGCGCCGCCGATCTCGCCGAGCTTCACGTCGCTTTGTCCGACATGGAATTCGCCTAAGGGATAGCACATCGGCGCCGAGCCGTCGCAACAGCCGCCGGATTGATGGAACATCACCGGCCCATGCATCTTCTCGAGCTTCGCGATCAGTTCGAGCGCCTTTTCCGTCGCTTCGACGCGGGCGACCATCCTCATGCCTTTCCGATGCAGAATATGCAGGCGCAAACCCTCTCCCAATGGGAGAGGGTTTGCGTGCCCTTTTTGCAGAACGCTCAGAAGAAGCCCAACGCCTTCGGGCTGTAGCTCACCAGCAGGTTCTTCGTCTGCTGATAATGATCGAGCATCATCTTATGCGTCTCGCGGCCGATGCCAGATTGCTTATAGCCGCCGAAGGCCGCATGCGAAGGATAGAGATGATAGCAGTTGGTCCAGACGCGGCCAGCCTGAATGCCGCGGCCCATGCGATAGGCGCGTGAGATGTCGCGCGTCCACAGGCCGGCGCCGAGGCCATAGAGCGTGTCATTGGCCAGCGCAAGCGCCTCTTCCTCCGTCTCGAAAGTCGTCACGGAGACGACCGGCCCAAAAATTTCTTCCTGGAAGACGCGCATCTTGTTGTTGCCTGCGAGGATCGTCGGCTTGACATAATAGCCTTCCGCCAATTCGCCTTCGAGAACATTGCGGGTGCCGCCGATCAGGACCTTGGCGCCTTCCTTCTTTCCGATGTCGATATAGGAGAGGATCTTCTCCATCTGATCGTTGGAGGCCTGGGCGCCGAGCATCGTCTCGGGATCGAGCGGATGGCCCTGCTTGATCTTGCCGACGCGGGCGATCGCTCTTTCCATGAAGCGGTCATAGATCGACTTCTGCACCAGAGCACGGCTCGGGCAGGTGCAGACTTCGCCCTGGTTCAAGGCGAACATGGTGAAGCCTTCGAGCGCCTTGTCGAAGAAATCGTCGTCTTGCGCCATGACATCTTCAAAGAAGATGTTCGGCGATTTGCCGCCGAGTTCGAGCGTCACCGGAATGATGTTTTCCGACGCATATTGCATGATGAGCCGGCCGGTCGTCGTCTCGCCGGTGAAGGCGATTTTGGCGATCCTCTTGTTCTGCGCCAGCGGCTTGCCGGCCTCGACGCCGAAGCCGTTGACGATGTTGAGCACGCCGGGCGGCAGAATATCGGCGATCATGTCGGCGAAGACCATGATGCTCATCGGCGTCTGCTCGGCCGGCTTCAGCACGACGCAATTGCCGGCGGCGATCGCCGGGGCGAGCTTCCAGGCCGCCATCAGGATCGGGAAATTCCACGGGATGATCTGGCCGACGACGCCGAGAGGCTCGTGGAAATGATAAGCGACCGTGTCATGGTCGATCTCCGAGAGCGAGCCCTCCTGCGCGATGATGCAGCCGGCGAAATAACGGAAATGATCGATCACGAGCGGGATATCCGCCGCCATGGTCTCGCGGATCGGCTTGCCATTGTCGACCGTCTCGGCGAGCGCCAGCAGGCTCAGCTTGCTCTCGACGCGGTCGGCGATCTTGTTCAGGAGTTTGGCGCGCGCCGAGGGCGGGGTCTTGCCCCAGGCTTCGCGGGCCGCATGTGCCGCGTCGAGGGCGAGCTCGATATCTTCCGCGGTCGAACGGGCGACCTGGCACACCGGCTTGCCGGTGATCGGGCTGATATTGTCGAAATATTGGCCCTTGACCGGCGCGACCCAGCGGCCGCCGATGAAATTATCGTAGCGCTCCCGCAGCGCCACCTGTTGTTTCAGCTCTTCGAGGCTCTTCGCAAGCATTATGTCCTCCCTGTTTTGAACGCCTGTTTTGAATGCGAGAATTCCCGACGGACGATAGACCGGAAATGGGAAGCTGCGGCAATGGCACTTTGGTCGAAGCTGTATTGCGTTGCAGGAACAGCCCCCGCGGCATCTGTATGCCGCGTCTTGGGCATGTCTCGCTTTGCCATAAATTGAAATAAGCCAGGCCTTGCGGTCAGACTAACGTCCCAGGTGAACGCTTCCCGCTGTCCAAGGTTCCCGGCAGGTCGATGCTACAGCAATGGCACTTTCGTCGAAGCGGCGGCGCTTTTGCCTGAACTTTTCACGGCTGGAAGGAAGCTTCGCAAGCGGCGGGGACCAAATCAAGCATCGGATAGATTTCGACCAGATTGCTACGCTTAACGTCATGGCATGCCAGCATGCGTCCAATCATGCGAAAAGAGGGATCAACGCAGAATCCGCCTGTTGCCAGCCGCGGAAGACTCGGTTCCGTCCAAACCCACGCACAGCGGTGGCTCTGCTGTCAGGCGCAGACGGTGCCACGGGGCACCGGAAGCGGATGGAGGGCGGTGTGCGGGGCGATTTCCTCAACGACCTTGGGCAGAAGGCCGTGCCGGCCATCGGCGTCGAGCCACGCCCATTCGCCGTTGGTGTTCACCTCTAGGAAATGATAGCCGTCGGCGCCGAGCAGGAAGTCGAGCCGACCGAAATGCAGGCCCATCTCCGCCATGAAGGCGAAAATTGCCCGTGAGACGTCGCCGGGCAGGGTGTGCGGTCGCCAGCCCAACGGCCGCAATTCGTCGGGAAGTTCGCGCCAGTCGGTAATGCGGTCGCGAAAGACGGTGCGGTCGAGTTCGAAGGCAAAAAGCGAATCGCGCACGAAGGCCACCGTCACATCCTTCAGCGCGTCGACGAGGCGCTGCACCATCCAGGGACATTCGGGTGAGAGGTCCGCATCGTCGACCCGCGTAGTGAAGAGCAGTTCTCGCTGCGAGTCCTCGCCCACCGGCTCCATAGTAAGGCTTTTCACTACCATTGGCTCGCCTGGGACGAAGCGGGTCGGCATTGCGCGGCGGAACTGGAAACTCGGCACCTGGAAGTGACGGCCGGCCGCGCGCATCTGAACGAACTTGCCGGCGCGCAGCTCGGCGAACGGTTCGGCAAGCACCACCTTGCCATCGAGCCAGAGCAGGTTGACGAGATCGCGCAACGCGTACCAGACCTCCTGGTCGTAGTAGCGGTCCTCGTCGGTCAGGGAAGCTGGCCGGAACGGGACTTGGCTGCGCGGCTTGCGCCACAGCACCTTGGCGATATCGGCCGCACAGACGATACGTCCCGTCGGGTCCGCAAATGCCGGCCCGTCGGCGGTTATTTCGAACCCGTAGTCTGACCAGATGTCGAAGTTGAAGCGGAACACTGCGGCAGGTCCCAGGTGGCTGAGAAGCAGATCCGCCGTAGTGTCATAGGAATTGGTGATCAGCAGCAGGACTCTCGCCTTGCCCACATCCGTCTCCGCCGAGAGCCGCTCTTTGCCGAATTCAGAACCCACCCATTCACGCCGCCCGAGGAGAGCGGGCGGTGTGAATGGGGCCGACTTCCCATTGGGCATGCGATCGATGCCCGCGGACTTCAGTCCGGATCGGTCGATTCTTTATCGAATTGGGTGTCACTCTTCATCGACCAAGCGATCAACGTCGCGTCATCACCGACCCAGCGGCGCTGAAGCGAATGATCATAGGATCCCATCGACTCCACGCCCGTATCAGGCGGCAGAGCCTCCTTCGATCGAGCTAGATCCTTCGCAGTGATCATGATTGCCTCCCAAAATATAATTAGTAAAACTAGCTAATGATCAACTCCATCGGGTTGATCTAGGTCAATCGCCTCGGGCCGCCATAGATGGAGACGGCGGCTCTCTGTTTTGGAATGGATATAAAACACAGATTTCTACTTGCCTGAATAAGGCATGAAAAGCTATGAGCCGTCCTTGAGCGGCGCATGTTTCAGCTCGCTGGCCTCAACTTTGCTTAAACGGCTTTGCCTGAACGGCCTTGCCGAGATTTTTAAGGCCGATCTGCTTCGATTGCTTTGGGTGCCGTCGTGATCGTCTGCTCTTGCAATGTCATCTCCGACGCCAAGATCCGCGCGTCGATCCAAGCCGAAACCGGTCCGCGGACGCCCGGCGCGGTCTATCGCTGTCTCGGGTGCAACCCCAATTGTGGGCGCTGCCTTGCGACGGTCCAATCGCTCATCATTGAGGCGCTGGCCGAGGTGGGGGACCAATCGGACGGCGGCTGCGGTGTTGCCTGCGGTGCAATGGCTGCCTTGCCCTGAGGCCGAGCATGTTTGCGGCGCCGTCTTGTGCGCGCCGAGAGCATTTTCAGCAAAAGTCGACACCGGTTTTGCGTCCGAAAATGCTCTAGCTCTTTAAATGAGAGCGGTTTCCAATGATCCATAAGTGTCATGGAGCTGCGTCACTTGCGCGGACACGGCATTGCGCCTAGCTTTTATGATTCTAAAGTTGAGCTTTACGAGGCCGATGCGATGAAGGGTGACGATAGGGTAATCGACTATTTGAATCGCAGTCTCAGGAATGAACTGACCGCGATCAACCAATATTGGCTGCATTATCGCATCCTCGACAATTGGGGCTACAAGGATCTCGCCAAGCAATGGCGAGAGGAATTGATGGATGAGATGCGGCATGCCGATAAGGTCACGCACCGCATCCTGTTCCTCGAAGGCTTCCCCAATATGCAGGTCCTTGATCCGCTGCGGATCGGCCAGACCGTCGAAGAAATCATCGCTTGCGATCTCGCCGCCGAACTCGCGGCGCGCACGCTTTATATCGAAGCCGCGCAATATTGTTTTTCGGTCCAGGATTTCGTGACCAAGGAGCTTTATGACGCTCTCCTCACGGATGAGGAGAAGCACATCGATTTCCTCGAGACGCAGCAGGAGCTCATCCGCCAGCTTGGCGTGCAGCTTTATGCGCAAAAGCACATCGGCCATCTCGAAGAGTTGTGAGCGCCGCGCTTCGTTTTCGCGAATGGATGAAAAAAGGACGCCGGAGGGCGTCTTTTTTTAGTTTCGTGCTTGCGCGCTTCAAGTCCGCTTTTGCCGCGGCGGCCCCATGAGGGCCGGCTGGAAAAGCACCGCTGCCGCGAGCGTCGTCACGAGCGAGATCGCCAGCAGCTTTCCCATGCTCGATGTGCCGGGATGATGCGAGAGCCAGAGGCTGCCGAAGGCGGTCGCGGTCGTCATCGCGCTGAAGAAGACCGCCCGGGTGAGGCTCGATTGCAGGAGATTCGTGGTCCCCGCTCGCCACGCCATCACGAAATAGATCTTGAAGGCGACGCCCAATCCGAGCAGCAGCGGCAACGCGATGATATTGGCGAAATTGAGCGGCATGTGAATGAGAACGGTGATCTCCAGAGTCACGAGGCCGGCGAGCAGCAACGGAACGAGAGTGAGCAGCACATCGCCGATACGCCGCAGGACGATATAAAGCAGAATGCTGATCGAAAGCAGAGCCCAAATGCCGGCTTCGATGAACGCCTTGATGACCGTCTTGCCGGATTCCTGCACGGCGATCGGCTCGCCGGTCGCGTCGGGCGCGATCTTGCTCACGGCCTCGGCGAAATGGGTCATGAATTCATTGTCGTTGGGATTGCCCTTGGGGGCGACTTCGATCCGCGCCTGGCCATCGGCGCCGATCCAGTTGCGCCGCAAACTTTCCGGCATCTGATCGAGGCCGGTCTTCTTCGCTTCGAGCGCCTGGTGAAGAAGATCGAGCGTGGTGTGGAGGCTCGGCAAGAGAAC
>CAVWXV010000019.1:0-151811 GCA_963759185.1 uncultured Alphaproteobacteria bacterium
CGCGCCGGTCTTATAGGAATACCAAAGCGCTTCCGCGCAGGCCGTTGCGCAAGCCGCGACGCCGGCGAGAACGATAAGCGCAGGCGCAGCGAGATCGCCGAACAGGCGGCGCGCCAGCCTTTCGCCGAGGAGCAGCACAAAAATCCCGCCCATGATGATCGGCTCGCTCACATCCAGCTTGGACTGCATGAAGAAATGCACCGTCCCGAGCGCCGCGATCGCATAGACGCCTTTATGTAAAATGCTCCAGCGGCGTGAGCCGAGCCGGCGGATCATCGCATCACTCGAGGTCACGCCGAGGATGCTGAGACCGCAAAGCGAGACAAACCCGATCGTGAGATAGATGCGCCGCACGATCTCGGACGCGATATGCGGCAGATTCCCATGCTGGTCGAGACCGTAAAGCATGAGATGCAGCAGCGCATAGAAGAGCACCGAAAGGCCGAGCATGCGCCTGATGCCGGCCAGCCGGTTGAACCGCGTGGCATAGCGCAAAGGCGTCACCGCCAGAGTGGCGGCGAGCAAGCGCACCGCCCAGAGGCCAGATTGATGGATGGCCTCGGTGACCGGACGCGGCCCGAGGGTGTGCGCCAAGGCCTCGATCAAAAGCCAGAGAGCCGGCGCCAGCACTAGCAGAAAAACGCTCAGCCGCAGCAGCGAAAACTGCCCCGTCCGATCGCACCAAGGGTAAGCTGAGGCGCGCATCTCGGTCTTTCCTGCCCCTATCCCTTCCCTCCTACGAAGTCCGGCTCCAAATTGTTTCATCACCGATTGTCACGAGGATGTGAGAGCCGGTTCGGGCCTGGCGGCGCGCCGGCGCCGGTTCGAAATGCGGCACGCAAAGTATGAGCGCGACGCCACAGGCACAACTCGCGCTTAACTGTCGTTCTGGCGCTGCCAGGGAATGCCGCCGCCAAGCGCCTGGTAGAGCGTGACGGCGGCTTGGAAATACGCGAGACGTGCCTGGGACAGCGTGTCGAGTGTCGTGAACAACGTCTGTTCGGTTTGGAGCAACGTGACGTAATCGATCGTCCCCGCGCGCAATTGCTGCTCGGCAAGATCAAAGGCCTTGCGCGAGGCCACGAGCGATTGTTGCAGCGCGACTTCCTCACGGCGCGTTTCGCGCATGGCGACGAGTGCCTTTTCCACATCCGAAAAGGCCGATGTGACCGCCTTGCGATAGTCCGCCAGAAGCTCGTCCTGCACACCCTTCTGCTGATCGAAAGTGCCGAGCAGCAGGCCGCCGTCGAAAATCGGCTGGGTGAGGCCTGCTGCGACCGAATAGGCGGCGAATTGCGGCATGAACAGGGTTTGCAGCGCCGGAACTCATGAAGCCGCCGTAGCCGGTCAGCGCAATTTGCGGGAAGAAGGCGGCGCGGGCGGAGACGAGATTGGCATGTGCAGACGCGAGCTGCGCCTCGGCGGATTGAACATCCGGACGCTGCAACAGAAGCTGCGACGGCAGACCGGCGGCGATGCGCGGCATGCGGAGGCCGGTCAAGGATGTCGCGGCGATGCTCAGGCGCTGCGGCGGCTCGCCGAGCAGCAGAGCAAGCGCCGCAATATTCTGGTCGGCGATCTGCTGCAAAGGCGGGATCGACGCCAGCACATTGTCGACGAGAGCTTCCTGCTGGGCGACATTGAGCGCCGTCGCCGTGCCATAGGTGGCGCGGTCCCGGATCAGTTTGAGGATCCGCGTCGAGTCGCGCAGGTCCTCCCGCGCATAGGCGATCCTTTCGCGCGCGCCGAGGATCGCAAAATAGGTGGTGGCGGCGGAAGCGATCGCGGTGAGCCTGACCGTGTCGCGATCATAGCGGCGATAGTTCGCTGTCGCGACAGCAGCTTCATAGGCTGCACGATTCTTGCCCCAGAAATCGACGACATAGCTCGCATTAAACAAGGATGAATAAACCGTCTGCGGCCCGGCGCCGACCGTAAGATTGAGGCTTTTCGTGGCCGAATCACTGGCCGTGAGGCTGGGCAGAAGGGCGGCACCGACGACGCGCGCGGCGGCATCCGCCTGAATGATTCGCGCGACCGCCGCGGCAATGTCGAAATTGCTTGTCGCGGTCGCTTCCGTCAGCCGGTCGAGTTCGGCCGAGCGAAACCCTGTCCACCAATCGGCTTGGGGCGTCGGCGCTTCATGCCCGTTGCCGCCGGCGCGATAGCTCACTGGCACGTCGAGCGCCGGCTTGGGTGCATCGGCGGAGGGAATGCAACCGCAAAGTGTCAAAGCCAACGAGACAATCCCAGAGCCGCGCCAAAAGAATGCGGCTCTCCCAAGGGAGGTGGAGATCGGGAGCCGGTGCTCTATGATCTTCATACGCGGAACCGAACTCCACTCTTGGGCCCGATGGCCTATGCCCTCGGGCCTTGCCCCCTGCGTGCCGACACGGCGTGCTGAGCCGATAAATCCGGCCTGCGAATCAAGGACAACGCCGGTACCAGGCGGCGTGGCCGCCGGCGCCCGAATTCATCGCTTGCGCCTGCCGACAATGATGATGATCGGCCGGCCTGTGGCAGATATCCATTTTTTAATGTTTTGGGCAATGCACGGATGTGTCAATAGCGCAGGCGATGCCGGCGGACCTACCGGCGATCGGGGCATCTGCAGCCTTGCGCCGCATCTCCGGCAGGCTCGGTAACCTAACGGGCGCACCAATTCTTGACTTAACCGTTTAAAATGGAGAGGGTCCCGGCCGTCCGGCCAGAGCCCCAGCCCCTCATGCGCAGCTATTTAGACTTCGAGAAGCCTGTCGCCGAACTCGAATCCAAAATCGAGGAACTGCGGTCCTTCGCAAGCGGGGACGGGTCGGAAGCCATCAGCGAGGAATTGATGAGGCTCGAGCTGCGGGCGATGAAAGCGCTCAGCGAGCTTTATGCCAATCTCAGCCCCTGGCAGAAGACGCTCGTCGCGCGTCACCCGCAGCGGCCGCACTGCAGCGACTATATCGCCCGCCTGTTCACCGATTTCACGGCTCTATCCGGCGACCGGCTCTTCGGCGAGGACGCTGCGATCGTCGGCGGCTTCGCCCGCTTTCGCGGCACGCCCGTCTGTGTGATCGGCCAGGAAAAAGGCTCCGACACGGAGTCTCGTCTGCGCCATAATTTCGGCATGGCGCGACCGGAGGGCTATCGCAAGGCGGTGCGGCTGATGGATCTCGCCGATCGTTTCGGTCTACCCGTCATTTCGCTCGTCGATACGGCGGGCGCTTTTCCGGGCGTCGATGCGGAAGAGCGGGGCCAAGCCGAAGCGATCGCGCGTTCGACCGACAAAGCCCTGTCGCTCGGCGTCGCCAATGTCGCCATCATCCTCGGCGAAGGCGGCTCCGGCGGCGCCATAGCGATTGCGAG
The DNA here is from genome assembly GCA_963759185.1 of uncultured Alphaproteobacteria bacterium. GTDB lineage: Bacteria > Pseudomonadota > Alphaproteobacteria > Rhizobiales > Beijerinckiaceae > Methylovirgula. Next base: position 3,355 of record CAVWXV010000019.1, read on the forward strand.
CTGCAACCGCGTCCTGATGCTGGAACATGCGATCTACACCGTCGCCTCGCCGGAAGCCTCCGCCTCGATTCTCTGGCGCGACTCGACGAAGGCGCAAGAAGCCGCCACCAATATGAAGATCACGGCCCAGGATCTCTTCAAATTCGGGCTGATCGATGTGATCGTTCAGGAGCCTTTCGGCGGCGCACATCGCGATCCCGCTGCCGCCATTTCTGCTGCCGGCGACGCGATCGCCACCGCGCTGGAAGGCCTCGGCAATCTGTCGCCGGATGGGCTGCGCGAAGCGCGCGCCGACAAATTTTTGGCGATGGGGCGGAAGGTCTGAACCCAGTCCGCCGCCGCTCAATAGGCAGGCGCGACACGGCCAGAGACACCTTCAAAGCTCCCCTCGGCAAGCTCGCAATAAAGCAACCGTTCCGGATCGACGGGCCCAACGAAGCTGAGCCGGCCTTCCGGCACCGGCTTGAACCCCATCCGCCCATAATAGGCCATGTCGCCGACGAGCAGGACGAGCCGGTGGCCGGCCGCGCGCGCCGCTTCGAGCGATTTCATCACCAGCGCCTCGCCAATGCCGCCCGACCGAAACGCCGGCTCGACGCTGAGCGGGCCAAGCAGCAGCGCCGGCCGATCGCCGCAGAGAATCGGCGTCATGCGATTGGCGCCGACGAGCAGCGTGCCGACGCGGGCAACATAGGAGAGGTGGTAATCCGGTGCCACGCCCTCGCGCAAACGATAGGCGGAGCGGGCGAAGCGGCCCGGCCCGAAGGCGCGCTCATCGAGCTTTTCGATCGCGGCATGGTCTGCCGGCACTTGCGATGCGAGAACGAGCGAGAGATCGGGCATGATCGTCTGGCCCTAGCATTATCGATGATCGCTTCGCAACAATGCCTGCCGCCCCTCTCCCCGCAAACAAAGTGACTCGGGGAGGGGTAAGGTGAGGGGCCGGGAGATTTGCTCCAACATCGCGGCCAATCACCTTGCCTCTCACCCTGCCTCTCCCCATTTCGCTTACGCTCATGGGGAGAGGGGCGCTCCCTCACCAAAGCTCGGACACCGGCACGCCACACAAAACTTCGTCGATCCGCGCCCGCGTCGCCCGCGTCGCGTCGGCCGGCAGAGCGTCGACGGAGAAGAACCGCGCCTCGGCGATTTCGAGATCCGGCAGATGCGCCGGCCGGCAGCGAAAATCATCGATCACATAGCAGGCCACATGATCGCGGCGCGAGTCGATGGGATTATAGAAGATCCCATGCAGGAGGGGTGGGCCGAGGATCTCGACGCCGGTCTCTTCGGCGAGTTCGCGGGCGAGCGCGGCCAGCGCAGATTCGCCGGCTTCGACGCCGCCGCCGGGCAGATACCAGCCGGCGACATAGGTGTGGCGGACGAGAAGGACATGGTCGGAGCGCCCGTCGCGACGATCGACGACAAGCCCGCGCACACCGAGGCGCAGCGGCCGAGCCAGAGTTTTCGCTTGTCCGGCAAGCCTTGCCAGCCAGCGCATGCCGACAGCCATTTATTCATCCTCGTCCTAGAGCATTTTCAGCAAAAGTGGGTACCGGTTTTGCGTCCGAAAATGCTCTCACTTCTTGAATGAGAGCGGTTTCGAAACGGTTGCGTGCGGGCACGCAACCTGAAACCGCTCTAGCAGCCCGCCAGCTTTGCCGGACCGCCGCCAACTTGCCTTAATTGGAAGCATTCAAAAGTAGTGGCATGTAACCCCCAGTTTAGCTACAGCATGTGGTCCAAAGGGTAAGAGTTTTGCGCCGGCACAGCGAGCAAAGGAGTTTGCTTTGAAGAGCTTTTCGCAGCTTGACGAGCGGGAGATTCTCGCCGTCGCGATCGACTCAGAGGATGACGATCATCGCGTCTATATGTCCTTTGCCGAGGATCTGCGCGAGCGCTATCCGGCGACCGCCGCTCTGTTCGAAAGCATGGCCAAGGTCGAGGCGACGCATCATGACGCGCTGTCGCGGACCTATCAGCAGAAATTCGGCCCCAACGTCCTGCCGATCCGCCGCACTGACGTGCGCGGCTTCGTCAAACGGCGTCCGGTCTGGCTCGTCCGCAATCTGCCGATCGACGAGATCCGCCGCGAGGTGGAAGTGCGCGAAGCCGAATCCTATAATTTCTACCATAAGGCGGCGGAGCAGGCGAAGGACCCTGAGATTCGCAAGCTTCTGAACAATCTCGCCGCGGTCGAGCAGGGCCATGAGGCGCTGGCTTCCGAGATCGAGGCGCAGGCCGTGCCGAAGACCGAGCGCGAAAGGGAGAACGAGATCAACCGCCGGATGTTCGTCCTGCAATATGTGCAGCCGGGCCTCGCCGGGCTGATGGACGGATCGGTGTCGACGCTCGCGCCTTTGTTCGCCGCGGCTTTCGCAACCCACAACACCTGGTCGACCTTTCTCGTCGGCCTCGCCGCCTCGATCGGCGCCGGCATCAGCATGGGGTTTGCGGAGGCCCTGTCCGACGACGGCTCGCTGACCGGCCGCGGCGCGCCTTTGCTGCGCGGCATCATCTGCGGCCTGATGACGGCGCTCGGCGGCCTGGGCCATTCCCTGCCCTATCTCGTGCCGAACACTTTGCCCAACGCCTTTCTGATCGCGACAGGCATAGCCGGCGTCGTGGTCTTCGTCGAGCTCTGGGTCATCGCCTGGGTGCGGGCGCATTACATGGATACGCCGCTCTTGCAGGCGATTTTCCAGATCGTGCTCGGCGGCGTCATCGTGCTCGGCGCCGGCATACTCATCGGCGCCGCTTGACGCAAGCATGATCCCGAAAAGTTGCAGACTTTTCGGACGAGATCATGCGTCAGAAAAAATAGGAGTCGTAACGGCCGGCATGAGCCTCATCCTCGCCCATTTGTCGGATGCGCATATCGGCCCGCTGCCGCAGCCGCGGCGGCGTGAACTCATCGGCAAAAGGCTCACCGGCTATATCAATTGGACGCGGGCGCGGGCGCATATCCATGACATGGATGTGCTCACAGCCCTCGTCGCCGACATGAAGGCGCAGCACCCGGACCATATTGCCATGACCGGCGATATTCTGAACATCGGCCTCAAAGCCGAATATCCGCTCGCCCGCGCCTGGCTCGAAACGCTCGGCTCGCCGCAGGAGGTGAGCTTCGTTCCCGGCAATCACGATGCCTATGTGAAAGGGACGATGCCGGATCTCGCGGCGACTTTCGCGCCTTGGACGAAGGGGGATGGGGGCGAGACCTCCTATCCCTATCTGCGGCTGCGCCGCAATGTGGCGCTCATCGGCCTGTCCTCAGGGGTGCCGACGCCGCCCTTCATTGCCTCCGGCCGGCTCGGGCGGCAGCAATGCGAGGCCGCGGCAAAATTGCTCGCCGAGGCGGGCCGCGCCGGCCATGTGCGCGTGGTCATGATCCATCATCCGCCGCAGAGAGGCGGCGCCGCGCTCGGCCGGGCACTGAGTGATGCGGAAGATTTCGAGGCGATGATCCGCCGCATCGGCGCCGAGCTGATCCTGCATGGCCACAACCATCGGCATTCGGTCGCCCATATGGAAGGTCCGGATCGGCCGGTGCCGGTCGTCGGCGTCGCCTCGGCTTCGGCGATCCGCGGCACGCCGGAGCACCGCGCCGGCTATCATATTTTCGAAATCGACGGCACGACGAAGGAGCCTCGCATCAGGGCGCGCGCCCGCGGCATTGGCCCGGAAGGGCGGACGGAGATCCGCGATCTCGGCCCGATTGGGTTGTAGGCTTCGCAAGAAGCCCTCGCTTTATGCTCCGAGCTTCGCCTTCACCGCCGCGCTTGCGCTCGCGAAATCCATACGCCCGGCAAATTTGGACTTGAGCAGGCCGATCACCTTCCCCATCTCTTTCACCGATGTGGCGCCGGCCTCGGCAATGGCGGCGGTGATCGCCGCATCGACCTCGGCCGGGCTCAAGGCCTGCGGCAGAAAGCTCTGGATGATCGCGATTTCCTCGCGTTCCTTCGTCGAGAGATCGGTGCGGCCGGCCTTTTCATAGATTTCGGCCGATTCCTGCCGGCTCTTGATGAGCTTTTGGAGAAGCGCCAGGATCTCGTCGTCGGAGACGGTCTTGCCCTGGCCACGCGCCTCGATGTCTTTGTCCTTGATGCCGGCATTGATCATCCGGATGGTCGCGACGCGCAGTTTGTCGCCGGCCTTCATCGCTACCTTGAGTTCATTGTTAAATCGGTCGCGCATGCGCGCCTCCTGAGATCGGGTTGAGTTGGGCGAGCCTCACCCGGGTTGACCCCGCTCCTGCTTCTCCCTAGAGCATGTCTTCATTGAGGACAGCCAAGTGGCAGGCGCCCCAAAGGCGGCACGTCCTTAAACGTCGCAAAGTTGCGAGACGATCATCTCTGATCTGAATTTCGCACCCGTGGCCTTCCGGCGCATGGCGAAGACGCGCCGCGGGCAAGCATAGAGGGTAAGGGTGTAGAGCGCGCATGACGCAGGATCAAGACCAACAAGAAACACTCCGCTGGGCGAAGCCCGTCACGACGGCGCTTCTCGTTCTCGCCGACGGCACGGTCATTGAAGGCTTCGGCCTCGGCGCCGCGGGCGAAGCCGTCGGCGAAGTCTGCTTCAACACCGCCATGACCGGCTATGAGGAAATCCTCACCGATCCTTCCTATGCCGGCCAGATCGTCACCTTCACCTTTCCGCATATCGGCAATGTCGGCACCAATGAAGAGGATATAGAGACGATCAATCTCGCCTCTTCCTCAGGCGTGCGCGGCATCGTCGTCCATGCGCCGATCACCGATCCTTCGAACCATCGCGCGACGCGCCATCTCGACCAATGGCTGAAGAGCCGCGGCATCATCGGGCTTTGCGGCATCGATACGCGCGCATTGACGATCCGCATTCGCGAAAAGGGCATGCCCAATGCCGTCATCGCTTATTCGCCCGAGGGCATTTTCGATCTGCCGGCACTGAAGGCGAAAGCGGCGCAATGGCCGGGCCTCGAAGGCATGGACCTGGTGCCCATGGTCACCACCGCGCAAAGATTTACCTGGGACGAGACGGCCTGGACCCCGGAGCATGGCTATGGGCGGCAGAGAGATCCGAAATATCATGTCGTCGCGATCGATTATGGTGTGAAGCGCAATATATTGCGGCTTCTGGCCGAGGCCGGCTGCGCCGTCACCGTGGTGCCGGCAACCACATCCGCCGCCGAGATCCTGGCGCTCGCGCCCGATGGGGTCTTTCTGTCGAACGGGCCGGGCGATCCGGCCGCGACAGGCATCTATGCGGTGCCGGTCATCAAGGATCTGATCGACAGAAAAATCCCGACCTTCGGGATTTGCTTGGGGCATCAGATGCTGGCGCTGGCGATCGGCGCCAAGACGATGAAAATGCGCCAGGGCCATCATGGCGCCAATCATCCGGTGAAGGATTTTACCACCGACAAGGTCGAGATCGTCTCGATGAACCATGGCTTTGCGGTCGATCGCGACACCCTGCCCAATTTCGCCAAGGAGACGCATCGCTCGCTTTTCGATGGGTCGAATTGCGGCATCGCGCTCACCGATCGGCCGGCTTTTTCGGTGCAGCATCATCCGGAAGCTTCGCCCGGCCCGCGCGACAGCCATTATCTGTTTCGCAGATTTGTGGAGATGATGGAGCGGGCGAAGGCAGGAGAGACGGCCACGCCATAGTTCGACGCCAGAGCAAATCTTGGTATAGAGCTTCCACGATAGGCTGGAGTTGAATCATGCTCGAATCAATCTCGCACACCCGGTGCCTTGGCCCGATCACGTTTCTCGTTCTGATGGCCATGCCGGCTGGCGCTTTCGCGGCCGATGCGGCGAAAGGCGAGATCATCGCCAAGCGCTGGTGCGCCACCTGCCACCTGGTCTCGCCCGACCAGAAGACGGCCAATTCGGACGTTCCGAGCTTCGCGTCGATCGCCCACAGAAAGCTGTCTTCAGAGGGGCTTAGGGCCTTCCTCAGCACCTCGCATCGCAAAATGCCGGACATGAGGCTAGCGCGCAGCGAGATCGCGGATATCTTGGCCTATATCAAGAGCCTGGGTCACTGAGGCAAGCTCAATGGCTCGAATTGCGGCATTGCGCTCACCGACCGGCCGGCCTTTTCTGTGCAGCATCATCCGGAGGCTTCGCCGGGGCCAAGAGACAGCCATTATCTGTTTCGGCGGTTCGTGGAGATGATGGAGGGGGGGAGGCGGCAGCGCCCGCTGCTCGTCCCGCCGCGCTTCCTTGATTTTCCGCCACCTTTCCTTGACGCAGCCGCGCTCCGCGCCTAAAAAGCCTCATTCTCGCAAGAGATGTCTGTTCAAAACCGACCGGCCCAGGAGGCTTGGCGGTCCCCGTCCGGCAGCGCGTCGCGCCCCCGGGCGCGTTTTGCGTTGGGTGGCGCATCCTTCTCCCGCTTGCGGGAGAAGGTGTCATGCGAAGCATGACGGATGAGGGTTCTTGCAGGTTGAACCGCCCCTCACCCGGCTTGCTCCGCAAGCCACCCTCTCCCGCAAGCGGGAGAGGGACGTGCCAAGCTTTGCAAGAAGCCCACGCCGACGCGAAATTGTCGAAGATGAAGCGCTTGCTCGGGGCTTCCTCCCGAGCCGAAGGATAAAAGCATGTTCGAAGGGCTTTCGGAAAAGCTCTCATCTATTCTCGACGGCCTGACCCGCCGCGGCACGCTCTCTGACGCCGATGTCGATCTCGCTTTGCGCGAGGTTCGCCGCGCGCTGCTCGAAGCCGATGTCGCGCTCGATGTCGTGCGCTCCTTCGTCGACAAGGTGCGGTCGCGCGCCGTCGGCGCCAATGTCGTCAAATCGGTGACGCCCGGCCAGATGGTCATCAAGATCGTCAATGACGTTCTGGTCGAGACCTTGGGCCAAGCAGCCGAGCCGATCGATCTCGATGCGGTGCCGCCGGTCGCGATCATGATGGTCGGCCTGCAAGGCGCCGGCAAGACGACGACGACGGCGAAGATCGGCAAGCGCCTCGCCGAGCGGATGAAGCGTAAGGTTCTGATGGCCTCGCTCGACGTGAAACGGCCGGCAGCGCAAGAGCAGCTCGCCGTGCTCGGCCGCCAGGTCGGCGTCGATACTTTGCCGATCGTCGCCGGCCAGACGCCTGTGCAGATCGCAAGGCGCGCCGAACAGGCTGCAAGGCTGCAGGGCTATGACGTCGTGCTGCTCGACACGGCCGGCCGGACCCATATCGATGAAGCCTTGATGGCCGAAATGGTCGAGATCAAGGCGGCGTCGAATCCGCACGAGATCCTGCTCGTCGCCGACAGTCTCACCGGCCAGGATGCGGTGAATCTCGCGAAAAATTTCGACACCCGCGTCGGCATTACTGGCATCGTTTTGACCCGCGTCGACGGCGACGGCCGCGGCGGCGCCGCGCTCTCCATGCGCGCCGTGACCGGCAAGCCGATCAAGCTTTTAGGCATCGGCGAGAAGATGGATGCGCTTGAGGATTTTTATCCCGACCGCATCGCCAATCGCATTCTCGGCATGGGCGACATCGTCTCGCTGGTCGAGAAAGCGGCGCAGACGATCGATGCGGAAAAGGCGCAAAAGATCGCCGACAAGATGCGCAAGGGCAAATTCGATCTCGAAGATTTCGGAGATCAATTGGCCCAAGTTGAAAAGATCGGCGGCCTCGGCGGCATTATGGGGATGTTGCCCGGCGTCGCCAAAATGAAGGACCAGATCGCTTCCGCCAATCTCGACGACCGGATCATCAAGCGCCAGCGCGCCATCATCCTCTCGATGACGCCGGGCGAACGGCGCAATCCGGATATTCTCAAAGCCTCGCGCAAGAAGCGCATCGCTTCGGGTTCCGGCACCAGAGTTGAGGACGTCAATCGTCTCATAAAGCAGCATCGGCAGATCGCCGATATGATGAAGCAAATGGGCAGCGCCAAGCGCGGGCCGATGGGCAAGATGGCGTCCATGTTCGGATTGGGCGGCATGCCGGGCGGATTGCCCGGCGGAATGCCAAGTCCGGATGAGCTTACCGCCTTGCAAAGGCAGATGGGTGAGGCGCCCGGCAAACCCATGCCCACGAGCGGGCCGACGAAAGCGCCCGCTTTGCCGGCCGGACTTTTTGGTGCCAAGCCACCCGTTGGGTTACCTGGTCTTGGCGGCGCGAAATTGCCCGGCTTGGGCGGTGCAAAACTGCCTGGGCTTGGCGGCTCTCTGGGCGGGGGAAAGAAGAAGTGAGCGCTCCCGCATCTATTCCGCTTTGGATTCAAATTGTGCCCATCGTGGCAGCACTAATCGCGGTCGCTTCTCTCGTTTTTTCGGCCGTAGCGGCTTGGAAGAGCTGGCGCAGCGAGGACCTCGCTGGCCATCGTGAAGTGGCGAAACTGCGTGAGCAGTGGAAGGAAAAACTCCGTTGGAATTTGGCGTCGATTCTGGAGCTATCAGCAAAGCTCAGCGCTCAGCCAAACGATCCCCTAAAGTTTCAATTTATCAGACGCTGTGCTCGAACCATTCTCATGTTAACCCCCGAAAAGCATGATGCCATCTATCAGGCGATCAAATGTGAGATGAGCAAACACCAGATCCAATTCGACGAAACCATACTTAACGTTGCTCGACCCATTCTGAAAACGACATGGGAAGACGTAGAGCAACAAATGACCGGAACCAAACGGAAAGGAAAGTAGTAATGTCTCTCAGAATTCGTCTGTCGCGCGGCGGCGCCAAGAAGCGTCCCTTCTATCGCGTCGTGATCGCCGATTTGCGTTTTCCGCGCGATGGCCGCTTCATCGAGAAGATCGGCATTTTCGATCCTCTGAAGGCGAAGGATGCCGCCGACCGTCTCGTGCTCGATACGGAAAAGGCCGTGGCCTGGATGGCCAAAGGCGCCCAGCCGACCGATCGCGTCGCCCGGCTCCTCGATGGCCTCGGTGTATTGAAGCGCGAGCCGCACAATAATCCCAAGCAAGGCCAGCCGAAGAAGAAGGCGCAGGAGCGCGCTGCGGCCGCCGCTAAGGCGGCCGAAGCCTCGGCCTGATCCATGCCGAAGGACCGCATCCTCGTCGGCCAGTTCGGCGCCGCGCATGGCGTCAAAGGCGAGCTGCGGCTCAAATCCTATACGCAGGATCCGGCGGCGATCGGAACCTATGGCAGGCTTTCTGATGCGAGCGGCGCGCGGTCTTTCGAGATCGAAGCGCTGCGGGTCTTGAAGGGCGCTCTCTTCGTCGTCCGCATCAAGGGGATCACCACGCGCGAGGCGGCGGAGAAACTCACCAATGTCGCGCTCTTCCTGCCCCGCGAGGTGCTGCCCGCGGCAGAAGAGGATGAATATTATCATGCCGATCTGATCGGGCTTACAGCCGAGACCGAGACTGGCGAAGAGATCGGCGAGATTGTCCAGATCCTGAATTTCGGCGGCGGCGATATTCTCGAAATCGCTCCGAAGAGCGGTGGCGAGACGCTGCTTCTGCCTTTCACCAAGGAGGCGGTGCCGATCATCGATCTGGCCCACGGCCATGTCATTATCGTGCCGCCGGTCGAGATCGATGCGTCCGCCTCCTTGGAGACGGCTGCTCGGCAGCCTCCTCAGGATGAGGAAGCAGAGACTATGCCTTCACAGCCGAAGGTATCATCGGCATCGCGTTGAGCCAGGTGGTCAATCATGTGGCGCGCGACGGTCTTTACATTGTTTCCAGAAATGTTTCCTGGGCCACTCGGCCTGTCGCTCGCCGGCGATGCGCTCGCCCGCGGCATTTGGACTCTCGAGACGCAAGATATCCGTGCCCATGGTCTCGGTCGGCATCGGGCGGTCGATGACACGCCGGCTGGCGGCGGCGCCGGCATGGTTTTCCGCGCAGATGTTTTGGCGGCAAGTCTCGATGCCGGCCTTGCGCCGGGGGACGCACGTCCGCGGCTTCTCATGTCGCCGCGCGGAAAGCCGCTGACGCAGGCACGCGTGCGCGAATTGAGCAACGGCGAAGGCGTCGTTCTGATCTGCGGGCGCTTCGAAGGCGTCGACGAGCGGGTGATCGAAGCGCGGGGGTTGGAAGAGGTCTCGATCGGCGATTATGTGCTTTCGGGCGGCGAACTCGCCGCCATGGTCACGCTCGATGCCATCGTGCGGCTGCTGCCCGGCGTGATGGGCAAGGAGGCCTCAGGCCTCGACGAGAGTTTCGAGGGCGGCCTGCTCGAATATCCGCACTATACACGGCCACGCGAATTCGAAGGCCGCGAGATCCCCGAAATTCTGCTCTCCGGCGATCACGCCAAGATCGCCGCCTGGCGCAAGGCCGAGGCCTTGAAGATCACCAAAGAGCGCCGGCCGGATCTCTTGCAGGGGCCGGAGGGCAAGGCGGAGACGAAGAAGGGGTGAAGGCGCGTCCCTTCTTCCGCAAGCGGGAGAAGGGCGCGGCACACAAGCCGCCTTCACTCCCCCATCAGCGACAGCACGATCTCGCGGCGATGGCCGGCGCTGCGGTGTTCGAAGAGATAGATCCCCTGCCAGGTGCCGAGCAGCATGCGGCCCGCCTCGATCGGGATCGACAATTGGGTCTGCGTCAGCGCGGCGCGGATATGCGCCGGCATATCGTCGGGCCCTTCGGTGTCATGGACATAAAGCCCGCGGCCTTCCGGGACGAGCCGCTCGAAAAAGCTTTCGAGATCCTTGCGCACATCGGGATCGGCATTCTCCTGAATGAGAAGCGAAGCGGACGTGTGCCGGCAGAAGAGCGTCAAAAGCCCGGTCGCCATGGCTTGGCCGGCAACCCATTTCGCAACCGGCTCGGTGATCTCGACAAGGCCCTTGCCGGGCGTTGCGACCGCAAGACGATGCAACGCATGCCGCATCATTCATCCTCGCCGAAACGGTCGGCGACGAGCTTTGTGAGGGCGGCGAGGACGGCTGCGGCATCGGGCCCTTTGGCGGCGATGCGGATGGTCGAGCCAGGCCCTGCGCCGAGCGTCAATATGCCCATGATCGAAGTGCCGCCGACCGTCTCGCCGCACCGGCTGACGAGGACTTCCACATCATAGGGTTCTATGCATTGGACGAGCTTTGCGGTGGCGCGGGCATGCAGCCCCTTGCGGTTGATGATCATCAGCTCGCAGGATTGGAACCCTTCGGGCAGCGGCTCCGAAGGCAGGCACTCATCGTCATCGGGAAGTGGAAGATCTGGCTTGCTCATTTTCCGCCGAGCACTCGGCTCGCGACATAGATATATTTGCGGCCGGCGTCCTGCGCCTGAATGACGGCCTGTTCAAGGCTCGCAACGTCGCGGACGGAGGCAAGCTTGATGAGCATCGGCAGATTGATGCCGGCGACGACCTCGATATGGCCACCGTTCATCACCGAAATCGCGAGATTGGACGGGGTGCCGCCAAACATATCGGTCAGCACCACGACGCCGTCACCGGCGTCGACCTCCTTGACCGCATCGAGAATATCTTTGCGCCGCTGTTCCATATCATCGTCGGCGCCGATCGATACGGTGGCGATCTGTTTCTGCGGGCCGACGACATGTTCCAGCGCCGCGCGGAACTCGGTCGCCAGATGTCCATGGGTCACAAGGACCATTCCTATCATCGAACGCACCGGCTCATTCACCACCTCCGCGTGTGGCCCGCTCCGTCGCAGCGCGTGTCGGCGTTGGTTCAACACTCACGTCGGCACCCATGCGGCAAGGAGCGCCCCGGCGTCGAGGCAGCCTTTTATTAGGACCGAAGACCAGGGATAACTCTCGGGATGACTTGGGTCTTGCCCCATTTGAGGCGCCATTTTGTGCGTTGCGATGAAGTTGGCAAGCGAAATGACACGCCATCGCGTCAGATTGTCTCGATCTGTTGAAGGCGCGCCATGACGAGGAGAGCGCAGTCATAGCTGCTCCGGTCGCTCAGCAAAGCCAAGCGTGGCAGTTTTGCACCACAAAGTTCCGCTTGCCTCTCGGCGGGATCGGGATAGCGCGCCATCGCTTCGGCCGGCAGGAGATCGACGACGAGCCGCACGACCGTGGCCGCCTCATAGGGAATACGGATAATCCCCTGGCCACGCAATTCGATCATGCCGAGGATCGAAGGATGACCTCGGGCAATGAGGCGACCGCTGCGACAGACAAGTTCGACCCGGTCGTCGCCGACGAGGCGGGCGAAACGGCCAGTCTCGGCAGCGAGTGCCAGCAGGCCGACAGCCAAGCTGCTTTTGCCCGCACCGGAGCGGCCGCGGATGAGAATCCCGGCCTCGCCCACCGCCACCGCACTTGCGTGGAGGGTCGAGGAGACCGAGTTGGCAGCGCTTTGGCGTGTCGCGCCCGCCGTGTCGGCACTCAACTTGCCGCCCGCAGCCAGACGACGAAACGGGCGCCATAGACGCAGGGGCCAGAATTGTCTTTCGCCGGGCCGGAGCGGTTCATGGCCCGGATACGACCGCCATGCGCCTCGATGATCTGGCGCGTGATCGAGAGGCCGAGGCCGGAGTTCTGGCCGAAGCCCTGACCCGGCCGATCGGTGTAGAAACGCTCGAAAATACGCTCGAAGGCATCGGCCGGTATGCCTGGCCCGTCATCATCCACGATGATTTCGAAGCCCTCCCGCGGCAGGCCGGTTTCCGCAGCGCCCTTGGCCGGACGTAGGGCGACGCGCACGCTGCCGCCCGGATTGGAAAAGGATTTGGCATTGTCGATCAGATTGTTGAAGACCTGGCCCAGGCGCGAATCATGGCCGAGGACCATGAAGCTTGACTTGTGCAGATCCGCGTCCACAAGCCGCGGCGCAATATCGAGCGTGACGTGAATACCATTACCTTGGTTGACCTGGTTCGACATTGCGACGACCGTGGCCAGGATGCGGGTGAGATCGATCGGCGCCATATCGGCGCGGGCGAGTTCGGCATCAAGACGCGAGGCATCGGAGATGTCGCTGATGAGCCTGTCGAGCCGGCGCACATCATGCTTGATGATGGCGAGCAGCCTTTGGCTCGAGTTCTTCGCTGCGCGCATTGGGCAGGGTCTCCACCGCGCTGCGCAGCGAGGTCAGGGGATTTTTAAGCTCATGCGCCACATCGGCGGCAAAACTCTCGATCGCATCGATACGGTTGTAGAGCGCCCGTGTCATATCCCGGAGCGCGCCGGAAAGATGGCCGATCTCGTCGCTGCGCGACGTATAGTCAGGTATCTCCTGGCGTGACTTGATGCCGCGGCGAACGCGCTCGGCGGCCTCCGCGAGCCGGTGCATCGGCTCGGCAATGGTTCCGGCAAGGAAAAACGACAGAAGCAACATGACGAAAGCGGAGACGAGAAAGATGCGGATGATCGCCCAGCGTTCAGAGGCGATGATCGCATCGATATCGCCGCCGCGCGTCGACAGTAAGAGAGCGCCACGGACGGTCCGGAAGAGCTGGATCGGCACTGCGACCGAGACGATCGTCTCGCCCTTGACATTGACGCGCACAACGGATTTCGCCGTGCCGCTCAGCGCCCGCGCGACTTCCGGATAGGCCTTGCCATTGGCCACGCCGATATCCTCATAGAGCGGCAGATTGGAATAGCCGAAATAGCCTTTCAACCCATTCCAGACGCGCTCGATCCAGCTCGTCGCCTCTTCCGGCGCCGCCGCAGGCAAGTCGTAGCGCAAAATATTGGCGCGATCCGTCAGCGCCCGCGAATCAAGCAAAAGATAGCCGTCGCGATCATAGATGCGGGCGCGGGTTTTTGTCGGCGACACGAGCCGGCGCAACACCGGACCGATCCGTTCCGGGTTGATCGAAAAATCAAGCGACGGCCGGCTTTCGTCGGAGACGCCATAACTTTCGCCCGGCGCCAATTGCAAAAGCTTTTCGGGATCGATGGTGATCGAATCCGTCTCGACCGTGGCCGAGGCCGCGATCGCCGCGGCAATGATCTCGCCCTGCGTCTGCAGACTTTGCACACGCGCGTCGATCAGGCCTTCGCGGAACTGATTGAGATAAAGGAAGCCGACGAGAAGCGCGACGAGACCGCCGAGATTGAGAACGACGATGCGGCGGGTGAGGGAGGAGGAAAACCGGTTTGCGACGGCCCGTTCGATGGCCCGGGCCCGCAATAGAAAACGGGTGAACACATTGCGCTTTAGCCGCCGCGCTTGGCGCTGCGCGACGATCTCCTTTCGGATCTCTGTGTCATCCTGCGCTTCGACGCTCATCCGCATTCAGACCTTTTGCCTGCGTGCCTGGCACTCTGCGCTCGCCTCACGCAATTCATAAGGCTTCAAAAGGCTCGGCATGCGGTCAGGCCATTGCGAAGGCCCGACCTGCACCGACCCGTGACGTCGACATGACGTCAGGCGCACTCCTTGAAACGATAGCCGACGCCGTAAAGCGTTTCGATCATCTCGAATTCTTCGTCGACGGCCTTGAACTTCTTGCGCAGCCGCTTGATGTGACTGTCGATGGTGCGATCATCGACATAGACCTGATCGTCATAGGCCGCGTCCATCAGCGCATTGCGGCTTTTGACGACGCCCGGCCGCGTGGCCAGCGCCTGGAGAATGAGAAATTCGGTAACCGTGAGCGTGACCGCCTCGTTCTTCCACGTGCAGGTGTGGCGCTCTGGATCCATCTTCAAAAGGCCGCGCTCGAGGATCTTGGCTTCCGATTCCTTTTGCGTCGCGGCTTCTTTCGGATTGGCGCGCCGCAAAATGGCCCTTACTCTTTCCACCAGCAGCCGCTGCGAAAAGGGTTTGCGGATGAAATCGTCGGCGCCCATCTTGAGGCCGAACAATTCATCGATCTCATCATCTTTCGAGGTGAGGAAAATGACCGGCAGATCGGATTTTTGCCGCAGCCGGCGCAACAGCTCCATCCCATCCATGCGCGGCATTTTGATATCGAAGATCGCAAGATCCGGCGGATTGGTCTTCAACCCGTCGAGGGCTGTCGAACCATCCGCATAGGTCTGGACCCGATAGCCCTCGCCTTCGAGGGCGATCGAAACGGATGTGAGAATGTTGCGGTCATCATCGACCAGGGCAATCGTCGGCATTCAGCGTCCTTATGTTCGAAGATGAGCCTTCATGTTCCAAAACAAGGCTTCAACTTGATAAGCCTTTACTGCCAGCATGGTTGATCACCGGCATCACAGCCGCGACATCGCGATCAACTTTTGAGCACAAGAATCCCCCGCAGGAATCCTCGGCAAGAATCCTCACAAGGACAGACGCGTCGCTCCACATGCGTCGACCCGCGCATGTCCAGGAAAAGCGGCTGAACTTTTCCCATGGGACATGGCCCAATTCCCAACGCAGAACCGACTTCTTCCCGATTGCCCGGCCGCACAGCGTCCGCACGATCAAACCGGCTCGGCGCGAGCCTCATAGGGCTTGACGGCCGAAATGTGACGGCCGCCAATTACGCTTTCGATTGCGCTTTCCTGGCCATTCCCACAATTCGCGACTTAACCGCGGCCAAGTGCAATCGACGCAATTAGGCTTTAAATAGCCGGAAAGAAACCAAATGTCACCCGTTTATCACAACGGGCGCGAATCGGACAATAATGGCCTTGACAAACGAAAAACAAACTCCTGACGGGACATTCGACGCGATCGCCGAAGCCAAGCTCCTCTTGCGCAGCACAAGGGCCGCGGCGCTCGCCTCACTTGCTGCGCCGTCGAGCTATCCTTTCGCTTCGCTCGTCAATGTCGCGACCGCGGCTGACGGAAGTCCGATTCTCCTTTTGTCGCGACTCGCTGCGCATACGCGCCATCTCGACGCTGATTTGCGCATGTCGCTCTTGTTTTATTCGGCGCTCGATAGGCTGAGCGGCGGCGATCCTCTGACGCATCCACGGCTGACGATTCTCGGCCGCGCCGAACGTGTGAGTGATTCGGCCGAGCGCTTGGCCTTGCGCGCGCGCTTTCTCGCCCGTCATCCGAAATCGAGCCTTTATGTCGATTTCGCCGATTTCGCCTTTTTCCGCGTTGCGATAGAGACGGCGCATCTGAACGGCGGCTTCGGCCGCGCCGCGAATTTGGGCGCCGATGCGATTGTCACATCGCTCGAGGGCGCCTCGCAGCTCATCGCAGAAGAAGGCGAATTGGTCGCGGAGATCGAGAACGCGGATCCGCAGATCGCGAATGCGCTCGCATCAGCCTTCGGCGGTACCGAAGGGGTGTGGCACATGATCGGTTTCGATCCCGAAGGCCTCGACATCAGCGATGGGGAAAGGATCATCCGCATCGTTTTTGCGACGCTTGTGTCGACGCCAGAAGAATTGCGGCAGGAGGTTGCGGCTCTGCTTGCGGAAGCGGGCTTCAAGTCTTGATTTTGACGCATGATCTTGTCCGAAAAGTCTGCAACTTTTCGGGATCATGCTCTACTGCCGCGCTTTCTCGATCTGCGGCAGGATGATCGCGCGGATCGAGTCTTCGCTCATCGGACCGACGAATTTATAAGCGATCTTGCCGTCGCCCTTGACGATATAGGTCTCCGGCACGCCGTAGACGCCGAAGTCTATGCCGGTGCGCCCGGAGGTATCGGCGCCGATGCGCGCAAAAGGATCGCCGTCCGCGCCGAGAAAGCGGCGGGTGTTCTCGGATGAATCCTTATAGGCGATGCCGACGATGACGACGCCTTCCTTCATCAGCGTCGCATCCTGTGCGAGGGCGAGAAGGAAGGGATGCTCCTGATGGCAGGGGACGCACCAGGAGGCAAAGACATTGACAAGCGTCACATGGCCCTGTCGCAGATCCGCATCGGCAAGGCCCGGATGGCCCGCAAGCCCGTCGATCGACGGCAGATTGAAATGCGGCACCTCCTTGCCGACGAGGGCGGAAGGCAGGCGCAAATCATCGCCGGCAAAGAGCCGCAAGAGGAAAAGCGCCGCGAGCGCCGCGAAGAACAGGAGCGGCAACAAAACGAGCCGCGGCCGGCGTGCCGCCGGCGCAGGACCTGCGTCCTCCGCATTCGCAGGCTCGTGCAATTCGCTCATGCGAACCTCAATCTTGCAAACATCAATCTTCCAAACATCAATCGTCGATGGCGCGGCCGGTGCGCGCCGCAAGCCGTGCAAGCAAGCGTTTCAGATTACGATAGTCAAGGATGGTCGCGACGATCATGCCGGTGATGATTGTGAAACCGGTGAGATAGGCGGCAAGGATAAAGCCGAAATAGGGATCATTGTTCATTGCGCCGGCTCCGGAACGGCACTCTGCACCGCGCTTTCGCCGGCGCTCACGGCAAGCATGGACAGGCGGCGGATGCGGCGGCGCAGGATCTCATTGCGGATCGCCATGAGATGCAAGGTAACGAAGAGAAGCGTGAAGGCCAGCGCCATGACGATGAGCGGCCAGAGCATCCTTGGCGCAATGGTCGGCCCGCCGAGGCGGAAGACCGAAGCCGGCTGATGCAAAGTGTTCCACCAATTGACCGAGAAATGGACGATCGGAATATTGATCGCGCCGACAAGCGTGAACACGGCGGCAATCCGTGCCGCCTTGCCAGGATCTTCAATGACCTGCCAGATTGCGATAATTCCGAGATAGATCAGAAACAGCACGAGAACCGAGGTGAGCCGCGCATCCCAGACCCACCATGTGCCCCACATGGGCTTGCCCCAAAGCGAGCCGGTGACGAGGCAGATGAAGGTGAAGCCGGCGCCGAGCGGCGCCGCGGCCTTTTGCGCCGCATCGGCGAGCGGATGGCGGAAGACGAGCGTGCCGAAGGCCGATGCCGTCATCACCATATAGATGAACATGGCGAGCCAGGCCGATGGCACATGCAGATACATGATCCGCACCGTCTCGCCCTGCTGATAATCCGCCGGCGCGACGAAGAAGGAAAGATAAAGGCCGACCGCGAAGAGGAGCGCAGTGACGAGCGCAGTGACCGGAACCGCGGTCCGGGCGAGGCGGAGGAAATCCGAAGGATTGGCAGGATTCAGCATGGGGCAGTCATCTAAACCGCAAATGCGGCAGCTTCAACATTTATGGCCCGTCCCGCAGGCCTATTCGGCCGGCTATCTCATTTTTTCGAGCCGGCCCCCCCTCACGTTCGAAAGACGAGAATCGAGGCTCAAGCCTCATTCCGCCGCGTGGCGCAGCGCCAGCGCGACGGCAAAAGGCGCGACGGCGATTGCCCCTAAAGTCAGGCCGCAGAGGATCAGAAACGGCGTCATGAAAGGGACGAGCCCTTCGGTTTCGGCAGAGGCCGCGGCGACGCCGAAGATCAGAACGGGCACGCAAAGTGGCAGCACGAGGATCGAGAGGAGAAGCCCGCCGCGGCGGAGACTCACCGTCAAGCCAGCGCCGATCGCGCCGATCAAGGTCAAGGCCGGCGTGCCGACGAGAAGCGAGAGCGCCACAGCGCCAAGCGCTTGCGGCGCGAGGCCCAGCATCAGGCCGAAGAAGGGGCTCGCCACCACCAGCGGCAATCCGGTCAGCAGCCAATGCGCTAGGCATTTGACGAGAACGATCAATTCGAGCGGGGTTTCGCCGAGGAAAAAGAGATCGAGCGAGCCATCGTCATGATCGGCCTGAAACAGCCGGTCGAGACCGAGCAGAGTTGCGAGCAGCGCCGCGATCCAGAGGATGGCGGGACCGACACGCGCCAAAAGTTTCAGATCGGGACCGATCGCAAAAGGCGTGATGGTGACGAGGCAGAGGAAGAAAACGACGCCCATGCTGGCCGCGCCGCCAATGCGGCGGGTGATGCGCAATTCGCGTAAAAGCAGCGCGGCAAGCGCCGAAGGACCGCGCTTTGTTGTCATGCGGCGCCGCCAAGCGCCAGTTCGCGCGCCGGCAGCGCGAGCGGCGCATGCGTCGCGGCAATGATCATGCCGCCTTCGTCGAGATGCGCCGCCATCATGCCAGTGAGCACGCTTTGCGAGGCCGCATCGAGCGCCGTCGCCGGCTCGTCGAGAAGCCAAATCGGCCGATGGACGGCGAGCAATCTGGCAAGTGCCGCGCGGCGCTTCTGCCCGGCCGAGAGATAGGCGGACGGCAGATCGGCGATCCTCGCAAGACCGAGACGGGCGAGCGCCGCCTCGATTTTTGTCGCAGGGGCGCCAGGCGCGGGCTCCGTCGCCAGAAGCGCCGCCCAAAATTCCAGATTTTCATAAACCGTGAGGCTCGGCTTGAGCGCATCGGCATGGCCGACATAATGGCAAAGCTCGCTGAGGCCGCCATCTGTCTGCGGGGCGACGGCGATCCGTCCCGCGGCGAGCGGCAACAGCCCGGCGATCGCGCGCAAAAGGCTCGATTTTCCGGCGCCATTGGGGCCCGTCACCAGAAGCGCCTCACCGGCGCCGAGCCGAAACCCTATATTGGTGAAGATGATGCGGCCGCCGCGTTCGACGGCGAGGGCCGAGGCCTCGATCTGCATGGAGCGTTCGTCAGCGCCTTTACCCTCGCCCTTGTGGGGAGGCTCGAACCGCTAGATAGCGCAGCTGCCGCTTGAGCGGAAGCGCGCCGATCATGCCCGGCCACATGGAATGCCAAAATCATGCATATGCAAAATTCTACATATGAATGAAAGTGAATGAAAGGCGTTCAATTCTTGCTGCGGCTCGATGCGCCCTTCGTCCGTGTAGCGGCGGCTCGCGAAATTATCTATAAGCCGGCATCCCTTCTGTCCCCACCTCCAATTAAAGGCGTGATTATGGCCTCGCTCGACAGTTTCAAATGCCGGAAAAAACTCAATGTCGGAGCCAAGACCTATCATTATTTCTCGCTCAAGACGGCGGAGAAGAACGGGCTCGCCGGCATTTCGCAACTGCCGCTCTCGATGAAGGTGCTGCTCGAAAATCTGTTGCGCTTCGAGGACGGACGCTCGGTCACCAAAGCGGACATTCAGGCCCTCGCCGAATGGCTCGTCAATAAGGGCAAGGTCGAGCGCGAGATCGCCTTTCGTCCGACGCGGGTGCTGATGCAGGATTTCACCGGCGTTCCCGCCGTCGTCGATCTCGCCGCCATGCGCGATGCGATGACCACGCTCGGCGGCGATCCGCAGAAGATCAATCCGCTCGTGCCTGTCGATCTCGTCATCGATCATTCGGTGATCGTCGACGCTTTCGGCACGGCCAAAGCGTTCAAGACCAATGTCGATCTCGAATATGAGCGCAATGGCGAGCGCTATCGCTTCTTGAAATGGGGCCAGAGCGCCTTCGACAATTTCCGTGTCGTGCCGCCCGACACCGGCATCTGCCATCAGGTCAATCTCGAATATCTCGCGCAGACCGTCTGGACGCGGAAGGAGAAGCACAAGCCGGCGCGTGGCAAGGCGGAGACGGTCGAAATCGCCTATCCCGATTCGCTCGTCGGCACCGATTCGCACACGACCATGGTCAATGGCCTGTCGGTGCTCGGCTGGGGCGTCGGCGGCATCGAGGCGGAGGCCTGCATGCTCGGCCAGCCGCTTTCCATGCTGCTGCCGGAAGTCGTCGGCTTCAAGCTCACCGGCGAATTGAAAGAAGGCGTGACCGCGACCGATCTCGTGCTGACCGTCACGCAAATGCTGCGCAAGCAGGGCGTCGTCGGCAAATTCGTCGAGTTCTTCGGCCCCGGCCTCGGCCATCTCTCGCTCGCCGATCGCGCGACAATTGCCAATATGGCGCCGGAATATGGCGCGACCTGCGGCTTCTTCCCCGTCGACGACGAGACCTTGCATTATCTTGCGACCTCGGGCCGCACGCCGAGCCGGCTCGGCCTCGTCGAAAAATATGCCAAGGCGCAGGGCCTGTTCCGCACCGAGGCTACGGAAGACCCGGTCTTCACCGATGTGATCGAGCTCGATCTTCAAAGCGTCGTACCGTCCATGGCCGGGCCGAAGCGGCCGGAAGGCCGCATGCCGCTCGAAGCCGTCGGGCAGGGATTTCAAGAGTGCTTTGGCGAGCGAATATAAGAAGACCGAGGATGCAGACATCCGCTATCCGGTCGAAGGCAAGAATTACGATCTCGGCCATGGCGATGTCGTCATTGCGGCGATCACCTCCTGCACCAATACGTCCAATCCCAATGTGCTGATCGGCGCGGGGCTTCTTGCCCGCAATGCGATCGCCAAAGGCCTCTCCGTCAAACCTTGGGTCAAGACATCGCTCGCGCCGGGCAGCCAGGTCGTCGCCGAATATCTCGCCAATTCCGGCCTGCAAAAGGACCTCGACAAGCTCGGCTTCAATCTCGTCGGTTTCGGCTGCACGACCTGCATCGGCAATTCCGGGCCGCTGCCGATTGAAATCTCCAAGACGATCAATGAGCGCGGCCTCGTCGCCGCGGCAGTGCTTTCCGGCAATCGCAATTTCGAAGGCCGCGTCAGCCCCGATGTCCAGGCCAATTATCTCGCCTCGCCGCCGCTCGTCGTCGCTCATGCGATCGCCGGCACGGTGACGAAGGACCTTTCGACTGAGCCGCTGGCCTTCGACAAGAAGGGCAGGCCCGTCTATCTGCGCGAGATCTGGCCGACGAGCGACGAGATCGAGACCTTCATCGAAAAATTCGTGACCAAGAAGATTTTCAAGGCGCGCTATGGGAATGTCTTCGAAGGCGACACGCATTGGCGCAAGGTGAAAGCGCCGGCGGGCGAGACCTATCGCTGGGACATTGGCTCGACCTATGTGCAGAATCCCCCTTATTTCGAGGGCATCAAAAAGACCCCGGAGCCGGTGACCGACATTGTCGAGGCCCGCGTTCTGGCGCTCTTCGGCGACAAGATCACGACCGATCACATCTCGCCGGCCGGCTCGATCAAAGCCGCTTCGCCCGCCGGGCAATTTCTGCTCGAACGGCAGGTCTCGGCGGCCAATTTCAACCAATATGGCACAAGGCGCGGCAATCATGAGATCATGATGCGCGGCACTTTCGCCAATATCCGCATCAAGAATTTCATTCTGGCAAAGCCGGACGGCTCAGTGCCGGAAGGCGGCATGACGAAACATTGGCCGGACGGCGAAGAAATGCCGATCTATGATGCGGCGATGAAATATCAGGCCGAGGGCGTGCCGCTCGTGGTTTTCGCCGGCGCCGAATATGGCAATGGTTCTTCCCGCGATTGGGCGGCGAAGGGCACGAAGCTCTTAGGCGTGCGCGCGGTGATCGCCGAAAGTTTCGAGCGCATCCATCGCTCCAATCTCGTCGGCATGGGCGTGCTGCCCTTGACCTTTGAGCCCGGCACGAGCTGGAAGACGCTGGCGCTCAAGGGCAATGAGCAGGTCACGATCAAGGGTCTCAGCGAGGGCCTGAAGCCGCGGATGGTGATGGAAGCGGAGATCAAATATGCGGATGGCCGCGTCAAGAAGGTGCCGCTCACCTGCAAGATTGCGACGCTCGACGAGCTCGAATATTTCAATAATGGCGGGATCTTGCCTTATGTCCTGCGGCAGTTGGCGGCGTGAGGTAGGGTTCTCCTTCTCCCGCTTGCGGGAGAAGGTGGCTCGCGAAGCGGGTCGGATGAGGGGTGGCCCCACAGGCCACCCATCTCCGCGAGCCTGTGGTCCGCCATCCATCGATCGGCAGTAATGCAATAGATATAGGAGTGGAGGGTTCGAAGGCGATCGGCACTGCCCTCATCCGGCGGGCTCCGCCCGCCACCTTCTCCCGCAAGCGGGAGAAGGAGCGCGCCGAGCCATCGTTTTCTTCTCTGCTTCCCGATATGCAAGGAAATCTGAATGCCCAGCTACAAGCTCTTCATCCTTCCCGGCGATGGCATCGGCCCGGAAGTCATGGCCGAAGTCGAAAAACTCGCTGCCTTCTTCACCAAGCAAGGCATCGCCTCTTTCGAGATCGAGCGCGGCCTCGTCGGCGGCGCCGCCTATGATGCGCATGGCACATCGATCAGCGAGGACGATATGGCGCGCGCCAATGCCGCCGATGCGATCCTCTTCGGCGCGGTCGGCGGCCCGAAATGGGATGGTGTCCCTTATGAGGTGCGGCCCGAGGCCGGGCTGTTGCGGCTACGCAAGGACCTTGTCCTGTTTGCCAATCTGCGCCCGGCGATCTGCTATCCGGCGCTCGCCGATGCCTCCTCCTTGAAGCGCGAGCTTGTCGACGGGCTCGACATGATGCTGGTGCGCGAATTGACCGGCGGCCTCTATTTCGGCCAGCCGAAGGAGATCGTCGATCTCGGCAATGGCCAGAAGCGCGCTGTCGATACGCAGGTCTATGAGACTTACGAGATCGAGCGCATCGGCCGCGTCGCCTTCGAGCTGGCACGCAAACGCCGCAATAAAGTGACCTCGTGCGAAAAGCATAATGTCATGAAATCCGGCGTGCTCTGGCGCGACACCATCATCGATCTGCACAAGCGCGAATTTCCCGATGTCGAACTCGAACATCAACTCGCCGACGCGTGCGGCATGCAGCTCGTGCGCCGGCCGAAGCAGTTCGATGTGATCGTCACCGACAATCTCTTCGGCGATCTGCTTTCCGATGTCGCCGCCATGCTGACCGGCTCGCTCGGCATGCTGCCTTCGGCCTCGCTCGGCGCGGTCGATGAAAAGACCGGCCATAGAAAGGCGCTTTACGAGCCGGTGCATGGCTCGGCGCCGGATATCGCCGGCAAGGGCCTCGCCAATCCGATCGCCATGATCGGCTCCTTCGGCATGGCGCTACGCTATTCCTTCGGCCTCGGCACAATCGCCGACAAGATCGAGACGGCGATCGCCGCGGTGCTGGCCAAAGGCCTGCGCACCGCCGACATCAAGGGCGATGCGCAAAAATCCGCCTCCACCGCGCAAATGGGCGATGCGGTGCTGGAAGCGGTCCGCTCCGGGATGTGAAGTGAAACGTCTGCTGATCATTTCGCGGCCGCGCCGGCCGCCCCTCTCCCCGCTTGCGGGGAGAGGTAAGGTGAGGGGCCGGGGGATTTGCTTCAACTTTTCGCGTGGCCCACTCAGGCAAGTTCGGCATGGCTGCGAGGCTAATCACCTCGCCCCTCACCCTAGCCCTCTCCCCGCAAGCGGGGAGAGGGGGACGCTCACGCCAACAGCGGCCCCCAAGCGGGGTCCGAGGCATAAGACGGCGTCGGCACCAAAAATTCGGCGCGGCCGAAGAGATCGATCATATAGATCTTGGCGCCCAACTCGCCGCCGGGATCGCGGAAGAACATCAGGAAAAGGCCGTTCGGCGCCCATGTCGGGCCTTCATTATGGAAACCCTCGGTCAATATGCGCTCGCCCGAGCCATCGGGCTTCATCACGCCGATCGCGAACATGCCCTTGGCCTGTCTGGTGAAGGCGATGAAATCGCCGCGCGGCGACCAGACCGGCGTCGAATAGGTTCCCTCGCCAAAGGAGATGCGCTGCGCAGCGCCACCCGTTCCAGGCATGACATAAAGCTGCTGGGTGCCGCCGCGATCGGAATCGAAAACGATCTGCGACCCGTCGGGAGAATAGGAAGGCGAGGTGTCGATCGCAGAGGAATTGGAAAGCCGCGTCGTCGCGCGCGAGCGCAGATCCATGGCGTAAAGATTGGAGGCGCCGCTCTGCGACAGAGACATGATGATCTTTTGTCCGTCCGGCGAAAAGCGCGGCGCGAAAGTCATGCCCGGAAAATTGCCGACGACTTCACGCTGGCCCGTTTCTATGTTGAGCAGCAGGACCTTGGGATCGGAATTGCCGAAGGCCATATAGGTCACGTCCTGCGACGAGGGCGAAAAGCGCGGGGTGACGACGAGCTCGTCGCCGCGCGTCAGATAGCGCACATTGGCGCCGTCCTGATCCATGATCGCGAGCCGCTTGCGCCGGCGGATGGCCGGCCCGGTCTCGTCGACGAAGACGACGCGGGTGTCGAAGAAGCCCTTTTCGCCGGTGATGCGGGTGAAGATGGCGTCCGAGATGATATGCGCAACCCGCCGCGCATTGTTCGGATCGGTGACATATTGCTGGCCGGCGACCTGCGTTCCGCTCGTCACGTCCCAGAGCCGGAATTCCGTCTGCAGCTTGCCATTGCTGCCGCGCATGGCGCGGCCGGTAACGACGAATTGGGCATTGATCGCCTTCCATGACGCCATTTGCAGCGCTGCATCCGGATTGCTCGGATGGTCGACGAATGTCTTCGGATCGACCGGAGCGAGAAACACCGATCGGCTGAAATTATTGGTGATGATGGAGGTGAGCTGCGCAGCCTCGGAATCGCCGGCGAATTGCGTCACCGCAATGATGACAGGCTTGAATTCGCCGCCGGGCCGCACATCGAAATAACGGTCCAGCGCTAAAGCCGGGCGCAAGCCGGCAAGACTTGAAGTCACAAGGGCCGAGGTTGCGCCGAGGACGAGGCCGCAGGCGGACCGCCGAGTGATGGATGGAAGCATAGTTTTCATGTCCGCTCGAATCGAAGAGACTGGCAGTTTGAACCGCCGCGATGACATTCCCTTGGAGAAATTGTCTGCCGCATGCGTGAAAGCGTCACAAAACGTCGTCGTTGAAGCGCACGATTCGGCCCCGCCATTCGTCATAATAGGGCTTGAATTGGGCAGGAACCGGGAGAGGATCGCATTTGCGGACCGCGCGCAAAGCGCTTTCAGCGAGCGGCCGCCAGGCCGGATCGCTCGGCGGGTTGAGCAGGGTCGGCTCGCCGGCGAGCGAACCGTCGAGGTTCAGCGGCACCCGGATCATCGGGACATATTTCTGCCCGGGCGGAACGGTGATCGGCTGCGTCCAACAGCCTTGGAACTGATCCTGAAACCAGCCCTCCATCTGCGCCATGAGCGAGGGTGACATTCGCGGCGCCGTGGCTGTCGGCGAGCCGAGCGAAGCCACCTGCTCGAGCTGGCGGCCCGTGGCGGCCTTGCGTTGCGGGGTTTCGCGACTCAACAGCCGGCTAATGTCATTAGGGTCGAATTTGCGCGGGTGGTCCGGGCTCTCATCGCCCGATTTCGGCTTGGCCGGCTTCGGCGGATCCTTGGGCTTCTTGTCTTCGAGCAATTTGGCGACCTGATCCAGCTTGAGTTTTGGCGGCTCGGGCTTCTTCGGCTCTTCTTTCTTGGCCTCTTCTTTGGGGGGATCGACCTTTGGCCGCGGGACGGGCAGCGGTTCGGCTGCCGCGGCGTCTTGCTGCGGCGGTTCGACGACCGGCGGTTTGGGCGCCGGTTTCGCCGGTTCGGCGGGTGACAGCGCCGCCGTCTCGAGCGGTTTCGGCGGCGCTTTTTCGGCCTCGCCGGGATCCGGCAATTTCTTGTCGGGCGATGGCGGTGTCGGCACGTCGCGCTTGGCCTCGGCGAGCGGCGGCTTCGGCTTGATCTCGGTCGTATCGGCGATCTTGTCGGCGTGCTGCTTCGGCCGCACCTCTTTCGCGCTCTTATCGCCGCGCATGATCTGATTGAGATCCGATGAACTCATGATCTCGACCGGGATCGTCTCTTGCGCATCCTGAAGCTTCGGGGCCCAGGAAAACGACAGCAAAGCCGCGGCGAGCAGCGTGGCATGGGCTGCGCTCGAAACGACGAGGCCGGGTTTGTCCGAAAGCGACATTGCTGCTCAATTCTCGGCTGCTCAATCTTGGCCGGCTCAATTCTTGGCCGGCTCTGTGACGAGAGCGACCTTCTTGTAGCCGGCCGTCGTGATGATCGACATGACCTGGGCGATCTTGCCGTAATTCACCTCATTGGAGCCGCGCACATAGATGCGCTGATCAAATCCCTCTTGCGCCACCTCCTTCAGCTTGTCGGCAAGCTTGTCGAGCGGCACCGGGTCGTCCATGACGAAGACGTCGCCTTTTTCATCGATCGCGACGGACAGCGGCTTCTGCTCGATATTGAGCGCCGCAGCCTTGGTATGCGGCAAATCGATCGGGACGCCGGTCGCGAGCAGCGGCGCCGCGACCATGAAAATGATCAAAAGAACGAGCATGACGTCGATGAAAGGCGTCATATTGATATCGGCCATAGCCCGGTAGCGCGGCACGCCGCGGCGGCCGCGCCTGCCGCCCTTGCGCGTCTGCGCAGCGTTCATCCCCATCTCATCCTCCGCATCGCTATGAACGCCAGCTCGCATGGCAAAGTGGTCAGGCGGCACGGTCGCGGACCGCATGCTGATCGATCTGCCGCGACAGGATCGAGGAGAATTCATCCGCAAAGCCTTCAAGACGCGCTTGTTTCTTGGCGACATCGCCCTGCAGCTTATTATAGGCGATGAGCGCCGGGATCGCCGCGAAGAGACCGATGGCCGTGGCCAACAGCGCTTCGGCAATGCCGGGCGCCACCACGGCGAGCGAGGTGTTTTTCGAGGCGGCGATCGAGCTAAACGAATGCATGATGCCCCAGACCGTGCCGAACAGGCCGATGAAAGGGCCGGCGGAGGCGACGGTCGCGAGCACGATAAGATTTGACTTCGAGCTTTTCGACCTCACGGGCGATCGACACGTCGAGCACTTTCTCGATGCGCGCCTGCAGCCCCATGAAGGAGCCGCTCGCCGTCTGCACCGAGCGCTTCCACTCATGCATGGCGGCGACAAAGAGGCTCGCCATGCCGCTCGTCGGCCGCGCCGACAAATTCGTGTAAAGCTCCTCGAGCGAGGTGCCGGACCAGAAGACCTGCTCGAATTGGTCCATAGCTTTTTGAAATTTCGTGAACAGGATCGCTTTGTTGATGATGATGGCCCAACACCAGATCGAGGCACAGAGCAGGCCCAGCATGACGAATTTGACGGCCAGTTGCGCCGTCCAAAACATGCTCAACAAGGAGACTTCCGCCCCTGGTGCGGCAGGATTTATTTCTTTGGTCCTTGCAAATCAGGCGGCATCCCGCTCTGGCGGCAGCGATCGCGGCATGCGCCCCCCGCGCCCGTCCCATTCGAAACGCCGAAATGCCAAAGGCTGGCGCGGATTTCCGGATGGGCGACTTGGAACATCTGTTCCGGAATTCCGTCATTTCTTGGGCTTTTCGGCCTTTCCAAAGGCCTTAATGTCATTGTTCAAGTTAAGCCGCCCTTCAGGTTAACACAAAGTTAGCCGGAAAGGCCGGCGGCAGCAATTTCAGGCGTCTGGCCGTGCCTCAATGCATAGTCATGTCCTGCGGCGGCCCGGCGCCAATGCCCCTCACCGCGAATTCCATGTCGACTTTGCCGGCTTTTTCGAAAGCGAGCGTGGCCTTGATGCGCTCGCCTTCGGTGAAAGGCGCCTTGAGGCCCAGGAACATGAGGTGATAGGAGCCCGGCTTCAGCGTCACCGTAGCGCCGGCTGGGATCTCGAGGCCGCCGACGACCTGCCGCATCCGGGCGATCGTGCCGCTCATGATCATCTCGTGTAGCTCGACTTTGGCAGCGGCGGGCGACGATATGCCAATAAGCCGGTCGGGCGTCTTGGTCGTATTGACGATGCGCAAATAGCCTGCGCCGACTTTGGCGCCGGGCGGGGTCGCCCGCGCCCATGCGGCTTCGATCTTCAGCCCGTGGGCGTCAGTCGTCGGCTCGGCCGTGCTCTCGGCAATCTTGGTGAGGGTTATGTGGGGCCGCGGATCTGCGCGCTTGCCCACTGACGATAGGGCCCCGGCAAAGGCGAAGCCCGGGACAAGAGTGAGAACCAGGATGGGGCCGGTGAGGCGGCTGCGACGGACATGATGCATCAGGCATTCTCCCCTGGAGCCGCCTCCCGATCACGCGGTCCGCCCAAGCGGTTCCCCAATCGGAAGAATTGGCTCCATGTCAAAGAGCTGAGGCAGGTCCTTTGGCACAGAAGTCTGTCGGCCTTCTCGGACGAGCCCAATGGTAACCGGACCGACACTGCGTTGGAGACCTTGCGACCGCAAGGCGGCGGGATGGCGCAAGCCTGCGCGTCACTGCGATCCAGCCGGGTCAGGCGCCCCCGAGCTTGGCGAGGATCGCCTGCGGCAGGCGCTGCGCGCGGCCCTCAGCGACGGCGGCGATGCGGACATGGGCGACGACCAGCGGCTCTTTGTCGCGCAGGACGCGCTGGACCATTTCGATCGAAGCGCCGCCGATCTTGGCGATGCGGGTCTCAATGGTGAGCTGTTCGTCCATGCGCGCGGGCTTCAGGAATTCGATGCTCATCTTGCGCACGGCGAAAGCGAGAGGGGCGCCGGAGTCCGCATCGAAGAGCGCGGTCTGATGAATGCCATGGGCGCGCAAGAATTCGGTGCGGCCGCGTTCGAGAAAGCGCAGATAGGACGCATGATAGACGACGCCGGAGAAGTCCGTGTCCTCGTAATAGACGCGGACCGGAAACAGCTGCGGTGGATTCATTGCAAGATGCTCATTGGCAAGATGCTCATTGGCAAGATGCTCATTGGCGAGACTTCTCATCGCCGGCTTGCGGCCTTTATGTGAAAGCAAGACATATGTGAAAAGCAAGAGATCGGCGAGGTCTGTTCGGCTCGTCTCAGCCTCACAGCGCGACGAGGCTTTGTCGGCGGTCGTCATAGGTGAAGAGCTCGGCATAGCGGCCCCAGTCGATGATGACGCGCAAGGTCTTCTCGGCGTCGCCAGGGCTCAGATGATCTTCAAGCTCGGTCTCGAAGCGCAGCTTCGGCGCGCTATGTCCGGCGCGCTCGTCGAGAATGCGTTTGATATGGCCGGCGAGCGGGACAAAATTCAACAGATGTTCCTTGAAGAACTTGTTTGCGCTCCTCGGTATCCGCCGCGGCGAAGACACGGCCTGCGGCCGTCAAAGTGAGCGTATCCGCCTTCAGTTCGGCGAATTCGAGAATATGCAGCGCCTCCGCCGTGGGAAAGAGTTCGTCGAGCTGCAGATTGAGCATGTGGCGGAGCTTGGCGAGCTCCGCTCGGCCCTCGCAAGGCGGCCGCGCCAAGCTCTCGATGAGGCCAGAGATCCGGTTGATCGAGGCGCGCGGCAAAGGGTGAATAATGCCGCCGTGCATGTCCTTATGGGCGCTGATGGCGGCGAGCGAGCGCGATGTCAAAGTGGCGTAGACCTCGTCGACGATGTCGCGAAAACTCGAATCGAGCCGGTCGCGCGGTTGCGGAAGAGTGACAGCGATTTCGGCGGCGATTCGTCCCGGATCGGAAGACAGGACAAGGATGCGGTCGCAGAGAAGCACAGCCTCCTCGATGTTGTGGGTGACGATCAGGATCGCTTTGGTCGGCAGCCGATGGCTCGTCCAGAGATCGAGCAAATCGGTCCGCAATGTCTCGGCCGTCAGCACGTCGAGGGCGGAAAAGGGCTCGTCCATTAAGAGGACATTCGGATCGATGACGAGCGCGCGGGCAAAGCCGACGCGCTGGCGCATGCCGCCGGAAAGCTCGCGCGGATAAGCGGCTTGAAAACCGTCGAGGCCGATGAGATCGATGGCCGCCAGCGCCCGACGCTGCGTCTCCTGCCGATCGATCCCGAGCGCATCGAGGCTCGCCTCGACATTTTCGAGCACGGTGAGCCAGGGGAAGAGCGCAAAGGTCTGAAAGACGACGGCGATCCCTTCCGCCGGCCCTTCGAGTTTCCGGCCGCGATAGGTGACGTCGCCCACATTCGGCGCAATGAGCCCGGCGGCGATCCGCAACAAGGTCGATTTGCCCGAGCCGGAGCGGCCGAGCAGGCCGAGAATTTCGCCTTCGCGAAGCGAAACGTTGATGTCGGCGAGCACGGTCATGGGTTCGCCGGAGGGCCTGGCGAAATCCTTTCTGACATTATGGAGATCGAGGACGGGAGCTTTTGCGGATTTATCCATCATGGCCTCTCAATCGAGCCTCATCCGCCGTTCGCCAAACGCGTAGAGAGGCCGCCATATCAGCCGATTTATTGTGACGACCATGGCGGACATGATCGCAATGCCGAGCGCGATCCGCGGAAAATCCCCGGCCACCGTCATATGCGCGATATAGGCGCCGAGCCCGCCGGCATCGAGCTTCGTATCGCCCCAGCTCACGACTTCGGCCACGATGCTCGCATTCCAGGCCCCGCCCGCCGCCGTGATCGCTCCGGTGACATAATAGGGAAATATGCCGGGCAGCATCACATCGCGCCACCAGCGCCAACCATGGATGCGGAAGGTCGCCGCGGCTTCCTTGAAATCGCTCGGATAGGCCGTCGTGCCGGCAATGACATTGAAGAGAATGTACCACTGGGTGCCGAGGATCATCAGCGGTGGCAGCCAGATCGCCGGGTTGGCAGCGAAATGGACGATGAGGACGACAGCCACAGGGAAGAGGAGGTTGGCCGGGAAGGCGGCAAGAAATTGCGCCACAGGCTGGACTTTTTCCGCGAGCTTCGGCCGCAGGCCCACTTGCACGCCGATCGGCACCCAGATCAAAGTCGCAAGGATGATGAGAACCACCACCCGAAGCAGCGTCAAGAATCCATTGCCGGCAACAATTTGGACATCGTGCCAGGTCAATGTCGGCGCCGCGAAATGCACCAGCCGCGAAGCGACATAAATTGTGCCGGCAGCGATGCATGCAAACCAAACTATGTCCCCGGCGCGCTGCGGCACGAGGGGGCGGCTGGGGCGGGGAACCCACGCGAAAGGCGTGAAACGTTGCCGCACGAGAAAATCCAGTCCGGAGCCTATCGGCGCACCGAGGCGGCGCAGGAACGCGGCGCGTCGAAAGAGATCGAGCACCAGGCTTTTCGGAACGATCTGCGCCGCCGTCTGTTCGGAACGGAATTTGTCGCCCCAGGCGACGAGCGGACGAAACAGCAGTTGATCATAGAGGAGAATGGCGATCGTCATGGCGACGATGGCATAGAAGACCGCATGAAGGTCGCGCTCGGCGATGGCTTTGGCGACGTAGGAGCCGACGCCCGGCAAGGTATAACTGATGTCGCCGACGGAAATCGCCTCCGAGGCCACGACGAAGAACCAGCCGCCCGACATGGACATCATCATGTTCCAGATGAGGCCCGGCATGGCGAACGGCACTTCGAGCCGCCAGAACCTTTGCCAGGCGGAAAAGCGAAAGGCACGGCTCGCCTCGTCGATATCGAGCGGAACGGTGCGAAGCGTCTGATAGAAGCTGAAGGCCATGTTCCAGGCCTGGCTCGTGAAAATGGCAAAGATCGCGGCGAATTCTGGCCCGAGGACGGAGCCCGGAAAAAGCGAGACGAAAAAAACGACGGTGAACGAGAGATAGCCGAGAACCGGCACGGATTGCAGAACATCGAGAAGCGGAATGAGCACCATTTCGGCGCGCCGGCTCTTCGCCGCCAAAGTCGCATAAGTGAATGTGAAGAGAAGCGAGGCGAAAAGCGCGATGAACATGCGCAAAGTCGTGCGCAGGGTATAGGCGGGCAGAGCCCAGGGCGACAGCGATATGTTCTGCGGCATTGCGGCGGCGACAGGCGCCATCATCTGGCGCAATCCGAGGCCGAGAAGAACAAGAAGAGCGAACACCACGAGGGCTGCGACGAGATCGCGCCAAGACAGCATGCGCCGCGCGAAAACGCCGTATCTGTAAAATTCCGTTCGCTGCTGCACGTCGCCACCCTTCGTCGCGCCTGGGGAGATGGGCCATGCGCAAGCGAGAGACATTGAGATGCCTCAAAGCGGCCTGCCTTTCCAGCGCCAATTCTGTCGAGACGGGTCGGGCGCCGGCTTTGCCTCGCTGTCATAAAGGCTTCATGCTACGGGGCAGCGGCGCCGCGCGGCAGTAGCGGCCGGCGGAAGAGCATGCTATATATAAAAAGATATATCTATGTCGTGGGTCCAGGACGGCATAGACGATAGGGTTCGAACGCTCATGCCCATTTTCGATCCGGCGAACCCGCTCGGCTTCTTCCACGCGCTCGCGCGCGAATTCGGCGCCATTCTGGCGCAAGAGCGCGGCGCGCCGGAACTCGCCGATGCACTCATGCAGCGGGCCTCTGCGGCTTTCGAAACCAATGTCGCCCGGCAATGCGAAGGCCAAGCGGCGCTTGCCTGCCGCGGCGGCTGTGCCGCCTGCTGCACCTTGCGCGTGACAGCGACGGCGCCGGAGATTCTCGCGGTTGCCGCGCATCTGCGCAACATAGTGGCAACCATGCCGCCCTTCGGACGCATCCTGCAGCAGCGGATCGAAGCGGCCGCCGAAATGAGCGGCCAGGATGATGCCGAATATTTGGCGCTGGCGCGGCCATGCGCCTTCATCATCGACGGCCACTGCGTCATCTATGAATTGCGCCCGCTCGCCTGCCGCGGCCATGCCTCATTCGATGAAGCGGCCTGCCTCGAGGCGATCGCCGGCCGCGGCGATTCCGTGCCGATTTCACAGCCGCATCATCTCTTGCGCGCCTATGTCCAGAACGCCATGCAATCCGCCTTGCGCGATGCCGGGCTTGGCTGGGCGATTTATGAATTCGTCCCGGCTCTTGCCATTGCGCTGCGCGCGGATGCGGCAGACGCCTGGACCAAAGGCGGCGACCCTTTTGCAGCGAGCCGGGCCGAGGATGTGAGCCTGGAGGAAATGGCCGCCACCTTCGACGAGATCAAAGTTTTGGCGCGTTAAGGTCGTGTCGCGATAAAATTTAGGCACGATGAACGCCAAGACGGCAGCGGAACATGGCCCTTCCACGCCGGAGCTTCGACTTGGCGCCCCGCAGGATTTTTGCGCTCGATGTCGGCTGTGCTAAAGTGCTGGAGACAGTTTCCATGCCATTTCAAGAGCGCAGATAGGCTCATGTACAGCCGCGTGACCCAAGACATACAAATCACCGTCCTTACGGAATTCGTGCCGGAACGGTCGGATGCCGACGAAGCCACATTCTTCTGGGCCTATACGGTCGAAATCGCGAACCAGAGCGAGCTCACCGTTCAACTGACCGCCCGACACTGGAAGATCACCGACGGCAATGGCCGCCTCGAAGAGGTGCGCGGCCCGGGCGTCGTCGGCGAGCAGCCTGTCCTCAAGCCCGGCGAAAGCTTCCGCTATACGTCCGGCTGCCCGCTCAGCACGCCCTCCGGCATTATGAGCGGCAGCTATCGCATGGTGAATGAGAAGGGCGATGTCTTCGAGGCCGAGATCCCTGTCTTCTCGCTCGATTTACCCTTTGCGCCGCGGGTTTTGAACTGAGCCGCAGGCCGCGCGATCGGTCGTTTGGGAGACGTGCCAATGTCTCGCGCCACGCCTCTTTCCGGGTTTCTTGCCGGCGCCAGCGGGTCGGATGACCGGCTCGCGGCGACGCTCGCCCTCATGGAAAGGCTCATCGGTTTCGATACCGAGAGCTCGAAATCCAATCTCGCGCTGGTGGCCGATGTCGAGGCCTATCTCGCAGCGCTTGGCGTCGATTATGTGAAAGTGCCCAATACCGAGGGCGACAAGGCGGCGCTTTTTGCGACGATCGGCCCCAAGGTCGATGGCGGCGTAGTGCTCTCCGGCCATACGGATGTCGTGCCCGTCGAAGGCCAGAGCTGGACCTCCGATCCTTTCACCTTGCGCCGCGGCGCGGATCGCGTCTATGGCCGCGGCACCTGCGACATGAAGGGCTTCGACGCCATCTGCCTCGCCATGATCCCGGAGTTTCAGAAGGCGAAGCTCTCGCGGCCGATCCATATTCTCCTGAGCTATGACGAGGAAATCACCTGCCAGGGTCCGCTCGATACGATCGCCCGTTTCGGCCATGATCTGCCGCGCCCGGCCGCCGTGCTTGTCGGCGAGCCGACGATGATGCAAGTCGCCGATGCGCATAAGAGCGTTGCGACCTATCACACCATCGTGCACGGCCATGAGGCGCATTCGGCCAAGCCTTATCTCGGCGCCAATGCGGTAGCGACCGCCTGCGAGCTCGTCATCGAACTCTATCGCTTCGGCGAGGAGCTGAAGGCGGCCGGCGATCCTTCAGGCCGTTTCGATCCGCCCTATTCGACCGTGCATGTCGGCATCATCCATGGCGGCACGGCGCGCAATATTCTCGCTAAGCGCTGCGCCTTCCATTGGGAATTCCGCGGCCTGCCGAATGTGCCGCAAGATCTCGCTTTCAAGCATCTGCAAAACTATGCGGACCTGATCGCGACGCCGAAATTGACCCGCCATGCCAACAAGGCGCGGATCGAGATCATCACCGAGACGGAAGTCCCGGGGCTCGCGGCGGACGCGGGCTCAACTGCCGAGACGCTGGCGCTAAAGCTCGCCCAGCTCAACCGGACGATCACCGTGTCCTTCGCGAGCGAGGCCGGGCAGTTTCAGCAGGCGGAAATTCCAGCCGTCGTCTGCGGGCCCGGCTCGATCGATCAGGCGCATCAGCCGGACGAATATATCGAGATTGCGCAGATCGAAGCGGCGATCTCCTTCATGCGAAGGCTCGCGGCAGAATTGGGGTGAGCGGGGCAGGAGCTGGCCCGCTTCTCACGGGCGCTCGTTAGCGCTTGATCTCACTATATTTCCTATGTAATCAGCGCGTCTGAATATCTGCGCTCCAAATATATGTGTTTGGAGCGTGCCACGCATTGTCCACAGCATACTAGGGTAGCATTGTGCTATTCTTAAAAATGTGAGTCGGACTCGAAATCGATGGCCCCAATGATTG
This sequence comes from uncultured Alphaproteobacteria bacterium, assembly GCA_963759185.1. Classification (GTDB taxonomy): domain Bacteria; phylum Pseudomonadota; class Alphaproteobacteria; order Rhizobiales; family Beijerinckiaceae; genus Methylovirgula. The sequence goes on from CAVWXV010000019.1 coordinate 38,670, forward strand.
CGCAAGACGGTCACGCCGATGCCGATAGAGTGTTGGATCAACATGACCCGCGCTGGCATAAAGTGCATAAGATAATTTTAGACAAATCGCTGAAGATCGGTGGCTTTATTCTGACATCCGGCGTGACGAGCAAGTACCTGTTTCAGCTTCGCCAGACGACGATGTTGCCTGAAGGTGCGGCGCTGATTGGCGAAATCGTCGTCGAATATATGCAGCGCAATGCGCTTAAATGCGTTGGAGGCCTTGAGCTTGGAGCGGTTCCGCTCGTTTCGGCGATTTCTGTCGCAAGCTATTATAAGTCGTATCCTGTCGACGCTTTCTTCGTGCGCAAAAGCGCGAAGGAACATGGGGCGCGGGAGCGAATCGATGGCCATGTGCGCGTCGGCGAGGAAGTTCTTTTTGTCGATGACGTTGCGACATCTGGAAAGTCGATCCTCACTGCTATCGAGGCCGTGAAGGAAGAGTTTCCAACTTGCTCTGTGCGACGCGCGTTCGTTGTGGTAGATCGGCAGGAAGGGGCAGCTCAAAATCTCGCTGCGCATGGGGTCCATTTGGTCTCTCTTTTCAAAAAGAGCGACTTCCCGATCAAGGCATGAGCCTGTGCTCATCGCGCTCTAGAGCATGATCCCGAAAAGTTGCAGACTTTTCGGATAAGATCATGCGTAAAAATAAAGGCTTGGAGCGCGACAACGATTTAACTTAATGCGATCCCGCTCTAAAGATAGGAATTGTCGTCGTCGTCTTCCTCGTCGTCGACATCGACTTCGCCGACAGGTTTTTTGGCAGCGGCCTGCAACGCCTCCTCCAAGGCAAGGCAGCGCTCGTAATAGGGCTCGTCGGACTCTTCCGTCACGGCGCCCTGCTCCTTGGGCTGCCGGACGGCATGGGTAACATAGGCAGCGCAAGCCGCATCGCTCGCCAAATGCGCGGCCGGCTCGATGATCGCCATGCTCCAGACCTTGGACTTCAAATGGAAGAGGCTGAGAACGGCGCGCGCGCCATCGCTGATGATCTCGGCATGGACGCCGCAATCGGCATCGACGGCCTTGCTGGTCTGCCCCTTGAAAATGGCCGCCATTATTTTGATCCGGAGTTCAAAAGGTCACCATCCTTCGGTCACGCCGTCATTGCGAGCGAAGCGAAGCAATCCAGAGCCGCTGCAAAGTTAGATTGCTTCGTCGCTGCGCTCCTCGCAATGACGTTCACTAAATAATTAAAGCTCGCGGCCGATCGCGATGGCCGTGATTTTCGTCTCGGCCATTTCCGGCACGTCCTTCTTCTTCGGGCGGAAACGGTTCTTCTTGCGGATATTCGCCGTCAATTGCTTTTCGACCATGGTGACATCGGGGAATTTGGCAAGGCTCGCCTTGAACGAATCATAGCGCTCCTTGTAATCGTCGGCGTCATGCGCCCAATAGCGCAGCTGCGCCGAAAAGACGCGGCCATAGGTTTTGACCAGATGGTCGCGGACCGCCGGGTCCTCGGGGACGAGCCAGCGCGGCTCGAAAGTGCCATTGTCGCAGCTCAGCGCCCGAATGCCGGTCTCGAGCATAAAGAAATAGCCGTCCGGATTGCCATTGGCATTGACGGCGACGAGCGCGCCCGTATCCGGATTATAGAGATCATAGCCGGTTTCGACCTCATGCGCCGTGCTCGAAGCGAAGACCTCGAAATCGCCGAGATGCTGCTCGTCGACTTCCAGAATTTTTTCAGTGACGCCTTCGATCATCTTGCAGGCATTTGCATAGATGAGGCTGACCCCGACATTGCAGTTTTTGATCCAATCCGAGAAGGAATTGTCGATGAGCTTGGTGAGCCGCGCTTCCACCGGCAGGCCGAAAAATGCGCGTGCGAATTTGATGTCGTAACCGGTCGTCATGAGGAGTGAGATCCCGTGAGGCTGGGCCAACTGCGCATGTCCCGGAAAAGTGGGGCACACTTTCCCGGGACATGCGCCAAGGTCTTATTGCGGCCAAAATATCAGCAAGATTCGTACCGCTTTAACCCCCGAAAAGGCCTGGAGGGGGACGACAGTGGGCTCACACACGTTTGCCGATGAAAGTCATACGGGCGCGGTTGTGGCCTATGTTCTGGTCAGCGCGTCTTGCCTCGAAGCCCTCGGTGGACAAAAGCCGCTGCATTTCCGGAATGGCGAAAGTGGTGAGCCCGACGTGCGCGCGCAGGCGCCGATATTTGGAAAAGAATGTCAGGAGGAGGCCGCGCAACGCGGCGAGAAAAAATCCGCCGCGATAGGCGAAATCGAGAAGCGCCAGCGAGTCCGCGACGGTGTCGACATGCGGCGGGATCACGTCGCCGACGAGAATCCGGCCGCCGAGCTTCAATTTCTTTGCCGCGAAGGCGACGAGCGCGCGGCATTCCTCGCGGCTCAAATATTGAAAGATCGAATTGCAGATGAAAAAATCGAGGGAGCCGTCGGGCAAGGCCTCGAGCGCGTCCTCGGACAGCACAATGATCTTGTCCGCCGCACCATAGCGGCGCCGCAGCGAGGCTTCGATCTTGGGCGCCCCGTCATAAAGATAGAGGCGGCCGCATTTGGTGGCGAGGAGATCGGCGGCAAGCGCATCGCCACAGCCGTAATCGAGGACGAAAGCATCCGGCGCCGGAACGAACGCCGCCACTTCATTGGCGATCGCTTCGAAATGCAAGCGGCGGTGGCGGGCATTCACATAGATCGCATGCTCGCCGTTCCAAAACTCACGCCAACTCATGTTATGCCCCGAGCGGTCAGGGATCGCGCCGTTCATTTGATAAAGATATAAATATCGATTGCCAGATTGGGATCGTCGGCGCTTTTCAGATCGGTCATATATTCTTCGACGAAATAGTCCTGCGCTTCGAGACCTTTTTCATCAAGATAGGCAGTGATGAGATCATAGGTCGAGTCAATATCGTCGTAAGGACCATGATGCTGGAATTTGATCGCCTTGCCGGCGGGCGAGCTGCCGAGCTTCACCGTGTCCGAGAGCTCCGTCTTGCCCTCCGGCTTTTCGGCGAGCGGCGACATGGCCTCGTAAGAGAAGCCATTATCGTCCGTCTGGGTAAAAACCGTAAGCGGATGGCCGGTGGTTTTGAGCCCCGCCTTTTCGACCGCCGCCTTGAGCTTGGTCTGGGCATCCATGATCGCGGCGAAGCCTTCGCCCCATTTTGCTTTGCCGCTGATGACGGCCGTCGGCTTCGCCGCCACATCGATGATCTGGGCGGCGGCATCGCTCGGCGCGCCGGGCATATTGTGCTCGGAATCGCTGGCCTTGGGTGGCGCCGGCGTTGCCGGTGCAGGCGTTGCAGGAGCCGGTGAGGCGGGCGCAGCGGGGGCTGGTGCCGGGGTCGCTGGCGTTGCGGTGGCAGCAGGGGTCGTCCGATCCTCCGCTTTGGCCGGACCGGCAAGGCAGAAAATGACGCTGAAGCAAATTGCCGAAACCAGACCCGTGATGCCGAGCCGTCCCCGATCCGCGAATGTCATGAGCTGTTCCTCCTCGTCTTTGCGCGCCCGTCTTTGAGCGACAATGTGCCAGCCCGAGTTTCTTAAGCCTAATGTCCTTGCCCGGGGCCGCCGGTGGCGCAAGCCCTCCGCGATCGGCCCGTCGCCCATCCTGCCCAGAGCCGCATCGACGCATTTTTGCTTGACGAATTGTTGGACAAATTCTCGTTGTTGGACAAATTCTTGGCGGGCGCACCGGTTTTTCTATATGAACGCTCAATCGGCATTGGATCTCGCCACTATGCACCCTCTCGTCGGCCGGCAGGTGACAAAGATGAACGGTCTCGGCAACGTGATCGTCATTCTCGACCTGCGCCGCGCGGCATTCAAGCTGGATGCTGCGATGGTGCGGGCGATCGCCCGCGGCGACAGGCTCGGTTTCGACCAACTCATGGTGCTCGAAGATCCACGCGCGACCGGAACCGAAGCCTTCGTACGCATCTACAATAGTGACGGATCGGAGGCAGGCGCTTGTGGCAATGGTACCCGCTGCGTCGCCTGGTATCTGATGCATGGGACGCCGCGCGAGACGCTGCGGCTCGAGACTGCGGCCGGCGAACTCCAATGCTGGCGGCGCGGCGAATGGCGGTTTGCCGTCGATATGGGCCACCCGCGTTTCGCCTGGCAGGACATTCCTTTGCGCGATCCATTGCCGGATACGAGCGCCATCGCCTTCACACTTTCCCCCGGCGCCGCACCACTCATGGCCGCTGCGGTCAATATGGGCAATCCGCACGCGGTCTTTTTCGTCGACGATCTTCAAGCCTATGATCTCGCGGCGATCGGCCCCGAACTCGAACATCATCCGCTGTTTCCCGAACGCGCCAATATTTCCCTGGCCCAGATCGTGAGCCCGGATCACATTGTGGCGCGGGTTTGGGAGCGCGGCACCGGCCTCACAGAGGCCTGCGGTTCGGCCGCCTGCGCTATTCTCGTCGCCGCGGCCCGCAAGGGGCTTTCCGCCCGCACGGCCACAGTTTCTCTTCCCGGCGGCGATCTCGCCATCAGCTGGCGCGACGACGATCATGTCGTCATGGAAGGCCCGGTCGAATGGGAGTTCGAAACCCTCCTCGACGCGGCGCTTTTCGCGGATGCACCGGCGTGACCGCGTGCCCGCAGAAGAAGCCCGCCGTCGAAGTGGTGAACTTCGGCTGCCGGGTCAATCTCGTCGAAGGCGAAGCACTGCGCCACGCAGCGCTCGCGCAGGGGCGGACAAATCTCACCATCATCAACAGCTGCGCGGTGACGGCTGAGGCCGCCCGCCAGGCGCGCCAGACGATCCGGCGGCTGAAGCGCGAGGCGCCGGAGCGCGAGATCATTGTCACCGGCTGCGCGGCGCAGATCGATCCTAATTCCTTCGCCGCCATGCCGGAAGTGGCGCGCGTCCTCGGCAATGCCGAAAAGACGCAAGAGGCCTCTTTCGCCGAAAGTCAAAAGTCCCGCGTCGCAGTCGGCGATATTTTTGCGCGCAAGGCGGCAGATCTGCCGGTGCTCGCAGGGGTCGAAGACCATAGCCGGGCCTTTCTCGCCGTCCAGACCGGCTGCGATCATCGCTGCAGCTTCTGCATCATCCCCTTCGGTCGCGGCGCCTCGCGCTCCATGCCGCTGCCGCAGCTTCAGGACGCGGTGGCGTGCTGCCTCGACAAGGGCTTTCGCGAGATCGTGCTGACCGGCGTCGACCTCACCTCTTATGGCAAGGATTTTTCGGGCGCGCCGAGCCTCGGACAGGCGGTGAAGAAGGTGCTGGCCGCGGCGCCTGGGCTCGCACGGCTGCGCCTCTCCTCGATCGATTGCATCGGGGCCGATGCCGAACTTTTCGACGCCATGGCGAACGCGCCGCGTCTCATGCCACATCTGCATCTGTCGCTGCAATCGGGCGACGACATGATCCTGAAGCGGATGAAGCGGCGCCACAGCCGCGCCGACGCGCTGCGTTTCTGTCGAGAGCTGCGCCGAGCGCGGCCCGACATTGTCTTCGGCGCCGATCTCATCGCCGGCTTCCCGACCGAGACCGAGGCCATGTTCGAGGATACGCTCGCGCTCGTCGAAGAGTGCGGGCTGACCTTTCTCCATGTCTTTCCGTTTTCCGCCCGACCTGGCACGCCAGCGGCGAAAATGCCGCAGCTCGCGCCAGCCCTTGTCAAAGAGCGGGCGCGGCTGTTGCGGGAGGCCGGCGAAAAGGCCTTGCGCCACCATCTCGACGCGCAGATCGGCAAGAGGCTCACGCTTCTGACCGAGCGCGGCGGGATCGCCCGCGCTGAGGATTTCACCAAGGTTCGGATCGCCGGCATCAACGCGGGCCAGATGATCGAAGTGGAGATCCTAAGCCATGACGGCGAGATGGCGAGCGCATTTTAGGTAAAGAGACTTTAGTCTCGGCGCCGCGACAGCCTGTGCCAGGGCGAGACGATCCGACCAAAGCGGGGACGAAACCGGCACGAATCACTTTATCCACAGGCTGCGGCTGCGTCCCCGATTTGTTCGGTATTCTGACCGTTTTCGGGGCTACGGCTCCACCTCTTCGGCAATTTCGAATGGGCCGAAGACGTGTTAGAGCGCGTCCCATCTTCAGCTTCGGAACCGCCCATGCCCGACAAACTTCGCCCCATCACGCGCGCGCTCCTGTCCGTCTCCGACAAGACGGGGCTTCTCGATTTCGCGCGGGAGCTCGACAAGCGCGAGATCATGCTCGTCTCCACCGGCGGCACGGGCAAGGCGCTGGTCGAAGGTGGCCTTGCCGTGGTCGATGTCGCCGATCTCACCGGCTTTCCCGAAATGATGGACGGGCGGGTGAAGACCCTGCATCCCAAGGTCCATGGCGGGCTCTTGGCGGTGCGCGAAAATCCGGCGCATGAGGCGGCGATGCTGGCGCATGGAATTGCGCCGATCGATCTTCTCGTCGTCAACCTCTATCCTTTCGAGGCGACGGTCGCGCGCAGCGCGAGTTTTGCCGATTGCATCGAAAATATCGATGTCGGCGGCCCCGCGATGATCCGCGCCGCAGCGAAGAATTTCGATGCGGTGACGGTCGTCGTCGATGTCGAAGATTATCCCGCATTGCTCGCCGAATTGGCCGCGCACAATGGCGCGACAAGGCTCACCTTCAGAAAAGCCTTGGCACAAAAGGCCTTCGCCCGGACGGCCACTTATGATGCAATGATTTCGAACTGGTTCGCCGGAGAGATCGGCGAAACGGCGCCCGCCTATCGCGCCTTCGGCGGCAAGAAGATCATGCGCCTGCGCTATGGCGAGAACCCGCATCAGAGCGCCGCCTTCTATGCAAGCGCCCATCAAGGCATTGGCATCACCTCCGCCCGGCAAATGCAGGGCAAGGAGCTCTCTTATAATAATGTCGCGGACACTGACGCGGCCTTCGAGCTCGTCGCCGAATTTGATCCCGAAAAAAGCGCCGCGGTCGCGATCATCAAACATGCCAACCCTTGCGGCGTGGCAATTGCGGCACGTCTCGACGAGGCCTATCGCCTCGCCCTGCGCTGCGATCCCATCTCCGCCTTCGGCGGCATCATCGCCTTGAACCGGACGCTCGATGCGGTGACGGCGCAGGAGATCGTGAAGATCTTTACCGAAGTCATTATTGCGCCGGCGGTCGACGAGGGCGCTCTCGCAATCCTCGCGACGAAGCAAAACCTTCGGCTCCTCGTCACCGGCGGCCTGCCCGATCCGCGCCGGGCCGATATTGTTTTCAAGCCGGTTTCCGGCGGCTTTCTGGTGCAGAGCCGCGACAATGCCGTCGTCGACGACATGGATCTGCGCATCGTCACCAAAAGAGCGCCGACCGAAGCCGAACTCGCCGATCTCAAATTCGCCTTCCGCGTCGCCAAACATGTCAAATCCAATGCGATCGTCTATGCGAAAGGCGGCGCGACAGTGGGCATCGGCGCCGGCCAGATGAGCCGGGTCAATTCGTCCCAAATCGCCGCGCAAAAGGCCGCCGACGCAACGCAGGCCGCGGGGCTTTCCGGAAGTCTCGCGAAAGGATCGGTCGTGGCGTCCGATGCCTTTTTTCCTTTTGCCGACGGCCTGCTCGCGGCGGCTGAAGCCGGTGCGACAGCGGTGATCCAGCCCGGCGGCTCGATGCGCGACGATGATGTCATCAAGGCAGCAGATGAAGCCGGCCTCGCCATGGTCTTCACTGGATATCGGCATTTCCGGCATTAGATCACGAGAATTTGCGCATCATTCGGATAGATCACGCATCGCGACAAACTGTTACGCGCGATCGCAAATCGCTTCGATGTCATCACGCGCCATTGCTGATCGCCGCAATCATGGGATGGCCGCTGTGGCTTGCTAACCACAATGCGCCTTTGTTTCTGCCCGAATGGCACTCCCCTATGTGCAATTAAGCACTTGGTAAGGCTCTTCCTGTTCCAATTTGAATCAAATCAGAAGCAACGGGCGCGATCGGTTGCATCGGCGGCAATGGATTCAGCTTGAGTTCAGTTCCGGCATGCACACTCAAGCTGAGACGGCTCAATGACAATGGCGTGAAGCGCCACATCATCGGCCAAGTTGCGCCAAGTTTTGCGGCCATGCGATGGGTGCGCTGGCACACAGCCTGCCGCTTCAAAAAATGAAAACTGGGAGGAAGGACGGCTCGATCCCGAAACGGGCTTGAAACGCGGGAACTGAAACAAAGGGATGAGATGATGCGCATTAGTGCGACGAGCGAAATCGAAGGCGGACGGATCAGCACCGAGATCGGCAGGATCGAGGCCGCTTCCACCTGGCACGCCACCGCACTCAAAAGCCTCGAGGCAGAGCTGCGCCAACATGCGCTGCAAGCTTTGATCCGGCGCGCCGAAGACATTGACGCCGATGCGATCGTCGGCATTGAATATGATGTCGATGCCGGTCTCGCGATGGAAGAAGTCGGCGTAACCATGCAGCGCATCCGCGTCAGGGGCATTGCCGTCACCCTCGCGGCGTGAACTGATCGCGAAGAGATCCCGACGTTTCAAATGAGATCGCAGGTGCCGGCGCCGCGCTTCGTCTCCATCGATGGTGAGAATGGTCTGACAAGCTGGAGCGCGTTCAGACGAAAAGCCGGATTACAGTTTTCTGAAAATGTTCTCGATCAACTGGTATGGGACAAACCGCTGGCCTCGCCTCACGGCTTTGCTGCGCCGCGCGGCGCGCTGCGGCGTGCTTCGGCGAGCCAGCTCGCAATGACGCTGCCGAGCAGGAAGATGAGGCCGATGAGGCCAATGCCGACCGGCGCGACGCCGACGCCTTTGATTTCCGCCGCGCCCGTCCGCTTGATGGCGGCATAATCCGAGCCGCCATAGATCGGGCTGTCCCGCATGGCGACGACGCGCGGCAATGCGATATCGCCATCTTGGCCCTTGCCGATGCGGCGCACCGTCCCGCCCGTCGCTTCCGCTAGCGGCCGCAATTTTTCGCTGGTCGAAACGACGTCCTGGAATTCGAGCGGATTTTCCGGCCCGACATTGGCCAGCGCCGAAAGATCGCCATCGGTCAAGCGAAAGAGCCCCAATTCGGAGACTTTGACCTTGGCCCGCGACAGACCCGGTGCGGCGGGCGTCAATGTCACTGTCTCCTGCTTGCCGGATGGCGAAGTGACCCGCACCGGCTGGATCTTGTCCTTCAGGCTCTGCCGTTCGATCACAATCTCATGACCTTCGACCTTGGCGCGCAAGGCTTCTTCTTCGAGCTCCGGCTCCTTCATCAGCCAATGCGCGAGCCGGCGCAAAAGGTCGAGATGCGGACCGCCGCCCTCGAAGCCGCGGGCCCAGAGCCACATTTGATCCGAAAGAAGTAGCGCGACCCTGCCTTTGCCTTCGCGCGCAAGGACGAGAAGCGGCTTCGCATCGGCGCCGGAAAGAATGCTGGTGCCACGCGTGACATCGGCATCGACTTGGCGGAACCAGCGGCTCCAGGCCGGCGGCGTCTCATCGGCGCCGGGCAGGCCGCGCGTGACCGGATGTTTGGCGCCATCGGCGCTGACCGTCGGGCGGAATCCCAACGCCGTTTGCGTCACCATGCCGTCCGGCCGCGCCGGTGTGATCCGCCCGAGCGGCGTATAGTAAAGGCCTTCAGGATCGGCGAAGTCCGGCCCCGCGGCGATCAAGAGTGCGCCGCCTTCGCGCACATAGCGGACGATATTGTCGAGATAGATCGAGGGCAGCACGCTCTGATTCGAATAGCGATCGAAAATGATGAGATCGAAATCCTTGATCTTGCGGCCGAACAGATCGGCGGTCGGGAAGGCGATCAGGGAGAGCTCATTGATCGGTGTGCCGTCCTGCTTTTCCGGCGGCCGCAGAATGGTGAAATGAACGAGATCGACATTGGCGTCGGATTTCAGGAGATTGCGCCACATGCGCTCGCCCGCATGCGGCTCGCCGGAAACGAGCAGAACTTTCAGCTTGTCGCGCACGCCCTCGATCGTCAAAACCGCTTTGTTGTTGATGGCGGTGAGTTCGTCGGGCAAGGCTTCGACTTCGATTTCGACGACATTCGGACCGCCATGCTCGATCTTGACTGGCAGACGGATGCGCACGCCGGGCGCGGCGGTGACATTGGCGATCGGGTTACCGTCGCGCCGCACATGGATCACCACCGGCTCCTGCCCGCCGGCCGTGTCCAAAACCCGCAATTGGATCGTCTGCTCCTTGCCGACAATCCCGAAACGCGGCGCATCGAGCAATTCGATCCGCCGGTCGCGCTCGCCTTCATGGCCGGTGATGAAAGCATGCAATGGCGCCTTGAAGCCGAGCGCCGCCACATCGGCCGGAATATCATGGACGACACCATCTGTGATCATGAAGACGCCTGCGATCCGCTCGGACGGCACGTCGGAGAGCCCATCATTCAAAGCGGCGAAGAGGCGCGTGCCTTCGTCTTCGGTATCCATGCGGCCGCTTTCGATGATGCGGACATCGACATTGCCCAAGGCCTTCAGGCGCTTGACGAGCTCGTCCTTGGCTTTTTCGGTCTGAGCGGCGCGCTCGCCGATCGTCTGGCTGCCGCTTTGATCGACGACGACGGCGACGACGTCCTTCAGCGGCTGCTTGTCCTCGCGCACCAAAGCGGGATCGAGGAGCGCCACGAGAACCAAAGCGAGCCCGATCGCGCGCAAAAGCGTGCCGCTGCGGCGCTGCCAGAAGCCGAGCGCCGTGACCGCTGCCGCCAGGATTGCGAAGAGCGCCAGGAGCGCCAAGGGCAGAAGCGGCGTGAAGGAAAAGGTGAGTTCGCTCATCGACAGCTTATGTGGGTCATTTCGTCTTGGCGCCAAGCATGTTGGCGTTAAGCCGGCAAAGGCGCCGGCTTTTCCTTATGCGCAGATCGAGCGCAGGGCACTCTCACGCCGAGAGGCAGCTTTGGCGGCCAGGATCAGCCTGGCTCGGATGATCGTGCCGTTCTCCTGCGCCATCAGATACTAGCGCAGCTCCGGCGCTCCGCGCGCGCAGGCGAGGATCGCATAGGCGTCGATCCTGTGCCAAACATAGGCGTGCGGCTCTTCCGTCCACCTGAAGTTCGGCTGCGCCAGGCGCCATTCATGTGCCTTCAAGGAGGGCGGAATTATGGTCGCCTCATTGGTTGGGGCGATGATCCAGGCGGGCGCATCGGGCCTGGCGCAGAGATGCGCGACATTTTCCGCGGTGACGCGCGGGAGATCCGCAGTCGAAGGGTTGTGGAGCGGTGACAGCGTGTTCCTCTCGACGAGGCCTTCACTGATGAGGAAACGGATGCGGCTCGCCCATTCTTTCGCCAAATCGGGCGAAAAGATTGTGCTGACGCCCTGCTGCGGCGATGCCCATTGCGGCCGGCCGGCCAGATACCAGGCCTCCGTCAGGCCGTCGACCCAGAGGATCTCGCCTGGCCGGCTGGCGAGCGAAGCGTTCAGCGCCGCCGGATGTTCGCCGCTGTCCATCATCTTTTGGAACGGTCCGCGATCATCCCAAAAGCGCAAGGCCGTCAGGCTCAAGAGCATGGCCGAAAGCACCGCCGCCGCAGCAATATGCCGCGAGGCTTGGCTTGCGAAGGCGAGCGGCAGCAGCAGCGCAAGAATGGGAAAGGCGACAAAGCGCCGGGTCCAGAAAAAACCCATCGCTCCTGAGGCTTCGGCGGGCATGGTTTGCAGGAAGGCGGCATAGCCGAGGATATGATGCAGGTTCAGAGCGAGGGCAACGACGCAGACGAGGGCCCAAAGGGCACGCGGCCATATCCAGCTCGTCGTCAATGGTGTCGGCAGGCGTTGCGCGTAAAAATGTGTAGCCAAGGCGCAGAAAGCGAGAAGTCCGGCAAAGTCCGGCGTTTCATTGAAAAGCCAGGCGAGGGAAAGAAAGGCTAGGGTCAGATGTCCCTTCGGCCCCTGCTGCCAGAAGGTGAGTGCACAAAAGCCAAACGCCGCGGCGCCCACGGCCGCCGTCAGCCAGGCCATGCGCCAGACTTGCGCCTGGACGACGAAAATCAGCGACAGATAATCCCCGAAAAGCATCTGTGCCGCGATGCCGATGATGCCGACGGCCAGCGCCGCGATGAGAATCAAACGCCGACGGCCGGAGACGAAGCTCGCGGCGATCAATAGGCTTGCCGCTTGCGCTGTAATCAGGCCGAGATAGGCGCTCGACCAAGAGTGCGGAAACAAGAGCGGGCTGCGGCTTTCGGCAAATGCCCTGAGGCCTGGGTCCATGACCGTGGCGAGGCGGTGGAGGAGCGGCAGGCCCGCGATCGCGCCGGCGATTGCGAGAAGCGTTGCGCCAGCAAAGATGGCCGCCCAGCGACGATCCTCGAGGCTGAGCACGACGGCGAAAACACCCCAGCCGGCGAGTGCCATCAGAGGATGGATCAGCGTTGCCGCGAGGAGTACTGCGAAGCCTGCCCGTAGCCGATGGCCGGCGAGCATGGCCAAAGCGAGCACGACGAGCGCTTCGGCAAAAGGCCGGGGCAAGGCATTCGCTTCGGAGAAAGTGAAGCGGTCCGGCGCACCATAGGTGATGGGCAGAACCGCGACGAAGATGATCACTATCGCCACGAGTGATTTCGTCACATAGCGTTCGGCGTAAGCGGCGAGTGCGGCGATCCAGGCCGCCATGGCCAGAAGCGCGAGGAGAAGGCCAATGCGTCCCGTGCCAAACCATGCGACGAGATGATCGAGCAGCGGCGTAAACAGGCTGAAGCGCGATTGTCCGTCATGGATGAACATTATGTCGCGGCCGACGCCATTGGGGTCGAGATCGGCGAGCGCCCGGGCGATATAGATGCCCGCATCGCGGGAAATGCCGGGATAAGGGTGGCTCAACACCCACAAGGCTATGGCGATCAGCGCAAGAGTGATACGGCCGGCCGGCCGTTCGGCGAAAATCGATATTGTGCTTCGCGAAGAGACCGCCACGCGCGCCTGCGCTTGCGGCCTGTCGCGCAAGATCGCCTTCGGCAAATCGATGCTCTGCGTCTCACGCGTCATGATACTGGCTCATGTGCCCATCCTCTCATTCGAGATCGAGGGCTATGGTGGGTGGCGGCATGATATTCGCCAATCGGCGCATACCGCCGGCAAAAAGCAGCGTCCGGCGCGCAAGGAAGTTGAACAGAAACACGCCGATCGCGGTCGGTGCTTTGGCGATGCCGACGGCAAGCCCGACGAGCTTGATGAAGACGAAAAGCAAAAAGACATTCACCAGAAGGCCGGCAATGCCGAGCAAGAAGAAGCCGGCGGCCTCAGCGAGCATCGGATAGCTGCGGCGCCCCGCATAAACGAATGTGATGCTGCCGATGTAGGCGAGTACCATGCCGGCAAGGAAGCTCGTCGCGGCGGCAGGAACGTAATTCATGCCGGCGCGCACGAGCAGCATCAAAAGCGCCCAATCGAGCGCCAAAGCGAGTGCGCTGCAAAGCCCATAACGCCAGAAATCGGCGATGAACTGAACGGCATCCGCGCCAGCCAGAGCATCGTGCGCAAAAGTGTAAGCGGTTTTGCGCTTGGACGATGCTCTATCTTTTTGAATCTCGAGCATCTGATCCGCTTTCAAGCGATTTCGCTTGAAAGCGGGATGCTCGAGCCGCGTGAGCAGAGACCGAAGCGCCGGCATGATCAGGCGGCCTTTTTCGGCACGAGGCGCAGGCTCTTCAGAGCCTCTTGTGCGCCGGAGATGCCGGCCTCGCCATATTCGGCATCCTCATTGACCTGCCAGACGTCATAGATCGGCTCGCCGGCGACGATATTGGCTGCAGTCAAGAGACCTGTCATCATCGCATGGTCCTGATTATTATATTTGTGCATGCCATTGCGGCCGACGAGATGCAGGCTCGGATAGAGGTGTGCCAGATCGCGCCGGATCATCGCCATATGATTGGCATAGGTTTCATCATAGACTGGATAGGCCTTCTTCTGCCGCACGACGCAGGCATCATGGACAGCGGCCGGATCCATCAGGCCGATCTCGCCGATCTCGCGCTTCGCCAGCGCGATCAGATCTGCATCCGCGGCATTCCACAGACCGTCGCCTTCGAAGCAGAAATATTCGAGGCCGAGACAGATCGAACTCGCATCGGGCACCATTTCCGGTGACCAGGAACGGAAATTCTGCACCCGGCCGACCTTCACCTTCGGATCGTGAATATAGATCCAATTGTCGGGGAGTTCGGCGGCGCTCTTGCCGATCAGCACGACAGTGAGAAAATCGCGATATTTGAGCGCGCGGGAATGCAGCAGTGAAAGCGGCGCTGGCCGCAGCGCCGCCGTCAATTCGCGCACCGGCGCCGAGGAGACGACATGCTTTGCATGAAAGGTCTCGCGCTCGCCCGCGGCGCTGACGGCTTCGATGGTCCAAATCTCTGTCTGCGCATCGAAACTGAGCGCGCCGAGCCTGCGATCCATGACGATCTGGCCGCCACGCGCTTCGATCTTCTTGGCGCAAGCCTCCCACATCATGCCGGGACCGCGGCGCGGATAGCGGAAGGATTCGATCAACGTCTTGGCGACTGCACCACGCTTCTGCCGCCCAAGCGAGCGCCACACACCGTCGATGATGGCGGCGCCGAGACTCAAGCCCTTGATCCGCTGCGCCGCCCAATCGGCGGAAATCTCGTCGCAGCTCATGCCCCACACTTTTTCGGTGTAGGTCTTGAAGAAGATCGAGAACAGCCTTTCGCCGAATTGATTGCGCACCCATTGATGAAAGGTCTTGGGCAGCTTGACGGGAAAAGCGCGCGCATAAGCAAATGAGGCAAGGCAGAAGAAGCTCTGCAGAAGCCCAAGATTGCGCAGCGCCTCGAAAGCCTTCAGCGGATAGGCGTAGAATTTGCCGCGATAGAAGATGCGCGAGAGGCGCGGCCGATCGAGGAAATCATCCGGCAGGATCTCGTTCCACAGATCGACGATCTCCTTCGATTTCGAGAAGAAACGATGGCCGCCGATATCGAAGAGGAAGCCCTTATAGTTCACCGTGCGGCTGATGCCGCCGACATAGGCCTTGTCTTGCTCGATGACGAGGACGCTGCGACCGGCTTTGGCAAGACTATAGGCGGTCGTCAATCCGGCCGGACCGGCGCCGATGACGAGGGCATCGAGGATCTTCAAAATGGTCTGCTCCGCGCTTTCTAGGGCGCGCCGAGCAGACCATTAATAAGTTAAGACGCCCCTACATTGATCGCAGAGGGTCGTGCCTTCCGGGACAGGGGATAGGCCGTTCCATCCGGCTCACGCCGGATAAGCTTCATGCTGAGCACCGTCGAGCAGACGGCGCGCTTCTGCCGCGCCTTCCGGGATATGCTGGCCCCATTGGTTCCAGAAGAAGGGCGTGCCCGCCTGCGCACATTGGTCGCGCAGCGCGCGCGCCCAATCGGGATGGCAGGCGCTTCCCTCAGCGCCGGTCTCGCCGCCGGACACGACCCAATCGAGGCGCGGGCCAGCGCCCGGCGGCTTGAGCCAGGTGCCAACCTTGAGATCGAGCTTCTCCAACAAAGGCTCGGCGGCGATGAAGCGCAGTGCCGCAGGCGTTTCGAGGAGAAACGGAATGCGGCGATCCGCCTCCTTCTGATTTTCAGCCGTGACCCCAAGCCACACATTGGGCAGCGGCCAGGCCGGGGCCTCATGTGCCGTGGCGGGCGCGAACGCGTCCATGGCTTTGGCGATCCGCCCCGGCGTCGCCGGATCGGCGATATAGGGCTGCACCGTCTTCGGCCGCTTGGTGAGCACCAGATATATGTGCTGCGGCGCTAAGGCCATGACCGCAAACACACGGTCGATCACCGCATTGTCGAGCGATTCGTGGAAGAGATCGGACAGCGAATTGACGAAGATGCGGCGGCCCGCCTCCCAGCCGAGCGGCAGAGCGAGCCGGTCCTCGCGCAAGTCGATCTTGCCGGACCAGCCGGAGGCGTCAGCGAAGCCATGGCCCCATCCTCCCGGCTGCGCATTCGCCGCAGTCAGAGCTTCGGCATAGCAATGTTTGCAGGCGGCGCTCTTGCGGGTGCAGCCGACGATCGGATCCCAAGCGGCCTCCGCCCAGGCAATGTCGATTTGCGTGCCCATCCATGCCTCCTGCACGACGGAATTGCTCGGCCTTTTAAGACAAGCATGTTCCAGGCCGGGCTAAGACAATCTAGGCCGAGCGGGGCAATTGAAGTTCCACTACAGAAGGGCGTAGATCCTTTCCGAAGACAATCCACCGCCGACGCAGGCGGATGCCGGGAGGCTTCATGGAGGACATCGGCCGCTATGATTACATCATCGTCGGCGCCGGCTCGGCCGGCTGCGTCCTCGCCAATCGTCTTTCGGCCGATCCGAAGCGAAAAATCCTGCTTCTGGAGGCTGGCGGCAAGGATGATTGGATCTGGTTTCACATTCCGGTCGGCTATCTCTTCGCGATCGGCAATCCGCGCGCCGATTGGATGTTGAAGACGGAGCCTCAAGCCGGCTTGAACGGTCGCGCCTTGAACTATCCGCGCGGAAAGGTCATCGGCGGCTCATCCGCGATCAATGCGATGATCTATATGCGCGGCCAGGCGCAAGATTATGACTCCTGGCGGCAGATCGGTCTGCCGGGCTGGGGCTTCGAAGACGTCTTGCCTTTGTTCAAGCGCCAGGAGGATCATTATGGCGGCGCAAGCGCGGCGCATGGCGTAGGCGGGCCTTGGCGGGTCGAGGCGCCGCGCGTCCAGTGGCCGATCCTTGATGCCGTGCGCGAGGCGGCGGCCGAAATCGGCATTCCCAAAACCGCCGATTTCAACCGCGGCGACAATGAAGGCGCGGCCTATTTCGACGTCAATCAGAAACGCGGCCGGCGCTGGAGCGCCGCGCGGGGGTTTTTGAAACCCATCCTCAAAAGACCCAATCTGCGGCTCGTCACCGGCGCCGAGGTCGAACGTCTGGTGCTCGCCGGCAGACGCGCCACAGCGATTTAATTCAAAAAGGATGGGCAAAGTTTTGTCGCCCATGCGGATGCAGAGATCATTCTCGCCGCCGGCGCGATCGGAAGCCCGAAAATTCTCGAACTCTCAGGCATAGGCAAGCGCCAAGTGCTCGCCCGCGCCGGCATCGAGATCAAGCACGAGTTGTCGGGCGTTGGCGAAAATCTGCAAGATCATCTGCAATTGCGGCCGGTCTTCAAGCTCGCTCATGCGCGCACGCTCAACGTCGATTACCGCTCGCTCGTCAAACGCGCCGGCATGGCTTTGGAATATGCCTTGTTCCGCCGCGGTCCGCTCACCATGGCGCCGTCGCAGCTCGGCATTTTCACGAAATCGAGCGACGCCTATGCGACGCCCAATCTCGAATTCCATGTCCAGCCATTATCGCTCGACAAGTTCGGCGACGAACTGCATCCTTTCGCCGCCATCACGCTCAGCGTCTGCAATTTACGGCCGACGAGCCGCGGCTCGAGTTCATGTCGCTTCGCCCGATTTTCGCGCGCCGCCGAAGATCTCGCCCAACTATCTGAGCACGGCGCAAGATCGGCAGGTCGCGATCGATGCTTTGCGCCTGGTGCGCCGGCTCTGCGCAGCAAAGGCGCTCAAACCCTATGAGCTCGAAGAATTCCGCCCGGGTGCGGAGCTTACGAGCGATGCCGAACTCGCCCGTGCGGCCAGCGATCTCGGCACCACGATCTTTCACCCCGTCGGCACTGCGAAAATGGGGATCGACAGCGATTCCTCTGCCGTGCTCGATGCGCGGCTGCGTCTGCGTGGGATCAAGGGACTACGCATCGCGGATGCCTCCGCCATGCCCTGCATCACTTCCGGCAATACGAATTCGCCGACCATGATGATCGCCGAAAAGGCGGCCGAGATGATCCTCGCCGATGCGCGGGGACAGTGACGGCCTTTAAGCTTGCTGCGATTTATGCCATCAAGCGAGATTACGGAGAATTAACGCCATGCCCTTGCAAGGCGAAGCCCTTATGCCGAAGGACGGCCGCCAGTCGGAAACGGCGCTGCTTGTTGCGCGCGGCACAAGGCGGCTGTTGCGCAGCCGCAGATTTGCGACATTGACGGAGCTGCCGCTCGCCAGCGGACGGCGCGCCGATATTGTCGCGCTGGCGAGCGATGCGACGATTCTGATCGTCGAAATCAAATCTTCGATCGCCGATTTTCGCGCCGATGCGAAATGGCCCGACTATCGCGCCCATTGCGATCGGCTCTATTTCGCCATTCCCGATCAGGTTCCGCCCGAGATCATGCCCGAAGATGCGGGGCTCATCATTGCCGATGGCTTCGGCGCCGAAATTCTGCGCGAGGCGCCCGAACATCGCTTGGCAGCGGCGACGCGGCGCAGCATGCTGTTGCGCTTTGCGCATGCCGCGGCGCATCGGCTGCACGGGCTCGCCGATCCGGAGGTTTTGAGCTTCGGGCCTTTGTGATGCGGCGCTACCGCTTGAGTCAAGTCGTTGAGGCAAGAGGTTGAGGCAAGAGGTTGAGGCAAGTCAATGACCCTATCTCCCACACATGATTCCTGAGGACATGAATTCCATGGCGGATCAGACCATCGCTTTGCGCGCGGAACCGCAGCTTGAACCAACGCTCAGCGGCCGGCGCCTTGCTCTAGCGGCAAGTGGCTCCTGGACCGCGCATCATGCCGAACAGATCGAGCGCCTGATCGAGCCTTTTGTCGCGGAGCCGATTGCAGGCCAGGAGCGCGCGCAAGAGGTCGCCATCGACATGGGACAGGTCGATGCGCTCGACACTTACGGCGCCTGGCTCCTTGAAAGGCTCTTGCGCCGCTATACCGATACCGGGCGCGAGGCGCACCTCACCGGCGTGGCCGAGCACTATCGCGGCCTCATCGACGAAATCCACGACGTCAACCGGCGCCGCGCCGTGCAAAAGCCGCAAGAGAATCGGCTGCTTGCCGTGCTCGAATCGATCGGCCGCAGCGGCGCCGAGATCGGCAATGATCTTCTCGAGCTGCTCGAAATGTTCGGTGCGCTGTTTCGCGCCTTTTTGCGCATCCTTGTCAATCCGCGCCGGCTCCGCCTGACCTCGACCGTGCATCATCTCGATCGCGTCGGTTGGCAGGCTGTGCCAATCATTCTCGCGTTCACTTTTCTCATCGGCGCGATCATTTACCAGCAGAGCACATTTTATTTCCGCAAATTCGGCGCTGGCGATTATGCCATTAATTTCGCCAGTGTCCTCGTGCTGCGCGAGCTCGGCGTGCTTCTCGTTTCCATTATGGTCGCCGGCCGCTCCGGCAGCTCCTATACGGCGGAACTCGGCACGATGAAGATGCGCGAAGAGATCGACGCGCTCCATACGATGGGGCTCGATCCGGTCGAAGTGCTGATCCTGCCGCGCGTCATCGCGCTTATCATCGCTGTGCCGGCTCTGACCCTCCTCGGCTCTCTGACGGCGCTCTATGGCGGCGGTATCGTCGCCTATTTCTATGCCGGAATGAGTCCTGAGATCTATCTCACCCGTCTCAGGGAGGCGGTCTCGATGACCCAGTTCAAGGTCGGCATGATCAAGGCGCCGTTCATGGCGCTGGTCATCGGCGCGGTCGCCGCCTGCGAGGGCATGAAAGTGAAAGGCAGTGCCGAATCGCTCGGCCTGAAGACGACGGCTTCGGTTGTGAAATCGATCTTTCTCGTCATCGTGATCGATGGCCTCTTCGCGATCTTCTACACCTCGATCGGATGGTGAGCATGGCCGATGTCAGCGAGGCAGTGGACGCAACTACGGCGGCTACAGACATTGTTATCCGGGTGCGCGATCTCGTGGTCGGTTTCGGCGATACGATCGTGCTCGATCATCTTAATCTCGATGTCGCGCGCGGCGAAATTCTCGGCTTCGTCGGTGGGTCTGGCGCCGGCAAATCCGTGCTGCTGCGCACGCTCATCGGCCTGTTGCAGAAGAGATCCGGGACGATCCAGCTCCTCGGCGTCGACGTCGATCATGCGAGCCTCGAGGACATTCAGGCGATCGAGCGACGCTGGGGCATTCTGTTCCAGCAGGGCGCGCTCTTCTCGTCGTTGACGACGCTGCAGAATCTGCAGTTTCCGATGCGTGAATATCTGCATCTGTCGCAGCGGCTGATGGATGAAGTGGCGATGGCGAAGCTCGAAATGGTTGGTCTCACGTCTGAGGACGCGGCGAAATTCCCCGCGGAGCTCTCAGGCGGCATGGTGAAGCGCGTCGCGCTCGCGAGAGCGCTGGCGCTCGATCCAGAGATCGTCTTCCTCGACGAGCCGACCTCCGGCCTCGATCCGATCTCGGCCGGCGATTTCGACGTTCTGATCAGGACCTTGCAGCAGACCTTGGGGCTCACCGTCTTCATGGTGACGCATGATCTCGACAGCCTCCATAATGTCTGCGACCGCATCGCAGCATTGGCCGATGGCAAGGTCGTTGCCGAAGGCTCGATTGCGACGATGCTCGCCTGCGAGCATCCTTGGGTGAAGGCCTATTTCCGCGGCAAGCGTGCGCGCATATTGGCGCCCGCGCCGCAACATTGAGGCGCAGCAATGGAGATCAAAGCACGTTATCGTCTGATCGGGCTTTTCATGCTCGCCCTCATCGGCCTGGGCTTCGGCTTCGTCTACTGGCTGCAGAATGCCGGCGGCCTCGCAGAGCGCAAGACCTATCAGATCCGCTTCGAGGATACGGTCGGTGGCCTGCAGGTCGGTGCTCCGGTCCTGTTCAACGGCATCCGCGTCGGAGAGGTGACGGGGCTCAAGCTGGATGCCGATCCCCATGTGATCTTGGCGACGATCGCCGTCGACAAGACCACGCCGCTACGGGCCGACACTTCCGTGAGCATCGATTTTCAGGGGCTGACGGGCTCGGCCGCGGTGTCGTTGAACGGCGGCTCGCCCGCTCTGCCGATGCTCAACACGATGGCCAATCCGCCGCCGCTGCGGGCCAAGCCTTCCGCCGGGCAGGGCCTTTCCGACATGGCGCGGCAAGTGCTGGGCCGGCTCGACAAAATCTTCGCCGAAAATTCCGGCGATCTCCACGACACGATCGTCAACCTGAAAACCTTCTCGGGCGCGCTGGCGAAAAATTCCGGCAAGATCGACACGATCCTCGCCGGCCTCGAAAAGACCTTCGCGGCGCCGTCCAAGCCGGTGATGGCGATTTATGATCTGACCGCGCCAAGCAATTTCCCGCCGCTCAAACAGGCGCCGCAAGCTCAGCTCGCGATTGCCGATCTGACGACGATCCTCACTTTCGATACGCAGCAGATCCTGATCAAGCCGCAGGAAGGCGCAACTCGCGCGATCGAAAATGCGCAATGGGGCGACAGCCTGCCGAAGCTCATCCAGGAAAAGATCATCCAAAGCTTCGAGAATGCGCATTATCTCGGCGCGGTCAGCCGGCCGCTCGATCGGCTCGAAGCGGATTATCAGCTTCTCATCGATTTGCGCGCCTTCGACATTGCGCTTTCCGCCGAACCCCATGCGGAGATCGAATTCACCGCCAAGATTCTCTCCAAAGACGGCAAGATCGTCGGCGCCCGCCTGTTTCATGCCGAAGCAGCTGTTCACGTCGAAACATCTGCACAAGCGCCCGATGCCGCCGCCGCCACGGCTGCGCTTAACGCGGCTTTCGGCAAAGCCGCGAGCGATCTCGTCGCCTGGACGGCACCTTTAGTATTCGCGAACAAGCCTGCCGCGAAAGGCAAGCCGGTCCAGGGTCAGCTGGAGTAGTTGGTCGGGCAGAAACGGCGAGGCGGGTGCTCTGATGGTTTGCTGTGGAGCACGTCCTTTATCGGAAAAGTCTATCAACTTTTCCGGGACATGCTCTAGCGCGGCGCGCGCTTGGCCAGAATGCGCTGCAAGGTCCGGCGATGCATATTCAGCCGGCGCGCCGTTTCCGAAACATTGCGGCCGCAAAGCTCATAGATCCGCTGAATATGCTCCCAGCGGACGCGGTCGGCCGACATCGGATTTTCCGGCAGCTCTGCTTTGTCATGGCGGGTCGCCATCAAAGCTGAGTAGATTTCATCCGCGTCGGCGGGTTTGGCGAGATAGTCGAAGGCGCCGAGCTTCACCGCCGTCACCGCGGTGACGATATTGCCATAGCCGGTCAGAATGATCGCCCGTGCATCCGGGCGCTTGGCCTTCAGCTCCGAAATGACGTCGAGGCCATTGCCGTCGGCAAGCCGCATGTCGATGACGGCAAAGGCCGGCGCTTCTTTGGCGATGGCGGCGAGACCTTCCGCGACCGATTGCGCGCAAGTAACGAGGAAGCCGCGGGTTTCCATGGCACGCGAGAGACGCGAGAGGAACGGTCGATCATCGTCGACGATCAATAATGTCTTGTCCGCATCGGCGTCGCCGAGTGCCGGAACATTTTCCACGCTTGGGCCGACACCCGCTTCGGGGAGGTCGTTCTTCATTGTTGGATGCCTCGCTATCTCCATATAAGCCCTATGTCAGCTTTGTTGCCTCTAAAATGGAAAACATAGCTAAATAATTCGCTTCTCACATTTTTCAGGGGGGCAGACCCAGATCCGGAGGAATCCGGGACTGCGCCGAAGCTGGTTTAGCCGTTTCATGCTGTTTTGGCACTTATTTTCATCGTTTCGTCGAGCCTGCGGCTAGAGCATGTCCCGGAAAAGTTGATAGACTTTTCCGCCAAAGGACATGCTCTACTTCTTTGATATAGAGCCGATTTATCCCGTCGCCGGATCGCAAGCAATTCCACCTGATCGGGATCGGCTCTAGAGCGGTCTCAGGTTGCGTGCCCACACGCAACCGTTTCGAAACCGCCCTCATTCAAGAAGTTAGAGCATTTTCGGACGCAAAACCGGTATCCCCTTTTGCTGACAATGCTCTGGCGCGGCGGCCTTGCTCGAAGGCCGGGCGCGGCCAGCGGATGCTGATGCGGGCGCCGGTGAAAGGAGGCGCGCGATTGGTCGGGGTGACGGTTGCGCCCGAGCGTTCAAGCAAGGTCTTGGCAATAAAAAGGCCGAGGCCGAGGCCGGAATCTTCTTCCGATTTGGCCCGCCGGTCCTTCTTGGTCGTGACATAGGGCTCGCCGAGACTGCCCATCACATCCGGCGAAAAGCCGGGTCCGTCGTCTTCGATCGCCACTTCGACGGTCGCTTGAGTCCAGCGCGCCCTGATCATCACCTCGGCGCGCGCGAAATCGATCGCATTCTCGATGAGATTACCGAGGCCATAGACCATTGCCGGATTGCGGCGGCAGACAGGTTCCGGCCCATCGCCTTCTTTCTCTATGCTGATCTTCAAGCCGAAGTCGCGATGTGGCGCGGCCGCCTCTTCGAGCAGAACACCGAGGCTCATCTCGCCCAAAAAGTCACCCAATTCATCATCGAGCGAGGTCAGCTTGCCGAGAATGCTGCGGCAGCGCGTGACCTCTTGCGCGAGCAATGCGACATCCTCTTCGTATGCACCATCTTTCGGCAATTGCTTTTGCAGCTCCTTGACGACCAGGGTGATGGTGGCGAGCGGCGTGCCGAGCTCATGGGCGGCGGCGGCGGCGAGGCCGTCGAGCTGCGTCAAATGCCGCTCGCGGGCGATGACGAGCTCGGTCGCGGTAAAAGCATCGGCGAGCTTGCGCGTCTCTTCGGCAACCCAGGAAGCATAGATCGCAATGAAGACGGCACCGACCGTTATCGCCCCCCAAATGCCGACGCTGTAAAGGAAAGGCAGCGCCAGCTGCATGCCGGGAACCCAGGGCAGCGGATAATGCACGAAAGTGAGCACCGTCGCGGCGGCGATCACCAACAGGGTGAGGCCGAAAGTGATGCGGCCGGAGAATGACACGGCCCCGATCATGATCGGGGCGAGGAACAGTAGCGAAAATGGATTGTTGAGGCCGCCGGTGAGATAGAGAAGCAGCGAGAGCTGCAAAATGTCATAAGCGAGCATCAAAGCCGCCGGCGCGTCCTTGAGCCGGTCGCTGCGGCCAAAGCGCAGCCTCAGGAAGATATTGAGCCAAGCCGAAACGGCGATGACGAGAAGGCACAAGCCGATCGGAATCGGAAATCCGAACCCATAATGGACGAGCAGGACAGCAATGGTCTGGCCGCAGAGCGCGAGCCATCTGAGCCTGATGAGCGTATCGACGCGCAGCCGACGCGACCTTCGTCCGAGATCGAGATCCATGGAATCGGTCATAAAATCCTCTTGCGCTCGTTATTGACCAATGCTTCGGACCAATGCTGTCGGCGGGATCGGGCTCGCGCCGGCATAGCTCTTGTACATCACTCCGCTTTATCGCTATGGGCAAGCGCCCCTTCGCTTCGGTGCGCTAGAGCCGATCCCGATCACGTGGAATCGTTTCGCGATCCACGTGACGGGAAAAATCGGCTCTACATCAAAGAAGTAGAGCATGTCCTTTATCGGAAAAGTCTATCAACTTTTCCGGGACATGCTCAAGCAGCGAAAGTCAAGCAAGAGGATTGTCATCGATGGATGAGGCCGTGCCAGTGCCGAGTGGCATTCCTTCCAGCGCCGAACCGGCCATCGAGGTCGTTCATTTGAACAAGGTCTTCGGAGGCGTCACCGCGGTCGAAGACATCAGCTTCGCCGTCGCACGCGGCTCGGTCACCGGCCTTCTCGGCGGCAATGGCGCCGGCAAGACGACGACGATCGGCATGATCATGGGCCTCATTCTGCCGACTTCCGGCAGCGTCCGCGTGCTCGGCACCGATATGCAGCGCGATCGCTACCGCGTGCTCGCAAAAATGAATTTCGAGAGCCCTTATGTGGATATGCCGCATCGGCTCACGGTCCGCCAGAACCTCAAGGTGTTCGGTGAGCTTTATGCCGTCGCCCATGTCGATGCGCGGATCGACCGTCTTGCGCGCGAGCTTGCGTTCGAGGATTTGCTCGATCGCCCGGCGGGTCAGCTCTCGGCCGGACAGAAGACGCGCGTCGCGCTCGCCAAGGCGCTCTTGAACGAGCCGGAGGTTCTCCTGCTCGACGAGCCGACCGCCTCGCTCGATCCGGATACGGCGGATTGGGTGCGCACGCATCTCGAGGACTATCGGCGCGAAAAACAGGCGACCATTCTGCTCGCCTCGCACAATATGAGCGAGGTCGAGCGGCTGTGCGACCGGGTCATCATGTTGAAAGAGGGGCGCATCGTCGGCGACGGCAGCCCCGCCGAGCTCCTCGAACGTTTCGGCCGCAACACGCTCGAAGAGGTTTTTCTCGATCTCGCGCGCGGACGCCAGCAGGCTGCGAACGCGGCTACGAACGCTCTCGAATAATGCGACAGGGTGCTCTCATGCAAGCCACCGCCGCTTCCGTCACCGCCTTCTTCTCCGCTTTCCTCGCCGGCTTCTCGTTCGGCCGCGTCGCGGCCATGGTGAGACGCTATCTCTATCTTCTGCGCTCGTCCTGGCCGCGCATCTTCGATCTCATGTACTGGCCGCTCGTCCAGATGCTGACCTGGGGATTTCTGCAGACTTATCTGGCGCGCGCCTCCAATGCCGGGGCTTTGTCGGGTCGCCTGGGGCTGGCGGCAGGCACGCTGATCGGCGCCATGCTCTTGTGGGACATATTGTTTCGCGGCCAGCTCGGCTTCTCGGTCTCGTTCCTCGAAGAAATGTGGTCGCGCAACATCGCCAATCTCTTGATGAGCCCGCTGCGGCCGAGCGAATTCATCATGGCGCTGATGGCGATGAGCCTTGTGCGGCTGGCGATCGGCTTCGTCCCCGTCACACTGCTGGCGATCCTGTTTTTCGGCTTCAATCTCTGGGGATTGGGACTGGCGCTCGGTTTTTTCTTCGCCAATCTGATCCTGACGAGCTGGTCGATCGGCCTCATCTGCTCCGGTCTCGTCCTGCGCTATGGACTTGCCGCGGAATCGCTCGTCTGGACGATCATGTTTTTGATGCAGCCCCTGGCTTGCGTCTTCTATCCGCTCGCCATTCTGCCACGGCCCCTGCAGCTCTTGGCCTCCCTCCTGCCGCCGACCTATGTCTTCGAAGGTTTGCGGGCCTTGCTGACCCGGCATGAGCTGCGCCTCGATCTGATGGCCGAGGCCTTCGCGCTCAATCTCGTTTTTTTCAGCGCGGCAGTGGGCGGATTTCTCCTCCTGCTGCGCAGCGCCCGCCGGGCCGGGACTTTGTTGCAAACCGGCGAATAAAGGCTCTGACGCAAAAATTTAGCTGCAATGCCGATTTGCGCCAAAAAAAGATAGCAGCAAATCCATAACTATGTTCACGAATTACCCTTCGGCAAAAATGTAAGTTTTGTGAATTTTAGCAATATGAGGCTTTGATTGCATTGCTTTCGTGAGTTTTACACCTTATGTTTTCGCAGTGCAGCAAGAGAAAACTCCGAAGAGAGTCATGCGGCCGATGGGAGGGCGCGGGCTCGAAGCTTCACTTCAATCTCCTCATCCGAGATTTCCTAACCGAATGTCGGTTCGAAACAGGGAGCGGAGCGAGATACGGGCGGGCCCATGAATCCTTATTCCTATCAATGGCATGAGATGACGCATCTGGCGCTCGCGCCGGCCCGGGCCATGTCGGGAATCACGCGGCTCTGGTTCAACAATCCCGCCAACCCGCTCGCCCATACGCACATGGGCCGCAATATGGCCGCTTCAGCCGAGCTTTTCGAAAGGCTGACGCGGCGCTATGGCAAGCCGGTCTTCGGTATCGATTCGGTGACGATCGATGGCGAGAGCATGCCGGTGCATGAGACGGTCGTATGGCAGCGCACCTTTTGCAAGCTCGTGCATTTCGAGCGTGAGCTTCGGCCCAATGGGCCGATCCAGCCGAAGCTTCTCGTCGTCGCGCCCATGTCCGGCCATTATGCCACTTTGCTGCGCGGCACGATCGAGGCCTTTCTGCCTTTTTATGACGTCTATATCACCGATTGGGAGGACGCCCGCATGGTGCCGCTCGCCCTCGGTACATTCGATCTCGACGATTACATCGATTATCTGATCGAGATGTGTCAGCTCCTCAGCGCCCGCTATGACGGCATCCCCTTGCACACGATCGGCGTCTGCCAGCCCGCGGTGCCTTTGATTGCGGCGGCGGCGCTGCTCGACGCGCGCGAGGATCCGCATGTCCCGGCTTCGATGACCTTGATGGGTGGCCCGATCGACACGCGGCGCAGCCCGACGGCCGTCAATCTCTTGGCGCAGGCGCGCGGCAGCGCCTGGTTCCGCGAGAATTGCGTGCATGCGGTCCCCTACCCCTATCCGGGGGCCAGCCGCGACGTCTATCCGGGCTTTCTGCAGCTCTCTGGATTCATGGCGATGAATTTCGATCGGCATGTGAATGCGCATATCGAAATGTTCAATCATCTCATGGAAGGCGACGGCAACTCGGCCGAAAAGCACCGTGAATTCTACGATGAATATCTCGCCGTGATGGATCTGACCGCGGAGTTCTATCTGCAGACCGTCGACACCGTCTTCGTCGACCATCTTCTGCCGAAGGGGGAGATGTGGCATCGCGGCACGAAGATCGATCTTGCCGCCATCCGCCGCGTCGGTTTGCTGACGGTGGAGGGCGAGAAGGACGATATTTCGGGCCTCGGCCAGACCTATGCGGCGCAGGAGCTCTGTCCGAACATTCCAGCTAAGCTAAAGCTTCACTATGAGCAGGAGAATGTCGGCCATTATGGCGTCTTCAACGGCTCCCGCTTCCGGCAGCAGATTGCGCCGCGGATCATGGCCTTCCATGCCGAAACGGCTCCGATCTGAGCGAGCGGGCATGGCCACCTTGCTGCAAATCCGCAGTTAATCATATGAAATAACGGGTGTTTTTGATCATCCGTTCACGCCCGAGCGCCGACCTTCCCTATCGTCAAGCTCAAGATCGCTGCCGGACCTGAACCGGCGAGCCGATCGGCTATCGCGCCTAGGGCGGCGAAGGTGCAATCGTGACCCCTCGGGGGCAGTAACCCAGTAGCGACTCGCGCTGGCTCAAGCTAATCTCGCCTTATGCTGAGCTCTTTGCGAAAGAACGCGCCGCGGATCTCCGAGATCACCTATCTCGAGGTCTCGCACGCGGGCGAAACCTATCGCATTACGTTGAAGCGCATCGCTTCGGCGCGCCGCTTTACCTTGCGGGTCCGCGCGGCGACGCGCGACGTCGTTTTGACCCTGCCGCCGCGGAGTTCCATCGCGGGAGCGCGGACTTTCGCCGAAGCGCATGCCGCCTGGATCGGCGTGCGCTTAGAGCGTCTGCCGAAACCCATGCCCTTCGGCGCCGGCGAGGTCGTGCCGATCCGCGGCATCGATCACATCATCGTCGGGCGGCCGCATCAGCGCGGAACGGTTTGGATCGAACCTGGCCGCAAAAGCGTCGGCGCCAGCATGCTGCCGCAACTTTGCGTCGCTGGCGAGCCGGAACATGTCGCGAGGCGGGTCAAGGATTTCTTGATACGCGAGGCCAAGCGCGATCTCGAAGCCGCCGTCATGCGCCATGCGGCAAAGATCGGCGCGACACCGCGGCGGATCAATCTGCGCGATACGACGAGCCGCTGGGGCTCCTGCTCGTCGACAGGCTCGCTCAATTTCTCCTGGCGGCTCGTCATGGCGCCTGGCTTCGTGCTCGATTATCTCGCCGCACATGAGGTCGCGCATCTTCTTTATATGAATCACTCGCCGGCTTTTTGGAAAGTGGTCGGCAGGCTCACCGTTCATATCGACCGCGGCGAGGCTTGGTTGAAGGCGCACGGGGCGGGCCTTCTGCGCTTCGGGCCGTTCAAGGGGTGAGGCGAGTTTCCGCACATTACTTGCGCACGAAGGTCAGATAGACGGGCTTGCGTCCCGCAGCCAAGGCCTTTGCCTCATAGCGCGTCTCGCTCCAGCCCGGCCAGGGTTGGCGCCAATCATCAGCGCTTTCTGCGCGCCAGGTAAAATCCGGCGCGCGCAGCACGCGCGCAAGAGTCCAGCCGGCATTGTCGTCTATATCGGTGGCAAAGCGCAGCTCCGCGCCGGGCCGCATCACGCGCGCGAGCGCAATGAGCATCTCATCGGAGAGAAAGCGGCGCTTGCGATGCCGCCGCTTCGGCCAAGGGTCCGGATAGAGCAGATAGACGCCCTGCAAGGCGTGATCGGGCAGAGCCTCGATCACGGTTCCGGCATCGCCGCAATAGAGCCGGAGATTGGCGAGCTGTCGCGCCTCGGCCTGCACCACCGCCTTGGCGAGGCCGTTTTGAAACGGCTCGCAGCCGATGAAGCCGCAGGTGGGATGGCTTTCTGCTTCTGCGATCAAATGCTCGCCGCCGCCGAAGCCGATTTCGAGCCAGATCGCATCCGGCTTTCCGGCAAACAGGCCAGCGGCATCGGCGATCGGCTGCGTCGGATCAAGGGTGAGAACCGGCAGCAGGGTTTCGAGCAGCGCCGCCTGACGGGTACGCAGCTTCTTGCCCTTGCGGCGGCCATGGAGCCGCGACGGGATCGGCCGATCCGCTGCTGCTGCTTGGTTGGTGGAAGCACCCATGGTCAGAGCATGTCTCGGCAATGATGAAAACCACGCGCTCTCCTTCGCCCGCCCGAACTCGGGCATGCCCGAGTTCGGCATTTTAGGATGCGCAAGTCGGCAACAGCCGACTTGCGTACGGGATAAGGATGCGCCCATCAGCCGAGGCTGGCCCTGAGCTTGTCGATGAGATCGGTCTTTTCCCAGGAAAAGCCGCCATCCGCATCGGGCGTGCGGCCGAAATGGCCATAGGCGGAGGTGCGCGCATAGATCGGACGATTGAGGCCGAGATGATCTCTGATCCCGCGCGGGGTAAGTCGCATGACATGCGGCAGCGCCGCTTCGATCTTTTCTTCCGGCACCTGCCCAGTGCCATGCGTATCGATATAGATGGACAAAGGCTCGGGAAAGCCGATCGCATAGGCGAGCTGGATGGTGCAGCGCTCGGCATAGCCGGCGGCGACGATGTTTTTCGCGAGATAACGCGCGGCATAGGCGGCGGAGCGATCGACCTTGGTCGGATCCTTGCCGGAAAAGGCGCCGCCGCCATGCGGCGCCGCGCCGCCATAAGTGTCGACGATGATCTTGCGGCCGGTCAGACCGCAATCGCCGTCAGGCCCGCCGATGACGAATTTGCCGGTCGGATTGACGTGCCAGACCGTGTCGGGCGTGATCCATGCCTCCGGCAGAGTGGCGCGGATATAGGGCTCGACGATGGCGCGAATGTCGGCGGAGGTCAGCGTCTCGTCGAGATGCTGCGTCGACAAAACGATCTGCGTCGCCGCGACCGGCTTGGCGCCGACATATTTGATCGTCACCTGGCTCTTCGCATCGGGTCCCAATTTGGCGACATCGCCGGCCCCGAGCTTGCGTTCGCGCGTCAGAGTCTCGAGAATCCTATGCGCATAATAGATCGGCGCCGGCATCAGTTCGGACGTTTCGCGGCAGGCATAGCCGAACATGATGCCCTGATCGCCGGCACCCTCATCCTTATTGCCCTGGGCGTCGACACCCTGCGCAATATCCGCCGATTGGGCATGCAGCAGAACTTCGATATTGGCATTCTGCCAATGGAAGCCCGCTTGCTCATAGCCGATATGTTTGATCGCTTGCCGCGCGGTCTCTTCGAGCGCGGCGACGGAAATCGCCGGGCCGCGGACCTCGCCGGCAATGACGACCCTGTTCGTCGTCGCCAAAGTCTCGCAGGCGACCCTGATCTGATAGGGATCGAGACCCGCCTTCGCGCCTTCCCTGAAAAAGAGATCGACGATCTCGTCGGACACTCGATCGCAGACCTTGTCCGGATGACCTTCGGAGACGGATTCACTCGTAAACAGGTAGTTTTGGCGGGGCACAGACAAACTCCGATTTTGACGCCCGCCGTAATGCGCGCGGCAACAAAACGCTTCCGGCAGACTGAGCCGACTATGAAGCCTAATTGACTAGTTTTCCGA
This sequence comes from uncultured Alphaproteobacteria bacterium, assembly GCA_963759185.1. Classification (GTDB taxonomy): domain Bacteria; phylum Pseudomonadota; class Alphaproteobacteria; order Rhizobiales; family Beijerinckiaceae; genus Methylovirgula. The sequence goes on from CAVWXV010000019.1 coordinate 69,475, forward strand.
TAAACCGTTCGTTTGGTCAAGCCGAACAGGCAGATACGTTCTATTTATAGAACGATACTGTCATTTATTGCCGTCCTTCGTGGCAGGAGCGGCAACTTCGTCTTCACCTGCAAGGGAAGCGACGAGGTCAATGATGCGTTTGCGCACTTTCAAATCTTGAATGCGGGCGAAGGCCCTGTTGAGGGCCAAGCCCTCGGCCGTCCCGATGAAGTCAAGGACGAATGTGGAAGAATGCGAATCTTCGGCGACGCCGGTCGCCAAATGCTCGCCGGTATTGCCATTGTCGAGCTTCGGGGCGCCGTCGAAGAAAAAAGCCGGCGGCACATTCAACGTCTGCGAAATCTGCTGCAGGCGGCTGGCACCAATGCGGTTGGTGCCTTTTTCATATTTCTGAACCTGCTGGAAAGTTAGGCCCAGGGCCTCGCCGAGTTTTTCCTGAACTCATCCCGAGCAGAATACGACGCATACGGACGCGGCTGCCCACATGCCGATCAATCGGATTGGGAACCTTCTTCACGAACATAGCTCTCCTTTGATGTTCGGGATGTGCTTCGATGTCCGGAATGCGCCGATCGAACCGATCACTGTCGCAGATCAAGCCTGATGTGATGCAATCGGCGTCGCGGCTCCGCCGCCTAAGATACCGAATATACCAACTTTTTTAACATATAAATCCGTGTTGCTTTCATAAGTCAAACAAAGCGTCGCAGGATGAGGGAAGCAATGAATGCGCAAAGCCAAGCGAGAATCCCGGCGAGCACAGGCGCATGCGCGAATGGCGGCGGCGGAATATTCTGCGGCAACGCGCCGTCCACAACACCCTCTTCGCCCAAGCCCAGCTCGGCCTCGATCCGGCCATAGGGATCGATGATCGCGGAAATTCCGGTATTGGCGGCGCGGACCAGCGGCAGACCTTGTTCGATCGTCGCCAGACGAGCCTGTGCGAGATGCTGATAGGGCCCGGCCGTATGGCCGAACCAGGCATCGTTCGTCACATTGACAAGAAAGCCGGGTTGCGTCGCGCCGGCCTTCACGGCAGCCGCCACTTCTTCCGGAAAAATCGCCTCGTAACAGATGAGCGGCACCGCCATGGGCAGGCCCGGAAGGCTGAGGATGGTGTGGGCTATCCCACTTTTAAAGCCGCCTGGAACATCGACGAACTGGCGTATCCCCAAGCGGTCGAACAATCTGCCAAACGGCAAATATTCGCCGAAAGGCACGAGATGAACCTTGTCATAAGTGTCAAGGATCAGCCCGCCGCGGGTGAGCACTTGCATCGAATTGAAGAACTCGGTGCGCCGACCGCCATTCCGCCGCGCCATGTCATCGACGCGGGCGGCGCCGGTCACCAAAACCGTGCCCGGCGACAGGGCATTGCCGATCTTCGCCAGCGCCTGCGGTTCATGCGAGAGAATGAAAGGAAAAGCGGACTCCGGCCAGACGAGCAAACTGACGTCGGCAAGTCCTGTATGTTCGGGACCGGTCGAACGATCCGACAGGCTCAAATAGCGATCGAGGATGACAACTTTGTTCTCCGGGCTGAATTTCGCATCTTGGCTGAGGTTCGGCTGCATGATCCGCACTTTGACGGAAGCGAGCACCGCCGGCTGTCTGCCGGCGAGCCGCAAGCCGCCATAGGCGGAAAGACCGGCCAGGACGACCAATGCGGCGATGAGGCCGGCCGGGACCCGCTCGCGCAACGGGCGCCCGGGCAAAGACTTGCGATCCGCGATGAGCGCCGGAGCGGCGAAAATCGCAATGGCGAGCACGGTGAGCCCATAAAGGCCGCCGATCGCGGCAAATTGCGCGAGAAGCAGATGATCGCCGAGCGCCATGCCATAGGCGTTCCACGGGAATCCGCTCAGCACATGTCCGCGCAGCCATTCGGTGAAACCAAGGGCCGCGGCGAGCGCCAGGATGCGGCTCGCGCCCGGCGCCCAGATGACGCGGGCAAGCACAAATCCAAGCGCCGGAAAAACCGCGAGGCCGGCCGGCAGCGCGACGACGCCGAGCGGCAGTGCCCAGGCGAAATCGTCGGGCTCGACGAGAAAGGCGGCGCCGAGCCACCAAAGACCCGCGATGAAATAGCCGAACCCCCACCACCAGCCGGCGCCGAAGGCATTCTTCAGAGAGGTCCCGTGAAGGCCGCGGCCGTGCCTCACCGAACCGTCCACCTGCGACTCCGCCATCCCGTCGATCAACCAGACGGCCACGGTCATCGGCACGATCATGGCAGGCAGGACATCGAATGGAGCAAGCGCCAGCGCACCGGTCGCCCCGCCGAGAAAAGCGATCAGGCGGCGCCGCCAGCCACCCGAAAGAATGACGAATTCCGCGATCGAATACATGCCGGCTCACTGTCGTCTGGCCAGAGCATGTCCCGGAAAAGTTGGCTCAACTTTTCCGACAAAGGACATGCTCTATTTTTTGAAATAGAGCCGATCTCGATCATGTGGAATCACTCGCGATTCCACATGATCGAGATCGGCTCTAGCGAGTAGGCTTCCAACTCGAAGGCTGATTGGGCGAAACCGAGGTCGTCAAGGCATCCCCTGGAAAAGTTGAAGGACTTTTCCGATGACGGAGATGCTCCGCAGCTTCGGTGCGCTCCACAGCATCTAATCGGAATGAGCGCAGCACCGAATCGGCGCGCGAACGAAAAGCGCGGCCCTGGTTTGCCCAACCCATCCTGTTTGCGCAAATGGCTTTTCGTCTTGAGGCGACGGAGTCCCGCGGCAAGATCAGAATGCTGAACCTTTCGACATCAATGGCTTGGCATCGCTATCTTCCGGGCGCGCGCTCTCCATGTGATCGCCGCTGCCGCCCTGGCCAGCGGTAGGCTGCGCGCCGCCCGGGCGAATCCTGATCCGCTTGGCGCGCCGCGGATCGGCATCGAGCACTTCGAATTCGAGCCCAGCCTCGATGATGATTTCGCCGCGCAAGGGCACATGGCCTGCGAGACTCGTGATGAGACCACCCAAAGTGTCGATATCCTCGGCATCGGAGATGGTCGTGAGATCCTGACCGATCACCTCCGAAACATCTTCGAGGCTGGCGCGCGCATCGACGATGAAATTCCCGTCCTCCTCGCGTTCGATCTTGGGGCTTTCCTCCTCGTCATGCTCGTCTTCGATATCGCCGACGATCATCTCGACGATATCTTCGATCGAGGCCAGCCCGTCGGTGCCGCCATATTCGTCGATGACGAGGGCCATATGGGTGCGTGTGGCTTGCATCTTCACCAGAAGATCGAGTGCCGGCATGGAGGGCGGCACGAAGAGCACCGGACGCACGATGCCGGTCTGCGCCAGCGTCATTTCATCCAGCCGAAGATGGTTCGGCAGCGCCTCTGCGCCACGCTTGAAGTCATCGGTCGCGGCGGCGATGAAATCGACGAAATCGCGAATATGGACCATGCCGCGCGGATCATCGAGATTATCCGCCTGGACCGGCAGCCGCGAATGGCCGGCGGCGCGAAAGGTCGCGAGCACCTCCGCCAATGTCGCATTTAAGCAGACGGAGATGATGTCGGCGCGCGGCACCATGACATCCTCGACGCGCACTTCATGCAGCGACAGCACATTCTTCAACATCGCCCGTTCGAGCGGCGAAAAATCAGGATCGGCCGATGTGTCCTCGAGCGCGTCCTGAATGTCGTCGCGGACCGAGGCGCCACCGAGGCCGAACAATGAGCGCAGCCGGTCGATCAGGCTCGGCCTGCCATGCCCATTGTCATTGTCTCCCGCGCGGTCGCTGCTACTCATGGCTATCCGGCACTGTCGACGAAGGCAAAGCGATAGGGATCCTCGATCCCCAGCTTGGCGAGGATCTCGCGCTCGAGGCGCTCCATCACCTCGGCCTCCGCCTCGTCTTGATGATCATAGCCGATGAGATGCAGGACGCCGTGCACGATGAGGTGACTGAAATGCGCCGGCAGGCTCTTACCTTCTTCCTCGGCTTCGCGCGCCATGGTCTCGTAAGCGATCGCTATGTCGCCGAGAATGGGCGCCGTGGCAGGATCGGCGGCGGCGGGAAAGGAAAGCACATTCGTCGGTCTGTCTTGGCCGCGCCAGCGCGCGTTCAAGCTGCGGATAAAGGCGTCGTCGCAGAGAAGAAGGCTGATTTCCGCGCCAGCATGAAGCTTGGCATTTGCGTGCCGCAACGCTGTGCCGATCGCGGTTTCCGCCAGGGCAGAAGCAGCCTCGAATGCGTCCCACAATGGGCTTTCGACGGCAATATCAACAGCAACATCGATAATACTAGGGCCGGGGTCGCTCATCGGCGCGGCCCGCCATTCTGCAGCCCGCCATTCTGACGGCCGATCTCGCGCGTCCGCTCTTCATAGGCGGAGACGATGCGTTGCACGAGATCGTGGCGGACGACATCGCCCTCGCTGAAGCGCACATGGCCGATCCCTTCCATGCCGCGCAAGAGGCCGATCGCCTCGTTCAATCCGGAAATCTGGCCGGGCGGCAGATCGGTCTGCGACGGATCGCCGGTGACGATCATGCGCGAGCCTTCGCCGAGGCGGGTCAGGAACATCTTCATCTGCATTGCGCTTGTGTTCTGCGCCTCGTCGAGCAGAACGCAGGCCTTGGTCAGCGTGCGGCCGCGCATGAAGGCCAAAGGTGCCACTTCGATCATGCCGGTCTGCATCCCGCGCTCGATCATGCGGCCGTCCATGAAATCGTTCAAGGCGTCGAAGATCGGCCGCAGATAAGGGTCGACCTTCTCGCGCATATCGCCGGGCAGGAAGCCCAGCCGCTCACCGGCTTCGACCGCCGGGCGCGACAGGATCAGCCGCTCGACTGTGCCCTGTTCGAGCAGAGAAACCGCATAGCCGACGGCGAGCCAAGTCTTGCCCGTCCCAGCGGGTCCTTCAGCAAAGCACAGTTCATGCCGTTTCAGCGAACGCAGGTAGAGATCCTGCGCGGCATTGCGGGCCCGCACGGCGCCGCGTCGCCTGGTGCCGATCTGCTCGAAAACCGCGCGTCCGATCTCCGCGTTGGGAAACAGGCTGCCCTGCAAGACGCCTTCCTGGATCGCGCCATCGACTTCGCCGAGGCCGACGGCCTGACCGAGCTTCACCCGCGCATAGAGATTTTCGAGCACCTGGCGGGCCTGTTCGCATGCCTCCGCCGGGCCCTTGATCGTGACATGATTGCCATTGGCATTGGCGAGAACGCCGAGCCGGCGTTCGACCTTGGCGAGGTTCTGGTCATATTGGCCAAAGAGCACGGAGGCATGACGATTATCGTCAAAGGCCAAAGTGATTTCGAAGGGATTGGCCGCGGCCTTGTCCTGCATCCGCGGGGCGCCGTCGGACTGCAGCAATGGGGAGAGTGAACGGTCTGTAGGTCTCAAGCCTTGTCCTCTTCGGCGCCGATCGCGAAACTGCGGCGCCCGAACAAAGAATTCGCGCCGACCCCGGTGATCTCGACCGGGAGAATCTGGCCGATGAAATGCTCCGGCGCATTGATCTGCACAGCCTGAAGATAGGGAGTCTTGCCGGCGATTTGACCGGCATGCCGGCCTTTTTTTTCAAAAAGCACTTCAACCGTTCGGCCGATCATGGCCCGATTGAAAGCCTGGCGTTGCGCCTCGACGAGTTCTTGCAGGCGGGCGAGACGCTCGCGTTTCACCGCCTCGTCGACCTGGTCGGGCGCATCAGCCGCCGGCGTGCCGGGGCGCGGCGAATATTTGAACGAGAAACTGGCGGCAAATTCGGTCCTTCGGATGAGATCGAGCGTGGCCTCGAAATCCGCCTCGCTTTCGCCCGGGAAACCGACGATGAAATCGGAGGAGAGCGCAATGTCCGGCCGCGCCTTCCTGATCTTCGCGGCGAGATCGAGATAATCGCTGCGCCTGTGCTTGCGATGCATGGCGGCCAGGATCGCATCCGAGCCCGACTGCACCGGCAGATGCAGATAGGGCATCAGCTGCGGCAGATTTTTATGCGCGGCGATGAGATCGTCATCCATGTCGCTCGGATGGCTCGTGGTATAGCGCAGCCTGGCAATGCCCGGCACATCGGCAAGCCGGGCGCAGAGGCGGGCGAGCGACCAGACGCGCCCGTCCGGTCCCTCGCCATGATAGGCATTGACATTCTGTCCGAGCAGAACCAGCTCCTTCACCCCGGCGCGCGCAAGATCTTCTGCTTCGGCGAGAATCGCGGCGACGGGGCGGGAGATTTCCGCTCCCCGCGTATAAGGCACGACGCAGAAGGTGCAGAATTTATCGCAGCCTTCCTGAATCGTGAGAAAAGCCGCAGGGCCGCGCTGGCGCGTTTTCTCCGGCAGCGGCTTTACGAGATGATCGAATTTGTCCTCGATCGGAAATTCCGTGTCGATGCCGCCGAGAGCCGCGGCGCCGCCGCGCAGCAGATCCGGCAGATGATGATAATTCTGGGGACCGACGACGAGATCGACGGCTTTCTGCCGGCGCAGGATCTCAGAGCCCTCGGCCTGGGCAACACAGCCGGCAACGATGATTTTCGTGGCGAGGCCCCGCGCGCTGCGCGCGGTCTTCACTTTGCGCAGCTTGCCCAGCTCGGAAAAAATCTTTTCCGCCGCATGCTCACGAATATGGCAGGTGTTCAGGATCACGACCTCGGCATCGTCACAGCGCGGCGTCTCATCGAAGCCTTCCGGCGCGAGGAGATCGGCCATCCTCTGCGCATCGTAGGCATTCATCTGACAGCCGTATGACTTGATGAACAGTTTTCCGCGTGGGGACCCGCCCTGAACAGGATTTTCCTGGGGGGTGGGTTCAGCCTCTGCCGCGCCGACGGGCATTTGCGAAAATTCAGTCATGATCCTCTTAGGCGTCCGGCATCAGCGGACCGCCTTTATTCCTTTTACCGCGGATTCGGCGCCATTTCCATGGTCAGCCCACTTTCCATGGTTGGCCTACTCTCGGCAAGCTTTGCGCCAAATCCTCAAACAAAGTCACGGCGCAGCACAAGCGCTGCCGCGGCACTCCCGTCGGCCTTGCGATAATAGGCTTTGCGCGCCCCGACCTCATAAAAATCGAAGCCGGCATAAAGCGCCAAAGCGGCATGATTACCGGCCTCGACCTCAAGAAACAGCGCCTTTGCTCCCTGCGCCGCAAGCGTGGCGAGATGGACGCTCAGCAAAGCACTGCCGATGCCCCTGCGGCGAAACTCCGGCGCCACGGCAATGGTCAAGATCTCGGCCTCGTCCAAAACCCGACGCGACAAGACGAAACCGGCGAGCGCCGGCGGCTTCCCCCAATATTTCCCCCTTCTGCCGGCCGCCATGGCGGCTTCGGCGATGACGTCGCGCGCGGCGAGGAGGCTCTCAAAATCCGCGGCCGGCCAGGGATGCGGAAAAGACCGCGCATGGATCGCCGCGCAGGCTTGCGCCGATTGCGTGCCGACGCGGCGGATATCGGGCGGGTGTTTGTGGTCGAAGAAACCAAACATGGAGACCGAACAGGGTGTCACAATGGGGTCAGCACGACAGAATTGCCCGCCAGAGGCTTGGCATCCGGTGCCTTGAGATAGAGCGGCCGCGCCGGCGTGGTCAGCGGATCGGCGAGCAAGCCGAGCTTGGCGACATAGATGATGTCGGGGGCGTTGCCCTCGCCGGCGAGTTCGACCACATGGCCCGCCGCCGAGGCTTCGATGGCAAGCATGGGTGCTCCCGAGCCGGTGAGGCGGAGCGGGCCGCCTTTCAAGGCGCGCACCGCATCGCCGAGGCTCGTCAGGCGCGGCAGCACAGTGGCGCGCCCATTCTGGCCGAAGGCGGCGAGATAGATATTGCCATGACGCGCATCGATCGCCGCCGCCACCAGCCCCGGCTTCTGTTCGAGAATGAGCGGCGCCGCCAGAGCCGCGAGCGTAACGACACCGACGACCGGCACATTGCAGGCGATGCCGATCGCGCGGGCCGCGGCAATGCCGATCCTGAGCCCCGTGAAGGAGCCCGGCCCGACCGTCACCGCAACGCGCGACAGGGAAGGGAAGCCGCCCGCGGAGCGTGCCATCACCCGATCGAGGAGGGGCAACAAAGCTTCGGCATGGCCGCGCTCCATCGCGATCGATTTCAGAGGCTTCGGGCGCGTCGGCGCCGGCCTCGAACACACAGGCGGAGGTGGCGCCGAGCGCCGTGTCGATCGCGAGGATTTTCATTTCCGTCATAATGGCGCCGAATTGGTTCCACCCAAAACCGTCCGGCGCCAAGAAGCAACCAATAGCCGCTCAGATCTGCTCGACGGTATGGACGGTGGGCACATAATGGCGAAGCAGGTTTTGAATGCCATGTTTCAAGGTCGCACTCGATGACGGGCAGCCCGAGCACGAGCCTTTCATGGCGAGATAGACGATCCCGTCGCGGAAGCCGCGGAATTTAATATCGCCGCCATCATTGGCGACGGAAGGGCGCACCCGCGTCTCGATCAGCTCCTTGATCGTCTCGACGGTCGCCGCATCCTCGGGCGCGAAGAATTCGTCGCCTTCCGTCTGCGGATCGGCCAAGACGCCTTCCGCAAGCAGCGGCGCGCCGGAGACGAAATGCTCCATGATCGCGCCGAGAACGGCGGGTTTGATCTCCTGCCAATCGCCGTCGGCTTTCGTCACCGAGATGAAATCGGCGCCGAAGAAGACGCCGCTGACGCCTTGAACCTCGAACAGCGCCTGGGCGAGCGGCGATTTCACCGCCGCCTGTCCGTCGCGGATGTCGAGGGTGCCGCCCGGCATGACGGGGCGGCCGGGCAGGAATTTCAAAGTCGCTGGATTGGGTGTGGTTTCGGTCTCGATAAACATGATCCTCTCCCAAGCTGCCGGGTCAAGGCCGGAGTTGGACGTCTCTGAGATTGAGAACCTTTCTAAAATAGGGTGTCGCAGGGCTGTGGGGCAAGCGGTTTTCGGCAAATGAGGTGGGGAGTGGCCAGCCGGCCTTGGGGGAACGCGCTGAACGGATGGACAAAGCGGGGCGCGCACCGCGCTCGGCGAAAAATCTCGCCTGGAGCTATGCCGGCTTTGTCAGGGCGTTCGAGGCGCCAAGTCGGCTGGCGATCTGCCTCCGGCACCAATTCGCCACGTTCGATGGCGCCGACCGCGACGACCACGCCGCCGCAGAAAGGCGAAGGCCGCAGCTTCCATCGGCGTATATAGGCCGCGCAAGGCCCAAGATCGCGCGCCACCTCCCGGATTTCGCTGAGCGGGCCTATTCGTCCGAAAATTTGATCGCGGCGGAAAATTCTTCCGCGGGGATGGGGTCGCAAAACTTGACCGCAAAGCCGATTTCGAACGCGCGCGTGACCTCTGCTGCGTAGCGACGCGGACCACTGAAAATGATATGGCCCCCGACGGGCGGAACGATCGGCGCTTTGATCAGCGCGTCGATCTGAGACACGTTGATGACCCAGCCCTTTCGTAATGTTCCTGTGTCATCGGTGAAGCGACAGTTTTTAGTATCCGGTTCGAAGTCTCGCGACGCTCGGTTTCGCAACCACCGAATCATCGTCAAGGCCGGCGCTGCGGATGGCGGCGGCCAAAAGAGCGAGCCTGTTGCTCAGCATATCCTTGCAATCGCCATCGACGGCGATTTTAAAGCCTTCCGAATTTTGCGAGGTCAGAGCGCCATGGAATTCGCCGATCCGATCGAGATCGAGATGCATGGGCGAGCCTGCTGGCATCTCATCCGGTATTTTGAACCGATAGCCGCCAATTCCAACGTCATAGATGAAATCGACCGATTGCGAGCTGATTTTCGTGGTCTTGCAGGCGGTCGATCGGCCGTTGGGCAGGGTGCAGAGGCCCGGCAATGCAATCTCGATCGGAAGCCCATAGTGATAGAGCGACGTCGCTGCATCGTCGATTTCGGTGAGCGACCGAGCCGGACCGCCAAAGCCTTCGTGTCGCTTTTGCCGTTTAGGATGGCCCTGGCCCTCCTTGGCGAGGGCCCAAATTTGGTAACGACGCGGGGGGTGGTTGTTCATCAGAGCTCTCTTAGGCAAGATCGATTAGCTGATCCTTGGGCACCTCGATCGCGTCGGAAGCTCCAGTTCCGCGGCGTTGTCGTTGGAGCATATCTGCGAAAAGTTGATAGAACATTCCGGACATGGCTCCGACACCCGTTCCGCAGCTTTTTTCATGGCGTTCGCCGGATTTTTCCGTGGCTGCCAATCAACCTGCCCGGATCTCCCCCCGGTTCGGCGATCCCGCTCAAAACGGCAGGTTGAACACGCGGCCCGGCACCAATTCGCCATGTTCGATGGCGCCGACCGCGACAACGACGCCGCCGCAGGAGGCGAAGGCCGCGCCTTCCATCGGCGTATCGCGGCCGCGCAAAAGAATGGACTGGCCGCGCCGCAGCCGCGCCGCGGCTTCGCGATCGACAATGATCTGCGGGATTTCCATCAGCCCCGCCTCGACTCGGCGCAGAGCGCCGGGCGGCGGGTCCTCCATCAATTGCGCCAGCGGCACGGCATCCGCCTCGCAGAAGGGGCCGACGCGCGTGCGCCGCAGCGCCGAAACATGGCCATAGCACCCGAGCGCCCGGCCGAGGTCGCGCGCGACCGCCCGCACATAAGTGCCCTTGCCGCAGCGCGCCTCGAAAGTCGCATGGTCGGGCTCGGCCGCGATGAGCGCGAGGGAATGGATCGTCACCGGGCGCGGTGCGAGGTCAGGCGGCTCGCCGTCTCTGGCGAGATCGTAGGCGCGCTCGCCGCCGATCTTGATCGCCGAAAAGGCCGGCGGGCGCTGCATGATCGTGCCCATGAATTGCGGCAGCGCCGCGCGGATCTCTTCCGGCTCCGGACGCAGATCGGAGCGCTGCGTGATCGTTCCATCCGCATCGTCGGAATCGGTCTCCGCACCCCAGGCAATGGTGAAGCGATAGGTCTTCTCGCCGTCCTGCACGAAGGGCACGGTCTTGGTCGCTTCGCCGAAGGCGACAGGCAATATGCCCGAGGCGAGCGGATCGAGCGTGCCGGCATGACCGGCCTTTTTGGCATTGAAGAGCCGCTTCAGCCGCGCAACGGCCTGGGTCGAGGTCATCCCGACCGGCTTATCGAGAACGACCCAGCCATTGATCTCGGCACGTGTCGAACGCGGCGCGTTCATCAGGCTTTGTCCAAATCCGACAGATCCATATCGGTAAGAAGATCGCGCTTCACTTCCGGTCTGTCGAACAGAGCATCGATCTTGGCGCCATAGTCGAAGCTGCGATCGGTCTTGAAGCGCAGCTCCGGCGCGAATTTGAGATTGACGCGATGCGCGACCACGCCGCGGATGAATTTTCTGTGCCGATCGAGCGCTTCGATCACGTCCTTCACATCCTTGCCGCCGAGCGGCATGACGAAGACGGTGGCGAGCTTCAGATCGGGGCTCATGCGCACATCCGGCACGGTGACGACATGGCCGTGCAGCACCGGATCGTCGATCTCCCCTCGCGTCAAAAGATCGGACAGAGTGTGGCGGATCAATTCGCCGACGCGCAACATGCGTTGCGAGGGCTCGCCGCCTTGCTGATGGGTTCTGGACATTAAGATTTCCGGGTGGTTCAGCCTTCGCCTTGCGAAGGTTTATCGTCACGGAGCGCGAGCAACTGCCCGATGACGCGGACAGCGGCCTGTTCAGCTTGCATGACAGCTCGCTCACGAATAGTGGTGTCGATCAGATGCATGATGGCTTTCAATTGCCCAGCCTGCTCGTCGACCTGCCGTTGCAGCCGTGACACTTCGCCCTGAAGGCGTTTGTTCTGTTCCGTTAAGGTCTCAACCGAGCGCTCCAGTTGAAAGACATGTGCAACGAACTCTCCGATTTTTTGCCATGATGGCAGGGGCCAACCTTTACTCCCGGCGGCAGACGATGGCTCCATCGGTGGTTCGGTCATCAGCCGAAGCTCTCGAGTGACTCAAGGGTGGCTCTATTATCGGCATTCAAGCGGTCGATGCGATCGCCTTCTGCCTCGATTTTCCCAAGCATTAAGGCGTTATCCTCGACGAGCTGATCGACTGTGCCTGCCAATTTGCCGAGACGATCAACTACTGTCCCAAACGTTTCTGTCTTTTCCGTTCGTGGCGAGAGAGGAAAAGTTGAGCGGAGCGAACCAAGTGAAAATGCCAATTCGTATATCTTCGCGCGCACCGTCTCTTCTAGACGAGTTAACGTCTCTTTTCGTTCGGTCTCTAGTTCAGTTAACACAGTCTCTAGTTCAGTTAACGTCTCTTTTCGTTCGGTCTCTGGACGCAAGGCGGCCATCAACGAGAATGACGCCCGCCCATCTTCTTCCAGGTCCGGCTTTTCTTTAGACATGGCAAACCCCAGTCCCGCCGCTTCACAGCGAGCGCTTGATCTCCTGCACATTATAGCATTCGATGACGTCGCCGACGCGCATGTCCTGATAATTCTCGAAGGCCATGCCGCATTCCTGGCCGGAAACGACCTCCTTAACCTCATCCTTGAAGCGCTTGAGCGTCGACAGCTTGCCTTCATGCACGACGACATTGTCGCGTATCAACCGGACATGGGCGCCGCGTTGGACCATGCCATCGGTAACGAGGCAGCCCGCAACCTTGCCGACCTTCGAAATATTGAACACTTCGAGGATCTGCGCATTGCCGAGCATTTCTTCGCGCAAGGTCGGCGCGAGCAGACCCGACATCGCCGCCTTCACATCATCGACGAGATTGTAGATGATGTTGTAATAGCGGATTTCGATCCCGTCCTGGTCGGCCAGCGCGCGCGCCTCCTTATGGGCGCGGACATTGAAGCCGATGATGACGGCGTGCGAGGCCGCCGCCAAAGTCACATCGCTCTCGGTGATGCCGCCGACACCGGCATGCAGGACGCGGGCTGCGACCTCCTCGGTGTTGAGCTTCTCGAGGCTGGCGATGATCGCTTCGACCGAGCCTTGTACATCGCCTTTGATGACGAGCGGAAACTCCTTGCGGCCCGCCGCCTTGAGCTGGCTCATCATATCGGCCAAGGAACCGCGCGCGACGCCGCGCGCCGCTGCCTTGTCGCGTTTTTGCCGCTCGCGATATTCGGTGATCTCGCGCGCCCGCGCTTCGCTCTCGACGATGGCGACGCGATCGCCGGCCTCGGGCGAGCCGGAAAAGCCCAGCACCTCGACCGGCACGGAGGGACCCGCCTCCTGCTGCAACTGCCCCTTGTCGTCGAGCAGCGCCCGCACGCGGCCCCATTCCGAGCCCGCAACCACAATGTCGCCGGTGCGCAAAGTGCCACGCTGGACGAGGACGGTCGCGACCGGACCGCGGCCGCGGTCGAGACGCGCCTCGATCACCGTGCCCTCGGCGGAACGGGACGGATCGGCGCGCAGATCGAGAACCTCGGCCTGCAGCGCGATCGCATCGAGCAATTTGTCGAGATTGAGCCTTTGTGTCGCCGAAACTTCCACCTCCAGCGTATCGCCGCCGAGCGATTCGACCTGGATCTCATATTGCAGCAATTCGCTGCGGACGCGTTCCGGCTTCGCATCCGGCTTGTCGATCTTGTTGATCGCGACAATGATCGGAACATGCGCGGCCTTGGCATGCGAAATCGCCTCGACCGTTTGCGGCATCACGCCATCGTCTGCAGCGACGACCAGCACGACAATGTCGGTGACCTTGGCGCCACGCGCGCGCATGGCGGTGAAGGCCGCGTGGCCAGGCGTATCGATGAAAGTGATCGGCAAACCGCTTGGTGCGGTGATCTGATACGCGCCGATGTGCTGGGTGATGCCACCCGCTTCGCCGGCCACCACATTGGCATGGCGGATCGCATCGAGCAGCGACGTCTTGCCGTGATCGACATGGCCCATGATGGTAACCACCGGCGGCCGCGGCACGAGATGTTCACCGACATCCGGCGTGCCGAAGAGACCTTCCTCGACATCGGATTCGGCGACACGCTTCACCGTATGGCCGAGCTCCTCGGCGACGAGCTGGGCGGTGTCGGCATCGATCACATCGGTGATCTTCACCATCTGGCCTTGCTTCATCAGAAGCTTGATGACATCGACCCCGCGCTCCGACATGCGGTTGGCGAGTTCCTGAATGGTGATCGTCTCGGGCAAGATCACTTCGCGGACGATCTTTTCCTTCTGCTCGGCGACATGGCCCTTGAGGCGCTGGACGCGCCGGCGGAATGCAGCGACCGAACGCGTGCGCTCGTCTTCCTCACCCGTCGCGCTCGCGACGGTGAGACGGCCGCGGCTCTTCGGCTCGGCGCCGCGGGTCGGCCGCGGCACCACCACTTTGGTCGCCACACCGGGCCGACGGATAATGCGCTTGGCCTCTTCCTCCTCGGCGACGGCGGGACGCAACGCCACGGGTCCAGCGGTGGTGAGGGGTTTGCGCGCCGCAGGGGCAGCAGTCGCAGCGGGCGCTGGCGCTGGCGCGCCGCCTTCGAGCCGGCGCTTCGCCTCCTGCTCCGAGCGCCGTTTCGCCTCGGCCTCTTGGGCGCGGCGCATCTCTTCCTCGCGCTTGCGCTCCGCCGCGGCGGCACGCTCTTCCCGCTCGCGCGCATCGCGCTCCTCTTTGACCTGTACCTCGGCCAAAGCAAGGCGACGTTCTTCCTCTTCGCGCTCGCGTGCACCGGAAAGCGCGCGGGTGCGCGCCTCCCGCTCTTCTTCGGTCAATGAACGCAATACGACGCCGGCGGCCGGCCGCGGCGCGGAAGGTTTCTGCGGCGCTTCGCTGCGGGGGCGCTCCGGCGCGGCGGGACGCGGCGCGGCGGCCGGCGGCGGTGGCGCAGCCGGCGTCTCGCGCGGCGGATGCGCCTCACCTGGACCGATCGCCCGGCGCTTCACCTTTTCGACGACGACCGCCTTGGAGCGGCCATGCGAAAAGCTCTGGCGCACAATGCCTGCCTCAACCGGCCGTTTCAGCGACAGGGTCTTGGTCGGCGCGACGCTCAGAGTATTGTCGCCGGAATTTTTCGATTCGCTCATTCGTTCCCAATCCCAGGGCCTTGCCCGTTCTATCCCGCTTGTCGGAGAAAAACCCCGACCTTGATGGCCCGCCTGCTCTGATGCGCTATCCTTCGCACTAGAGCGAGCCGAACCCAAATTCCCTTGACGAATGCCACATCGCCTTGGCCGGCGACCGCCCCTTCAAATGGCCATCGCCGTCGCATCAGCGCGGCGCCGACCCCCAACCCTGTTCGTTCGAGCCCCTTCGGGCTTGTGCATTTCCCGTCGTCCGGATCGGCCGAGAGAATGCCAGAAAATCGCCGCAAAACGAAAAATTCAGGCAAATTCCGGCGCTGCCGCCTCACCCGTCGCATCACCTGCGCTGGACGGAGCAGAGCGATAAAGATCCAATTTCCGGCACTGCGAAAGAAAGGCGTCGGCCGCCGCTCCCTCGACGAGCGCTGCATGTATCACATTTGCGGGCCCAAGTGCCAAACTCAATTGCAGCGAAGTAAAGAGTTTCACGCGCGGCTTCATCGCCGCGGGCCCGAAGCGCCGGTGCAGAGCCTGCCCCAGCTTGCGGCTGCCATCGGCGCCGGCATCTTGAGCTTCGACGAGGCCTGCTATAGCGCTTTTCGCGATCGCCGCCTCGACCTTAGCAAATCCCGTGACGACTTGGCCGGCCTTATTGGCGAGCGAGAGTGCCTGAAGACAATCTTTGGTCAATAGGTCCTCGATCTCGGAGGCCAAAGTTGCGGACACGACAACCTCGGCTTTGAACCCGCGCGCAAAGGCTTTTCGTTTGACGGCCTCGGCAATTTTGTCGGCCCGCGCCGTGACCCAAACGCCACGCCCCGGCAGCTTGTGCCGCAAATCCGGCACGACGCGCGCGTCCGGCCCGACGACGAAGCGGATCATTTGCTCCGGTTCGCCCTTCGTCCGCGTGACGATGCAGGTCCTCTCAGAGCCCGTATGCGCTTGGACGGCTTTGCTCAACCAAGACCCCCGGCAGCTCTACCCGCTTGTTCAGACGGGGTCACACTCAAATATATGGCGTATCTGCAAAACAACCAGAGCATGATGCATTCAAATCGAATCGGGCATCATGCTCTAGGTTTTTGAAAACGCATCGTTTGTTGCGAAAAACCGGTGCCCGCTTTTTCGCACGGTGCTCGAGCCGCGGCGCCAGCAATTGGCGGCGCCTGGTTCGGGCCAAATGGCAGGTTCGCGCCGAAAAACTGCGAAAACGCCGCGATTTGGACCGATCACCCCTGTGCCGCCGCCGGTTCCTCCGCGGCCGGCGGCTCCGCCTCGATCCAGCCGGCCTTGACGCGGGCGGCCATGATCAGCGCCTCCGCCTCCTCACGCGACAGGTCGAGACCATCGAGGAATCCGGCATGTTTGATCGTCTCACCGTCCTTGCGCTCGCTCCAGCCGATGAGATCGTCGGTCGCGCAGCCGGCGAGATCCTCGATCGTCTTGACGTCGTTTTCGCCGAATTTCACCAGCATCGGCGTCGTCACGCCTTCGACCTCGCGCAGTTCATCGGCAACGCCGAGTTCCTTGCGCCTTTGATCCTGGTCGGCCTCGATCTTGGCGAGATAGTCGCGCGCCCGCGTCTGGATCTCGGCCGCCGTATCCATGTCGAAGCCTTCGATTTGGGCCAATTCCGAGGTCTCGACAAAAGCCAGCTCCTCGACCGAGCGAAAGCCTTCCGAGGCAAGCAACTGGCCGACGACCTCATCGACGTCGAGTGCATTCATGAAGGCGTTGGTGCGCTCCAGGAATTCCTTCTGCCGGCGCTCCGATTCCTCGGCCTCGGTCAAAATGTCGATGTCCCAGCCGGTGAGCTGCGAGGCGAGACGCACATTCTGGCCGCGGCGGCCGATGGCGAGCGACAATTGATCGTCCGGCACGACAACCTCGATGCGATTCGTATCCTCGTCGAGCACGACCTTGACGACCTCCGCCGGCTGCAAGGCATTGACGATGAAGGTCGCGGCATCCTGAGACCAGGGGATGATGTCGATCTTCTCGCCCTGCAATTCGTTGACGACGGCCTGCACGCGCGAGCCGCGCATGCCGACGCAGGCGCCGACCGGGTCGATCGATGAATCGCGCGAGATCACCGCAATTTTGGCGCGCGAGCCGGGGTCGCGGGCAACCGCCTTCACCTCGATGACGCCGTCATAGATTTCCGGCACTTCCTGGCGGAAGAGCTTGGCCATGAATTGCGGATGCGTCCGCGACAGGAAGATCTGCGGGCCGCGCTGCTCGCGGCGCACGTCATAAACATAGGCGCGCACGCGATCGCCGGGGCGGAAGACTTCGCGCGGGATCATCTCATCGCGCCTGATCGTCGCCTCGCCGCGGCCGAGGTCGATGATCACATTGCCATATTCGACGCGCTTGACGACGCCATTGACGATCTCGCCGATGCGGTCCTTGAATTCCTGATATTGGCGGTCGCGCTCGGCCTCGCGCACCTTCTGCACGATCACCTGTTTCGCCGATTGTGCGGCAATGCGGCCAAAATCGAAGGGCGGCAGGCTCTCGGCGATCCAATCGCCGACCTGAGCGGCCGGATTTTTCTTGCGCGCCTCGGCAAGCGAAATCTGGATCGCGTCATTTTCGACCTGATCGACGACGAGCAGCAGGCGCGAGAAACGAACCTCGCCCGTCTTCGGATTGATCTCGGCCCGCACTTCGGTCTCTTGGCCGTAGCGGGACCTCGCCGCCTTCTGCATCGCATCTTCCATCGATGCGAGCACGATCTGCCGATCAATCGATTTCTCCCGCGCGACCGCATCGGCAATCTGCAAAAGTTCGAGCCTATTGGCGCTGACGGCCATGGCATTTCTCCTTGTGTGACCCGAAGAGTTCGGCGCGATCGCGCCACGCTTCGGAAGACGAACACATGCTCACCTGTTCGCTATTCTCTGTCTTGTCTCTATCTTGCAGCTATTTGCTCGGCGGCTTTTCATTCGCCGCAAAATCCCGCGCCGCTCGCGCGGGCTTGCCCTTCTTGAATTCGGATCGGACGCCGGCCGGCAGACGTGGCTTGGGCTTAGCCGCTTGTGGACCTGCGAACCGCCCCGGCCCACGCCGCGGCGCAGCGCCAGCCGATCTTTCCCCGCCTCCCTGATCAGCCGCCTGATCAGGCTCTTCTGCCTGATCCGTCGCGCTGGCATTTTTCTCCGCCATTTTGGCGGCGCGCAAAGCTTCGCGGATCAAATCTTCTGTCAAGACGAGCTTGGCCTCCTCAATCTCGGCGACGGCGAGCCAAACTTCGCCAGGCTCACCCGGCTTGGCATCCAAACGCTGGAGCTTGAGCCGGGCCTCCCGCCCTTCGCCTTCGAGCGCCTCGATCCGACCGCGAAAGCGCTTGCGGCCGGCAAATTCGCCCATCTGCCCGACCGCCATTTCGATCCGCGCCTCATGGCCGAGCGCGCGGGCAATGTCGGAAGCGCGCACCAGCGGCCGGTCGATCCCCGGCGAAGAAATCTCGAGCCGATAGGCGCCTGTGACGGGATCTTCCACGTCCAGAACCGGCGAGAGCGCCTGGCTCGCCGCCTCGCAATCCTTAATCGACATGCTGCCGTCCGGCCGCTCCGCCATGATCTGAACCGTCGCGCCGGCCTGCGCCGAAAGCTTCACCCGCACGAGGCGGAAGCCGAGATCGGCGAGAACCGGCACGGCAAGATGGGCGATACGGGCGGCAACGCCCGTCTCGGTCGTAAAACGCGGCTCAGCAAGGCCGCATTCATCGGATGTTGTGCGTAAATCGAGCCCCACGGGCGTTTCGATTCCCTTTTGTCGATTTTCTCTTTTCGCTTCCCTCATGCGCTTCGGGCGGCGGTTCGGCAATGCCCTGACGGATATGGCAGCACCGGGCCCGCCATCCACGCCAGCGAGCGGCAATAAAAAAGAGCGGGCCCGCGAGGGCCCACTCTCAAACACCGACCATCGCAAGATGATCGTTATGAGAAGGATAGATGGACATCTATATGCATCTTTTCGGCGATTCCGCAAGATGGCAGCGAACACGAAGCTGCCCGCCAACGTGACCTGTTCGCTTGAGACCTTAAAGTGTGCCGGAAAAGAGCTCAGAGAAGAGAAAGGCCAAAGGACGAAGAGGGCCGGCGGCCGGAGCGGAACAGTGTGACTGGAACAGGCCGAGCCTCAGTTTAACGGTCAAACGTTGCCACTCCCGCTCTCATCGGCACCTATCAGTTCCTACGGAGTTTCCGCCCTTTACCCTTGCCAAAAGGGCGGAAATTCCGTATATGCAGCTATGCATATCGTCGTCGAGACGCCAACCTATCAGAGATCCGCAGAGCGCGCAGGCCTCACCGAAGCTGAGCGTACAGCCATCGTCACGCTCCTCGCCGCGGACCCTACGGCAGGCGAGGTCATGGAAGGAACGGGCGGTGCCCGCAAGCTCCGGGTCGCCGGGCGCGGCAAAGGCAAGAGCGGCGGCTATCGCGTGATCACCTTCTATGCCGCCGACGATGTGCCGATCTTCCTTCTCGATCTCTATGGGAAAGGAGAGAAGGCTAATTTGACTAAGGCCGAACGGAACGCCTTGCACGCCATTCTTTCGACGCTGGCCGATGCGTATCGGAAAAGCGTTGCCCGGAAGGTGGCGACGCTTCGGACGAGCCATAAGATCGATTGAGAAAGGATCTGCCATGACCAAGGCCGGAGAGCGCTTGATCGGGGCCGCCAAGGAAGCGCTGGCCTTCGCCCAAGGCGAGGCCGACGAGAATGCCTATCGCATTCATGTCCCGAGCGACATCGATGTGAAGGCGTTGCGCAAGAAGCTGAAGCTCTCGCAGGCGGACTTCGCGGCGCGCTATGGCTTCGGGCTGGCCCGTCTCAAGGATTGGGAACAAGGGCGCTCGCGCCCGGACGGTGCGATTCGCGCCTATCTGCTCGTGATCGCCCGCGAGCCGGAAGCGGTGAAGCGCGCGCTAGAGGCGGCTTGACACAAGGAAATCAGCATGGCCAGCCTTGACCAGTACGGACAATTTTATTGGTGCATCAAAACATCGCTGTCAAAGAGCGGTGAGATTTATGCGCACGCAGATGACGCCATTGTGCTTCCCGACGGAACGCTTTCCCTAATTCGGATGAAGGAGGGAAACCCACCGTCGATCAACCTGGCGGTTGCAGCCGGAAATTGGACAGCATGTTATGCTGCCAGTTTCATCGATGGTCATGCCGTAGCTGTCGAACACTGGGAAGACGAAGTTTCCCGCAACACATAAACTTCAAGCCTGCGGTCTCGCTCCTGGGCTCCGGGAAAGCGGCGCTTGCACGGCCAAGTTCGGTCTCTATAGTCCCGCCACCTGAAACCGCCCCGGCAAAGAAATCCCAAGACGAGTCAAAAATGCCCGAAACGAAACCGATCAAACGCGTCGTGCTCGCCTATTCCGGTGGCCTTGACACGTCGATCATCCTGAAATGGCTGCAAATGACCTATGGCTGCGAGGTCGTGACCTTCACCGCCGATCTCGGCCAGGGCGAGGAACTCGAGCCGGCGCGGCAGAAGGCACTTCTCCTCGGCATCAAGCCGGAACATATCTTCATCGAAGATCTGCGCGAAGAGTTCACGCGCGACTATGTCTTCCCGATGTTTCGCGCCAATGCGCAATATGAGGGGCTTTATCTTCTCGGCACCTCGATCGCGCGGCCGCTGATCGCCAAGAAGCAGATCGAGATTGCCCGCAAGGTCGGCGCCGACGCGGTTGCCCATGGCGCGACCGGGAAGGGCAACGATCAGGTGCGGTTCGAGCTTGCCTATTATGCGCTGGAGCCCGACATCAAAGTCATCGCCCCCTGGCGGGAATGGGATCTCGCCTCGCGCACCGCGCTCATCGCCTTCGCCGAGCAAAATCAGATCCCGATCGCCAAGGACAAAAGAGGCGAGGCGCCGTTTTCCGTCGACGCCAATCTTCTGCACGTTTCGTCCGAAGGCAAGGTCCTAGAAGATCCGGCCGAGGCTGTGCCGGACTATGTCTATTCGCGCACCGTCAATCCGGAAGATGCGCCAAACAAGCCCACCATCATCGAGATCGCTTTCGAGAAGGGCGATGCCGTTGCCGTCGATGGCACGAAAATGTCGCCAGCCAGTTTGCTCGCCCATTTGAACGAGCTCGGCCGCGTCAATGGCATCGGCCGGCTCGATCTCGTCGAGAATAAATTCGTGGGCATGAAGTCGCGCGGCATGTATGAAACGCCGGGCGGCACCATTCTCCATGCCGCCCATCGCGGCATCGAGTCCCTCACCCTCGATCGCGGCGCGGCGCATCTCAAGGACGAGCTGATGCCGAAATATGCCGAGCTCATCTATAATGGCTTCTGGTTTTCACCCGAACGTGAGATGCTGCAGGTGCTCATCGACCACAGCCAGCAATTCGTCACCGGCAATGTGAAGGTGAAGCTCTATAAGGGCTCCGCCGCCGTCATCGGCCGCACGAGCCCCTATTCGCTTTATGATCAAGACCTCGTAACCTTTGAAGAAGGCGCGGTCGCCTATGACCATCGCGACGCGGCCGGATTTATCAAGCTCAACGCTTTGCGGCTGCGGACGCTTGCCCGCCGCGCGCAGAAATCCGGCGCCTGAGCAAGATCGCGCAAGCTATGCATAAATCGCATAGCTAATAAACGAGGGGCCGGAGATTGACAAAACTCCTGTTATGCCGCCACTGCAAACCGGCAGCTGGCGGGGGTTCGACCCCGGCCGCGGCGAATTTGCCCTGTATAAATCAACTTTACGCGGCAAATGTACTTGCAGCACGTTTCCGATATCAGCGATTTTAGATAGTAGGATTCGGTGACCCGCGAGATTCGCGTAAACTCGATCGGAGGGACAAGGATGACAACCGCACCGAAGAAGCCGGCCAGCAAAGGCGAGCCCGCGGCCGCAAAGAAGAAGACGACCGAAAAGACGCCGAGTGCCTTCAGCAAGCCTTTGCAGCCGTCGAAAGAGCTTGCCGCCATCGTCGGCGCCGCGCCGCTGCCGCGCACCGAAGTGGTGAGCAAGGTCTGGGACTATATCCGCAAGCACAAATTGCAGAACCCCGAAAACAAGCGCGAGATCCTCGCCGATGCACCGCTCGCCGCCGTGTTCGGCCAGCCGAAGGCGACGATGTTCGAAATGAACAAATTCCTCGCCAAACATTTGAAATAGCCAAAGCGGTCTGCTCGCCTCTGCGCCTGTTTGCCGTCTGCGGCCGCTAGAGATCGCCTTCGCTATGGATCGCCGCCGCGAGGAACGGCGATTATTGGTCCGCGAATCCCTCCCCTTCAGGGGAGGGTGGCCGGCGAAGCCGGCCGGGTGGGGTTTCCACACGTAATCGCAACCCCATCCGTCAGCGTTGCTTCGCCATAGGGCGCCCGAAAGGACGCCCGTCGTAAACGACAGGCTATGGCTGCCACCTTCCCCCCCTGAAGGGGAAGGATAAGCAGCTTCATCGCCCGTACCGTTCTGAATCACCCCTTCTTCAATTTCCTGATCTGCGTAATGAGACCAGCCGTCGAGGCATCGAGCCCATCAAACGGTGCCTTGCCATCGGCAATGATCGGTGCGAGCCGCAGCGCGAGCTCCTTGCCGAGTTCGACGCCCCATTGATCGAAAGGATCGATGTCCCAGATCAAAGATTGCACGAAGATTTTATGCTCATAAAGCGCGATCAGTTGGCCGAGCACCCGCGGCGACAGCTTCTTGTAAAGGAAAGTGCTCGACGGCCGATTGCCGGCAAAGACCTTGTGCGGCGCCAATCTCGCGATCTCCTCTTCGCCGAGACCGCGCGCACGCAGATGCTGTTCGACCTCGGCCAGCGAGCGGCCGCGCATGAGAGCCTCGCTTTGCGCCAGACAATTGGCAATGAGGAGCTGATGCTGCTGCGGATCGGCAGAAAAAGCTTGCGATGCGACGAGGAAATCGACCGGCACGATCTCGGTGCCTTGATGAAAGAGCTGGAAAAAGGCGTGCTGGCCATTGGTGCCAGGCTCGCCGAAAACGATCGGCGCCGTCATGCCTTCGATCGGCGTGCCGTCAAGGGTGACGGATTTGCCGTTCGATTCCATTTCGAGCTGCTGGAGATAGGCGGGAAAGCGCGCGAGCCGCTGATCATAGGGAATAATGGCTTGCGCGGCATAGCCCCAGAAATTATGGGACCAAATAGAGATCAGCGCCATCAGCACCGGCACATTTCTTTCAAGCGGCGCGGCGCAAAAATGCTTGTCGATATCCTGGCCGCCTAAGAGGAATTTCTCGAATTTCTCGGCGCCTATGCCGATCGCGAGCGACAGGCCGATGGACGACCAGATCGAATAGCGGCCGCCGACCCAATCCCAAAAGCCGAATGTGCGCTCCGGCGCGATGCCGAAAGCCGCGACCTCATCGAGCGCCGTCGAGACGGCGCAAAATTGTGCCGCCACCGCAGCTTCGCCAAGCTTTGCGACGAGATTTTTCCGCGCAGCAGCGGCATTGGTGAGCGTTTCGAGCGTCGTAAAAGTCTTCGAGCAGACGATGAAAAGCGTCGTCTCCAGCCGGAGTTTCGGCAGAAGATCGCCGAGATCGCTGCCGTCGACATTGGCGACGAAATGCAGATTGAGATGCACGGCGATGAAAGGCGTCATGGCCTTGGCCGCCATGGCTGGGCCGAGATCCGAGCCGCCGATGCCGATATTGACGATATCGGTGAAAGCTTCGCCATTGGCGCTTTTGATTGCGCCATTGCGGATGTCTTCGGCAAAGCGCAGCAGCTTCTGGCGTTCGGCGACGACCTCCGGCATGACGTCATGGCCATTCGCAAACATGGGCTTCGTCCCAAGATTGCGCAGCGCCATATGCATCGCCGGCCGGCCTTCGGTCGGATTGACGATCTCGCCCGCAAAAAGCGCGGCGCGGCGCTCTTCCAGTTTGGCCGTGCGGGCCAGATCGACGAGCAGCGCAAGCGTCTCCCGGCTGATCCTCTGTTTGGAAAAATCGAAGAGAATGTCGTCGAGCTCGACATGGAAATCGTCGAATCTTTTGGGGTCCTCGGCAAAGAGATCGGCGATCGTGATAAAATGGCTGTCTTCGCGATGGGCTTCGAGCGCGTAATAGGCCGCAGCCAGATCAGTGGGGTCCATGTTCTATCCGAAAAAGGAGGGGATCAGAGGTCTTCGCGAAGTTTAGCATGCAAGTCGAGATGAGGCCCGCGGCCGCACGCGCTCCGGCCGGAATCCGAGCCCGATGATGCGGGCCGGCCAGCGCCGCAGCCAGGGAATGGTGATGAAAAGGCGCATGAACCAAGGCGGCGCGAGTTTGGCCGCATGGCTCGAAAGAACCGCCGAAATCACCCGATTTTGGATGAAGAGCTGCATCGCCTGGGTGGCCTTCACAGGCCATTCGCGCCGCGTCTGAACACGCGCGAGCAGCGCATCCTCGATCGGCCCGTCGCCTTGCAGGGCCGGGGTCAGAATATTGGCGGCGGCAACCGCATCCTGAATGGCGATATTGATGCCAACGCCACCGACCGGCGACATGGCATGCGCGGCATCGCCGATGCAGATGAGGCCCGGCCTGTGCCAAAGTTTGAGGCGATCGACGGTGACGGTGAGGAGCTTGACATCGTCCCAGCTCGCAATTTCCGCCACGCGGTCGGCGAGGAAAGGCGCGAGCGCCGCGATGCGCTGGCGCAGAAGATCGACGTTCTCCGTCTTCAGCGTGCCGAGCGAGCCCTTGGCGATGACATAGCCGCATTGCCAATGGGTGCCGCGCTCGATCAGTACGAGGATTTGCCCCGCTTCCATGCGGCCGAAGCTTTCCTGCGGATCGCTGGGCTTCCGGCTTATGCGGAACCAGAGCACATCCATCGGCGCGCCAATGTCACGCGGCACGAAGCCGGCCTTGTCCCGCATGGTCGAATGGCGGCCGTCGGCACCGACCACGAGATCGGCCCTGACTTCGAGCCGGCCTTCCGGCGTCTGCGCGGTGATGCCGCGGATGACGCCATTCTCCTCGATGAGGCCATCGGCATCCGCCTGCATGCGCAGATGAAAGGATGGATGAAGCGCAGCTTGGCGAGCCAGGAAATCGAGAAAGTTCCATTGCGGCATGAAGGCGATGAATTTCGCCCGCGTCGGCAAATGCGAGAAATCGGCGAGTGGAATCGTCACATCGCCGATCTCGCCCGACAAAAGCCGCGCTTGTTGATGCGGCAAAGCGAGAAATTCTTCAAAGAGCCCGAGGTCGTTCATCACTTCGAGCGTCGAAGGATGAATCGTGTCGCCGCGGAAATCGCGCAAAAAATCCGCATGTTTTTCAAGCACGAGAGTGCTGATGCCGGCCCGCGCCAATAAAAAGCCGAGCACCATGCCGGCGGGGCCGCCGCCGACGACACAGCAGCGCGCGCTCAATGTTTCGGTCTGCATCGCGAACCTTCTCAGAGCATGTCGACGGAGTGCATGTCATGCTCTCATTAAGATGACGCGCCGACAATCGAAAGGGACGATGCTCCTTCGTCGGAAAAGTCTATCAACTTTTCCGGGACATGCCTTAAAATGCGAATGGCCGGCCGGGGCAAGCCCGAACCGGCCACGAAGACTGAAGCGCAGGCTGAGGCCTTACGGCACGGCAATCACCGGCGTGCCTACGCTGACGCGCTCATAGAGGTCGAGCACATCCTCATTATACATGCGGATGCAACCATAAGAGGCCGCCGTGCCGATCGATTTGCGCATATGCGCATTGGTACCGTGAATGGCGACTTCATTCCTCTCCAGCGTGATCGCAGCAACACCCATCGGATTATGCGGCGAGCCGCCGGGGATGAGCGCCGGCAGTTCCGGATGATCGTGATGGACGACGGCCGGCGGCGACCAATCCGGATGGATGAACTTGCCCTCGACATGGGTTTCACCGAGCCAAGCCTTGCCCGGCATGCCCACTGCGATCGGATAGCGGATCGCGCGGCCATTGCCTTCCGTCAAATAGAGCTTGCGCTGATGCTGGCTGATGACGATGACGCCAGGCGGATAATCGCCCGCAAAGGCGACCATCTCATGCGCCTGCACTGGCACGACCGCAGCCGACAAAAAAGCCAGAGGTGAAAGGATAAAGGTCAGAACCGCCGGAGTTCGCCGGCTCCACTGCTTCCATTTGGTCATGACGCCCCCGTAAACAAACAAGCCTCGACGCCCTGGCTCTCGACGGCGCCCAACCACGCGCAACAAGCGTGAGGGTCGATCCTCACAGCGGTTCCCGCCCGCGACGGCAAACGCCTTCGACAGCCATCGGCGGACAATATCAATTGCCGCGCCGCTTTCGAGCTGTATCGCCCACCGAAGTTAAGATGTTCCTTACATGTGGCAGAGCTGCCGCAGCAGGGTCCCGTCTTGCCGCTTTTATGGACAATCCGGCGTCATCAGACCCATGAGAAGGGGCAGTTTAATCCACCCCGCCCCAGAGAAAGCCGAATAAAGGCGGTTCACCGGCAAGCGAACCGCCTTTTAGAATTCCCAAATCGCGCTAGCGGGAGCTGGACGGGCCGCGTCAATGGCCGCGGTTGCGGATCAGCTCCTCGACGACGGTCGGATCGGCCAAGGTCGACGTATCGCCGAGCGCATGGAACTCGTTTTCGGCGATCTTGCGCAGAATGCGGCGCATGATCTTGCCGGAGCGCGTCTTCGGCAGGCCAGGCGCGAATTGCACGATGTCGGGCGAGGCGATGGCGCCGATTTCCTGCCGCACCCAGGCAACGAGCTCCTTGCGCAGATCGTCGGTGGCGGCAAAGCCCTCGATCAGAGTCACATAGGCATAGATGCCCTGGCCCTTGATGTCATGCGGATAGCCGACGACGGCGGCCTCCGCCACGAAAGCGTGAGCGACCAAGGCGCTTTCGACTTCCGCCGTGCCGAGACGATGGCCGGAGACATTGATGACGTCATCGACCCGGCCGGTAATCCAATAATAACCATCGGCATCGCGGCGGCAGCCGTCGCCGGTGAAATATTTGCCGGGATAGGCGGAAAAATAGGTCTGCACGAAGCGCTCGTGATCGCCGAACACGGTGCGCATCTGGCCGGGCCAGGAATCGGCGATGACGAGATTGCCTTCGCAGGGTCCTTCGAGCACGGTGCCTGTGGCGCCGACAATCTCTGGCCTGACGCCGAAGAAAGGCGTCGTTGCCGAGCCCGGCTTCAAAGCCGTGGCGCCCGGCAGCGGCGTGATCATGATCCCACCGGTCTCGGTCTGCCACCAAGTGTCGACAATCGGGCAGCGGCTGTCGCCGACGACGCGATAATACCACTCCCAGGCTTCCGGATTGATCGGCTCGCCGACCGTGCCGAGCAGGCGCAGCGAGGCCCGGCTCGTCGCCTTCACCGGCTCGTCGCCGGCCCCCATCAGCGCCCGGATCGCCGTCGGCGCCGTATAGAAAATATTGACCTTATGCTTGTCGACGACCTGCCAGAAACGGGAGACCGACGGATAGGTCGGCACGCCCTCGAACATCAGGCTCGTCGCGCCATTGGCGAGCGGCCCATAGAGGATGTAGCTGTGCCCGGTCACCCAGCCGATATCGGCGGTGCACCAGTAAATATCGTCTTCGTGGTAATCGAAGACATATTGATGCGTCATCGAGGCAAAGACGAGATAGCCGGCGGTGGTATGGACGACGCCTTTCGGTGTTCCCGTCGAGCCGGAGGTATAGAGGATGAAGAGCGGATCCTCGGCGTTCATCTCCGCCGGCGGACAATCGGGCGATGCGGCAGCGGCGGCCTCTTCGTACCAGATGTCGCGACCCTCGTACCAATCGATCGCCCCGCCCGTGCGTTTGACGACGATCACCTTCTCGACAATGCCCTCGGCCTTTTTGATGGCCGTATCGACATTGGTCTTGAGCGCGATCTTGCGGCCGCCGCGCAAACCTTCATCCGCCGTGATCAAAAGCTTCGAGCCGCAATCCCTGATGCGGCCGGCGAGCGAGTTGGGCGAGAAGCCGCCGAAGACGACGGAATGGACGGCGCCGATACGCGCGCAGGCGAGCATGGCAAAAGCTGCCTCCGGGATCATCGGCATATAGATCGTGACCGTATCGCCCTTTTTTATGCCCTGCGCCTTCAGCACATTGGCGAAGCGGCAGACATGCCCGTGCAATTCACGGTAGCTGATGTGGCGCGACAGGGCCGGGTCGTCGCCCTCCCAGATGATCGCCGTCTTGTCGCCGCGGGTGGCGAGATGGCGGTCGAGACAATTCATCGCCACATTGGTGACGCCATCCTCGAACCATTTGATCGACACGGCACCCGGCGCGAAGGACGTGTTCTTCACTTTGGTGAAAGGCTTGATCCAATCGATGCGGGCCCGCGCCTCCTCGCCCCAAAAGCCGTCGGGATCGTTGATCGAGCGGGCATAGAGTTCGGCATATTTGGCCGCGTCGATATAGGCACGCTTTGCCCACTCGGCACTGACGGGATAGGTCTTTTCCGACATTGGTTTCCTCCCGCAATTACGCGTCGCCGGGATTGACCCGTCGCTCCGTTATGGATTTATTATGCGACGGCAGTTTCACTCGAGACAAGCCAATGCATATAGCAATTTAGTCGCAAAACAAAGGTCGCGATCCGCCCCTATGGCACGCCGCAACCTGCCCTTATTGCAGGATGGCGCGCATGCGGCGCTTGATCTACGTCAGAAATTGAAGTCAAGCTGCAGAACTGTGGCATCCGATCCATGTCCGCCAGCGAGTGTAATCGCCGGGCCGGCGAGCTCATGCACATATTCCGCAAAGATGCGGAAATCGTCCGTGACTGTCCAGGTCGCGGCGACGATGAGATTGGTGCCGATATAGCGCGCCTCATTGTTCAGCGTCGCCGTGAGCGGCACGGTTCGCGAGACATAGACGGCGTCATAGACCGAGGCGCGCCACATCGCTTCCGGACCGAAACGGAAGGCGATATGGGCGGTGGGGTTGAGGACTAGGGCAGGATAGGCTTCGATCAGATTTTCGAGCGTTTCGAGCCCGGCATAATTGAGCATGGTCGGCCGCGGAAATGGCGGATCGAACGTGCCGATCGTCTGCGGGTTCCCCGGCGGTCCATTGCTGCCGCTGAAATAGCTCGTCTGGAACTGCAGCGCCGGCCGCCAGATCTCGATCGGGAGCCTATAGGCGATACGCGTCGAGGTTCCGAAGGCGGCGATGGGCCGGTTCGCAAAAGTGCCGAATTGATAGGCGAAATCGCTGTCGTAGTCGAAGGGGCCGACGCCGCCCCAGAGCCGTCCGCCGATGGTTTCGCGCTCCTCATTGCCGGTCAGTCCGGCATATTGAGCTCCGATCGTATGGACCGAGAAAAAAAATTCGTCGATCTTGAGCTGCTGCGCGATCAAAGGCTCGCTCGCATAGGCGGCCAGAAATGTCCCCGTATGCGATTGCCAATCGTCGAAGCCCTGCTCCACCGGAACGGTCGGCCTGGTCGCGACGAGATCGAGCGATGCGCCGGTCTCTATCTTTATGAGGACATGCGCGCCATCATGGGTCGTTCGGATGTTGGAACTGTCGTTGACCCAGACGAATTGCTCCGATCCCAGAGCGATTTCCTGACGCCCCAGACGGGCCATGACATCGGTGGCCACAACCTGCTCTTTGAGCTCGACGAACCCCTGTTGCAGCCGGCCTTCACTCGCATCCGCGGCGCTGAGAGGCGCATCCTTGCCGAAGGCGTCGTAACGGCCGAGCTGCACGAAAAAGGCAAGGTGGCGATCGACATGGAGATAGGCATCGAGCAGCAGCCGCGAGAGATCATAGATGTTCTGCGTCGGGCCGCGGAGGCCATGCGCCTCCTGGCTCCAGGACCAGATCTGCTGGCGGATTTCGCCGCCGAGCGATAGGTAGCTCGCCGGATCGGCGCCGATCGGAATGTAATGCAGCGCATCGAGCGGGCCGGTGCGTTTGGCCGGGTCGGCAAGGCCACTGAAATCCATATCGTAGAATTCGAGCGGATATCCACCCTTGGCAAGCGCGAAATATTGCGCCTGCGCGGCGGCCGGACAGAGAAGGCTGCCGGCCGTGACCGCAACGGCAAGCCAAAATTGCCGCCTTCGCGACAGCCGGCAGCCTTTGGTCCTGGCCCCGAGTCGCGGCCATGAAGCCGACAAGCGACACTCCCTGGATCAGCAATCCATCTTGTCCAAAAGGCCGGATTGGCTTTGGAGGCCTGCAAAGACGACGCGGGCCGGCGCGGCCATAGCCGCAGATCAATCATGACCGTGAACATAAGGTCAGGCCAAGGGCAAATAGCAAAGCCCATGCAACCGGCGACCCGACAGGGTGAAAGAGGAACGCTGCGCCCTTCAGCGACATTCCTTCTGGACGCGATCGAGCGCTTGGGAGAGGCCACTCAGCGAATAGCTGTCCGTCGTCACATTTCCCCGCGCCGAAGCGGCTTTGACGATGAGTTTTGCGCCTTTCTTCATGGCACCAATCAGTTCGGCCTCTTTCGCAGGGTTCTTCACCCAGGCATTGGGGCCTTTCGAGATAAGCTCGAAACTCGTCGAACCGACCTCGGCCTGCGCATCGCCGCCGTCCTTCATCGGAAAGCCCATGATGATCGAAACTTCATTGCGGATATTTTCGCCGGGCCGACTCGAGATGAAGACATAGGCGGGATCGCGCTTGAGATTGGCCGGCTCTCGATCCTTCGGCTGAGCCAAGGCATAGCAGGTCTTTTCCTTGCCGGCCTCGGCCAGAAAAGCGCCCCAATCCCCGTAAGTCGCAATCTGCACCGGCTTGGCCTTCTGATCCTCGGCCTCGGTTTTGTTCGCGCTCGATTTATGGGACGTCGCGGCCGTGGCAGGCGCGAGCACGCCAATGCCGCAGACGAAGGTCAGAAGAATTGGCAGAATGCAGAGAACCAAGCGAATCATTACCGCAGCATATCCTTTTTCAGCCTGGCGGCCCGCGCCGCCGGTCGCCCGTTTCGATACCTGAGACTAAAGCGATGGATCGGGGCGAAATTCGGACTTCACCTATGCTGCGAGCCGGCTGCCGCGATTGATGCTCCGCCCCGCCGACGTCTTGGGTCGGCTCGCCGGGATGGCTCGACGCCGGTTCAGAATCCGACACTTTTAGCGGCAGCAAGAATAGCGCCGGGCCGGTTCTCGGAACCTTTTTGAAGAAGGACGACATAGCCCTCGTCATCGCCCTTGAGCTCGGTCAGCTCATAGCTTCGCGCAACACCATTCCATTCGCCGATCTTGTGGATCGCCCGCACCACATTGGTGTAGGTGACACTGCGCCCCGAATTCTCGCCGCGGCCGATCACCACGGTCTGCGATCTGATGACGCGCAACACATAGACACTGGCCGAAGCTCCCGGGCCGGCGCCTATGTCGATATGCAGCACGTCGCGCGACTCAGCCAAATGGATCGGAACGGTCAAGGCGCCTTCGCGGCCTCTATTCATCTTGATGGCCTGCTCGATCTGCGCCTTATCGCTGCCGACGGCATCGACAAGCCCGTCGATCACGGCCTGCGGCGTATAGATGCGGTCGTCGCCGCGCGCCGCGGCATAGGCCTTCTGCCGAGCCGTGAAGACAGGCGAGGCGAGCGTGTCCCGCCATCCGATAAAGTCCCAATAGTCGATTGGGAAGCTCAGCGCGACCACATCGGGCGAGCGCGCCAACGCCGACAAGAGATGATCGGCGGGCGGGCAGGACGAACAGCCCTGCGAGGTGAATAATTCGACAACGGAAGCGACATGGGTCGTGGCGACAGGATTGGCGCGAAGACCTTGAACGAAGCCGACTCCGCACGCCATCACGGCGATCAAAAGCCAGCCGCGGCGCATAAGCCGACCAAGCGAAAACGGCATGGGACTCGTGAGGTTTTTCCGAGTGGCTACCTTTAGAAACATGCGCCGGCGATGCCAGTCAATTCCAAGTGACATGTCCTCAAATCTCTTTTCAGTACCGGCTGTTTCGGATCGCCTATGGTCAACGATTCCGCAATGCCGCCAGCAGCGATGCGCAAGCGCGTCCATTCGGCGTCAATCCGACACGTGCCTGAAAATCAGCGATCGCGGCATGCGTCTTCTTGCCCAAGACCCCATCGACCTTGCCGTCCAGGTCATAGCCATGGCGGATCAAAAGCGTCTGCACTTCGCGGCGGCCGGCGCGCGACAGGCCGGGGTCGTTCGTTGGCCAGTGCGCGGCAAGCGGCGGGCCGCCGCGCAGCCGATCGGCGAGAAGCGCGATCGCCAGCGCATAGGACTCTGCAGCATTGTAGGAATAAATCACATCGAAATTATGGGTAACGAGAAAGGCCGGGCCTTGCGGCCCTGCCGGCAGAAACAGGCCGACATCAGCTTCGCCGCGCAAAGGCGACCCGTCGACATGGGTGATGCCGCGCGCCGCCCAGGAAACCATCGGCTGCTTGTTTCTGCGCCCGGACGGGCCGGAATATTGGCTTGGCAGGCGAACTTCGAAGCCCCAGGGCAAGCCGCGGATGAAGCCGTGCCTGTGCAGATAATTGGCCGTTGAGCCCAACGCATCGGGCACCGAAGCGATGAGATCGCGGCGGCCGTCGCCATCGAGATCGACCGCCATGCGCAGAAAGGTCGAGGGCATGAATTGCGTATGGCCGAAAGCACCGGCCCAGGATCCGTCGAAATGCGCCGGATCGATGTCGCCGGCATCGATGATCTTCAACGCGGCGATGAATTCACTGCGGAAATATGGCTCTCGCCCGCCGGCACATGCAAGGCTCGCCAGCGATTGGACGACCGGATGGGTGCCGAACCCTTTGCCGAAATTCGACTCGACGCCCCATATGGCCGTGATGATCGCCGCATCGACTCCATATCTTTGCTGCGCGACGGCGAGCCAATGGCCCCAGCGCTGCATCATCGCCTGCCCGTCGGCAATCCGCTCATCATCGACGAGGCCGGCGATATAATCCCAGATCGGCGTCGAGAACTCGGGCTGCGTATGCTCGGCTGTGATGAGATCCGGATCGAAGGTGAGATTGCTTGTGGCGCGCTCGATCGTCGCCGCCGACACGCCATTTTCATGCGCCAGCGCCGCAAGTCTGCTCAGGCAAGATCGGAAATCCGCCCGCGCCGGCTGCGCGAGGAGGACCAAGGCCATGCCAATGGCGAGAACGCATCGTTTCATAGGGCGAGGTTAACGCAAGCGCGGGGCATGTCCAGCGGCCGGCCGCTCAGGTCAGCCCGACTTTCCCATAGGGCAGTTCGGCGAGCCCCGACGAGAATGCGAAAGCCCCGGCGTGCCGGGGCTTTCCTGATGGGGATTTTGCTTTCAGTCGGCGCGTAACGTGACGCTTACGTCGCGCCCGGCAATGTCTGCGCGGCCGCAGGCTTTCAGCCGTGGCTTATGCACCCGGCGGTGATTTCCAGCAGCTTCGCGATGAGACATTGAGACACTGGATCACCTCCTTTCGATTGTTGACGATGCGGGGCTTTTATAGGGATTCGCCGGCAAGACCAAGCCGGATCTCGTGCTTCATCCCAATTTTCGCAAATGCCGGAAGACGATAACGCGCGACACGATGCCCGTCGTCACGGCGATGGCGGCGGCAATGACGGCGATCGCCACATAGGCTTTAGGGCTCAGTTCGAAACTCCCGAACATGATTTCCGCCTGCGTGCCGCTGGGCGTCCCCCGCAGCCAAGCCGATAAAGTGCTGGAAAGGAAGAAAACCAAAATGGCGAGACCGCCGCCCAAAATGCCGCCGCGCAGCCCGAGCCGGAAGAAATGGCGCTGAAACTGCCGCGAAATATAGCTGTCGGCGGCGCCGACGAAATGCAGCACTTCGATGATCTCGCGATTGCCCGCCATCGCCCCGCGCGTCGCAAAACCGACGGCGAGCACCATGGCAATCATCACCAGAATAAAGACGACCCCTGCGACGATGACGACAGTGCCGGCCATAATGGCGAGACGCTGTAGCCAGAAGTGATGATCATCGAGGCTTGCGCCGGCCACCTTGTCGGCGAGCGCTTGCCGCAAAGCAGCTATAGCAACCCGCTTGCCGCGTTCGAGCTTGAGGACGATGAGCCGCGGCACCGGCAATTCGGAAAGATCGAGGCCACTGCCGAGCCAGGGCTCAAGAAGCGCTTCCGATTGCGCCTTGGTAAAGGGCCTGACCTCGGCGATGCCGGGGACGGCGCGCGCCACTTCCGCAGCCTTGGCGGTCTCGGCCTCGAGATCATGGCCGGCGATGGGGCGCACCTGAATGGTCATCTCCCGCGCGATCGATTGATTCCATCCCTGCGCGGCATCGCCGATGAACATGGCCGTGCAAGCTGTCAGCGCTGCGAGAAAGGTCATGATCGCGATGACAGTCACAAGCGCGCGCCCGGCGATTGAGGCGGCGGGCACGAGCGGCACCTCCTGGCGGCGAATGAGCCGGCCCTCGGCCAGTTCCCATCGCGTTCTATCGTGCCGTCCCGATTGCATGAGGGTCATCAGCGGCTTACTCATAAATATGCAGGCGGGAATCGCCGAGAACGAGGCGTCGGGCGTTTTCGAACTGGTCCATCAAAGCAAGATCATGGGTCGCAATGACGACCGCGGTTCCGGATTTGTGCAATTCGGCGAAGAGCCGCATGAGGCGGCGCGCCAAAGTGGGATCGACATTGCCGGTCGGCTCGTCGGCAAGCAGCAGCTCGGGCCTTGCGATCAGCGCCCGCGCGATGGCGGCGCGCTGCTTTTCGCCGCCCGAAAGGACCGGCGGCAGCACATTCATCCGCTCGCCCAAGCCGACCCAGCGGAGCAGTTCGACGACCTCGGCCCGATAGGCGAATTCGTCGCGGCCCTGCACCCGCAGTGGCAGAGCGACATTCTGATAGGTCGTCAGATGGTCGAGCAGGCGAAAATCCTGGAAGACGACGCCGATGCGGCGGCGCAGATCGGTGATCGCGTCCTTGCTGAGGCTCGCCGCATCGCGGTCGAAGAGCGAGATCAGGCCGCGCGTCGGCTTCAGCGAGAGCAGGATAAGACGCAGCAAAGTCGTCTTGCCGGCGCCCGACGGACCGGTGAGAAATTGGAACGATTGCGGCCCGATATCGAAGCTGATGTCCCGCAGGATCTCAGCTCCCATTCCATATCTGAGGCCGACATTTTCGAATCGGACCAAGCGAGACCTCGCTTCGCGCACGCGCAAATCACGCATTTAACGGCACGTTAACCATAGCAGCGGAGGATTGCGGCCGGCCATGGCGGGACAAGTCTTCGTCCCGCTTTCCACGAATAGAGCGGGCGCGCGCCGATCCATGCTGATCGATTGTCCCGGCTGCGGGAAATCCTACCATATCGTCAAAGCCGTGCTTGGTTCGACCGGGCGCCGCGTCGCCTGCCCGCGCTGCGATGCCATCTGGCTTGTGGCCGCGGACGGCGGCGCCGGCACGACGACCCCTGAGCTTGCCGAGGACTTGTCCCCTACGGCAGAGATTTCCCTTGCGGCAACAGACGATGTCCATCGCGCCGAACCGGCTGGCCGCGTCCTTCCGCCTGCCGTCGTCAAAAAGACGCATGCGCTCCCCGAGTTCCTCGTCGGCTTCGCTTTTATTGGCCTCGTCATGGCTCTCATCGGCTTTCGCACTGAAGTGGTGCGGCTGTGGCCGCGTGCCGCCAGCGGCTATGCGGCTCTGGGCCTGCCCGTCAATCTGCGCGGGCTCGCGCTCGAAAATTTTCGCACAATCACGATCAATGACGGATTTCAGACCGTTCTTGGCGTCGAAGGCGAGATCACAAATCTGCGCGCGCAGGCGACGAAACTCCCCTCGATCCGCCTCGCCATCGGCGACGGACATGACCGGATTCTCTACAGCTGGGTCGTAGCGGCGCAGAAGCCACGGCTCGCAGCGGGCGAAACGATCGTCTTTCGCACCCGGCTTGCAGCGCCACCCGCGGCCGGACGAAAAATTCTGGTGGATTTCATCCCCACGTCCGCCATGAGTTCTCGCCTCGGTCTGGCGAAGGGCTTGGCGCTTTTGAAGGCAATCCGCGCCGCCGGGCGTCGATCTCGCTCGGCAATCTGTCGCATTTGCGACGCAGGGTGTCAGCATCGCAGCGATGCAGCAGTATTACCCGTTTTCCCCGGCCCAATTCGAGAATAGAATAAATCTAGGCTAGTTGCGGCGACCGGCAGGCGGCGCCGTTCGCCGACGCGATCGACCGCCACAGCTTGGACTTCAGCTTGCATGGCGGCGCTGCGATAGCATGGATTTTGGGGGTTCCAATGGCTCAAATACCCGAAAAACTCACTGAAATAATCGAGAAACCCACTAAAATACTCGAAGAACTCTACTATGCGATCGCTGCGGGCGCCGTCCTGGCGCTCCTCGTCCTGCTTGCCTTTAACGTGAAGCTGCTCGGGATGCAGACCTATTGGGCGGGCTTTTTCGTCTTCCTGCATGTCTTGTCGGGGATCACCTGGATCGGGCTCCTCTATTATTTCAACCTGGTGCAGATCCCGACCATGCCCAAGATTCCGGCTGAACTGAAGCCGGCGATCGGCAAATTCATTGCGCCCGAGGCTTTGTTCTGGTTCCGCTGGGCGGCGCTTTCGACCGTGGTGACCGGACTCATCGTCTTCTGGCTCTACACGAAGGCTGCCCCGTCAGCGACGATCTACACCGGCATGATCCTCGGCTTGATCATGGCTTTCAATGTGTGGTTCATCATCTGGCCGAACCAGAAGAAGGCGCTCGGGATTGTGCCGGCCGACGATGCCGAGAAGGCCAAAGCAGCCCGTGTCGCCATGTTGACCTCGCGCATCAATACCGTGCTGTCCTTGCCGATGCTCTATTGCATGGTGCTGCAGCGGTTCTCCTGAGCCTGCGACGCCTTTTGGAACGCCCGGGGGCGATCCGCTCTCGGCTTTCGCGCAAACGCCGCAAGAAATTGCGGCGTTTTCGTTTGTTTGGGCGTGGTCCTGACGGCGCCTCTCTTGAAAAGCCGGTTCCCTCTGTCGACATGAGGCGGTATCGATCAGATCACGTCT
This sequence comes from uncultured Alphaproteobacteria bacterium, assembly GCA_963759185.1. GTDB lineage: Bacteria > Pseudomonadota > Alphaproteobacteria > Rhizobiales > Beijerinckiaceae > Methylovirgula. The sequence continues at coordinate 106,379 of CAVWXV010000019.1, forward strand.
CCCTTTGAGACTGTGAGGCCCGGCCCGTGAGCAATGACCAAGAACAAGACCAGAAAGAGCAAGATCAAAAGCTGGGCAAATCTGAAGACACAAAACCCAAAGTGGGCCGATTGAAGCGGTTCTTCGGCCGCCGGGCGGAGCCGGCAACGCCCGATCTGCAGCTCGAAAGTGACGTTCTCGTGCCGCCGGCCCGAAGCGCGCCGCCAGAGGCCGACGCGGTCGCAGAAAAGAGCTGGTGGGCGCGCCTCAGCCAGGGCCTGTCGCGCTCCTCGCATTCGATCGGCAGCGGCCTTGCCGAGATCTTTGCAAAACGCAGGCTCGATGCCACCACCCTCGATGATCTCGAGGACATGCTGATCCGTGCCGATCTCGGGGTTGCCGCGGCGACGCGGATTCGCGACGAGGTCGGCAAGGACCGCTACGACAAGGACATCGATGTCGAGACGGTGAAGACCATTCTCGCAACCGAAGTCGCGCGCGTGTTGACACCGCTCGCCAAGCCGCTCGAGATCGAGGCGGCGCACAAGCCCTTCGTCATTCTGGTCGTCGGGGTGAACGGCTCCGGCAAGACGACGACGATCGGCAAGCTCGCCGCCAAATTCAACCGCGAGGGCCGCAAAGTTCTGCTCGTCGCCGGCGACACCTTCCGCGCCGCCGCGATCGAGCAATTGCGGATCTGGGGCGACGCGCTCGGCGCTCCTGTCATCGCCCGCGAGGCCGGTGGCGACGCCGCTGGTCTCGCCTTCGATGCCATCAAATCGGCACGCGAAAGCGGCACCGATATCCTCATCATGGATACGGCCGGCCGGCTGCAGAACAAAACCGAATTGATGGCGGAGCTCGAAAAGATCATAAGGGTGATGAAGAAGCTCGACCCCGAGGCACCGCATGCGGTTCTTTTGGTGCTTGATGCGACAGTCGGCCAGAATGCGATGAGTCAGGTGGAGATTTTCGGCCGCACCGCTGGCGTCACCGGCCTCGTCATGACAAAGCTCGATGGGACTGCGCGCGGCGGTATCCTCGTCGCCGTCGCGGAGAAATATCATCTGCCCATCCATTTCATCGGCGTCGGTGAGACAGCCGATGATCTGCAATCCTTCGCCGCCGATGATTTTGCCCGCGCCATCGCCGGAATCGACGCATGAGCCGGAGATGTTTCGGACCATGCCTCACTTGCCATAGGACAAGCTCCCAATCATGACCGAAACTGCCCATGCGACCGATGCGGTCAAATCCATCAAGAAGACGGCGCCAGCGCCCTGGCTGAAACTGACCCTCGAACTGGGGCCGCTGCTGCTCTTCTTCTTCGCCAATGCACGGCCGAAGCTCTTTACCCCTTTTGTCGAACTCATTCTCCCGGCGCATCTTCTGACTGGCGAAAATGCCGGCCTCTTCACCGCGACGGCGGTGCTGATTCCAGCCGTCCTCGCGGCGCTCGTCGTCTCTTATCTGCGCACCAAACACCTGCCCATCATGCCGCTGATGACGGCCGTCCTCGTCGTCATCTTCGGCGCGCTGACGCTTTATCTGCAGAACCCGAGTTTCATCAAAATGAAGCCGACGTTTCTTTATGCCGCTTTCGGCATTGCGCTCTTCGGTGGCCTTCTCTTCAATAAGCCGCTGCTGCCGATTGTGCTCGACAATGCGGTCGCACTGAGCGAACGCGGCTGGCGCATCCTCACCCGGCGTTGGGCGATCTTCTTCTTCGCCCTCGCCGCTGCCAATGAGATCGTCTGGCGCACCCAATCCACGGATATCTGGGTCTTCTTCAAATTTCCCGGCACGGTCGTGCTCATCTTTCTCTTCACCATGGCGCAGGTGCCGCTGATGCTGCGGCACGAGGTGAAAGATGAAGCCCCGGCGCAGTAGGGGGTCTGGCAGACGACCAGCGCGGACTTGGATCCGATGACAGAAGGATTTAGTTGGTATAAATTATGCTTCAATGGGTTAGGAGATCCGGCGGCCCAAGCGCGGCGCGCTCGACGCGGCCAGCCCGCCGCGGATCTCCAACCGAAGATCTCGATTGTGTTTTTGGTCACGGGCGGTGACGCAGGTGCGCAGCCGGCGGATCGAGGCGCTCGCGGCCATGCCTAGGGCATGAACGAGGACAAGATGACTGACGAGACTGACCAGAAGGACCCGGCCGAGACGGAAGCCTTTCCCGTTGGCGGATGTGCTGGGGCACACGCGGCATGGCGCGAAGGAAAAGCCGGCACTTTTGTCATGCGGGCACAGCCGGTGCCGAAGATCGAGCCGCCGCCGCCGATACCAGCGAAGCCATTGCCGCCAACCAACGAACTCTATGTCATTTGTGGCAAAAAAGACATCGGCGACCGGCGCGGCAAGAGCTTCCCCCTGATGCGTAGGTGGGACGACGGCAAGCTGCGGCCTTGGGATATTTTCATCGCCCGCTTCGGCAAGCAATATTTCGCCTATGAAAACGCCTGTCCCCATACGGGTCAGCGTCTGGATTGGGAGAAGAACAACTTCTACGAGCCGAACTATATGAAAGTGCTGATGTGCGGCAAGCACGGCGCACAGTTCGACGTCGAGACAGGCGTGTGCATCTCGGGGCCTTGCGAAGGCCAAAAGCTGACGAGCATCCTCTGCATCGTCGACGACGAGGGCGATGTCTGCCTGCACGGCATCAACATCGATCTGGACGCGGAAGTCGAACCGGTGAAGGTGGTCGATCCGAATTCGGACGAAGTGCTCGAGAACAACGGCTTCAAGCTGCAATCGACGAAGCGCGAATTCTTCAAGTGAGGCTTGTTCCCCTCCCCGACGCAACTCGGGCTTGCCCGAGTCGCGCTGTTCAAAAGCGCAAGTCGGCAACAGCCGACTTGCATATGGAGAGGGGAATGGCTATGCGGTCGCTGCCTTCGAGGGCGTCCCGACGGGCACGACCCTGATCGACGCGAGCCGATTGCGCGTCTTGCGCAGCACCTCGAAGCGGAAATCATAAAAAGTGAAGACTTGGCCGGTCTCCGGAATGGCGCGCGCCTCGTGAATGACGAGGCCGGCGATGGTCGTCGCCTCTTCATCCGGCAGGTTCCACCCCATCACGCGATTGAGGTCGCGAATCGGGACCGAACCGTCGACCGTGACCGAGCCGTCGGGATTGGGCCGCACCCCTTGCACCACAAGGTCATGTTCGTCGGTGATGTCGCCGACGATCTCCTCAAGAATGTCTTCGAGCGTGACGAGACCCATGACGACGCCATATTCGTCGACGACGAGGGCGAAATGGGTCTTGCGCTTCAGGAAGGCCTGGAGCTGGTCCTGCACGCTCGTGGTGTTCGGCACAAACCAGGCTTCGAAGGCCAGACCTTCGACCTTCAAATGCGCTATGTCGCCGCCGGATTCCTCGATTCCGCGCAATAGATCCTTCGCATGCAGAACGCCGATAATATTGTCGGGCTCGCCACGCCAGATCGGCACCCGCGTGTAGGGCGAGGCGACCACCTGACGCACGAATTCGCGCGGCGGCAGATCGGCGTTGATCGTCACCATCTTCGTGCGGTGGACCATCACATCTTCAACGACGAGCTCGTGCAGCTCGATAATGCCGCCGAACATGTCGCGCTCGACGCGCGGCACGCCGCCTTCGAGATGCATGAGATGGAGCGTGCTCTTCAGCTCTTCATGGCCGGTGAGGAGCCGGTGCTTGGCGCGTAAATTGACCCCGAAGAGCCGCAGCAGAACATGCACCAGCGCTTCCACACCGGCAAGGATCGGCCCGAAGATGGCAACGAAGAAAGATATGACTCTGCGACCGCCAGTGCGCCGCGGTCGGGAAAATTGATCGCCAGCGTCTTCGGCAGAACTTCCGCGAAAACAAGAAGAAGGACCGTCATAAGCGCGGTGGCGTAAATGACGCCCTTATAGCCGACGAGTGCCTCGAGAACGCTCGTCAGCAAGGCCGAGGAGCCAATGCTCGCGATCGTATTGCCGAGCAATATCGCGCCGATCAGCCGGTCGCGGTTGCCAAGCAGGCGATTGACGATCGACGCGCGCCGGTCGCCACTTGCTTCGAGCGCATGCATGCGGGCCCGCGAGGCGGCGGTGAGCGCCGTCTCGGAGCCGGAAAAAAACGCCGACATGGCAATGCAAAAGACGACGATCGCGCCGGCAACCCAGAGATTGACGGCGAAGGGGTCGGCATGCGCGCCGTGCATGTTCGTAGGTCCCGTGTTCAGGGCGACCGATTTGCCTCGCCCAATTCATCCTGCAAAAAGGCGTGGACGTCGCCCGCATCGACATTTTTGGCAATGAAGCAATGACCGATCCCCCGTGCGAGGATGAAGGTCAAAGCGCCGCGCTGCACTTTCTTATCCTGATACATGGCATCGAGGATGGACGCCGCATCAGCTTGCCAGCCGGCAATATCACCAATATGAACGGGCAGGCCCGCGCTTTGCAAATGGGCTTCGACCCGCAAGGCGAGCCCCGGCTCGCACAGGCCGCGGCGGACGGAAAAGCGCGATGCACAGGCCATTCCAATGGCGATTGCCTCGCCATGGACGAGACGCTCGCCGTCATAGCCCACGAGCCGCTCCAGCGCATGGCCGAAAGTATGGCCGAAATTCAATAAGGCCCGCTCGCCCGCTTCATATTCATCGCCGGCAACGATCTCGGCTTTGCTGGCGCAGCTCTTGGCGATGGCGCGAATGCGCGCCGGCCCACCGGCGAAGACATCGCGCCAATTGGCTTCCAGCCATTCGAAGAAGACCTGATCGCGGATCAGCCCATATTTGACGATTTCCGCATAGCCGGCGCGAAATTCGCGGGCCGGCAGAGTGGCAAGGCAGCCTGTGTCGGCCAGCACGAGCGAGGGCTGGTGGAAGGCGCCGATCAAATTCTTGCCTTGCGGACAATTAATGCCCGTCTTGCCGCCGACGGAGGAATCGACCTGCGCCAAAAGCGATGTTGGAATTTGCACGAAGCGCATGCCGCGGCGCACGCTCGCTGCGGCAAAGCCGGCAAGATCGCCGACGACGCCACCGCCCAAAGCGATGACGATATCGCCGCGCTCGAAACGCCCTTCGATAATGGCCTTGCAGACGGTCTCGAAACCGGCAAAGGATTTCAACTCTTCGCCAGGCGCAACAATGATGTTGGCAAAGCGAATGCCCGCCGCGGCGAGGCTCTCTTCGAGCGGCAGCAAATGCAGGCGGGCAACATTGGCATCGGTGACGATGGCGGCGGCGGCGCCCGGCGCAATCCGCGCGATATGGGCGCCGGCCTGCCGAACGAGGCCGTCGCCGATCCAAATGTCATAGCTGCGCGCGCCAAGATCGACCGCAACCCTCTCGAAGAAAGCGGCCGGCGCATCCGCCACACAGGCGTTGGGTTGCAATGAAAAGGACAAATGCCGCTCAATGCCGGCAACCGCCTCCTCCACCACCGCCTCATGCGGCCCTTCCTGCGAGATCACTGTCACATCGGCCTTCGCATAAATCGGATAACGCTGATCCATAAGCTTTTTCAGCGTCGCTTCCGGATTGGGATTTTGGAGGAGCGGCCGATGCGTTCTTTTGCGCACACGGCGCCAGAGCACGTCGAGATCGCCCTTGAGCCAGAGCGAAACACCGGACTCGGCGATCCTGGCGCGCGTCTCGGCATTCATGAAGGCGCCGCCGCCGGTCGCAATGACGCGCGGCCCGTCCGCCAAGAGCCGGGCCATCACCCGCCGCTCGCCGTCGCGAAAATAGGGTTCGCCGTAGCGCGAGAAGATTTCCGGAATGGTCATTCCGGCGGCCCATTCGATTTCCGTGTCGGAATCGACGAATTCCAAACCCAGCCGCTGCGCCAGCCTCCGGCCGATCGCTGTCTTGCCCGAACCCATGAGGCCGACGAGAACGATCGAGCGGCCCTCGAGTGCCGCGACGAGCGCGGCGGCCCGTGCATCGCGCGCCGGGGCCCCGCCGCCTTCTTCCACCTCTATTATTCCACTGCTCATTATGGTGCTGTAACACGCCGCAGGATGAGATTTAAGCCATCTCATCGACATGCCGGCGCTTCCCTGGCTTAGGCGCCGGTATTTTGTTCCCTATAATGCGACCAATTCGGTGAGGAGACCGGCGTGCCGAGCCTTTTTCGCTTTCTGTTTATCATCGGCGCCCTTGCCGGCCTCGTCTATCTCGGCATGCTCGCGCTGGTGACCTTTGTCGCACCGCAACCGCATCAGATCACTGAAACGATCCCCGTGTCGCGGCTCAATAAATAGGGATTTTCTGCCTTGCCCGCAAAGGATTGCGGCCATAAGGCTTTTCTGGAAGCCTTTCTCGACATGATGGCGGCGGAGCGCGGCGCCGCCAGCAATACGCTCGACGCCTATCGCCGCGACCTCGCCGATTATGGCAGCGCCCTCGGCGCGGCCGGAAAGACCGTGCGCAATGTCGAAACCGACGACATCAGAACCTATCTCTCCGGTCTGAAAACCCGCGGCTTTGCGGCAACGACGAGCGCGCGGCGGCTTTCCGCCATCCGCCAGTTCCACGGGTTTCTCTGCGCCGAAGGCCGCCGCAAGGACGATCCGGCGGCCATTTTGGAAGCGCCGCGGCAAGGCCTGCGATTGCCGAAAATACTTTCCGTGGAGGAGGTCGAGCGTCTGTTGAACGCCGCCAAGGCGGCGTTCGAAGGAGCCGCGGATGATCAGCGCGCCTGTCTTCACGCGGCCCGGAGCGCTTGCCTCCTCGAACTCCTCTATGCGACGGGCTTGCGCGTTTCGGAACTTGTGGGCCTGCCGAAAGCCGCAGCGCGGCGCCGCGAGCCCTTGATCCTCATCCGCGGCAAGGGCGGTCGCGAGAGGCTCGTGCCGCTCTCGGAACCGGCGCGCCAGGCGATGGGGCTCTATCGCAGCCTGCTCGAAAAGGCCGATCCGCGCGCCGCCGCAAGCCCCTGGCTCTTCCCCGCGGATGCCGAAAGCGGCCATCTGAGCCGCCAGGTTTTTGCGCGCGACATCAAAATGATCGCGGCGGCGGCGGGCATCGCGGCGGCACGGGTGAGCCCGCATGTGCTGCGGCATGCCTTCGCCAGCCATCTTCTGCAGAACGGCGCCGATCTGCGCATCGTCCAGGAATTGCTCGGCCATGCCGATATTTCGACGACGCAGATCTATACGCATGTGCTCGACGAGCGGATGAAGGCCATGGTGCGCGACCTGCATCCGCTGAATGACGAATGAGACGGCGCATCCTTCTCCCGCTTGCGGGAGAAGGGTTCGCGGCACGGCTTATCCTAATTCTTCTCGCCCCGCATGCCTTCGATCCACCCCTCCAGAAACGCATCCGTCCAGCGGGCGACGGCGGCATCATGGCGATACCAGCCTTCGAGATGGAGATGGCGCGGCTGCGCGCCAGGCAGCGCCATCCTCTCGGCGCCGTGGATGGTCCAGCGGCACATCATGGCGTAAGTGACTTCGGGGTGGAATTGGAAGCCATAGGCGCAAGGCCCATAGCGGAAGGCCTGCGCCTCGAAATCCTCGCCAGTCGCGAGCAAGGTCGCACCACAGGGCAGATCGAAACCCTCTCTGTGCCATTGATAGACTTTTTCGGGAAACGGGCAGGCGCAGAGACCTTGGCCCGCCCGCGTCGGCGCGATCGGATAATAGCCGACCTCCACCCTGCCTTGCGGATGCGGATAGACGCGACGGCCGAGATGGCGCGCCAGCATTTGCGCGCCGAGGCAGATACCGAGCAAGGGCTTTGCCTCGTTGAGCGGCACTTTGATCCAATCGATCTCGCGGCGCAGCCAATCGTCTTCGTCATTGGCACTCATCGGGCCGCCGAAGATGATGGCGCCGGCATGTTCGGCAAGGCTCAAAGGCAGCGGATCACCGTAGCGCGGCCGGCGGATGTCGAGATCGAAGCCTTGCGCGCGCAGGAGGCGGCCGAGACGGCCTGGCGTGGAATGTTCCTGATGCAGGATGATAGCGACCCTGCGCGGTTCGAATCGCTGGGACATGTTTTCAAAATGACGCAAATACATTCAGACGGTCAAGATTTGCAGACGGTCAAGATTTGCAGACGGTCAAGATTTGCCGGCTTTGCCCTTTTGTATGAACGCCATCACCGGCAAGAGTATGGCAGTCGGCAGCAGAGGCGCAAAGAAACACATCAGCTTGTTGGCGAGGCCGGGAATGACAACTCTTCGGCCGGTCATCAGCCCCGCATAGCCGCTTTGGGCGACCGATGCCGCAGATGCCGGCCATCAAGGCGACGCGCCGGGGCTCATTCATCCTTTGCCGTCCGCGAGCTTCTGCGACCAGGGCCCTGCATAGGTCGGCTCTAGCGCCCGCTCTTCCGCCGCCTGATGGCGCAGCCTCACCCGATCACGCGGCGAGACGCCCAAAAGCTCGGCGATCCGCGCCACAATATTCTCCTCGAGCTCATGGACCGCACCATCGGCAAAAGCGATCTCCCACATCATTTCGATGATCTTCAAGCGTCCGCTTTCATCGAGTGCGCGCTTGAGCGTATTGGTGAAATGATAGAAATCGACCGCCTCGCGGTCGCTTTCTTCGGCCGAACGAATGAGACGTGTCGTCGCCTGCGCATCGAGCTCGAAATTCTGCGCGATGATTTCGCGCAGCCTTCGGCACTCGGCGGCGTCGATCACTCCATCGGCACCGGCGAGATGGACGAAGAGCGCGGCAGCGGCGAGACGGTAATCATCGGCGTGGAACTCGCGCCGTACCGATTCGCCGGCGATATCCGCCATGAAAGTCCTGAGCCTGTCGAACATCACACCTTCCTTGCGCCAAAACCCTGCCTTGCGCCAAAAGCCTATGCCGCGCTCGCCTGCGCTTTTGAAAACGCACAGCGCCCGAATATCCGTTTGAATCCGAAACTGACTATGCGGCAGCGCACATCATGGGATCGAGTTCAGCCCATCCATTATCCCCATATTGCACTGACAAAGTTTGACGGCCGGCCCAAGCCCGCGACGAAAGGGCTGCCGAGGAGAGAGCCGGCAAGGATGGGCTCAACCCCAAATAGGAATGCACGGCGGTTCCCGCCAGCGCTGCTTTGCGCCGGCGGCGCCTCTTAGCCCCTGTCCAAAATAGGGAAGTGGCGCGTCAGCGCAGCCGAAGGCAGGTCCAATATCCCTCGACCCGATGGAACAGCCGATGTTGCGCCCTCTGCCAGGCCAGGCATTCCCGCCGCGATGGAAAACATAGTTTCTGATCATGCCAAACAAGCTTAACCTCGGCATCACCGCGCCGATAATAGGCGAGGCCGCCGGAGAAATGCCCAAACCAGACGGACCGCCAAGGCAAAAGGCTGGCATCGCAAGCGATGCCGTCGCCGAAGATCAGCGGCCTGCCGACCGAAGTCCCCGTCGCCCGGCTACGATCGGCGAAGCCGGCGAGGGCCAGAAAGACGAGGACAGGTAGAACCATCGGCCTCGTCAATGAATTTGCAATCCGCATCATTGTCCCCGGAGAAGCTGCGCCCGCTCCTATGCTAGGACGAGGCAGAGGGCCAAGTCACCCCACAAGGTCGAGACTTTCTGCCAGCTTTCCGCTTTGCAGCCGGAGCGGTTTCAGGTTGCGTGCGGACACGCAACTGTTTCGAAACCGCTCTCATTCAAGAAGTTAGAGCATTTTCAGCCGCAAAACCGGTATCCACTTTCGCTGAAAATGCTCTAGCTGCTCACGGCCCGGTCTTCGGGTAGCAGGAGGCCTCGCATTCCACCCATGGATGATATTGGAACATCCAGGTCTCGCTCAAAAGCTTATTGCCGGTCCGCAGAAACAGCCGCATTTCGACAGGATCGGCGCCGGTGACCGTCAGATCGAATTGCGCCCGCCAATGGCCGGGCACGTCGTCCGGCACAGCTTCGGTATAAATATAGGAGAATGTGCCGCGCGCGGCCCAGAGCACCGGCTCCGGCTTAACCCCATAGGGCAGGCTGGCGAGCGGCCCGCCTAAAAATTCGACCATGAATTTGCGCACGCCTTTCGGCCGCGGCTTGCCGGGCTGGCCGCCATTGCCGAGCCGCGACGCGACGCAGCGGGCGAGCTCACTCGGATGCGGCTCGTCGGCAAGCCAATAGAGCTTATAGCCGATCTCCATCTCCATGCCGGCCGTCACCGGCTTCTCCGGCACCCACATGGCGACGATATTGTCGTGGATCTCGTCATCGGTCGGGATCTCGACGAGCTGGACCGAGCCTTTCCCCCATTCGCCCTTGGGCTCGACCCAGAGACTCGGCCGGCGGTCATAAAAGACGCCGTCCAAATAATGATCGAAATTGCGATCGCGCTGCATGAGGCCGAAGCCGCGCGGACTGTCGTCGAGAAAGGCTGAGGCCATGATATGAGGCGGATTGTTGAGCGGCCGCCAGAGCCGCTCGCCGCGGCCGGTCCATATGGCGAGCCCGTCGGAATCATGCACCTCCGGCCGCCAGTCGACCGCCGTCGGTTTGACCGTTTCGGAAAACCAATACATCGCGGTCAAAGGCGCGATGCCGAAGCGCGCAATGTCGCGCCGCAGACAGAGCATTTGGTCAATGTCCATGGTGACGCCCTTGCCGCGGATCGCTTCAATCTTGCAGGCGCCGACGATGGAGGGGCCTTCGAGCAACGCATAAAGCGTGAGCCCGTTCTCGGGGCCCAACTCGTCGATATAGATATTGGTGAAATCGGGAAATTCTTCGGCCTTGTCGGCAACCGCGACATCGAGCGCAACGGCGCGGCAGGAGAGGCCATATTGATGCAATTCGCCGATCGCGCGGAAATAGTCGGCGCCAAGAAAGGCGACCCAATCATTCTTGTGCCAATCGAGTGTCGCATTGTCGCGTGCCTCCTGCACGCGCAGCCCGGCAAAGCCTGCACCTTTCGGCAAATGCCGGGCCGGCGAATTCTCCGGCATCTCGAAATAGCGCGGGTCGTAGATGATCTCGCGCGCATGGCCGGCCTCGACCACATGCATGGCAACGGCTTTGGGGAAGAACATGCCGAGATGGAAAAAGCTCACCGGAAAACGCCCGGGCCCATTGGCATCGAGCGCTTGATTGACATCGAATTTGATCTTGCCCCAGGCCTCGTAATCGATCTTCCCCACGATTGTAGGCGCCGGATGCGGCGGCCCGACATAGGGCTCTTGCACCATTTTCCGCCCCTTCGCCTTCAAGAGATCGAAGGAAAAAGGCGTTGCGGGGCCAAATTGCAGCCCTTTGGCCGCGGCTTTCGCCGTGCCGGCATCGACCAGGCCGAGCGCCGCAGCCGCAGCCGCGGATTTCAACAAGCTTCGCCGATCCGTTTCGCTCATCTGCCTGCCTGCAAATCGCGGCTGGCGCGCGGCGCCGCCAAGCCTGACTTAAATCTGGAGATTGATTGCGGAGGCTTGCGGCAGGAGGCCGCGCCAAGACCCGCTCAAAGACCCGCTCAATCGCGGATGGATTCGTGTTTGACGGCGATACGCATGAAATAAAACAGAAGGACGAAGCCGCAGAGGGCAAACGCCGCTTCGAGAACGCGGCTGACCATAGGTGGGAGTTGCAACAGGCCGCCGAGCGCCCAGCCGGCCGCCCAAGAGGCGCCAACCATTTCAGTGCCGACCAGAATTGCCACCGCGATCAAGGTCGACAAATGCAGATAATTGATTTTCTTAAGCGCGGGCACGGTGGAACCTTGCGGGCTAGAGATAAGGGGTCGTTTGGGATCTCGCAGCGACGAACCCGAAGCGCGAGCTTCGAGATCGCGACACCTCGCGGCGCCAACTGGGGCGCCATTCGGGCACCGCCTGGATTTGCGCCACTATACTATGGTGTGCGAGAGGGCAAGTCCGGCGGCCGGACGGTCAAATCAGAACTCTATCCCGGCCGCCGCTCTAGAGCGGGATGAGGAAAAGTGGGAACCGGTTTTCCGCCCGCATCCCGCTCTGAATTATAAGAATCGATCACGTTTGTGACTTTGGATTGATTCAATCCAAAGTCATCGCGATCTAGCTGCCAGCCATTGGATCAAGGTATGAACGAGACGGAAATCTTTCCCAAGGCGGCCGTCGCCGCACCGCATCATCTCGCCGCCGAGACGGGGCGCGCGCTTCTCGCCGAAGGCGCGAATGCGATCGAAGCCATGCTCGGCATGGCAGCGACCATAGCCGTCGTCTACCCGCATATGAATTCGATCGGCGGCGACGCTTTCTGGCTGATCCGCGAGCCGGACGGCAAGGTGCTCTATATCGAGGCCTGCGGCTATGCCGGGAACAAGGCGACGATCGCCGCCTATCAGGCCTTGGGCTATGATTCCATTCCACCGCGTGGCCCACATGCGGCCGTCACCATTCCCGGAACCGTCGGGGGCTACGCTCTGGCGCATAAGATCGCTGCCGCCGGCGGTGGGCGCCTGCCGCGCGCCGATCTATTGAACGACGCAGTGCGGCTCGCCCGCGAGGGCTATCCGCAATCGCGTGCGGAAGCCCGTGCCGAGCCTTTCGAATTCGACGCCTTGCGCGCCGCACCGGGCTTTGCGAAAAATTTTCTCGTCGAAGGCAAGATCCCTTCGGCCGGCACATTGCGCAAAAATCCCGCGCTCGCCGATACGCTCGAACATCTGAGCCGCGCCGGCTTCGAGGATTTCTATCGCGGCGACATAGGCTTCGAAATCGCCGCCGACATGGAAAAACTCGGCGTACCTTCCACGCGCGCCGATCTCGAAGCCTATCGGGCCGTGCTGCGCGCGCCGCTTTCCCTCGCCCTGGCGGGCCGCACTCATTATAATTCGCCGCCGCCGACGCAAGGCATTGTTTCTCTCTTCATGCTCGGCCTGTTCGAACGGTTGGCCATCACGCACGCGGAAAGCTTTGAGCATATCCATGGCCTCGTCGAAGCGGCCAAACGCGGCCTCGCCTTGCGCGACCGGATCTGCACCGATTTCGCCCATCTGCCGGGCGATCCAGAAGCTTTCCTGACCGCCGAAGTGCTGGGGCGCGAAGCCGCGATGATCCGCATGGACCGCGCCGCGCCGATTCCGGTGCCGGCCGCACTGGGCGACACGATCTGGATGGGCGCCATCGACGCGGACGGGCGCGCCGTCTCCTTCATCCAATCAATCTATTGGGAATATGGGTCGGGCTGCGTGCTGCCCACAACCGGCATTTTGCTGCAAAATCGCGGCTGCTCCTTTTCGCTGGACGCAAAGGCCTTCAATCCGCTGACGCCCGGAAGGCGGCCCTTCCACACGCTGAACCCGGCGCTCGCGGTTTTCGACGACGGCCGAATCATGCCTTATGGCGCCATGGGCGGTGATGGCCAGCCGCAATTTCAAGCGCAGATTTTCACCCGCAACCTCTTCGGCGTTCCGATCGCCGAGGCGATCGATCGACCGCGCTTCCTCTATGGCAAGCTATGGGGCGCCGAGACGCCGACATTGAAGCTCGAACCGCGTTTCGACGACAGCCTGATCCGCAAGCTCAAAGCGGCGGGGCATGATATCGAAATCGCCGCCGAGCCCTATGTGAGCCGGTTCGGCCATGCCGGCGCTCTGATCTGGCATAAGGACGGCCACATTGAAGCGGCGCACGACCCGCGCTCCGACGGCGGCGCGGCCGGAATTTAACGCAATTCGCCAAATGGCTATATGGCCGAGGAGGAGGGGGACGAGGCTCGGGAACCCTCGCCGTGCTCATGGGTTAGTGGGCATGAAGGCAGAGGAGGATGGCATGCAAAGAGAAATGAAACTCGCCAGATCGAACCGCGGGTTTGCATCTATGGATGCGGAAAAGCAGCGCGAGATCGCCCGCAAAGGCGGCCGCAGCGTTCCCAATGAGAAGCGCAGCTTCTCGCAAAATCACCAGCTCGCGTCCGAAGCCGGACGCAAGGGCGGGCAATCGTCCCACCTCAATCGGCCGGGAGCGGAAGAGGCCTGAGAAAAGGGCCTAGGGAAGAGCTTGTACCCGGCAGCCAAAAGGCCGGCGCGGCGAGAGGCCAATGGTGTGCCATCCATCGTCGGATGAGCGCCTGCCTCTCTGCCGGTTTGCCTGGCCGTTTTGCCTGCGCTTCGCGCGGTGACGACCTACGCTGGGTCAATCTCCGCTGCGTCGCTCGGGCTTTTATGCGCCGTCACTCGGCGGCGCCGCGCGCCCGAGCGGGTTTTGGCCCGCCATGCGATGCATGGCCGCCTTTGCGGCCAGCCTCGGAAGCGAGCTTATGGTCCTGAGAAAAACTGCGTTTGCTCGGGCTGACGCTCTGGCCGCCCTTGCGGCCAGCTTCCGCCGCAAGAGCGGGGTTTTGCGAAAAGCTCCGCTTTTCGTGCGGCACGCTCTCGCCGCCTTTGCGGGCGATCGCCCGCTGCTTCTCAGGATCCATCGACGCAAAGCCGCGGGTCGATGTCTTGTGGGGAAGTTCGGTGGTACCGGTCATACGTTATCTCTCGCAATCTATGTCCATGCCCTGAGGCTATGTCGATTAACGCGATGCCGCGATGAAGGTTCCGCGAGCGGCTGCGGGTGTGATTGCCGGCGCAGGCCATATCGATGTGGGAGGCAGGCTTTTTACGACATAGTCCCGCGCAACATTGCGAGAGATCAATGCGTTGACCGGCAGAGAAGCGGAAATAAGCCCTTGCGAACGGCGCCCTGTACATCCAATCAACGCCGTTCCATCATTTTCTTGCCACGAGACCGGCGCGCGTTGGCTGCAATTCAAGTCCGCCACAATTGAATCAAGTTGGCCACGATCGAAATGGAGACGACAATGACAGAGCCCGAAACCAAGGAGAGCAAGACCCTCCAGGATTTGGCGGTCGATCTCGCGGCTTTGCGCGAGGATTTTTTGAAGCTCTCAGGCTCGATGCGCGAGCTCCTGCAGACGCAGGCGACGTCGACGACGCGGCGCATGATCGATGCGGTCGAGGATGCGCGCCACAAATTGGCAGATGAGATGGTCGACGCCAAAGACCATCTCGAAAGTCATCTCGGCACGGTGAGTGCGGATCTCGAAAGCACGATCGAGCGCAGCCCCCTGCTTGCCGTATTGATTGGGGCGGCTGTCGGCTTCGTGATCGGGCTCGTGAGCCGGCCACACAAATGACCGATTTTTTGACGCGCCAGGCGCGCAACATCGTCGGTGGCGCGCTGGCGCCGGTCGAGGCCGCAGGCGCGCGCTTCGTCGGCATGTTCGTCAGCATGGCGGGGATTGCCGGCGTGGCGACAGCCTGTCTGATCGCGGCACTCATCTTTCTGTCGATCGCGCTCGACTTATGGCTCGCCCAATTTGCTGGTCCGGTCGTAGCCGCGCTCGGCGCAGCCGGGCTCTATCTCTTTGTGGCCGTGCTATGCCTCTTGCTGCTGTGGGCGCGCGGCGCCAAGACGAACACAAAGACGAAGCAAAAGGCGCTGCCGCAGCATCCCGTCGAAGCGGCGGAGAAGACCGACAGACCCGATCTCTCGGCCCATATAGAAGAAACCGTCGCGCCTTTCGTCGCCATCTTGCAACAGACGGGACTGAAGCGCGAGGAGATCGCCGTCCGCCTCGCTGCGGAAGCGACCAAACAGCTCGGGCCGCTGACCCTCGTCGCGCTCGCCCTTGCCGTGGGTTTTCTCGTCGAACGCTCGTTCAACAATCCCAAAGCGCCGCAATGATCCATCCGATCATCAGACGAGCGCGCCGCTGCTTTCAGGCTCATCTTTGCGATGCGATTTGCGATCGAAAAAGAGCGCCTGGCTGACCACAGCCTTGAGGCTGTCGACACCGAAGGGCTTGGTGATCAAAAACGCCGGTTCCGGCGGCGTGCCGGTCAAGAAACGTTCCGGATAGGCGGTGATGAAAATGACCGGAACCGATAGGCTGTCGAGAATCTGATTTACCGCCTCGAGCCCGGAACTGCCGTCGGCCAATTGAATATCGGCAAGAATGAGACCCGGCTTGGCGCTCCGTGCCGCGGCAACGGCCTCATGATGCGTACGGGCGACATGGACGACGCGGTGACCGAGCTCTTCGACAAGCATCTGTATGTCGATCGCGATCAGCGGCTCGTCCTCGATGATCAGGACATCGGTGCGGATCTGATTGGAAATCTCCTTGCCCGCCAAATCGATGAGTTGCGCGGCCTCGTCCAGCGAGCAGTCCATCGCGCGCGCCACCTCCGACGTCTCGAATCCTTCGAGTGAACTCAACAGAAACGCCACGCGCGGCCGCAATGGGATGGCCTCGAGATTGCGCTGCGCGCCTCTTTCATCGGGAGAAAAGACGATCTGGTCGACATGGCCGTTGACAGGCAGGGAGCCCCAGAGCTTGAGAAACAGCCGATAGAGCGCGACTTTGAGATCGGCATTCTCCGCAAATTCCCTCGGATCTGCGACAACCGCTTCGAGCGTGGCGAGCACATAGGCATCGCCCCCGGCCTGACTGCCGGTCAAGGCACGCGAGAACCGGCGCAGATAGGGGATATAATTGGAAATGGCTTGCGAAATGGTCATCGGCAGATTCCTCGGCAGCCCGACGCTCTAGAGCATTTTCAGCAAAAGTGGACGCCGGTTTTGCGCCCGAAAATGCTCTATAACTTTCTGAATGGGAGCGATTTCAGGTTTGGTGGCCCCACCAAACCTGAAATCGCTCTCGGCTCACAGCTCACAGCTCAGCTTTCTAATTCACTAAGCCAAAATTGGTTCCAGACTAGGGAACTTTCATAAAAACATCGCGTTGACCCCCTGCCGTTCATGCCGACCATAACTACAGCCGCGAAAAACCGAATGTCGCATTGGCTCCGGCGCCGCCCTTGCGCGTCTTGCGGCGGGAGGGCGGTATCGGCTTCATGCACCATTTTCAACAATGCAAGGGCGAGACTGTGACAAAGCCAATCCAGCTGGGGGCCAAGAAAACCGACCTGCCAATGCAGGCGAAAATTGAAAAACTGGAACCGACCAAAGGTCGAAAAGAGGCCGCCACGGCAGCGGACCAATGTTCTGAGACAGCAATCATGGCCCTGGCTCCGCCGCGCGCTCGCAAGACGAGCGCAAAGCCCGAAATCATCGATCTAATTGGGGAGCATCTGGGCGATATCTACAATAATGTCTTGAACCAGCCCGTGCCCGCCCGTTTCCTCGATCTCTTGCAGGCGCTCGAAGCCGGCCCGCCGGCGAAACCACACTGCCAAGCTCAAACGGCAAGCAAATCCGACACGCATATTACGCCGAAGGCCCGCACCGCTGGTGGGAGGAAAAAGGACCTAAAGTGACAGGTTTGCGGAAAGACGAAACGCAGCAGCAGCCGCAAGTGAGCGCGGAGATCAAAGCGGATCTCATCGCTGTCATTCCGAATTTGCGCGCCTTCGCGGTGTCTCTCTGCGGCAATCCCGATCGGGCCGACGATCTCGTGCAAGAGACCCTCGTCAAGGCCTGGAGCAATCTCGATTCCTTCGTTGCGGGCACCAATCTGCCGGCATGGCTCTTCACCATTCTGCGCAATATTTATTACTCGGAATATCGCAAAAGGCGGCGTGAGGTCGCCGATTCCGATGGCGCCATTGCGGCACGGCTGGCAACGGCCCCATCGCAAAACAGCCATATGGACCTGCTCGATTTCCATGCCGCGCTGCAACATCTCCCGAACGACCAGCGCGAAGCGCTCATATTGATCGGCGCCTCGGGCCTTTCCTATGAGGAGGCAGCCGGCATTTGCGGCTGTGCCATCGGGACGATGAAAAGCCGGGTCAACCGCGCCCGCAATCGGCTGGCCGAGCTTTTGTCCGTCCATTCGAGCCGCGAATTCGGCCAGAGTGAAGATTGGGAGGCGGCCGACCCCGCCTCGGTCGGCCAGCGCTATTCGCGGACCGGCAGCGACTGACACGCCGCGAGAGCGGGATATGCGATCAACTTCACGCAATCTGCGTCAACTTGATTATGCCGGAAAACCGGTTCCCACTTTTCCTAAATCCCGTTCTAGCTGGGACACCAGGCGCTCGCATCATGCGCTGACGCCGCGCGCTTTGACTTTTCCAATTAAGCGATGCCCTAAATTCTTGACCAATGACGGATTTTTTCCTGCTATGTGGGTCGCAAACCGGTTTCGAAGCGAAGGAATTGGCTTGAGGACGCATTGGATTTGAGCGCGCCCAAGAGCGGGCCGAGATCCACGGCGCCTCAATCTTCTCCCCTATGGGCGGCGCATCGTGAAGAAACTCCTGCGCAGGATGATCGTCATATTGGGCGTTACCGCGGTCGCCGGCTTGGCGATCTGGAGTTTTGTCCAGGCCCGCGGTGAAGCGAAACCCGATGATGATGCGGAGAAGCCGCTCAAAGTCGCGCCGCGCGTCAGCAATGCCGACGGCACGCCGACGATCACCCTCGACGCAGACGCGCTCAGCCGAAACGAGATCGAAACCATCCCGCTCGAGAACGCCCTGCATGCGCAGACGCTGCGCGCCTATGGCACCGTTCTCAATCTCCAGCCGCTGACCGATCTCAGCAACAAATACGTGACCGCAAAAGCCGATATCGAGACGCAACAGGCCAAGCTGGATTTGTCGCAAGCAAATGTCGCGCGCGCCCGCGCACTCTATAATCAAGGCCCGCAGGCGATTTCAAAAGCGCAACTCGAGACGGCCGAGGAGACATTCCGTATCGACGCCGCGAGCCTGGCCGCCGCCAACTCGCAACTTGCAACTCTGGCGCATACGGCGGTGCAGGCATGGGGCGAGGTGCTCGGCCAAGCGGTCAGCCGGGCATCGCCGCTTTTGATAGGCCTCGTCGAAAGACGCGATGTGCTGATCCAAGTGACCTTGAGGGCTGATGAAACGGTGGCGAAAGCGCCTGAAAATGCGTTTGTGCAGATGCAAGCCGGCTATCGCATCGCGCTTCGTTTCATCTCGCCGGCGCCAGCTACGGATCCGCATATCCAGGGCCAGAGTTTCTTCTATACGGCAGCGGCCGAAACCAGCCTGCTGCCCGGCATGAATGTCATGGCCTTCGTGCCGACCGGGCAGGCTCGCGCGCGCGCAAAAGTGCCGGCGAGCGCAATCGTCTGGTTGCAGGGCCGCGCCTGGGCCTATTTCCGCACCGGTCCGAAAATCTTCGTGCGGCGCGAAATCGCCACCGATTTGCCGGCGCCGGACGGCGGCTATTTCGTGAAAGACGTGCCTGATGGCACGCGGGTTGTCAGCCGCGGTGCCCAGATGCTGCTCTCGGAGGAATTCCGCGCGCAAATCCAGAGCGAAGAGTAATAGCGCCCGATGAGCTTTGGCACCCCATCGGGCACCCAAATGCCTCAAGGGCCGCAAGCGGCGCTGCTTCGCTTCTCGATCCGGTTTCGCGGCATCGTCGTGGCGCTCGCCTGTATTGTTCTCGGCTATGGGATCTATAGTCTCCAGCAGGCGAAATCCGACGTCTTTCCGGAATTCGCCCCGCCGCAGGCCGATATTCAGACCGAGGCGCCGGGCCTCGCGCCCGAACAGGTGGAAGTTCTCGTCACCCAAGCGCTCGAGAACAATCTCAACGGTCTGCCGGGCTTGCGGATGCTGCAATCGGCTTCGGCGCAAGGCCTCTCCGTCATCACCGTCACTTTCGATCCGGCGAGCGATGTCTATCGCGACCGGCAGCTGGTGGCGGAACGTCTCGCCGCCGCAGCTGGCCAATTGCCGGCCGGCGTGCAGCCGCCGCTGATCACGCCGCTCACCTCCTCGACCAGCATTGTTCTCGTCGCCGGCCTCACTTCGAAGCAGCATTCTTTGATGGATCTGCACACGGTTGCGCAATGGACGCTGATGCCGCGCCTCCTCGCCGTGCCCGGCGTCGCCAAGGTCGCGGTCTTCGGCGGCGAGACGAAATCGATTTAGATCCAGGTCCATCCCGATGCGCTCAAGCGCTTCGGCCTCAGCCTGGATGATGTCGCCGCCGCCGCCCGCCACGCGACGGGCGTGCGCGGCGCCGGCGTCATCGACACGGCCAATCAACGCATCGTGCTCGAGACGCAGGGCCAGTCCCTGACGCCGGCCGAAATCGCCCGCACCGTGGTGACGGCCGGCACGGCGGCGAGCGTCACGCTCGGCAATGTCGCCACGATCGTCGCCGCGCCGGAACCGCCGGTCGGCGCCGGCGCGATCGACGGGGTTCCCGGCGTCGTTCTCACCATCTCCGAGCAATATCAGGCGAATACGCCGGAGGTCACGCGCCGGCTCGAGGCCGCCTTTGCCGAACTCGAGCCGACCCTTGCAAGGGACGGCATAGAGCTGCGCACCGATCTCTTCCGCCCGGCCAATTTCATCGCGGTGGCGACCGGCAATGTGCGCAATTCCCTGCTGCTCGGCGGCGCGCTCGTGGTGGTCGTTCTCTTTCTCTTCCTTTTCGATTGGCGCACGGCAGCGATCTCCGGCATCGCCATTCCCTTGTCGCTGCTGCCGGCAGTGAGCGTGCTGCATCTGCTCGACATCACGCTCAACACGATGACTTTGGGCGGCCTCGCCATTGCGATCGGCATCGTCGTCGACGATGCTGTGGTCGACATCGAGAACATCGTCCGGCGGTTGCGGGAAAACAGCCGGCTCGCCGTGCCGCGGCCGGCGGCGCGCGTCATTCTGGACGCCTGCTATGAGGTCCGCAGCTCGGTCGTCTATGCCACTGTCGCGGTGGTGCTCGTCGCTGTTCCTGTATTGGCGCTGCCCGGCATTGCCGGGCGTCTCTTCGCGCCGCTTGCCATCTCTTATGGGCTTGCCACTCTGGCGTCGCTCATCGTCGCTTTGACGGTGACGCCGGCCTTCGCCATGGTCTTGTTCGGCCGCGCCAATGCCAGTCCGAAGGACCCGCCGCTGCTGCGCTGGTCGCGCTGGCGCTATGAGGCCCTGCTGCGCCGCATCGCCCGGCATCCGGCAGCCATTCTCCTCGCAACGATGGTCGCGGTCGCCGGCGGCTGCGCCGCCCTGCCCTCTTTCGGCGGCGCCTTCCTCCCCGAACTGAAGGAAGGCCATTACACCATTCATATGACCGCCGTGCCGGGAACCTCGGTGGCGGAATCGCTGCGCCTCGGCGAGATCGCGGCGAAAGTGCTGCTCGACCTTCCGGCGGTTCGCTCCGTTGCACAGCGCGTCGGCCGCGCCGAGCTCGCCGACGACACCAATGGCACGCATCACAGCGAATTCGAGGTCGATCTCAAGCCCATCAGTGCCGAAGAAGCCGAGGCCGCACCTGCCGAGATCCGCAAGGCGCTCGCGACCATTCCAGGCGCCAATTTCGCCATCAATACCTTCCTCACCGAACGGATCGAGGAGACGCTATCGGGCTATACGGCACCCGTCGTCGTCAATATTTTCGGCAATGATCTCGATCTCCTCGACCGCGAGGCGCAGGAGGTCGCGCATGTGTTGGCGAAAGTCCGCGGCGCCGCCGATGTCCAGGTGCAATCGCCGCCCGGCATGCCGCAGCTCACGATCAAGCTGCGCCATGAGGATCTGGAGCGCTGGGGCCTCACATCCGTCGAAGTGCTCGATGTGATCCGCACGGCTTATGAAGGCGACCAGGTCGGCCAGATCTATGAGGGCAATCGCGTCTTCCCCGTCCTCGTGATCCTTGATCAGCTAAGCCGATCGAGCGTGTCGGATGTCGCCGATCTGCCTTTGCGCTCGGCCAAGGGCGTCTATCTGCACTTGAGCCAGGTGGCCGATGTCTATGAAAGCTCCGGCCGCTATCGCATTCAGCACCAGGGCGCGCGCCGGCTGCAGACAGTGACGGCCAATGTCAGCGGCCGCGACGTCGCCTCTTTCGTCCAAGCCGCGAAGGCGGAGATCGCCGCCAATGTGTCCTTCCCTTCCGGCACCTATGTCGAATTCCGCGGCACGGCGGAAGAGCAATCGCGCTCGCAGCGTGCGCTTCTGCTCAATTCGCTGATCGCCGGCATCGGCATCATCCTTCTGCTCGCGGTCATCACCCAGAACGGCCGCAATCTTCTGCTTGTTCTCGCCAATCTGCCTTTCGCCTTCGTCGGCGGCGTCGCTGCCGTCTTCGCCTCGGGCGGCCTTCTGTCGCTCGGCTCGATGGTCGGCTTCGTCACGCTCTTCGGCGTCACTTTGCGCAATTCGATCCTGATGATCGCGCATTACCGCGATCTCGTCGAAATCGAAGGGATGCCTTGGACTCTCGACACCGCGGTGCGGGGCGCAGCCGATCGGCTCGCGGCGATCGTCATGACCTCACTCGTCACTGCGCTCGGCGTCCTGCCGCTGGCCATCGGCATGAACGAGCCGGGCCGCGAAATCGAAGGACCGATGGCGGTCGTGATCCTCGGCGGCCTCATCACATCCATGGCGCTCAACCTGCTCGTCCTGCCGACCTTGGCGCTGCGCTATGGAAGTTTTACGCCGAACATGGAAGATGATGGGCTGAGCGAGGGACCGAGGAGCCACGCGGATGAAGGGGTGATATGAGAACCGAGAATTGTGACGCGATAACCTTCTCCCGCTTGCGGGAGAAGGTGTCATGCGCAGCATGACGGATGAGGGGTGGTGCAAGTTTAGGGAGCCCTCATCCGGCCGGCTCCGCCGGCCTCCTTCTCCCGCAAGCGGGAGAAGGAGCGCGCCACACAGACTTACGCTCCCGCAAAAGCCTTCAGCGCAATGCCCGCCGCCTCCAGCCGCTGGCGCACCGCCTTGGCCATGGCGACCGCATTCGGCGTATCGCCATGCAGGCAGATGGAGTGGATGGAAACCGGAATGCGTTGGCCGGAGGTGGCGATCAAGGCGCCTTCCGTGACCATGGCGAGGACGCGGTCGGCAACTTCCTCGGGATCATGCAAGACAGCGCCATCCTGCGTGCGCGGCAATAAGAGCCCGCGCTCCGTATAGGCGCGATCGGCAAAGATCTCGGAAACGGTCGTCAGGCGCTCGGCTATGCCCGCCTGTTCGAGAGCGCTGCGGGCGACCACGAGAAAGGCGAGATCTGGATCGACCGCCCGCACCGCCCGGGCGATGGCGCGCGCGACATCGCGATCCTCCATCGCAATATTGCTCAAGGCGCCATGCGGCTTCACATGCGTGATCTTATGCCCGGCATAAGCAGCGAGCGCCTGCGCCGCGCCGATCTGATAAGCGACGAGGCGCTCGATCTCACCCGTCGAAAACGGGAGGCGGCGGCGGCCAAAACCCCAAAGATCCGGAAAGCCTGGATGAGCGCCGACGGCGACGCCATTCTCCTTGGCTATACGAAAGGTCTTGGCCATCACTTCCGGATCGCCGGCGTGAAAGCCGCAGGCGACATTGGCGCTGGTGACGATGCCGAGCATGGCCGCATCATCGCCCATCGTATAGATGCCAAAACTCTCGCCGCAATCGCAATTGAGATCGACGCTCTGCATGGTGCGACCATCGCATGCCGGAGCTTGCTGCGACAAGCCGTCAGTGAGGATATGTGTCAGCGCCTAGCTACGATCTCTCTGCGGCGGCGATCGAGCAGCATATTGGCGAGCTGCATGCGGCCATTGGCCAGAGCGCGCAGGCGCGGATGAAAAAGATCGGGATGATTGCGCATGGCGAAGGCGCGCCGCGCCCGAGTCAGATCCGCAATCGTCGCCGCCGAATCGAGATCGAGCTCGGCGGCGATCCGGTCCTCTTCCGCCATTTCGACGATCAGCCCGACATCCTCGCCAGCCTCGTCCGTATAGAAGGCAGCTGCGCCTCCCACATCCGGCGAGGCGACGGTCTCGGCATCTTTAGCAAAGAGAGAAAACAACCAGTCCTGCCCCGAAGCGCCCGAGAAGCTCCGGCCCGGCGATGCTGCATCCGTTGCATTCCCGCTTTGCGCCGCGAGATCGTCGAGGATCTCGGCAAAGCTCCGGGTCCTGATCATGGGGCTGATCATGCTCTGCGCTCAATCGGCGCCGCGCAGGCCGAGCGGGCTTCATCCTTGGCTGCGCAGCTGGCCCATTGAGGCGCCGGAGTGCTTAACAAGCCGTTAA
Source organism: uncultured Alphaproteobacteria bacterium (assembly GCA_963759185.1). GTDB lineage: Bacteria > Pseudomonadota > Alphaproteobacteria > Rhizobiales > Beijerinckiaceae > Methylovirgula. The sequence goes on from CAVWXV010000019.1 coordinate 130,268, forward strand.
GCCCGTTTCCCGCACGGGCGGCGACGCCGCGGATGGATCGGCTGGAATTCCCTAGAGCCGATCCCGATCAGGTGGAATCGCTCGCGATCCACATGATCGGGACAAATCGGCTCTATTTCAAAGATCTGGAGCATGTCCTTTATCGGAAAAGTCTATCAACTTTTCCGGGACATGCTCTAGCGCCCGTAACCCTCCATCAAAGCTTTTCATCCAAGAGGAAGGTCTGCCTGCGAGGCAGCGGCCCCTTATCCGCGCCGCGCTTTTGCGCGAAAGGATCTTCCTTGACGAACCTCACCGTCGACGCTGCGAAGCGGCAGACCTCCTCGCGCCAGCACGCCGTCCGGGTGCCGTCGCGTCCCATGCCGCTCTGGCTTTTGATCGCCATCGCTTTAGGGCTTGGGCTCATCCTCTCCTACACGCGCGTGCTCGAAGTCTGGCACAAAGGCACATTCTTCGATTCCGATGATGCGATGCGCCTCGTCCAAGTGCGCAATCTCCTCAACGGCCAGGCCTGGTTCGACATGACGATCGGCCGGCTCGATCCGCCGCATGGCGTTTTCATGCATTGGTCGCGCATCGTCGACCTGCCGCTCGCTGTTTTGATCAAACTCTTCGGTACATTTTTGCCGCAAGATCTGGCCGAACGTGCGACCCGCCTCGCCTTTCCCTTGGCGCTGCAGGGCTTTCTCTATCTCGGCATGGCGCGGCTCGCGAAGGCTTTGATCGGACCGGCTGCCATATTGCCCACGCTGATCCTCACGCTGTTGAGCGGCATGGAGGTCGGGCAGTTCCAACCCGGCCGCATCCATCATTCTGCGCCGCAAATCATGCTCACCATCTTCATGCTCGCAAGCCTTGTGGAGGCAGTCGATCCCAAACGGGCGCGCCGCGCCGCGATTGCCGGAGCCCTCGCCGCTTTGTCCCTCGCGATCGGGCTCGAGACCTTGCCCTTCATCGTCGTGCTCACTGGGCTTGCCGTGGCGCTTTGGATCTTCCGCGGCATGGAGATGCGCCGGACCTTGGCCTATTTCGCCATCGGTCTCGGCCTCGCACTGCCGCTGACCTTCCTTGCCACGATCGGCCGCGCGCATTGGTTCGATACCGTCTGCGATGCCTATTCACCGGTCTATTTCGTGCCGGGATTCGTCGGCGCAATCGCCCTCGCGGGGCTTGCTGCGGCATCGCCGAGACTGCAGAGCCTATCCGCCCGTCTCGGGGCCGCGGCCTGTGCCATCGGCATCATCATCGCCGCGGCTTTCGCCATTAAGCCGATCTGCTTCATCGATCCCTATCATGGGATCGATCCGCTGGTGCGCGAGATCTGGCTGAAAAATGTCGTCGAAGGTTTTCCGCTGCGCCGCTTGTTCGCACAGGATGCGGGGGCCGCAGTAATGCTGATGCTGCCGATCTGCCTCGGGTTTTGCGCTTCGCTTTTCGGTCTAGCACGTGAGACGGGCATGGCGCGGCGGCGCTGGCTCATCGTCACCGTGATGAGCCTCACCGCCGCGGCGCTGTCGGTTTGGATGATCAGGATGATCAGCTTTGCCAGCCTGATTTCGCTCTTCGGCGGGGTCTGGTGCATCATCGCATTGCGCGACACATTGGCCCGCACGAAATGGCGCGAAGCTTCCATGCTCTCCTTCTGCCTCGGGCTGCCCTTTTCGACGATCGGCTGGGCCTTGGTGATCCCGACCAAGTCGGATGGCGCCGACTGGCATGAAGGCAGCGGCTGCCTCACCTCTTCTGCTTTCGTGCCGCTCGCGCAGCTGCCGCCCGGCATAGTGGCGGCACCCATCGATGCCGGCTCGCATATGCTCGTCTTCACGCCACATAGCGTTCTCGCCGCACCTTATCATCGCGACAACATCGGCAACCGTGCAATGCTCGATGCGATGCTGGCGCCGCCCAAAGAAGCACGCGAGATCCTCATGATGCATCATGTCACTTATGTGATGACATGCGCCGGCTTGAAGGAGACCGATGTGCTCGCCGCCCGCGCACCCCATGGCCTTGCTGCGGCTTTGATCTCCAACCATGTGCCCGATTGGCTGAAGCCATTGCCAAATGCCGGCCCCTATCACGCCTTCGTAATTCGGCCCTAGCTGTCACGAGGTTTTGAACGCATATTCATCAAGATTGCGAAACCTTCATTTGATGCCGCATGCGGCAATGTCAAACTGCGCGTGATCGACTGTGATCGAAGGAGATGATCATCACTCCACGTTTGCCCGTTGCCATCGCCGTCATCGCTCTCATTGGCACCGGCTTTCTTTCGACGACACTCACCGCAAAAGCCCAGCAAGATGAGCCCAAGCGGCAGCATTTCATGCCGTCTCCGGAGGATCGTGCCGCGTTCCTCGATGCACGCGTCGCGGCATTGCATGCCGGTCTCGAGCTGACGCCGGATCAGGACAAGCTGTGGTCGCCGGTCGAGCAAGCCCTGCGCGATTTCGGCAAGCTTGTCGCGGCGGAGCGGCAGAAATTCCACGATGAAAAGCATCCGCTCGATCCCGTCGCCCGCCTGCGGCTTCATAGCGACAACATGATCGCGCGCGGCCAAGCCTTGAAGAAAGTCGCCGACGCGGCAGGCCCGCTCTATGCGGCTTTGTCCGATGCGCAGAAACGTCGCTTACCTATTCTCCTGCATGCCATCCACCCTCACTTCATGCGCGGCCACGGCATGATGGGCGAAGGGGGACATGGCATGATGGGCGGACATATGAGGGGCGGGGATGACCAGGACGGTGGCGACGGCTCGAATGGGGAAGACAAGGATTGATGCCGCAATCGCGCTAGATCTTGGGCACCAGATCTTTGCATGAGCCTATGGGACGGCAATAGTTTGAGCGGCCGTCAGCAGCGCATCCCTCGCCCGAAAAGGCGGGGGATTTATGTTTCTGTCTTGTCTGTCAGCCGCTGCGGTCAGCGTTTGGCCAAGAGATCGAGAATTTCTTCGAGAAGGATTTCTTGCCGCGGCGGCGCGGCCGGCGCCGCCTCTTCACGCATCGCGAAATTCCCGTAGCATATTCGACAGCATAATGGCCTCCCCGCTTTGCCCGCGCCAAAGATAGCATCCTTGTCCCGAAAGTCGACGCGGCACCGCCTTGCGGCTAGAGCGGATGCGGGCGGAAAACCGGTTCCCACTTGTCCTCATCCCGCTCTATGAGATTATGGCGCGAGCCGATCCAAAGCTGCTAAGCTCGGCTTTCCATTGGGAGCTTTCGAATGTGCGCATGATTCCAGGCTGGCTCGCCATTCTGACGACACTCGCCTATCTCGTCGGGCTCTTCGCCGTCGCGCGCTATGGCGACACTTCGGGCCGCCGTTTCGTCGGCGAACGCGCCCGCAGCGCCATCTATGTGCTGAGCCTCGGCGTCTATTGCACCTCCTGGACGTTTTTCGGCTCGGTCGGCATCGCCTCGTTTCATGGCGTGGAATTTCTAGCCATCTATATCGGGCCGATCATCGTCTTCGGTCTCTTCCACCCGTTTTTGTTGCGCATCGTGCGGCTCGCCAAGGCGCAGAATATCACCTCGATCGCCGATTTCGTCGCGGCACGCTATGGCAAATCGGGATCGGTCGCGGCGCTTGTGGCGTTTATCGCCGTGATCGGCGTCGTGCCTTATGTCGCGCTGCAACTCAAGGCAATCTCCGCTTCTCTGACGACCGTCCTCAATGGGACGGAAGGCGAAGCAGCGACCGCGGCGCTCGCGCCCGGCACGCTCTCGGCCCTTGTCGCCGCCGTGCTTGCCGGCTTCGGCGTCGCCTTCGGCACAAGGCGCATCGATGCGACCGAGCATCAGGACGGATTGATGCTCGCGATCGCGACAGAGTCGATCATCAAGCTCGTGGCCTTTCTCTGCGTCGGCATTTATGTGACCTGGGGCATGTTCGACGGCTTGGGCGATCTCGCCCATCGGCTGACGCAAAGTGCCTCGCTTTCGGCCCGGATCGCCACCACGCCGGATTTGTCGACGACATTTGTGATGACCTTGCTCGCCGGCATGGCGATTATTTTCCTGCCGCGGCAGTTTCATGTCACCATCGTCGAGAATCGCAATGAGGACGACGTCCGCAAGGCGGCCTGGCTGTTTCCGCTCTATCTCGTCGCGATCAATCTCTTCGTCATCCCGCTTGCCATCGCCGGGCTGTTGATCTTTCCGGACGGAACGATCGACCGCGACATGACCGTCCTCTCCTTGCCGATCGTAGCGAAGGCCGGACCGATCGTGCTCGTCACCCTCGTCGGCGGTCTTTCGGCGGCAACCGCAATGGCCGTCGTCGGCTCGGTTGCCGTCGCCATCATGGTCTCGAACGATCTCGTGATGCCGCTCCTCCTGCGCCTGCCGCAGATGCGGCGGCCGATCGAAGCAAGCGACATCGGCGCCGTGGTCCTCGCCGTGCGCCGGCTCGCGATCCTCATGCTGATGGCCTTGTCCTATCTCTATTTCCGCCATGCGAGCGAGGCCGGGCTCGCCGCCATCGGGCTCTTGTCCTTCTCTTGTGTCGCGCAAATCGCGCCTGCCTTTCTCGGCGGGCTCGTATGGCGGCGTGCCAATGCGCGCGGCGCCATCGCCGGGCTGGCGACGGGGGTTCTTTTCTGGGCCTATACGCTGCTCTTGCCGTCGTTCGACCCGACATTTCATTTGCTCGGCGATCTCGTGACTCACGGGCCGCTCGGCGTTGCGCTGTTGCGGCCGACAGGGTTGTTCGGCACGCAAATGGGCCCGTTGGTGCATGGCGTCGTCTTCAGCCTCGGCGCCAATGTTTTGGCCTTCATCGGCTTTTCGCTGACCCGTCAGACAAGGCCGATGGAACGGCTGCAAGCCAATGTCTTCATCGGCGCCAATGCGGCGCCCATGGCGCAATCGTTTCGGCACTCCCGCACGCGCGTGACGATCGGGGCGCTCGAGGCGGCCGTAGCACGTTGCCTCGGTGCCGATCGCGCTCGCCGCTCCTTCGCGCAATTTCTGACGGCGCGGGGCGTCGATCTTTCGCCCGCCGCGGAAGCCGACATTCATCTCTTGCGCTTTGCCGAACATCTGATGGCCTCGACCATAGGCTCGGCCTCATCGCGTCTCGTCCTGTCTCTGCTCTTCGCGCAGCGTGGCATGAGCCGCGACGCGACGCTCGACTTCGTCGACGAGATCTCCGCCGAAATCCAGCACAACCGCGACCTTCTGCAACATGCGATCGATGTCGCCAAACAGGGGATCACCGTCTTCGACCACGATCTGCGGCTCGTCTGCTGGAACCGCGAATTTCGCGATCTCTTCGATCTGCCGAGCGACATGCTGCATGCCGGCATCGGTCTCGACGAGATCATCCGCTTCAATGCCGAACGCGGCGTCTATGGCCCTGGCCCTTCGGACGAACATCTCGCCGCGCGGCTCGAAACTCTGGTCGGCGGCGGCGAGCCTTTGCGCCTCGGCCTCTCCTCGGGCCGCATCGTCGAAGTGCGCTCGGCACGCATGCCGGATGGCGGTCTTGTCGCCACCTATATCGATGCGACGGCACAGGCGGAATCCGAACAAGAGCTCGAATTTGCCAATGAAGCGCTCGAACGGCGCGTCCACGAACGCACCGAAGAGCTCGTGCGGCTCAATGCCGAGCTAGTGCGCGCCAAGGCCGAGGCCGAGGAAGCCAATCTCTCGAAGACGCGCTTTCTTGCTGCCGCAAGTCATGATCTCTTGCAGCCGCTGAGCGCAGCACGACTTTATGCCAGTTCGCTCGCCAATAAGATGCGCGGCGGCGCCGACGATGAAATGCATCTTGCCCGGCATGTCGATGCCTCGCTCGAAGCGGTTCAGGAAATCCTCACGGCGCTTCTCGACATTTCGCGGCTCGACGCCAAGGCCATGCGGCCGGAGATCAGCCAATTTCGGATCGACGAGATCCTCAATCAATTGCGCCTCGAATTCGAGCCGGTCGCACAGGAAAACGGCTTGAGGCTCGTTTTTGTCCCTTGTTCTTTGACGGTGTGCTCGGATCGCCGCCTTCTCCGCCGGCTGGTGCAAAATCTGATCTCCAATGCGATCAAATATACGCAGGAGGGGCGCATCCTCGTCGGCGTCAGGCGCAAGGCCACTCTATTGCACCTGCATGTCTATGATACGGGCATCGGCATTCCGCAGGACAAGCTGCGCGACATATTTCGCGAATTCGAACGCTTGGCCCCGGCGGTCAAGACGGCGCGCGGCGTCGGACTCGGCCTCTCCATCGTCGAACGTCTGAGCCGGGTTCTCGGCCATTCGGTCGCCTTGCAATCGAGCCTCGGCAAGGGTTCCGTCTTTACCGTCGAGATCGCACGCGGCATCGGCGCGGCGCCAGCCGAAGAGCCGAGGACCGGACCGCGCCCTATGTCGCCGGCATGGCTCGACGGCATGACGGTCGCGGTGATCGACAATGAACCCGATGTCTTGCGGGGCATGACACTCCTTCTCGAAGACTGGGGCTGCCGATGCTTCGCCGGCGCGGATCTCGCGCAGGTTCTGACCAGGCTCGAAGACTGCCCGGCAGCACCAGAAGCCATCATCGCCGATTATCATCTCGACGCGAGCGACGGAATCTCGGCCGTCACCAGCTTGCGCAAAAAATTTGGCGCGCATCTGCCGGCCATATTGGTGACGGCCGACCACAGCCCCGATCTCAAGGACAGAGCGGCAAAGCTCGACATTCGCGTGCTCAACAAGCCTTTGAAGCCGGCGACGCTGCGCGCACTGCTCTCGCAATGGCGGATGCTTGAGGGCGTCACGGGCTGAGGACCCGCTTGCACGGAGTGCTGCGTGGATGGCCGGGACAATCCCCGGATCAAGTCCGGGGGACGGCTATCCACATCGCCGCGCCTACCAAAAGCGATGGAAATGATTGAGCGGTCCGGCCCCCTCTCCAACATTGAGCGCATCCGCGCTTTCGAGCGCGCGCTGGAGATAGAGCTTCGCGGCTTCGACGGCTTGGGCGAGATCGAGCCCTAGCGCGAGATAGGCTGCGATCGCCGCCGATAGAGTGCAGCCCGTCCCATGCGTGTGACGCGTCGTGACCCGCGGCATCGCAAAAACGCGAAAAGATGCGCCATCGAACAAGACGTCATCGCAGCTCTGGACGTCGCGATGACCCCCTTTGAGGAGGACCGCCGCGAAGCCCTGCCCATGCAGGCGCTTGGCGATCTCGTGCATATCGGCGAGGCTTTCTGGCACGCGCGCTTTGGCGAGAGACGCCGCCTCCATGAGGTTCGGCGTGACCAAAGTCACGCGCGGCGCGAGATACGTCACGAGGCTTTCGGCGATGTCGTCCACCGCCAGCGCGGCGCCACTCGACGCTGCGAGCACAGGATCGAGCACGATCGCCGGTGGCCGATAACGGGCGAGCCTGTCGGCAACAATTTCGACGATGTCGAGAGAAGCCAGCATGCCGATCTTCACGGCCTTGATGTCGCTGTCGGCGAAGAGCGCGTCGATCTGCGCCGCAACGAATTCTGCCGGCACGACAGAGAGGCCATGGACGCCTTGCGTGTTCTGCACCGTCAGCCCGGTGACGACCGTGAGCCCATAGCAGCGCAAGGCCGCAAAGGTCTTGAGATCGGCTTGGAGTCCGGCGCCGCCGCAAGGGTCGAACCCGGCAATCGAAAGCACATTGGGAATCATCTCGAGACGGCCCGCCATAGTCCATTTGATCTTGATCTTCGCAAGGCCATTCTAAGGCCGGCGCGCCGTTGCGAGAAGCGGCGTCTCAACGGATATAGTTCGGGTGCCGGCGCTCGTCGTAAATCAGCATCATATCATCTGACAGGCTGCCAGGCGCCAGGAATGTCTCTTCTTAATTCCCGCCACTTAATTCCCGCCACGTGCCGGCGCAACGATATGCTTGGCGATCCCGACACTCTCCGCGCTGCGGCCAATTGGATGCCGGATGCGCATATTGGTGCGGCCACAAGGCGATGGGCCGGCCACTATGGCGGACAAATCGCCGGTGCTGAAACGCAGCAATGGATAATCCGCATTGAGCCGCGTGACCACGATCTCCCCGATCTGCCCCGCTGGCAGCTGCTCATTGGTTCCGGGCCGCACGATTTCGACGATCAGCCCTTCATTGACGATCAGCGCGTCCCGCACATCGCTTTCGTAAGCAACAATGCCGAGATCTGCCGTCACATAGGCCTCGTAAGGAGCGATGTCACGCGCCGCAAAATCCGCTTTCATATCCGATGATGTCAGACTGGCGCCAAGAAAGGCACGTTTGATCGTGGTGATCTGATGTCTGCTTTTGATACCCTTATCAAGCAGCGTTTTGAGATAGTCGGCCGGGCCGCAATAAGCGACAGGTTCGTAGTGATCGATGACGGCCATGGTCGCCTCGACATCGTCGCTGCCGGCAGGGATGACGGGACAGCCAAGCGCCCGCGAGCCACAATCGATCATATAGCCATCAGGCGTGAAGTGATAAGAGAAGCAATTGAGAACGATGTCGCCCTTGCGAATCCCGGCGGCGAACAAAGCGCGCGCGGAATTCCACCAATCCTTCGCATGCCCTTCGGGTTGAAAAGTCTGCCCAGACGACATCAATAAATGTTGGAGAGCGCCGGGACGCGTGGCGCAAGCGCCGCCGAAAGGCGGCATCTCCTTTTGCCGCAGCGTGAGGTCGGCCTTCCGCAGGACCGGGATTTGCGCAAGATCGGCACGCGTCTTGAGCGAATCGATCTCTATGCCCTTAAGTTGAAGGCGCAAACCGGCAGCACGCGATTTCGCTACACTCAGAATGCCGCGGAGATCCCGTAGCAGAGCCGCGTCGCGTGATCGCGGCGCTCGTCTCTCATACCGGTCGTAATAATCGGTCATAGAAATCGCTGACGCCACGAACGAAGCAAAAGGCGGATCGAAATTTCTAGCTCAATTCACGATAGCAAGCGAGTCGCGCATCGAGGCGGATGCGATCAACGCGGCAGCCGATCATCAGCAAGGCAACGCCACCGTTTCGAAATGTTCATCGCAACAGCGTCGCAGCACATCGATGGGAATTGCTCTTCAACTTCACCCTGACGATAAGCGCTACCATTACGGCAGGTCCGATGGACGTCAATAGGCGGGCTGCAATTCTGCCGATGCAATGATCGATTGCGTCCGTCCTGCCTGCCTCGAAGGACAAAATACCGTTTCTTTGTCCCGGCAAATCATCGATAATGTTGAATAAATTTTTCGCATGCAACATATGGTAAGGGTGCCGCTCAGGCATTAGCTGTCGGTATGTCGGCAGACAGAGGCGGACGCCGCTTAAAAATTTTGTGACGGTAGCGGATCGGCAGTCCGAGGAGATGGATGAGCCCGCCGCCGATGAAGAATCCGATGAGCCCCGCGATGAACCCTTCACCGGTCGTCGGCACCGCCGGCTGGTAAGTCTCATAGGCGCGCGCCGCGACGGCGGGATCGAAGCTCGTCGCCAGCGTCCACCATTTCTCCGGCAAGTTTTTGTCGTTGAAGGCCGCGTCGGCCCGCTTCAGCCGTCCAAGCCGCCCGATAATATGCTGCATCTGGACGCCGCGTGCTCTCACGAGAGGGTCCGGACTGTCCTCCAAATGCGCAATGCCCCCCTCCTGCGTCAGCTTGTGGGCGGCATTATCGGCATCGAACTGCGCCACGATCGCGTTCAATTCGTCGATGGCGCCTTCAAGCCGCTGCCGATATTGCTGCCAATATTCCGGCATCTGCGTCGTCATGATGCCGGACAGCATGGCAAAGAACAAAGCGAGCCGGCGAATGATCATGAGATCCCCACATAGGTTCGCCGGCGAAGGCGCGCCGAAACGTCGATAGCAATGAGTTCAACGGAATTTCAGCACCAAGCCGATTTTCTTGCCAAGCCGGCTTTTCTTGCAAAGCCGATTTTCTTGCCAAGCCGATTTTCTATATGCCATCTCATGGCGCGAAGCACTGTCTTATTCTGACGGTCTTTCCCGCGTCATGGACCGATCAGGCAAGAGAGGCAGGAGCGACCGCAGCTACACCGGCATGTCGAGAATGCCGGCCTTACCCTCAGTGGTGCCAAACAGAAGCCTGGCACCGGAATCATCCCATGCAAGCGCGGAGACGGGGTCCTGCCCCTCCCGCTCCGGCCGGCGGACCAGAATTTCCGCGCCATCGGTCAGCCGGCAGAGCAAAATCCAGCCGTCGTCATAGCCGATCGCGATCACCAGCGCCCGCGGATGGAAGGCGACGCGGGAGACTTTTGCCTGCCGCACGCCGCATTCCCGCGGCGCCTTGTTCATCGGTCCATCCTTGTCCTTGAACGGCCAGACGATGCAGGCATCGGCGCCCGAGGTCGCCAGCCAATGGCCATCGGCCGACCAGGAGAGCGACCGCGTCTTGGCCGGATAGCCGCTCATGCGCATGTCGCGCTTGTCAGCGAGCCGCCAGCCGTGCAGCGCATTCTCCTGCATCGAGGTGACGAGGAAACGCCCATCCGGCGAAAAACTCGCGTCGAGATGCGCGCCCTTCCATTCGAGCGACTCGATCGGCGCCGCCGTATTGGGAAACCAAAGCGTGGCGCCATTATAATGCGCGATCGCGAGCCGATAGCCTTTGGGCGCATAGGCGAGGCCGCGGACCGAAGAGGGCGCGGCAAAATTTTTCACCACCCCTTTCGGGTCACGGGCGCGGACCTGCCGCCCCGTCGACCAAGCAATCGAAAAATCATCCCGGCCGACGAGAGCATCGATCCACTTGCCTTTTTCATCGGCCAGCTCCTCGCGCACGCCGTCCGCGTCGATCGCATAGACCCGGCCGTCGCCGCCGCCCGTGACCAGTTTCTTGCCGGCCCGCGCCGCGACGAGAATGGCGCCATCGTCATGCACGGCGACACGCCTGTCGCCGCCCGCATCGATGACGACCGCAGTCCCATCGCCGAGCGCCAGGACCGGTGTCGATCCGAGAAAGGCCGCGGCGGTGACATGCGCGCCGGCTTCGATCAGCCTGACATCGGCGGTAAGTGAGGTTACCGGATCAACCATGATCGCCTTGACTTTGGCTCATTGAGCATTTTCAGCAAAAGTGGACACCGGTTTTGCGTCCGAAAATGCTCAAACTTCTGGAATAAGAGCACGGGCGATGCCCGAGGGCCGGGACGCCAGCGCCGCCCGACCCCTTGTTTGAACAGCCGGATGTTTCCGATATGTGACAGTCGGGAGACAAATTGCCGGCCAAAGCGGGCCGCCGCCGGCAGAAGTCACGCCGCGCAGGCGAGAAATCCCTGGCGGATCTCATCTTCCTTCAAATGACGTCCGATGAACACAAGCCGGCTCTGCCGCTTCTCGGCCGGCTTCCAATCGCGCTGCAGATCCCCGTCGAGGATCATATGGACGCCTTGGAAGACGAATCGCTTCGGCTCGTTCTTGAAGGCGAGTATGCCTTTCGAACGCAAGATCGAGGGCCCTTCCCGCTGCACATATTCATTCAGCCAGGGCAGGAATTTCTCCGGATCGACCTCGCCGTCGATCGCAACGGCGACGGATTGCATCTCCTCGTCATGATAATGTTTGAGGCCGTGCTGCGCATGCTCAAGATGCTGATGGCCATGATGGTGATCATGATCGTGGCCATGAACGTGGCCATGCGCATGATCATCGTCTTCCGCCACGCTCAAAAACTCCGGCTCAATATCGAGAATCCGGTCGAGGTCGAAAGCATTGCGGCCAAGCACCGCATCGAGCGCGATGGCGCAATGCCGGGTCAAATGCAGTTTCGCATAAGGGTTGATGCCACGGATGCGCGCCTCGACCTCTTCGAGCTCGGCCTCGCTGACGAGATCGGTCTTGTTGAGCAAAATGACGTCGGCGAAGGCGACTTGGCTCTTCGCCTCGGGCGCGTCCCTCAGACGTTCGGAAAGCCATTTCGCATCGGCGACCGTGACCACAGCATCGAGCCGCGCCGCCGCCTGCACATCTGCGTCGACGAAGAAGGTCTGCGCTACTGGCGCAGGATCGGCAAGCCCAGTCGTTTCGACGATGATCGCATCGAACTTGCCCTTGCGCTTCATCAGCCCTTCGATGATGCGAATGAGATCGCCGCGCACGGTGCAGCAGATGCAGCCATTGTTCATCTCGAAGATTTCTTCATCGGCGCCGACGACGAGATCGTTGTCGATGCCGATTTCGCCGAATTCATTGACGATGACGGCGAATTTCTTGCCGTGCGGCTCGCTCAGAATGCGGTTCAAAAGCGTTGTCTTGCCCGCGCCCAAATAGCCGGTGAGCACGGTGACAGGGATTTTTTCGGCCATTCCAAACTCCGATCTCGCATGATGTGTCCGGCGGTTGCCCAGAGCGGCAGGCCCCTCGCCATCGTTTTCGCTTCAAGGACCTTTCGAATCCCTGCCTTGGCGATGAAAGGCGGCGATTTTCGGGAGACTAGGCAGTCGAGAACCGAGCAAAGCTGGAGATCGCAGCGGATCGCGCGAGGACGAGCGGCGCTGACAGCTTCTATATCGTATCGCGCCAGCGCAATAAAAGTACCGGCGCGAGCCGACCGAAATGAAGCCGGGCTGCCGATATCAGATGAACTGCCGGATCTGGAGCTGCCGGAAGGCGATGGCGAGAAGATAGGCACTGGCACTCAGCGCCGTGATCCAAAAGCTCGCCGGCCAATCGGTATAGAAGGCAAGCGTAATGCCGAGCCAGGCTTCGCCGAGCGCCAGCAGAGCTGCGACGAGCACACCCCATGCCACATTGCGCGTCAGGCGCTGGGCTGCCGCGGCGGGGCCGACCATGAGCGCAAACACGAGCAAGACACCGACGATCTGCGCGCATTCCGCCGTGGTCAGAGCGACAATGACCAGAAACAGCACGCCGTAGAGGCGCAGCGAGACGCCCTTGGCTTCTGCGAGCTCGGGCTGCAGGCTCGCGAAGAGCAAAGGGCGGGAGATGACGGCGAGCGTCGCCAAGGTCGCCGCAGCAAGCGCCAGCAGGGTCCAGACCGTCGCGACATCGACAGCGAGCACATTGCCGAACAGCAAGGTCGTCGCCTGCGTCGCATAAGCGGTGAAGAAATGCAAAAACAGAAGGCCGAGAGCCAGCGCAAAGGCGAGCACGAGGCCGATCGCCACATCCCGCTCGGCCAATTTTTCGCCGATGAAGCCCATCCCGACTCCTGCCGCTACCGTCATCAGCACCAGGCCCCAGAGCGGCGAAATGCCGACGAGAACGGCGCCCGTCGCGCCGGTGAAGCCGACATGAGCGAGAGCATGACCGGCGAAGGTCTGGCTCCGCAACACCAGGAAATAGCCGACCGTGCCGGCGAGCACGGCGACAATCGTCGCCGCGGCAAAAGCGGTGCGCATGAAATCATAATCAAACATGGTCGGCATGGGTCTGATGCGCGTCGTGCCAATGCCCGGAGGCGTGATCATGTCTATGTGCGTCGCGTTCCACGTCATGGCTGCCCGACATCACGAAGATCCGCCCTTTCAAACGCACCACATCGATGTCCGAGCCATAGAGCCGCGAGAGAACCGGCCCGGTGATTACCGCATCGACCGTGCCGAGCGCCGCTTGGCCGCGCCCGAGATAAAGCACCTGATCTATCGCATTGAGCAGAGGGTTCAGCTCATGTGCGCTGAACAGCACGGTGACGCCGAGTTCGCTCTGAAGTGACTTGACGAGCGCGACGACCTCATGCTGACGGTGCGGATCGAGGCTGATCAACGGTTCGTCGAGCAAAAGCAATTGTGGCCGGCCGATGAGCGTCTGGGCGAGCAGGAGACGCTGCCGTTCGCCGCCCGACATTTCGCCGAGAGGGCGGCGGGCGAGCTCGCGCGCGCCGACCAAATCGAGGGCGCGATCAATGTCGGCCCGCTCGGCTTTACCCGGAATTGGCAGGCCGAGGCGATGCCCCCTCGCGCCACTCGCGACGAAATCCCAACCGCTCAACCACAGGCCCGGGCTCGCGCCATGGACTTGCGGCATATAGCCGATGACGGGATTGCCGCGCGTCGCCGGCCGACCGAGAACGCCAATGGTGCCTCCGTGAGGCGGCACCAGACCGAGAATGGCGCGCATCAATGTCGTCTTGCCAGAGCCATTCGGCCCCAGCACGCCGATAAATGCGCCGAACGGAATGTCGAGGCTGATATTGCCGAGAACGGTGCGACCGCCCAGAGTCAAGGAGACATTACGAAGCTCGATTGCGTTCATCGCATCCCTTGCATTCATTGCTGTCATGGGCCGTCACGTCGGCAGTCATTTGGGCAGTCATTTGGGCAGCGCCTGATCGACGGCAGCGAGTTCGCTCGCCATCCATGTTTGATAGTCTTTTCCTGGCGGCTCCGTCTCCGTCGCGCCCACCACCGGAATATGCGAAGTCCCTGGCGAGTTTCAGCATGCGCTCGGCGATCGGATCGGACGCTTGGCTGTTGTAGATGAGCAGTCTCACCCGATGATTTTTGAGATCATTCTCGAAACCCGCGACATCGGAAGCGCTCGGCTCGGTGTTATTCATCACCGCGAGCTGAAAGGACAGGTTGCGGCTCTGCATGCCGAGCGCATCGAGCATATAGCCGAACACCGGCTCGGTCGCGGTCACCGGCGTGCCGGCCAAGCGCGCATGCAGTTCCGTGATCTTTGCCTTGATCGGCTGCAACGCCTGCTGAAATTGCATGAGCCGGCTCTGATAGTCGGCCTTATGCGCGGGATCGGCGTTGGCGAGATCATCTGTAAGTGCCTTCGCGAACGCCTGCATCGCCGACACATCGTACCAGATATGCGGATTGTCGCCGACCTTTTTTCCGATAAGGTCCGCCACGACGATCGCCTTGCGATCGGAGCTTTTTGCAGCACCGAGCAGCTTCTCCATCCAAGGATCGTAATCGATCCCGCTATAGACGACGATCCGTGCGCCCGAGATGGCACGGGCGACGGAAGCGCTCACCTCGAACAGATGCGGATCCTGATCCGGATTGCTGAGAATGCTCGTCACTTTCACGTCGGGCCCACCGATTTGCCGGGCGACATCGCCATAGAAATTCTCAGCGGCGACGATCGTTATGGGGTCCGCCGCTTGGGCCTCGTGCAGGCCGGCGAGCAGGGGCGCGATCGCAACCAAGAGGGAAGCAACCAAGATGGAGAGTTGTTTCATTCGAAGTCCCGCGACAAAAGGTTACGGACCAACGCGCTCCATCACGCAAACGATATAACGTGGCATTTTGGCCGTCCAGTAACAAGGTTATAACGTGAGCGGGGCGGTGTCTGACGCTCCGCCGCCAAGAGCCGGCTAAGAGCTCGCCAAGCCCGCACACGATCGATGATTGATCCGCGAGTAAACGTTATAATATTACATTCTTAAAGGCAAGCGTGGCGATGCTTAGGACCTTTTTCTCGCCGGCATTTTTCGCTATTTGCCGGAGAATGATGACATTCTCCCGGCGTCTCCCGCTGCTTGTCGTGGTCTTGGCCTTCGCACTCTTCGGCGTGGGTGTCGCGACCGTCATGACTCTGCCTGGTCGACCGACGCAGGCTTCTCTCGTCGGCGGCCCCTTCACTCTGACCGCCGACGATGGCCGCACGGTCACCGATGCCGATTTCAAAGGCCATCCCTTCCTGGTCTTCTTCGGCTATACGCATTGCCCGGACGTCTGCCCGACATCGCTTTACGAGATGTCACAAGTGCTCAAGGCGATGGGCCCCGACACCAAGGTCAAGGTTCTCTTCGTGACCGTCGATCCGACGCGCGACACACCGAAGGAGATGAAGGAATATCTTACGAGTTTCGATCCGCACATCATTGGACTTTCCGGCAATGAGAGCCAAACGAAAGCGATCGAACACGCCTATCGCGTCTATGCCAAAAAGGTGCCCGGCCAAAACGGCGAATACACGATGGATCATACGGCGATCTTCTATTTGATGGACAAACAGGGCCGTTTCGTCTCCGCCTTCAATCTCGACCGTCCCGCCAATATGGCGGCGGCAGAACTTGAAAAATATCTTTGAATTCGAAAATTTTGCCGCAACTCAAGCCGCCGCAGCGCCGGTTCAATAAAATCCGATCGGAAAATATTTGAGATAGAGATCAGTGTAGATACCTTTTGCGGACAACAGCGCCAGCGCATAATCGAGCGCCTCGCGCAGCTGCCGATTGCCTTTCTTCACCGCTATTCCGACACCCTCGCCGAAAAACCTGCTCTCGGCATAGGGTCCACCCAGAAAGACGCAGCACCCTTGCGAATCGGTGCCGGCGAGCCAAAAGCTCGAGCTGATGGCATCGTCGAACAGCGCATCGATCTCGCCGTTGCGCAAAGCCGCGCGCAGAGCCGCGCGCGTGTCGAAGCTCTGGCGCTTCACCTTGGCGAAAAATGTCTCGAGATAGGCTTCATGCGCGGTCCTTGCGATGACGCCGATGCGCTTGCCGGCAAGTCCTTCCGGCGTTGCGACGAGACTGCTTTTTGCACCCGCCACGAAACGCGCGGGCGTCGCATAATAAGCTGCGGTGAAATCGAATCTCTTCCGGCTCTCCGCATCGATCCGCAGCGATGCGAGCAGCGCATCCGCCTCATTCGAGGCCAAAGCGTCGGCGAGGAGATCGAAGCGGCGCACCTGAATCGTGCAGGCGATCTTTAGCTCTTCGCAAATGGCCCGGGCAAGATCGACATCGAAGCCCGCAAGCGAACCGTCGGGCAAGGCGAAATGGAAGGGCGGATAATCGTCCTCGGTCACAAATCTGATGCTGTTCAGGCCAGCCATCTCCGGCTTGGTCAGCCGATGCTGCGGATCGAAGAAATTCGGGACGAAGATGGCGCTGTGCTCTTCACTGCGCACGGCCGCCGGCACAGCCAAGACGAGCACTAAAATACACAGTTGCAACAGCCGCATCATCGCATTGGCTCTATTTTGAAGAAAATTTTCCCGGTCCAGTTAAAGGCTCATTACGTCGCGATTGATATATTTGGATGTTATGCGGAAGAATGTTCAAACGAGATAATTCCTTTGGAAATGAAATGCGCCGGCGAGACCTTTTGTCGAGTTTTTCTATTTTGATGAGAGCATCTGGGCTCGGCAACAGATCTCCTGCGAGCGAAGGAGATGATGAAGAGGTTCCTTCGGAACAATGGCCACCAGAAGAACAAGGGCACCGCTTCATTCGTGTTTTCCAGTCAATTCAGGACTCCGCTGTAAGGCAAGCCATCATTGACGTTGTAACGGCAATCGCCAAACGTTCCGATGTTGCATGATGGCCGATCCCCGGCGCTCTCACAAGGAGATCTCGCCGTATCGCAGAGCCTGCACCACTGCGTATGTTCGCCGAGTTGCATTGAGCTTACGCTTGGCGTTTTCGACATGAGTGGTCACAGTCTCGTGGCCAATCGTCAAAATTTCGGCTATTTCATCATCTGATTTCCCGGTCGCCACCCATCTCATGATTTCGCGTTCTCGCGGAAGTCAATGGGATGTTTCTTTCTCTATGCTCGCGACGCTCTTGAACCAACGCGCGTTGCAGCGCGTGATAGGCGTACATCCCGATGATTTCGAGAGCTGAGCGCGCTCTTTGCGATAAATGCGGCATGCGCCCGCATGAACTGAAAAGGCCGATAGAGCCGCTCGCCGAGACGATCGGGATGACCAGTCCATCGTCGGCGCCAAAGTCTTTTGCTTCGTCAATGATGAGACGCTCAATCTTAGTGAGACGACATGCTGTTCTGAGGTCTTCCCAAGTGAAAGGCGCGAGCGACCGCCGCAGCTCGGTGATGACGGGATCATGCTCTACGAGGTGCTGCGATACGTAATGTTCGACGTAATCGGCCGGTCGAGTGTTGAGGGTGACCACATCTTCGGGCCGCTCGTCGCCCGGACCTGGCATTGACCAACTTGTGACGAAGGTAAGCCCATACCATTCAAGTTCGCGGATCACGAGGCTCCGAACTTCTTCGTGGGTCTGAGCTTTTTGGATGCGTTCGACGAAATCAAGCGTGCGACGTCCGTACTCGTCATTGGCGAAGCTCATAGCGGGCGATCCTCCCCCAAGGCTTACGCTCGCCAGCCTAGTTCTCTCCTCGGCATCTTCAAGGCCTAATTTTTTCCTGTAACGCCCGTGACTTGGCATGCGTCCTCCCAAGAAATGGGGAGAGAGCAATCCCCGAATTTCGGTTAACTATAGGTTACCGTGCAGGAGGGCTTGGCCATGTGTTTGACAATATACGGTCACGAACAATCAAAATATTCGTCGTATTTCGATCAGCTTTTCAAGCTGAGACACAAAATCTTTATTCAGGAACGGAAGTGGTCATTACCTTCGCGAAACGGATATGAAATAGATCAATACGATACAGACGATGCAGTATATTTCATTTCCTATTCTGACGATGGAACGATCGAAGCCAGCGTTCGAATGACGCCAACGACGCATTCGTCTTTGCTAGCCGATTATTTTCCGCATCTGATCGAAACTGGCGGATCCCCGCGGTCGCCGCACATATACGAGGCGACACGCTACATCGTGCAGCCAGCGCGAAAAACGCGGGAGGCCCTGCGAAAAGCGAAATCGCGGCTTTTTGTGTCGCTCCTTGAATGGTGTCTGGAGCAGCGGCTGACGCATTTCCAAACTGTCATCGATTCAAAGGCGCTCGGCACTTTTCTTGAGATCAGCGCCCACACCCGCGTTCTCGGACTTGCGCATCCGTTCGGAGGCGGCCGTGACGCGCCGGGCGGCGGTGAGTGCCTGGCGATCCGCTACCCCGTCAATGCGGATGTGCTCGAAGACGCGAAGGCCTACGGCGAGTTGGAGAAACGGCCCCGCCATATTCCGCATGTGCAAGCTGAGATCGCAATACACTAACCGAGTGACTGAGGGGGATGAAATGGGAAAGCTTGTAAGGCCAGTCACGCGCGACGAGGTCGCTGCCTATCGTGTTGCAGGCGTTGTGCTGCTTCGTGGCATTCTTGACCTTGGGGCGGTCAATTCGTTGCGCCGGTGCATCGACGAAGCGGCGGAGACTTTGTCGGAAAGTGCCGCCGGTTACGATCTATCGTTGCTGACGAAAGCGGCCGAATGCGGCGATATCGTCACTCTTGGTGCGGCGAGCGATGGACAACACGACGTTGCAGGACTTGCCGACTTTATCAAGCAAAGCGGACAGCCCTTGCTTTTCGACAAGCCGACCAAGTCAGCCGGCAGCTTTTTGCTGGATACCGGCGTCGCCGCGCGCCATAAGGGTTTCAATCGGATGTGCACGCATGGCGCCGCACCCGAGATTGCCGCCGCGCTGCTTGAGTTGGAGCGCGTCAACTTCTTCGGCGATCAGATTTTCATCAAGGAGCCGGGGACGCGCGAGCGAACCGCCTTTCATCAAGACGCATCTTATTTCGATATCGAGGGCGACCAATGCTGCGTCATGTGAATTCCGGTCGATCCTGTTACCGCAGAAACTGGCGGGATGATGTATGTGCGCGGGTCACATAAGCAAGGGCAGATCTATGCGCCGAATGTGTTCGTTTCTCGAACCCGTTGCCGGGCAGCGAGGGCGAATTGCTCCCTGACATTGAAGGACATCTGGACGATTTTGACATCGTGCAGTTCGATGTCGAACCGGGTGATATCTTGGTTCATGACTACAAGACGATCCATGGAGCAGGCGGGAATTTGACTCGCTATCAGGTTCGGCGTGCAGCCTCACTGCGCTATTGCGGAGACGACATCCGCTTCAAGGCACGACCAGGAACGCCGCGCCAGTTGCATCATTCGAACCAGCTGCAAGACGGCGAGCCATTGTCGGGTCCCGATTTTCCCATGGTCTGGACGCGGAAGCAATCGGAAGAGGCCGCGTGATCAACTGAAATCCGCATGCCTGCGTAAGCGTTCCGAGTAGCGTTTTTGAGGAAACCCGATATGTCGCGCGACCGTCCCGATGCTCGCGAAACGGCTGTCTATGTTGCAATGATGCTTGATGAACTTGTTAAGCTATCACGGCCACTTCGCGATCGTGCACTGGAAAGCCTATTGGAAATATCAGCGGATATTGCCTGGCGCCACAGCACCCATAAAGGAGCCTATCATCCTCAGGGGCCGCCTATTCATTAGCTGCTTTTGGCTGCCCGTCTTAAAATCGCGAGTGCGGCTTATCCCGCTCTCGCGCGGCCAAGGACCAAGACGAGCACTAAAATACACAGTTGCAACAGCCGCATCAGCTCATTCCGGAATTGTCGCGCCGAAGATATTTGCGTAAGCTTTATCTTGTCCGGCCCGTGTCCGCCGGTCAATGTAGCGTCTGCGTTGCGTCCATGCCCGACCAAGGTGATCTGCCAAGAGCGCGAGCCGGTGGCGCTAGTGTAGCGCGTCCCGATGCCGGCGCGAATAGGAACGTTGCCCGCGCCGCGGGGCGCGAGCCTTCTGGTCCGGGCGCAGCCCGCGCATCGACCCAGTCCTCAAACTGCGGCAGCCAGCCGCTTATTCTTGATCGCGCCCAGCCCATCCTCGCCCCGCGCGCCGCATGGCTGGCCGACGGAAATCGCCTTTCTCACGCATTACGGCGTCGCGCCCAGCGTGCTCAGCGCCGCCGTCGCTGCGGCAAAGCGGCAAGGAGTGAGCGCGGAAGCGGCGCTGCTTGCTTGTGGCGCCATCTCAGAAACGCATTTCTACCGGTCTCTCGCCCGCCACCTCCGCCTCCCCTTCATCGACAAGCATGCGGCAATTGCAGCCACAGCACGCTATCCGCAAGCGGTCCACGCCGGACTGGCGCCGCTTGCAGAAGCCGAGGGCCCGGCTTTTCTCATCGCCCCGCGCGGCACCGCGATCGCCTATCTGATCTTGGCCGCCTATCGGGGCGAGATTCACGGCCGCCTCGCCATTGCCACGCCGACACATTTTTCTAGCTTGTTGCGCACGGCATTCCGCGCGCAAGTTCTGCATGATGCCAGCTATGCCCTGCCTTCCCTCGATCCCGCCCTTTGCGCCCGGAGGAAGGTGTGGCGGCACAAGCGTTTCGCGATCGCCGGCGTTTCCTTGCTGACGCTTTTTACAATGTTGACGGTGGCTGGCTCCACAGCGCTCGGTGCGCTGCCTTTGGGCATAGTTTTTTTCGCAGTGCTGCTCTTGCGCCTCCTCGTGAGCGCTGCAGCGCTCGAGGCGGTGCCATCGGCGCGGCGGCCGCTCACCGATCATGAGCTGCCCCTCTACTCCATCGTGATCGCGCTCTATCGCGAGGCGCGCATGATTCCGCAGCTCATTGCGGCGCTCGAAAGGCTCGACTATCCGCGTGCCAAGCTCGACATCAAATTCGTGATCGAAGAAGATGATGTCGAGACATTCAACGCATTGCGGCAGGCCGTCCAACCCTCGGGCCAGGAAATCATCGTGGCACCGGCCGGCGCGCCGCGGACCAAGCCACGGGCTCTCAATGTCGCTTTGCCCCTGCTGCGCGGGCAGTTCGTCACCGTCTTCGACGCCGAGGACATTCCTGAACCCAAGCAGATGAGAGAGGCGGCTGAACGCTTCGCGCGGGCACCGCAAAAGCTCGCTTGTCTGCAAGCGCGGCTCGCCATCGACAATGTCGCCGATGGTTGGCTTGCACAATT
>CAVWXV010000020.1:0-7251 GCA_963759185.1 uncultured Alphaproteobacteria bacterium
ATTCGATAATCGACAAATCGAGCAAAGCGCCGACGTCGCTGACATCCGTCGTCGCGCGTTTGGCCAAGGATCGCCAAAGCGGCTGTAGATCGCTGCCGGAGAATCCGAGCCGCGCAATCGCAGCAAGGCCGATGATCGTCGTTAGATGCGGTGTGGTTTCCGGCAATGTGCCAGGGAGCCGCAGATTCATGTATCCTCCTTCCGAGGCGCATGATCTCGCCCAAAAATCGGCAGTTTTTCTAAGGTCATACCTTAGCCGGGGATGCTTGCCTGAAACCTATTGCGGTCCCGTCGCCAGGACGGCCGGCCAAGCACGGAACAAATCGGCGATAGACTCGGCCGTGGGCGCGAAGGCTTTGGCGAGACTGCTCCCAGCTTCTATCTCTTCGGCCAGATGATTGGCCAGAACTGCGCTGGCGCAGACGCGCAGGACGCCGGCGCCGCCGATGGCGACCGGCTGGCCGAGATGGAAGCATTTGGCCGCAACCCGATTGCCCGCATGGCCGGCGTCGCGCAGCCGGCGCTGAACGGCGGCCGCCTCCGACATGTCGAAAACTCTTCCATCAGAGTGTCGCATCGCGACGCCAAGAATTGTGTGGCCCCAACTCGCCTCGCTCACGGCAGGCGCAGGCAGCAGATCGAGGCAAGGCGTTTCGGCGACCCGTCTTGCCACTTCATGATAAAAGCGCAACAAGATTGCGTTGCGCAGATCGGCAGGCCAAGCGAAAAAGCGTTCGATCTCGGCAAGCGCAGCCTGCCAGCGCAAGGCAAGGCCAATATTGGCCGCTGGCAGAAAGGAAAGCGGCAGCACGGCGCGCAGCATCGGCGGCCAGTCCAATTGCGCGCTATAGGCCGCCAATCCTGCGGGCAGTGGCTTCGATTGCAAGCCCTGCATGAGCATGGGTGGCACGAGAAGCGCGCCTGCAAAGGGCGGTCCGCCGGCGAATTTCGATCCTGTCAGGGTTACGAGGAAACCGCGCGCCAAGAGCGCTTGGATATGCGCTGCCGAACATCTGAGCTGACAGCAATCGGCGAGGACGAAGACATGGCCTGGTGCGGCTTCGCATAATTGCGCGATGGCAGCGAGGCTCGGGGCGGATTGGCCGGTCTTCGAGACATCGAGCCTATGGATGATGACATCGCGCCCGTCGTGGCGCGCGGCTTCGACTTTCCGGGCAAGCTCCGCATCGATTACCGCGCCGGGGCGGAGCGCTCCGGCACTATCGCGAATCTCTACCGTGTCGAGGATGATATCCATGTCCTCCAAGCCGTCCAAGCGACGGCCGGCCGCGACCTCGCCGAAGGTCGCATGCCGAAAAAAATGCAGGCCGGTGGCGGCGGCACTCACGCTGCGGCCGCTCTCGGCGCATCCGACGATAATCGTCGCGATGCGGGTGCCGCAGAACATGCGCGCCAAGGCAAGAGAGATGAGAACCGCCTCGGTTCCCGAGCCGGCAAGAATTGCTTGCGTTCCCTCAATGCCGAAGAGATGCGTCAGGCGGTTCCGGACCTCGTCGCAGCAGTCTTCCAATGTCGTGCTGCCGGAGAGGAGCCTTTGCCAGGCGGCGGCGGCAGCCGCATATCCGCGTGCGGAAATCGCCGATGCGGTCGATGAGGAGAACCAGATCTCGTCCTCGGCGCATCCGGGCGGCGTGCCATATTTGGTGCGGCCCGTTGTGGGATCTAGGAAGACTCTTTCGTCGCCACCGGAAAAGAGGGCGAGATCAAATCCCGATTGAGCGCCGCCGGAAAGCGCTGCCGCGTCCTGGCTCTTCGCCGTACGCACGGCAAAGGGTTCGAGCCATGGCGCGCGCAGGACACAATCCGTCGAAGCTAATCTCATGTCGAAGCGAGTGTTGACAGAGGAGCCTTGCGCCGGGCTCGCGCTGGCCATCGTGTGGGCCTCAAGCTTTTTTCACATACCCGTCCAGGCGGGCTTCTGCTTGGCGAGAAAGGCCTCGATGCCAATTTTGAAGTCGCGGCTTCCATAGCAATCGCGGATGAGATCTTCGCCGTCAGGCTGATGGGCGGCGATCAGGCGCCGCGCGCTTTCCTTTACCGCACGCAGCGTTTTCGGCGCATGCGCTGCGAGGCTGGCGCAGAGAGCGGCAACATGCGCATCGATCGATTGAGCTTCGACGATTTCGATGAGGAAGCCGCAGGCGAGCGCTTCGGTGGCATCAATCGCCTCGGCCAGCATCAGCATGCGCTTGGTGCGGCCGAGCCCGAAGCCCGCGATGATGCGGGCCATATTGGCAATCGACAGGCAATTGCCCAGCGTACGGGCAATCGGAACGCTGAATTGGGCAGACGGCGTCGCAATGCGCAAGTCGCAAGCGGTGGCGAGCGCGAGCCCGCCGCCGACGGCCCAGCCGTCGATGATCGCGATAGTGGGAACCGGAAGGCTCTCGACCTGGCCGATCCGCGCGTCGATTTGCGCCTCATAGGCGACGCCGTCTTCGGGCCCGGAGAAGGCACGGAATTGCTCAATGTCGGTGCCGGCGACGAAAGCAGAACCCCCGGCGCCCCGCAGCGTCACGACGCGCAGGCTCTGGTCCGCGGCGATCTGATCGCAAATGGAAGCGAGCGCATCATACATGGCAAATGTCATAGCATTGCGCGCTTCGGGTCGGTCGAAGACGATCGCGCCGACGCCGCCGGAGGCGGTATAATGGACTTGGCCGCTCACGCTGCGAAGGCTCCCCGGGCTTTAAGGTCTTGCATCATCGCGGCGTCGACGCCGAGCTCGGTGAGGATCGCCTCAGTATGCTCGCCGAGCAGCGGCGGAGGATGGCGAACCTGTTGCGGTGTGCCGCTGAGCTTCACGGGAAAGCCGATGTTGGGCACCTTGCCCTCGATCGGATGATCGATCTCCAGGCGCATCTGACGATGCCGGCCATGCTCGCTTTCGAAGGCTTCTGGATAAGTATAGATCGGACCTGCCGGAATGCCGACCGCCAGCAATGCGTCGACCCATTCCTCCGATGTCCGCGTCATGAAGCTGCGTTCCAGCTCCTCGATCAGCACCGCACGATTGGCGAGACGCGTCGAAATGTCCTTGAAGCGCGGATCGTCGATGAGTTCCTTGCGGCCGAGGGTGTCGCACAGCGCCTGCCAGAGCTTCTGATTGGGGGCGCCCATGACGAAATAGCCGTCCTTGGCCCGCACGGCCTGATAGGGCGCGCTCATGCGGTTGGCGGTTCCGAGCGGCGTCGGGATAGCGCCTGTGCCCCAATAATCCGCCGCGTCCCACACCGAAAAGGCGAGCGCCGCCTCGAACAGCGAGGCGTCTATATATTGCCCTTCGCCGGTCTTCTGCCGACCGATATAGGCGGCCAGCACCGCATAGATGGTAAAGAGGCCGCAGCCGACGTCGGCGACCGGCACGCCCTTCGCGGGAGGACCGCCCGGATGGCCGGTGACGCTCATTATGCCCGACATGGCCTGCGCCATCAGATCGAAGCCGGGCCGGCTCGCCCAGGGGCCCGTCTGACCGAAGCCGGAGATGCTCGCATAGATGAGGCGCGGATTGATCTGACGCAGCGTCTCGTAATCGCAGCGAAGGCGCTTCATGACGCCGGGGCGGTAATTCTCGATCACTATGTCGGCCGTCTCGACCAGCATGTAGAAGATCTCGCGGCCGGCGTCGCTCTTCAAATTGAGCGCGACGCTGCGCTTGTTGCGGTTCATGTTGAGGAAGCCCATGCTGTCGCTTCCCTTCATCTTGAAACCCATGGCGGCGCGGGTCTGATCGCCGGTTCCAGGCGGCTCGATCTTGATGACATCGGCACCGAGATCGCCGAGCAACATCGAGGCGAAAGGTCCGGCCATGACCTGGCTGACGTCGAGCACGCGCACGCCCGCAAGCGGCAGCGCCGGCGTTTTCCCACCGGTCTCCGCGGCGGAGTTTTCCGCACCGCGGACGGGCGCGGGATCAAATGGAGCGTTCATCGGCCACCCTTTTGTTCATCCTCGTTCGTCGCTTTCCGACCCGCTTTGGACATTTCCTTGCGCGCTTCGACGGGCAGCTGCTCCGCATCGCGGGCGATGCCGGCGCGGGCAATCTCGGCGGTCGTCACGCTCACATGCGCATCGAGCAATTCGGCGAGCCGCGGCCCGTCGCGGGCCTCCAAAGCTTTGATGATCTCCTCATGCTCCTGCATCGCTCTTTGCCAATGCTCGGCATTCTTGCGAAGAATGAAGCGGCAGGCATTGATGCGGGTGAGGATCTGCTGAAAGAAGGCCGACAAAGTGTCGTTTCCGGCGGCATCGAAGATCGCTTCGTGGATCAGCCGATTGTGCTGCAGATAGGCGGCCTCATTGCCGGCCCGGTAATGCGCCATCGTCGCATCATGCAGCTTGCGGATGCGGGCGATCTCGCGATCCGAGGCATGTGCGCAGGCCAAGCCTCCCGCCAGACGCTCGAGCGCGGCCATGATCGGAAACAATTCGTCGATCTGCGCTCTAGTGATCTGGGCGACGATCGCGCCACGATGCGGCAGGATCTGCAGCACGCCTTCGGCCGCCAGCACTTTCAGCGCCTCGCGGATCGGCGTGCGCGAGACGCCAAAGCGGGCGCAAAGCTCTTCCTCCGGCATTTTGTCGCCGGGACGCAGCTCGCCGTCCAGAATCATCTGGCGCAGCGGGGCGACCAGAGTTTCATGCAGGCTCTGGCGCATAAGAAGATGCGGTGACGCCGCCATCTGGGTCCCATGTCTTTCGAACTCAACCAGCTTAAATTATTAATTATAAATTATAAGGCGTCAACGCGGCGCGGAACGTCCCTTTGTCGCAGCGATCCGCGCCAACAGATAGGCTTACGCTCTTTTAAAATCATATGCTTGGTGAAGACGTGGCCGGCCCCGAGCGATGCCGAATAAGCGACGAGGGGGATGTCAGGGCTTGGCGTGGCGCGCCCGAAGAGATTCGAACTCATAACCCCTAGATTCGTATTTAGCCTCAGGTCGGCTCATCATGCGCAAAGTCGACGGCTGAGAGACCTTGGCTGAAAAGCCATTTGATCAGATCATTGACCTCGCTGCATGATCGGATAACTTCGTCACGCTGGAGATCGCGCCACAATCTGGCTTATACCGATCTTCCGGTCATAAGCGATCGACATCGGCTCGTTCATGCGACCGCGGAACCATTCTGACCGGCAATAAATCTGCAGAGTTTGGCGCGCCCTCGCGCCGATGAAAATGCGTCGGCAGATTTATCGTAAACCGCGATCCCTCACCCTCGCGACTCTCGACTGCAATCTCTCCATCATGAAGTTCGACCACCATCTTGACGAGATATAATCCAACTCCTGTTCCGACGATGCTGGAAACATTGCTGCCTCGGTAGTAGCGCGAAAATAGTTTATCGAGGTCGGCCTCTGGAATCCCCATCCCATGGTCCTCGACAGAAACAACCAGCTGCTCCGCATTGGTCTGAGCCGTAACTGCGATGACTCCGCCGCCGGGCGAATATTTGACGGCGTTTGACAAGAGATTGCTCAGCACTTGAAACAGCAGCTTTGGATCTCCTTCCATGGGGAGAGGCTGGGGATCAAAATTCTCCAAGATCTGTGATCCCGGCGCGATCTCGCGATGTAGCTCGCAAATCTCATGCAGAAGCACCCGCATGTCAAAGCTAGCGGGATGGAAATTGAGCTCGCCATCGATGAGCCGTGTAGAATTGAGCAAGCTCTCGATCAAGTTCGTCATGCGCAGGACCGCGCCGCGGATCTTGCGGGTACGCAGAACGATCTCGTCCGGCGGGGACGCGGTATTCATCTTTGTGAGGCGCTGGGCGTGGCCGTCGATGATGTTCAATGGGGTGCGAAATTCGTGCGACACCATCGTGACGAAGTTGCGCTGCAGCTGCGCAAGGCGTCGCTCCTGCACTAGTTTTTCCTTGAGCATGGAAGCCTGCTGCGCCAAGTTGTGCTGAATGGCGGAGAGCTCGATCGCATTATTCCTGAACACGACGACGGATTGCGCCATCTCGCCGATCTCGTCACCGCGCTCGGTGCCGTGGATGTCGATGTCCGTGTTATTTGTGGCGAGCCGTCGCATGCAAGCGGCAAGGCCTAGCAGCGGGGCAGAGAGCGAACGCCTGACATAGAATAGCGCTGCGATCATCATCAACCCCGCGATCGCCATAGCAGCCCCTATCAACCAGCGCGCCTGCCGATATGCCATATTGGCGCGCTCACTCGCCTCGCGCGCATTGGAGACGTTGCGCTCGGTGAGCTGCGCCAAGGTATCGCTTGCGGCATCATAGGCTAGCCGTGAGCTTGTCATATAGACCTGTACCGCATCGGATTTTCTGTCCTCAACGCCGCGCGCGACAATCCCGCCAGCGATCTCCCGGTAGCGGTTCCATTGGTCGCAGAAACGTGCATAGAGTTCGGTCTCCGCATCCGAATGGCGAAGGTGTTCGTATCCGCGCTGTGCTTGCGCGATCGATCGATCGAGCTCGGCAATCTCCTTTTTACTGGCGTCGAAATCAGCCGCCTGTGTGGCAAGCAGGTTGGTCCCTTCTGCAGCCCTGAAATCAGATGTGAAATTGTTGAGATCACCGAGGAAGCGTGTGTTCGGCAGCCAAAGATCGCGGATGTCAGCCGACACCGAGTTAAAGTCACTCAACCGCCCAATGCTGAACAGTCCGAGAATGATGTTCAGCAAAAAGAAGAAAAAGAACACCAGAATGAGGTGGAAGCCGATCGACCTCGGTGGCCGCATTGCGATTGACCTTGGTTTCATCCATCGTCTAATGGAGGATTATTGGTGACTAATTTTTGGACACTGGTAGTGCACATGAACATGGCAGCGAAACATTGCCGCCCCGAAAATCCGTATATGGGATTTTTACTTGTAAGGGACCGCAAATAGTTGATAGCACTTGGTCCATTTCCTGCCTAGGAGGCAGCTAACACACCGCATAGCCTGCAGGCGCCCGCTGCCGCAGCCTGCCGCTGAATGTCAATGAACCATGTCCAAGGCATATAAAACGATCCTCTGCATCGAAGATGATCGCGAGACTGCGGCTTTGATCGCCGAGAGCCTCATTGATTATGGATTCGACGTGGACATTGCCCATGACGGTCGCGAGGGCCTTGCTAGGCTCTTGCAGCAAGCGCCAGATCTTGTCCTGTGCGACATCAGCATGCCGTTCCTGTCGGGCTTTGACGTACTCAAGCGCCTCACGGAGATCGCGCCGGGGTTTGGCTATATGCCATTTATATTTATGACCGCGCTGACT
>CAVWXV010000021.1:0-186162 GCA_963759185.1 uncultured Alphaproteobacteria bacterium
GTGAACTTATCTGCATATCCCGCTCTGCACTTTTGATATTGATCACGTTTAAAGACATCGGATATATCCGATGTCTCAATTGTAATTTTGGATCGATTTAATCCAAAGTCATCATGATCTAGGGCTTCGCCCATCAATGATGGCCGGCGGTCGCCAAAGCGGGGCCTGGCGCATTGGCGCGGCTCGTCTGCATGGCGGGCTCGGTGGCGATCAAGCCACCGCCCAAAACCCGCGCATCGGTCAGATCCGAGGCATAAAAGACGAAAGCCTGGCCGGGCGCGACGCCATCCTCATCCGTGGCGAAATCGACATAAGCGTCGTCGCCGTCGAGATGCAGAAAGCCCGGCACGGGAGGTCGTGTCGAACGCACGCGCACGAAGAGGTCGCGACTGTCGCGGGCGAGATCATCGAGCGTGCCATCGCCGACCCAATTGAGCTCGCGCAGCCGCGCCCGGCGGGTGGCGAGCGCCAAACGCGGTCCGACCACCACCTCCGCCTTAGCGGCATCGAGCTTCACTACATAAAGCGGCTCGCCCGCGGCAGCACCGTGGACGCTGAGGCCGAGCCCGCGCCGCTGCCCGATCGTGTAATGAATGACGCCGGCACGGTCGCCAAGCACGCGCCCGTCGATATGGACGATCTCTCCAGGCACGGCGGCCTCGGGCCAGATCCGCTCGATGAAATCGCTGTATTTGCCGGACGGGACAAAGCAAATGTCCTGGCTGTCGGCCTTGTCGGCGACGAGCAGGCCATAGCGGTGCGCCAGCAGGCGGACGTCCGCTTTCTGCATCTCGCCGAGCGGAAAACGCAGCAATTCGAGCTGGGCCTTGGTGGTGGCGAAGAGGAAATAACTTTGATCGCGGGCATTGTCCTGGGCGCGATAGAGCTCGCGTCCGCCATGCCCGTCCGGCCGAGAAGAGACATAATGGCCGGTCGCCAGAACATCGGCGCCGAGATCCCGCGCGGTCTCGAAAAGATCGGCGAATTTGATCTCGCTGTTGCAGGAAATGCAGGGGACCGGGGTCTCGCCCTCGGCATAGCTGCGGGCGAAACGGTCGATGACCTTTTTGCGGAAGCGCTCCTCGTAATCGAGCACATAATGCGGAATGTCGAGCTGTGTGGCGACGCGGCGCGCGTCGTGAATGTCCTGGCCGGCGCAGCAGGCGCCTTTGCGATGCTCAGTATCGCCATGGTCGTAAAGCTGCAGGGTCACACCAATGACTTGATAGCCCTGCTCCTTAAGCAGCGCCGCGACAACGGAGGAATCAACGCCGCCTGACATGGCGACGACGACCCGCGTCTCGGCCGGCGGCTTGCCGAGGTCGAGGCTATTGCGAAAGGCGGGCGCGGTCGGCGCTTGCGGGTCGCTCATAAAGGTCACTCGCCATTTGTGAAGCTCGCGCGCGGCCTCACACTCACATAATCAGTCTGGGTGTCGTCCTAAACGTCTGTCCGGTGCGTGCCAACGCCCGTCATTTGCACATATTTGGGCGTTTCGGCTCGGGTCAAGGACTCCGAGCAACCACTCGGGCCCACCGCCCGGGCCGAGCAACGCGAGCCAAGCGCGGACTTTTTCGGCTCGAAAAGCGGGAAAACCTCTTCCGCCTCGCATCTAAATCACCCTGCCGGGCCGAATGCAATCTGCGAATGGCTGGCGCGACCTCTCGCTTCTGATTCTCTGCCGCGTTTAGGGTCGAGAGGAGCTTCGCCGGCCATTTCTTAATGATCTGCAAATATCCTGTCTCATGCCGGTACAATTCGCCAAGCAACTCGCTTCAAATCTCTAAATAAATACCTAAGATCCCAAGTTTATATTATGCAAAAGCGGCGCGTGGGTTTAGCTCATTCTTAAACTGCCTTTTCTATTATCTTTTCTACGAAAGCGTCAGTTGAGTAGGTGAGTTCCAAATATGATTGAACCGCACCGCCCGAAAGTCAAATATGTCATTGGGCCCGATGGCAGCCCACTGACCGTTGCCGATTTGCCGCCGGTAACGACAAAGCGCTGGGTCATTCGCCGCAAGGCCGAGGTGGTGGCGGCGGTCCGCGGCGGGCTGATCTCGCTCGAAGAAGCCTGTAGCCGCTACGCTTTGACCGTCGACGAATTCCTCTCCTGGCAAATGTCGATCGATCAGTATGGCCTTGCCGGCTTGCGGACGACGCGCCTGCAGCAATATCGCATGTAATGGCGGGCCCATCCGGCAGATGCACCTGACCGGCGGACCCCTATTCTCCTAAAACCGGGCCCGCCGAGATCAGCGAGGCTGCACATATCCGATGGCGCCGCGGCCTATTCATGCGTATGAGCGGTGGTGAACCGGTCTTCACGACGCGCTGGCCGGTTCTTGGCCTTTCCCTTTGCGCAGATTTGGATTTTTGTCGCGCTGCTCCGCTGCGGCGGTCTCAGTGTGACTGAATACTTCGGCGAGCTTGCGCCGCTCGAACAGCACGACGACGACGATGGCGAAGATGAGCGGCAAAATGAGATAAAGCAGCCGGAACACGAGCAGAGCCGTCAGGACTTTGATTGGCGCCACCGCCGGCATGGCTTTGATGAACAAGAGCTCGAAAACGCCGAGCCCTCCGGGCGCATTGGAGGCGAGTGCTGCGGAAAACGAGGCGACAAAGACGGCGAGCACGGCGAAAAAACCGGGATTGCCGTCCTGCGGCAGAGCGAAATAGATGATTCCAGCCGCGCCGATGATCTCCATCGATGCGGCGAGGAACTGGCGCAGCGCAATGCCCGGCCGCGGATATTCGATTTGGAAACTGCCGAGCCGGAAGCTGGGCAGCTTGAAGACCGCGCCGGCGACATAGGCCACGACCAGGCTCAGACAGCTGATGCCGATGGTTCGGGCGGTCGCCGGATTGGTGAGAAGATCGGGCAGAAGTCCATTCAATCTTCGCAATTGCGCCGGATCAACGACCAGAATCAGGCCGCCGATGAGACATACGCCCAGCCCGAATGTCAGCGAGCATAGGCCGACGAGGATCGCGATCTCGGCCGAGGTGAGGCCTTTCGTTCGATAGGCGCGATAACGGACCACGGCGCCGGAAAACACTGATGCGCCGATATTATGGGCGAGCGCATAGGTCGTGAAAGAGCAGAGCGCGATGAAGGTCCAGGAGATATGCTTCACGCCAAGATGGAGCAGGGCAATGCGGTCATACCAGGCAAGCGCCACATAGGCGGTCACTGTCGCGAGCATCGCTAGGGCGAACTGGCTGAGATGAAGGGCGCGAATTTGGGCCCATATCTGGGGCCCGACGGCTTCGCCGCGAAATTGCCGATGGAGCAGGAAAATCGCCGCGACGACGGCAGCCATGCCGATGAGAGGCCAAACAAATTCGAAAAACCGCTTCATGGGCCTCCGGAAGGGTTCGCCGGCCTAGAGCCGATCCCGATCAGGTGGAACCGCGAGCGATTCCACCTGATCGGGACAAATCGCCTCTATTTCAAAGATCTGGAGCATGTCCCTTAGCGGAAAAGTCTGTCAACTTTTCCGGGACTTGCTCTAGGAGCCTGCCGATGGAGCCCCAACCCGGACGCCGACCCTGACTGGTGCTCGCCCCAGCCCGAGGCGTCGGAGCATATCTTCGATGAGACTACCAAGTTTTGCAGGACATGCTCCAGTTCTTTTGGGGCATTGGTTTGGCATTTCGGCCTAGCTTCGCGATCGGCATTGGGTTGGAAGCTATCGCGCATGACGCTTCGCGCCGGTGGTCCTAAGCGACCGCTCACGAGAGCGGGATATGCAGGTTCGCCGAAGCCGATGCCGGCGATCAGGCCTGTGCGGCGCGCAGGCCGAGATCGCCGAGCGTGCGGCCTTGCTCGGCCAGCTCGGGGGCGCGTTCCACGCTCTTCTCGCGGCCTTCGAGATTTTGAACTTTGCCGAGCTCGGCGAGGGCCTCATCGAGACCGGCCTTCGCATCATCGAGCTGGCCGCGCAATTCGGTGCTCGAGCGCAGCAGATTGTCGCGGCGCGCGCGGGCCGCCCGGGCATAGGTCGGATAGGCGAAATGCGCGAGGTCGGAGATGCCGGCCCGCTGCTCTTCGAGCGCGATCTCGCGGTCGAGATCGGCCGCCATGCGGGCGAATTCATTGATCATCGACTCGATCTGCGCCAGTCTACGCCGTCTTTCCTCGACGTGGAAACGCTTCAAGCGGACGAGTGAATCCCGCGATTTCATCATATCGAAACTCCGCAGCGCAGCTTGGTTCTGCAATCTTTTGACAACTACCGCGAGACGGTTTCACTATGCCGGATCAAAGTTGCCGCTTCCTTACCGGCGGCCATTGGCGCCGATGCGTCCTACCTTCTGGGGTGACTGACGGCCGGTTCTGTATATTCTGGCGAAGGTAGCGATTCGCGGTCGGCGTAACTCTTCATTAACCCGAAAGCTTAAGAATTGGTGGTACCGAGCGTGTGTGTCGATCCGCCAGTCGGCCGGTCGCGGGCCCGCAGACGCGAGATGAAGAGAGGTAATTGGCCCGGAGCGTCCCTTTGCGGCGATCGTGTGGAATGATTTTGTTAACCAATGATCGTTAACTTTAAGAAATTGGTTCGTCAGGCGCATTGTTCGAGTGCCTGGCTCGCGCAAATCGCGCCGTAGAGCGAGATGAGACGGGTCTCGTGTTGCCGGCGAACCAATGAGGGCAAGGCTGGGAGCCTCACATGCGGGTGCTTTTGATTGAAGACGACAGCGCAACCGCGCAAAGCGTCGAGTTGATGCTCAAGTCCGAGAACTTCAACGTCTATACGACGGATCTCGGCGAAGAGGGGATCGATCTCGGCAAGCTCTATGATTACGACATTATTCTCCTCGACCTCAATCTTCCCGATATGTCCGGCTATGAGGTGCTGCGCACCTTGCGGGTCGCGAAAGTCAAAACGCCGATCCTGATTCTTTCCGGCCTCGCGGGGATCGAGGACAAGGTCAAGGGTTTGGGATTTGGGGCCGACGACTACCTCACCAAGCCTTTCCATAAGGACGAGCTCGTCGCCCGCATACACGCCATCGTCAGGCGCTCGAAGGGCCATGCGCAATCGATGATCACGACCGGTAATCTCGTCGTCAATCTCGATCAGAAGACCGTCGAAGTCGCCGGCAATCGCGTGCATCTGACCGGCAAGGAATATCAGATGCTGGAGCTGCTTTCGCTGCGTAAAGGCACGACACTGACGAAAGAAATGTTCCTCAACCATCTCTATGGCGGCATGGACGAGCCGGAACTCAAGATCATCGACGTGTTCATCTGCAAATTGCGCAAGAAGCTCGCCAATGCGAGCCATGGCCGCAATTACATCGAGACGGTCTGGGGCCGCGGCTATGTGCTGCGCGAGCCGAGCGACGACGAGGAACTGATTCTCGCCTAAAATGCTGGCGAAGAGTTGCTCTTTCTAGCCAAAGAGACATAGGTCCGATTTATGCGGCATTGCAGCATTTTTCCGCTATGTCTAGCTGCCGCCGCCTAATGGCTTAAAGCGTGTCCCGGAAAAGTTGATAGGCTTTTCCGACATTTTAGACATCGGATATATCGGGATCGGCTCCAGGCGGCCGCATCGGCCGCGGCCGTAACCGCACAATTCGTCCGAAGAATCAGCTTGCGACGAGGCGCAAGGACGTGCGCGCAAGCGTTTGGGAGGCGCGCGGCACATTGATCGAGCGGTGCTCCTCATGCGGCGAGAAGGCATTGGTCAGCCCGACCACCGTTTCCGCGGCGCCCATGAAAAGATAGCCATCCTGGGCGATGACGCGTGCCATCCTGTCGAGCACGCTCTGCTTCATCTGGACATCGAAATAGATAAGGACATTCCGACAGAAGATCACATCGAAGCGGCCGAGCTCGCTGTAATCGGAGAGCAGGTTGAATTCTTCAAAGCGGACGCGCGAGCGCAAATGCTGGTTGATCCGCCAGCGGTCGCCATCCTGGCAGAAATAGCGCAGAAGCTGCGAGATCGGCAGGCCACGCTGCACTTCGAACTGGCTGTAAAGCCCTTCACGGGCAGCGGCGACGACGCTATGCGACAAATCCGTCGCCACAATCTCAACCTGCCAGCCGGTGAGCTGCTGCGCTTCTTCGTCGAGGATCATGGCGAGCGAATAGGGCTCCTGGCCCGTCGAGCAGGCGGCGCACCAAATTCGGATTCGGCGGACCTCCTTCCTCGCTTCGAGAAGATTCGGCAAAACGATCTTGCGGAAATTGTCGAACGGCACGCGGTCACGGAAGAAGAAGGTCTCGTTCGTGGTCATCGCATCGACGACCTCGCGGGCGAGATCGGGATGCTGACCGGACAATATCCGCACCACCAGCGCGTCGAGATCGGCCAGGCCTAATCGCTGCAGCATGGGCTGCAGCCGGCTCTCGGCGAGATAGGCTTTCTCAGCATCGAGAGCCAGACCGGATGTGCGGCTGAGAAAATTGCGAAGCACGTCGAAAGCCGAACTCATGGGTTTTTCTCACGAATGGCAAGGGGGGTTAGCAGGCTGCATATGGTCGGGCCAATCGCATCAACGGAAAGAACCGCATGGGCCAGGCCTTCGTTGACCACGGAGCGCGGCATGCCCCAAACCGTCGAGGAGGCTGCATCTTGCGCGATGATCATGCCGCCGGCCGCAACAATGGCGCGCGATCCGGCAAGTCCGTCACTGCCCATTCCGGTGAGCACGATGCCGATCACCTGCTCGCCGTATGATCTTGCGGCGCTGCGGAACAAGACATCGACAGAAGGCTTGCAGAAATTTTCCGGCGGATCGTCGGAAAGTGCGATGACGCCAGTGGCGCCAAGGCGCCGGACTCCGAGATGGAGATTGCCCGGCGATATATAGATGTGGCCTTTGTTGACTTCCTCGCCTTGCTTTGCGGCATGGGTCGGCAGATTGGTGACGCGCTCGATATGGCTGACGATCACTTCGGTGAATTCGGGCGGGATGTGCAAGACGATGAAGACGGGGACCTGCTCGATCGCCGGAACCAGACCTTTGAGGACGATCGACAGGGCCTGCGGACCGCCGGTCGAGGCGCCGATGACGATGATGCGCGGACCCGGTTGGGCTAAACGACCAGCGCCGAAATCCGGCGGGGGGGACGCCAATCGGAACGCCGCCGCGGTTTGTCGATTGGGTAGCGTAAACAGCTTCGACATGAGGACTTTGTCCGCTTTGACATGGCGCATCAGAGGCGAGCCCGATCAGATGAGGCCGATTTCCTCGAGCTTGGACTGCAAGATCTGCTTGTCGAAGGGCTTCATGATATATTCGTCGGCGCCGGCGTGGATGGCGCGGGCGATGTGAGCGACGTCGTTTTCCGTCGTGCAGAAGACGACCTTTGGCTTTAGACCGCCAGGCATTTTGCGCAATTCGCGCAGGAATTCGAAACCATCCATCACTGGCATGTTCCAGTCGAGCAGGATCGCATCCGGCATCAGAAAGGTGCAGGCGCTCAGCGCCTTGGCGCCGTCCTCCGCCTCCAGCGTCTGGAAGTTCAGGCCTTCCAGGATGCGCTTTGCGACTTTCCGGATGACCGTGGAATCGTCGACCACCAGCACCTGTTTCATCTCAAACTCCCCAGCATTGGTTCGAGCTTCCAAATGTTCCGCGGGTGCAAATGTGCTGCTTCAATTGCGCCGTTGGAAATCGAATACGACATCCATGTCGAGCAGCGACAAAATCTGATTATCGAGGCGATAGACGGCTTCGGTCAGCTTCGCTCTTTGGTGATCGAGGTGTGGCGGCATTGGGATGCGCTTGCTTGGATCGAGAACGATGACGTCACCAACCTCATCGATCACCAGGGCGAAGTTCTCGCCGCGATGTTCGATGCCGATCGCCAATCGTGGCTTCTTCACGACGGATTCCTGCATCTGCAGCCGCTGGCGTAAGCTCACCGCGGTGACGATCTTGCCGCGCAGATTGACGAGACCGAGGACCTCGCGGGGACCGAGCGGCACCGAAGTGACAGCTTCGATCTGGAAGATCGTTTGAACGCGATCGACCGGCAGGCCGAAGGATTCGCCTCCGACGAACACGATGAAGCAATGTTCCTCGGTTTCGAAGCGAAAGCTCGTTTCACCGGCCGCTTCTGTCGATGGCGTGACGGGATGCGTATTCATGCCGCGGCGGCTCCTATCACGCGTGATTCGAGATCATGCTTGTTGAGATCATGTGCCTCGAGGAGTTTGCCGAGTGTCTCAAGCAGAGCATTGCGATCGAACTTGCCGACGGCGCCGCGCATGCCGCTTTCCGCTGCGGCCTGCAAAACGGTTGGCGCCGCATGCGCAGCCAGGGCGAGGACCGGCAGGGACGCGTGGCGCGGATCGTCCGTCAGCCGGCGCGCCAGCGCATAGCCGCTCATATTCGGCATATCGGTATCGGTCACGACCGCATCGAAGACCGCGCCCTTGTCGAACATAGCCAATGCGTCCTCACCGGAGGCGGCCGTCGTGACGCGATAGCCCGCCGCGATCAGCAAGGGCGCCAGCATGTCGCGGAAGAAAGGCTTGTCATCGACGAGGAGAATCCGGAAGTGATTGGCGAAGGCGCGTGAGAACGCATGCGGCCGGCCGATCTGCATGAAATGCGTCGCGTCGAGAATCTCCACCACTTCGCCGTGGATTTCGGCGGTGCCGATGACGCCGGCGGATGCGCCGGAAATCTGGATATCGATGCGGGATTCGACCACGTCGAGAATTTCTTCGACCAACAGCCCCATGCTCTCGCCGCCGATGCCGAGAACGAGCACCGGGCTGACCGTTTGCAGCGTCGCCTGATCGGCAGCAAACAAGGGCATGAGCGGCATCAGCTGACCCTGATGCTGCATCACGAAAATGCCGTCCGACTGCCGGATCGCGGAAGATGCCACGGATTCGATGCGCGCGATCAGGGACAGCGGAAGTCCTTTGGCGACGCCGGGGCCGGCACGAAACAGGACGAAGCGTGTATTCGTGTCGGCTGGCTCGAAAACTTCGGGCGTGTGGCCGACGGCATAATCGTTCGAGCGCTCGAAGCCGAGA
Organism: uncultured Alphaproteobacteria bacterium; assembly: GCA_963759185.1. Taxonomy (GTDB): domain Bacteria; phylum Pseudomonadota; class Alphaproteobacteria; order Rhizobiales; family Beijerinckiaceae; genus Methylovirgula. The sequence goes on from CAVWXV010000021.1 coordinate 9,015, forward strand.
TGGCTGGCGATGCCAGTCGGATCGAGGATCAGGACCACCGAGCCGTCGCCGAGGATCGTATGGCCGGAAAAGACCTGGAGATGGGTCAGCGAGGCGCCGAGCGGCTTGACGACGATTTCCTGGACATCGGTAACGCGGTCGACGATCACGCCGAAAGCCCGCGAATTGACATGCATTACAATGACGAGGCTGCCGGCCTCGCTCGACCGGCCGTCTGAGTTCGAGCGCAAGGACCTCCTTCAGGACGACGACGGGGATCACCTCGTCGCGCAAGCGCAAGACCAGGCTGCCTTGGACGGTCTCGAGCGCATGCTGGCTCTCGGCGTCAATACCGACGGCTTCGATCACGGAATGCTGTGGCAGTGCGAAATGATGATCGCCGGCAGCAATGATCAGGGCCGGAGCAATGGCGAGGGTCAGCGGAATCTTGAGGGAGAAACGAGTTCCCTTGCCCCGGGTCGTGGTGATCGAAACCGAACCGCCGATCGAATTCGATATTGTCGCGCACCACATCCATGCCGACACCACGTCCGGAAATGCTGGTGACGGCCGTCGCTGTGGAAAAAGCCGGCGCGAAAATGAAACTGCAGATTTCATTATCCGACATCTGTTGCGCTTCGGCGCTGGTGACGAGACTTCTTGCGATCGCCTTCTGGCGAATCGCTTCCAGGTCGAGACCGCGGCCATCATCGGAGACATCGATCGTAATATAGCCAGCCTCATGGGTGGCAGTGACTTTGATCGTGCCTTCCTCCGGCTTGCCGCGCGCCAAGCGTGTCTCGGGCGACTCGATCCCATGGTCGGCGCAATTGCGCAGCAAATGGGTCAAAGGATCGCGAATGAATTCGATCAATTGCCGGTCGAGCTCTGTGTCCGCGCCCTCGGTCACGAGGCGCAGCTTTTTCTTGAGCTCGCCGGAAAGCTCGCGCATCAGCCGCGGCAGGCTGGTGAACAGGCGTTCGACCGGCTGCATGCGCGCGCGCATGACCGCATCCTGAAGATCCGAGGTCAGTGCGGAAAGGCGCTGCAATGGCGCCTTGACGACGGCATCTTCCTGATAGCGCGTGAGCTCCAGGAGCTGGTTGCGGGTCAAAACGAGTTCGGACACCAGCAGCATGATGCGCTCGAGGGCGCCGACGGCGACGCGGATCGTTTCCGGTCGGTTCGTGGTATTTGCCGGCGCCGGGGCGCTGGCAACTTCCACGACTTTCGGCGCAACGAGGTCGTGCGAGTCAGTCTTCGACTCGAGCGCCGGAGCGAAATCAGCAGTGCTCGGCAAGGGGGGCCCCAACGTGCTGATCCGAAGCTGCAGGACATCGATGAGGTCGGTATCGTCGCCTTCCGGCTCTTTGCCGGTCTTTTCGAGCCACCCGAGGATGAACTTTACCCGATCGACCGAAGCCAAAATCGCCGATACGGTCTCGGGTGCCGCCGGAGCTCCGTCGCGCAAACGGCCGATCAAGGCCTCTGTCACATGGGCAAGATGTTCGAGCCGCGACAGACCGAGAAAGCCGCAGGTTCCCTTGATCGTGTGGACGAGCCGAAAGATCTTGGTGATCGTGCCTTTGTTCGAAGGCTCGCGCTCGAACGCCACGAGGAGATCGCCGGCCGCCTCGATATGTTCGCTCGTTTCGATCAGGAAATCGTTGAGGAGTTCGTCCATGTATCCGCCTGACGCCGCTGACGCGGGTGCAACAGGCCGACTATCGCTGGCATCGGTTAAAGACCTTTGAAAGAAAAAATCAATTTGGAGTTTGTTCGTGTTCTGCGCACATCTGTCCGGATCGCTTCGGTGAAGCTCGGCGTCTTGGCCAGAATTTGGCCCGAGTCACCGAAGCTTCAGCGGCACGCCCGGCAATATCCGGCGCGTACTTGCGGTAAAGGCTGCAAGCAGAAAGGCTTGAGCATGGCCCGGAAAAGTTGCCAGACTTTTCCGATATTTTAGACATCGGACATATCCGATGTCTCATAAAGGATATGCTTCAGATCTTTGTCAGAGAGCTGATTTGTCCCGATCATGTGGATCGCGAGCGATCCCACGTGATGGGGATCGGCTCGACCGGCGAACAAGAGGCTCACATACAGGCGCTGGCCATTGCCGCCGCCGTCGCGGGCAGGGCTTCGATCCGCACCGAATCGCCTGCGGTGGTGAGGGCAAGTGTGAGATCGGCCGCTTGCGCCACGAGGCCGGTGTAATAGGCCTGGATCCCCTGCGCGTCGACGCTATGGCCGGCAGGCGCTCCGGCGAGAAGCTGTGGTACATGACTCGCCAGCCGCGCATTCGGCCCTGTGGCTTCGACGACGATCCGCGGCGTGTCATCAGTGCCGCCGATGACCACCTTGATGATGCCGCCGCGCGGGATAGCTGCAGCAGCGATCAGGCAAAGATTCAAGACGAGCTTGACTTTGTTCTTCGGCATCAGAACCCGCGGCGCATCCCATAGGAGCTGCGTCTTGTCATCGGCCAAAAGGCCGCGGGCCACTTGTTCGGCATCGCCGGTGTCGATCGAGGCGCCGGCCGAACCTGCTGCGCCGAAAGCCAGGCGGCAGAATTGCAACCGCGCCGAGGCCGTTCGGGCGCTCTTTTTAATGAGGTCGAGGGCGAAGCCGCGCATTTCCGCATCTTTCTCGTCCTCGAGCACTTCAAGGCCGTTGACGATGGCGCCGACCGGGCTGATGACGTCATGGCAGACCCGCGAGCACAGCAGCGCAGCCAGATCGAGAGAATCGAGCGCGAAATCCGTCATGTGTCTTCCATCCGTTGGTTGAGGCGCAAAACCGCTAAAGCATGTCCCGGAAAAGCTGACAGGCTGTTCCAGTCGGAGCTGCCTTTATCGCCGTATTACCTTGCGTGAGCGTCAAGCTCGATGCAGCGCGATCCACAATCGCCGAGTTTTTCTTTCGATGTTCCGAGCATCGTGCCAAGCGAAATTATGGGCACAAAGCTTTAAAATTAGGATAAAGCGAATGGTGCCGATCAGCCGATTTCCCGCCTTGGTCATGTCTGCGTTCAGCTGATCGGCGCGGCATTACGCCATCGAAGCTCGGTTTGTTGCAAGGATTGAGCGGCAAGGATTGAGCGGAAAGGGTTGAGGGGCAGTTCATTTTGCCGCATGAAGGCGACAGAGCCCTAAATCGATCGAACATCATGCCTGACGAATTGAGCCGGGACCTCGGTCTAAGCGGTTTGAATTACGACGCCATTGCGGAGGTTTTTGCCGAGCTCGCGGTTGCCGCTGGGGCCGCGGTTATGCGTGTCTATGGCACTGACGCCCATGCCCGCGCCAAAGCTGATCAAAGTCCTGTTTGCGACGCCGATGTCGCCGCCGAAGCGGTCATTCTCAAAGGGCTTGCCACGCTGCTCCCTCAGCTCCCCGTCGTTTCGGAAGAGGCGGCCGCAGCCGGCGCAAAACTGCCCGAAAGCAAGGTATTCATCTTGGTCGATCCGCTCGACGGAACCCGGGAGTTCCTCGCTCGGAATGGCGAATTCACGGTCAATCTGGGCTTGATCATTGATGGGATGCCGAGGGCGGGCGTCGTCTATGCGCCAGCCCTCGGGCGGATCTGGATTGCCGGGTCGCAGGCCTTTTCGGCCCCGGTGTCGATTGGCGCCGGCCTGCCGCCGAAAGATCAGCGCCAGGTTCTCCACGCGCGCGACGCTCCGCAAGACGGCTTGGTCGCTTTGGCGAGCCGCTCCCATCCCGATCCGCAGACGGAGGCCTATCTGGCACAATTGCCGGTCAAGGCGCGGCAGGCGGCCGGATCTTCACTCAAATTCTGCCGCATTGCTGAAGGTGTCGCCGATGTCTATCCGCGGTTCGGGCCGACCATGGAATGGGATACGGCGGCAGGCGACGCCGTGCTGCGGGCTGCCGGCGGCATCGTGCGTGATGAGAGAGGCCAGTCTTTACGCTACGGCAAATTTGCCGATCGGCTCAAGAACGGCCCTTTCGTCGCCTGGGGCGACCCACTGGCCGCAGCGGCGCATGCCGGCGCAAAAACGGCGTAATAGCGTAATAAATACTTAACTACAGATACCGAAAATCAGGGAGGCAGGGCCGGCCGGGCGAAACCCGCCGTACCGACCAAGGAGGTCTTTATGCGGGCAGTGTCGCGCCGGGATATCACATTGAAGCTCGCGCTAATCGCCGCCAGCTGCTTCGCTGTGCCGGGGCCGCTCAAGGCAGATGCCGCCGCGACCCCCGGCCAGCACACGGACGCACGCCCCGGCGAATTTTCGCCCGAGGAGCTGATTGAAAGCGGCCATCGCTTCTTCGGCACGGTCTCGCGTGGTCTAGCCGAAGTTGTCGAAGCCGCGACGCGCCGCTGGGGTCGCCCCAATGGCTATATTCTCGGCCAAGAGGCGAGCGGCGCCTTCGTCGGTGGCCTGCGTTATGGCGAAGGCACGTTGTATACGCGCAATGCCGGTGATCGCCGCGTCTTCTGGCAGGGGCCTTCGCTGGGCTTCGACGCCGGCGCCGATGGCGACAGGACGATGATGCTCGTCTATAATTTGCCGGCAATCGGCGCTATTTACCGGCGCTACGGCGGGGTCGACGGCTCCGCTTATTTTGTCGGCGGCTTCGGCATGACGGCGCTCGTCTACAATGACATTGTCGTGGTGCCGATCCGCTCCGGCCTGGGGGCGAGGCTCGGACTCAATGTCAGCTATTTGAAATTCACGCCGCACCCGACTTGGAATCCCTTCTGAGCGGGATCGGCCCCAGGCCGCGGTTCATTGGCCTTAGTCACTAAAAATTAAGGGCTTTTGCCTGCCTGGCCTTAGTTATTTGATGGCAGCCGAGCGTTGCCGGACGCTTCTCGACTGCGCCAATTTTGATCTTGCCGTGTGGTGGTGGCATAGTCCCGGGCGAAATTTCCGGGTGAGTAAAGCGCGTGATCGAACAGACCATGATCTTCGCGCTGGGGTTCCTGGTAGCAGGGCTCGCAGCGCTGGCGTTCGCGCCGGCCTTTTGGCAGCGGGCAAACCGGCTGACGCGTCGCCAGCTTGAAATGCAAATTCCTCTTTCGGTTCAGGAAATCCTGGCCGAACGGGATCAGCTGCGCGCCGAATTCGCGGTCGAGCGCTGCCGCCTTGAGCAGCGGGCGGAACAATTGGTCCATAGGCATGCCGCCGATCTCGCCGAATTGGGACGGCGGACGACGCAGATCAGGGAGCTGCAGAGCGAGTTGGCGGCCAATGCCGCCGCGATACACGAGAGCGAAGAGGCCCGTGCGCAAAGCGCGGCGCAATTGGTTACAACACAGGCCGAGCTCGGCGCATTGCACAAAGCGCTTTATGATGCCGAGGGTCTGCTCGAACGCAAGCAGAATGAATTCCTCGACTATGTCCGTTTGCAGGAATCGATGAAACTCCTGGCCGAGATGCGTTTCGCCGCTCTTGCGGCCTCGGACGCACGCGTCGCGACTTTGGAACTGCGGCTCGGCGACGTCAGTCGCAACCTTGTCGAGGCCGAGCAAAAAATCACCGAAAAAGACCTCCACGGGCGCAGCCTGGACGATATCCTTGGCGCTGTGCGCGGCGAGCTGGCGGCGGCGGAGAACAGAAACGCCAAGCTGCAGGATAAATTCGAAGCCGAAGCACGCCGCACTGCCCAATTGCGGGATGAGCTCGCGGCCTTGCAGCAGCAGCATGATGCGGATCTCGGTCAGCTCAGGACCTTGATGGTCAAACTGAATGTCAATGACGCCGAGCTTGAAGACGCGCGACGGCGCGAGAAGGATAACCTGACCCAGCGCGACCTTCTGACCGAGCGCGCCCGCGACGCCGAACGTGCGCTCGCGGACAAATATGTTCATCTGCGGTCCGAATATGCGGCCACGCAAGGCGCGCTCGATGTCGCCCGGCGGCGCTGCGAGGAACTGGAAAGCGCTCTCGCGAACCGGCGTGCTGCTGTTTCCGAACCGCAGAAGAGTGCGGTTTCCACAGATGCCGAGGAACATGCTTTGTTGCGGCAGCGCATCAGCGAGATTGGCGCCGCCATCATTCGGCTGACGCGGCCTAATGGCGATGCCGCAGCAGCAGGCGCTGTGATGCGCCTTCCTGCCGCAACAATTCCGGCCGCATTGATGAAGACCGATGCCGCAACCGAGGCCCGTGCGGCCAGCCATGAGCCCGCGGCATCTTAGACTTTAACGGCGCCGGCCTCCGCGCTTGAGCGCCAGCAGGCGGACTTGCGGGCCGCGTCGGCGCGTTATAAAACCGCCCCTACGCCGCTAGAGCATGTCCCGGAAGAGTTGACAGACTTTTCCGATATTTTAGACATCGGCTATATCCGATGTCTCATAAAGGACATGCTCCAGATCTTTGAAATAGAGGCGATTTGTCCCGTTCATGTGGATCGCGAGCGATTCCACGTGATCGGGATCGGCTCTAGGCTCCCTTCGTCTAGCGGTCTAGGACGTCGCCCTCTCACGGCGAAAACAGGGGTTCGAGTCCCCTAGGGAGCGCCAATTATTTCAATAGCTCACACAATTGGTGGTCTCCCGTCACGGCCCTTTTTGGGAAGTTTTTGGGGAAAATCCGCTGGCGTTTGCCGGCGTCCGCGGGCACCGTCGGCGTCTGCTCAAACTTCAAGCCCAGCTCGCTGCTGTCAAACTACTGATCGTCGACGAACTCGGATATGTGCCGCTCTCGCAGACCGGCTCGGAGTTGCTCTTCGAAGTCTTTAGCCAGCGTCATGAACGCGGCTCGACCATCGTCACCTCCAACCTCCCTTTTGAGGAATGGACGACCGTCTTCGGGAATCAACGCTTAACCGGCGCGCTTCTCGATCGCCTCACGCACCATGTCCATATTCTCGAGCTGAATGGCGAGAGCTACCGGCTCAAGCAATCGAAGGCACGGCGGCGGCTTGACCCGCGACCTCCCGACGAGACCGCCGATGCCGAAACCGGCGAAATCGCCCCCGCCTCCTGAACGCCAGGTCCGCCCCGGCTGCGAAACCCCGGCCATCTCCGCCGACGGACCCGGCGCGTCGAGCTCTACGCCCACGCCAACGCCGGCTCACTCGCCATGCGCTTAATGGCGGCAAAGAGCGAACTTCCATCGGATTCCAGTCGATCGAGAGAAAACCGGCGCAGATGATAAACGGATAACCGACGGAGCGAATTGCGCCTGCCTGGGTCGGCCGAAACAACTGTTCAAGACAGTAGCGAATGCGTCTGGCTTGAATTATCGTTTGGAGCTTTCGTCCAAGTGGGAGGCAAAGGCACAAAATGCAAGCGCCCCGCCGCGTCGATATCCGCAAGCAAACACGCTTGTTCGACGACTTCTTTAAGATCGATGAAGTCATCGTCTCGCACGAGCAATATAACGGGACGATGAGCGCGGACCAGCGCCGACTGATCTTCGAGCGAGGAGATTCGGTCGCCGTGCTGCTTCTCGATCTCGACTCGAAATCCGTCGTATTGACCGAGCAATTCAAGGTTCCGAGCCTTGTCGGGCGCCGCCGTGATGATCCGTCGACGACGAACGGCTGGATCACCGAGGCGGTCGCCGGCATGGTCGAGTTGGACGAGTTGCCGGAGGCGGCCGTCATTCGCGAGACAATGGAGGAGACCGGCTACCAAATCCACAATCCTAGGCTGATCGCAAAGTTCTTCTCGTCGCCTGGAGGGGTGTCCGAACGCATATTTCTCTATTTTGCGAAGGTGCGCGGGTCGGACAAGCTCGGCGCAGACGGCGGCGTCGGCGACGAAGACGTCAGATCCGTGTGGATGACGCTGGAGGATCTGTTCGACCTGCTCGATAGCGGTTCGATGGACGATCCCAAGCTCCTCATCGGAGCCTACTGGCTGCAGAACCACTTGAGGTCTCTGCAGGATCGCGAACGTCTCATCGCAGGGCCTTAGCCAAGCGGTCTTTCCGCGATGCCTGAGAACCACTCGGCCCCCGAACCGCTCGGCCTCTCCACCGTCCGTTAGTGCGATCGCGCGATCGAGCAGTTCCGCTCTGATGGCGTCCTCTTCCGATTGCCGGAGACCTAAATGCAAAACTCTGAGATCATGGCGAGGAAATTTTGTGAACTGGGTCCATTCCTGCGGCGCGCATTCTGGCAGCCGCTCCATCGCATGATGGCGATATTTCACGTTTTGCCGCTGACCGCGGAGCTGATCATATTCTTTCCCTTCGCGACCATCAGCCCGGGCCAAGGCAAGCGTGCGGAAAATCCGGTTGTGGGTCAGTCTGAAATTGTCAGATGGTTCCCAGAGCGACGCCCCTTCAACGGCGCTCATAAATGTTCCGAATGACTGAATTGCTTCTTCGAGTTCGCCCCGAGAGTCCAGAGCAACAAACATTGCGCATGACCTCGCCTGACAATTTAGCGAACGTTCGGGGTTGAACTCAATGTCGGTGAACCCGGCGAATTGACCCAATCGCTTCAACTGTCGTGGACACGCTTTCACCGCCGCTGGGGGCTTAAATACATAGTCGGTATTGCAGCGCTGACCTTGGGACGGGGCAGCCAATCAGGGCTTGAGGAGCACGGAACTTGACCTTTGTAGAGCTGACGATCCATGCTCGAATTTAGTTGAAGATGCGGTGATTCCTACTGCAACGGGCAGCGGCGGCTGGCGATGAACGAGGCTATCTTGAGCAAGCTGGAGCGGCGGTTGGGGCGACTGCACGCAAAACAGCGCCTGGGAATCGAGACGGATCACGAAGCCCAGATTTTTGGTCAGGGGATCAACTTCTTTCATATTGAGAACTGGTACTCAATTCATTCCGTTATTCGAACGACGCTCAAGTTGTTCGGATTGTATCGGCGTGGTTGCGAGAACGCCGAGCAGATCCAGGTCAGACACAATGATTTTCGCATGAAAACGCTGCCGAGCAAATTCGATGGCTTCACGTTGCTTCATATCAGCGATCTGCACGTGGACATGAACGAACGCGCGATGCGGCGCCTGATGGAGCTTCTTCCTGAGATGAACTATGACATTTGCGTCCTGACGGGTGATTATCGGGGCGCTACTTTTGGGCCATTCGACGCCGCCCTTGAGGGCATGGCGCGGGTACGGTCTCGTCTCAAGGGCCTGGTCTACGGTGTGTTGGGAAATCACGATACCGTTCGCATGGTTCCTGGGCTCGAAGACATGGGAATTAGAATGTTGCTTAACGAATGCGAAGCGATTTCGCGCGGCGATCAAAAAGTCTATTTAGCGGGCATCGACGACGCTCACTATTATCGAGTCGACAACATCGAAAAGGCCGCTGCCGGTGTCCCCGACGGCGGGTGCTCTATCCTCCTGTCGCACACGCCCGAAATCTACCGCCAAGCTGCACATGCTGGGTTCGATCTGCTTCTGGGCGGTCATACTCATGGGGGGCAGATTTGTCTGCCCGGGTCTATCCCGATCACGCTAAACTCGGTTCTGCCGCGGCATATGGGCTCGGGGCCCTGGAAATATCACGACATGCTAGGCTACACGTCGGTCGGCGCTGGGTGCTCTATAGTTCCCGTTCGGATTAATTGTCTCCCTGAAATTACGCTGCATCATCTCCGGTGTATCTAACGGCTAGTGCGGGCGAGCACGAACGTGCAGTTCGAATAGCACATGTGAGAGCACCACCGCGCCGACGAAGAAGATCGTAGTGCCGGCGACGATGTCCAAGACCGTCAGCGAGAGCAGCTGGCGGCAAGCAAGCAGCGGAAATAGAGATTCTGGAATCTGATCAAGGCCCATCGCCTTACTGCTTGGCCGCAACCCGAGACGCCGCTTCAAAAAGCTCGAAAGCAGATCCCCGGCCATCGCCGTGCTTGCCACCAACAAGCCGATTACTAATTTGAGACCGAGCAGCGGCGCGCAGACTGACGTTATGAAGAGTGACACCAGCATTCCGCGGACAGTCTTCGAAGCGCCGAAAAGCGGGTGGCCGTCGACGAACCTGATGTTTCCGTCAAGTGGCTGCGCAAATTTGTCGCCGAAGACCCGCTTGGCGACGATAGGTGAACCATTCGCCAGCGCCAACAGAATTAAGAGCTGCAAGACGACCAGATACTGCATGCGTATACCGCGCCTCTAGATAAACAAAGCGCCGCCACGACGATCGTGCGACGAGCTATGCGCAAATTTTGGTGACGGGCGATTTGGTCAGGCGGCGGCTTTGGGTTGATGTGTCGTCACTTCAACTCCGTCTTTGAATGCTACATCGGCGATGAGCTTTGGCAACAGGTTTTGTCCGTCGCGACGACGGGCATTGACACGTTAACGAGCAATATTCGGGGGGATAGGTTAGGCTGGGCTATAAAAGCCATCCCTCCGTTCGACGCCGCTTCCCGCCTGACGTTCATCCGACACGCGATCTGGCTCTATCTTCGATGCGCTAGCCTAGGCAGGTTGAGCCGCAGTGGCATGGTCGAGCAAGGCAGAGGCTGCGGCTGCTGCGACATCGGCGAGCGCCAGATTGCGCGTCACCATCACGGCGACAATGGTGCCATCCATCAAGAGCCCGAGCTGATGCGCGACTGTCTCCGGGTCAACGGCGCCCGCCGCCGCGGCAAGCGCGCCAAACCGGTGCAGAACCTCCTGCTTATGCCGCATGGTCAGCGCCCGCAGCCGATCATCCCCCTTGTCATGCTCGCCGACCGCATTGATGAAGGGGCAGCCATAAAATTCTTCCGCCTCAAACCACCCACGCAGCAGGGGGAAGATTTGTCGAGCTTGCGCCGCGGCGGATCGGCTCCGGCATCGAGAGCCGTCAAGAACCAATCGCGCCATTTCCGACCCTCCTCTTCGAGAACCGCTTCGACAAGGCGGTCTTTCGAACCAAAGAGCTTGTAGAGGGTCATTTTCGCCGTGCCGGCTTCCTTGAGCACAGCATCGATCCCCGTGGCATTGATGCCGTGCCGACAAAAAAGCCGCGACGCCGCATCGATCAGCCGGTCTTTCGGCGGCTTTTCGATGCCCTCTTTCGTGATCTTCACATCGGCTTTCATGCTGGATCGCCCCTTTCCTGTGGCGCAAGCCCCAGACCGCGCGCGGCACGCCGGGACACTTGTATAAATCGACTGTATCTATAGACTAATATCTAGCTGTCTCCGCGAGAGCATGCTGACAAAACTCAAGCAGAATGCCGTTCCCCTAGGCATCAAGAAGAAGGGCCAGTCGCACCTGTGTCTGAGCGCTTCATACCCAACGCCCTGGAATTCATCAGCCTTCTGCATCAGCGCCGGCAGTTTTGGACTTGGCATAGGGTCTGCTATAAACAGACCGGTCTGTATTCTGCCTAAGGCAGGATCGCTTTGCAACCCGACTGGAGGAATCCCATGTCCGCAGCGCAAGAAACCATCGTTCTCACCGGCTGTCTCGCCCCCGATCCTGCCGAAATTACGAGCAGTGGCTTAGCGCCTATCGACAAGCAAGGCCTCGAAGCTCTGATCGCTTCGGGCAAGGCCAATCCCAAAGCCGTGAAAACCCTGAAGTGCAAGACAGTTGCCGAGGGCCGCTTCCGCCATGCCAACTACATTCGCAACCTGCCCGCCTACATTGTCGATGAACCGCCGGGCCTGCTCGGCGATGATACGGCGCCCAATCCCTCGGAAGCGTCGCTTGCCGCGCTCGGTTCCTGCATCGCTGTCGGCCTCCATGCCAATGCCGTTCACCGCGGCTGGACCATATCGAAGCTCGAACTCAATCTCGAAGGTGATCTCAACATCACCGCTGTCTGGGGCACCGGTGACGTCAGCGAGAAGCCGGTCGGCTTCACCGATGTCCGCGTCAAGGTCGATATGGAATGTCCTGGCGTGCCGAAAGAAGACATCGAGAAGCTCGTCGCCCATGTGACCAAATGGTCGCCGGTGGCCAACACTTTCATACGGCCGGTCAATCTGGCTGTGACCGCCGCCTGAAATCCGTATTCGCGGCCGCCCTGCGGTGGTACGCAGCATGTCCGGAGTTTTGATCATGGACACATCCGCAATGGAAGCGCCGATGTTCTCCGCTCCGCAGGGCGCCGTTGCCGACCGCATCCGCGCGGTCGTTGCGGAACTGCCGGGCATCGCCGATGCCATCGACAAAGGTGAGATCTATCCCGCCGATCTCATGCGCCGCCTCGGCGGCGCCGGCGCCTTTGCCTCGCATTTGCCGCGCGAAGGCGTGGTCGATCTGGCACCCGCCATAGATAGCATGGCGGCAATTGGTGAGCGCTGCGGTGCGACGGCTTTTCTCGGCTGGTGCCAAAACGCCCTCGTCTGGTATCTCGCCAATTCCGACAATGAGAGCCTGCGCAACGCCCATCTTGATGCGCTCGCTTCGGGGTGCCGCCTCGGCGGCACCGGTCTTTCTAATCCGGTGAAGAATTTTTCGGGCATCGAAAGCCTCAAGCTCAAGGGCCGCAAAGTCGCAGGCGGCTATGTCGTTCGCGGCAATCTGCCTTGGGTCTCGAATCTCGGCGACGATCATCTCTTCGCCGCCATCTGCGAGGACAATGAAGTGCCGGGCTCGCCGGTGATGTTCGTCGCCGATTGCGCATCACCCGACATTCAATTGGCTGCTTGCGCGCGCTTCCTTGCCATGGACGGAACGGCCACCTATTCCATCCAGTTCAGAGATGCCTTCATTCCGGATACGATGGTGCTTGCCCATTCCGCAGTGCCTTTCGTCGCCAAGATCCGCGCCGGATTCATCTTGCTGCAGATGGGGATGGCGATCGGCCTGATCCGTGATTGCATCAAGATGATGTATGAGGTGCGCGGCACACTCGGCCACGTCAATAAATTTCTCGAAGAGCAGCCTGAAGATATCGAGGAGCTGCTTGCGTCCATGGAAAAGGAAACGCGGACGCTCGCAGCGACGCCTTACGATACCAGCGACGCCTATTGGCGACGCGTGCTTGCCTTGCGTCTGCGCGGCGGCGAGGCGAGCGTCGCAGCGGCGCATGCGGCGATGCTGCATTGTGGCGCGCGCGGCTATGTGATGGCGCATCGCGCGCAGCGGCGGCTGCGCGAGGCCTATTTCGTTGCCATTGTTACCCCGGCGACGAAGCAGCTGCGCAAAATGCTCGCCGAAATGCCGAGCTGAGTGATGAAACTTGCTGCTTCCTTCCCCTCACGCATGTGATCGAGGAGAGCCCTAGATGTCGATTTTCTCCGATCCTTTCGAAGCGCAATTGCGCCTGGGCAAGACATGCTCGTGCGGTGCACATGCGAATGAAGCCGAGCATGCGCGCGCTTTCAAGGCCGAGGCCGTTGGCGTAGCGGAGGGCGGATCGGAACGTAAATTGCGGCGTGTCGTCGAAGCCGCCGTTATGCGCGCGCTGTTTCCTGAGGATCGGATGCGGCGCGCCTTTCTGCGCGCGGTCGGAGGAGCGAGCGCTTCGGCCGCGCTCGCGAGCCTCTTTCCGCTTGCCGCAGCGACGGAAGTCTTCGCGGGCACGGGCCCGCTCGAAAAGAAATCGCTTAAGATTGGCTTCCTTCCGATTACCTGCGCAACCCCGATTATTATGGGTTCGCCGCTCGGCTTTTACGCCAAGCAGGGTCTCGATGTGCAATTGATCAAGACGGCGGGATGGGCGGTGGTCCGCGATAAGACGCTCGACAAGGAATATGATGCCGCCCATATGCTCGCGCCGATGCCGCTCGCCATTTCGCTCGGCCTCGGCTCCGTGGCCAGTCCCTTCGTCGTCCCCGCGATCGAAAATCTCAATGGCCAGGCTATCTGCCTTGCGCTGAAGCACAAAGACCGCCGCAATCCGAAGGATTGGAAAGGGTTCAAATTCGCGATCCCCTTCGATTATTCGAATCATAATTATCTGCTGCGCTATTATCTTGCCGAGCACGGGATCGATCCGGATACGGATGTGCAATTGCGCGTCCTTCCGCCGCCTGACATGGTGGCCAATCTGCGGGCCAATAATATCGACGGTTTTCTCGCCCCGGATAATCTCGTGCAGCGCGCGGTCTATGACGGCATCGGCTTCATTCACATTCTCTCGAAAGAGATTTGGGACGGGCATCCCTGTTGCGCCCTTGCGGTGAGCCGCGCCTTCATGAAAGAGATGCCGAATAGCTATGCGGCGCTGTTGCGGGCGATCGTCGAGGCTGCCGCCTATGCATCGAAGCCCGAAAACCGCAAGGAGATCGCGGCGGCCATTGCGCCTGCCAATTATATCAATATGCCGGTGACGGTGCTCGAGCAGTGCCTGACCGGAACCTATGCCGACGGGCTCGGCGGGGTCAAAAGAGATCCCAATCGCGTCACTTTCGATCCCTTCCCCTGGCAGAGCTTTGCCATTTGGATTCTCACGCAGATGAAGCGGTGGGGACAGATCAAAGGCGATGTCGATTATCAGGCGATCGCGCGCGAGGTCTTCCTCACCACCGATGCCGCGAAGGCGATGCGCGAGGCGGGACTGACGCCGCCGACCACGACGACCAAGAGCTTCTCCATCATGGGTAAGACCTTCGATCCGGCGAAGCCAGAGGACTATGTGGCGAGTTTCGCCATCAAACGGAGCTGATGATGCGCGCCTCTCTCAATCTGCGCGCTGCGCTCCTCTCCTTCCTACTGCTTCTTGCCATAGTTTTCGTTTGGCAGCTTGCAGCTTCATCGACCAGTCCGAAGCAGAAGCTCGACCCGGAATATGCGAAATTGATGGGGCTTTCCGCGACGCAAGGCAAATCCGCGATCCCGGGCCCGCTCGATGTCGGTGCCAAGCTCATCGAAGATTTGCGCAATCCTTTCTACGACAATGGTCCTAACGACAAGGGCCTCGGCATTCAAATCGCTTATTCGATCGTGCGCGTCGCCATCGGCTATCTCGCAGCTGTCGCGCTGGCGATCCCGATCGGTTTTCTCATCGGCATGTCGCCGCTTGCCAGCCTCGCCCTGCAGCCCTTCATCCAGATATTGAAGCCGATCTCGCCGCTCGCCTGGATGCCGCTTGCTCTCTATACGATCAAGGATTCCGGCATCTCGGCCATTTTCGTCATCTTCATTTGTTCGGTCTGGCCAATGCTGATCAATACAGCCTTTGGCGTGGCCAATGTGCGCAAGGAATGGTTGAATGTTGCGCGCACGCTCGAAGTCGGCCCGATAAGGCGTGCCTTCACCATCATCCTGCCGGCGGCGGCGCCGACCATCGTCACCGGCATGCGGATCTCGATTGGCATCGCCTGGCTCGTGATCGTCGCCGCGGAAATGCTCGTCGGCGGCACTGGCATCGGCTATTTTGTCTGGAACGAATGGAATAACCTGTCGATCACCAGCGTCATCGTCGCGATCCTCATAATCGGCACCGTTGGCATGCTGCTCGATCTTTTGCTTGCCCAAGCAGCGCATGCCGTCAGCTATCCGGAGTGAGCTGTGAAGGACAAATTCATCTCGTTTAAATCGGTCGGGCGGCGCTATGTCAGCGCGAATGGCGCGGCCACGACCGTCTTCGATGATCTCTGGTTTTCCATGGGGCGGGGCGAATTCGTCTGCGTGATCGGCCACTCCGGCTGCGGCAAGACGAGCCTCCTGAATATCCTTGCCGGCCTCGATCGGCCTGACCAGGGCGTTGTCATTGTCGACGGCATGGAGATCGACGGCCCCTCGCTCGATCGGGCGGTGATCTTTCAAAGCCATGCGCTATTGCCCTGGCGCACGGTGCTCGGCAATGTCGCTTATGCGGTCGCCTCGCGCTGGCCGCATTGGCCGCGCGCCAAGATTCGCTCCCATGCCGAAGCCTTCATCGATCTCGTCGGACTTGCCGGCAGCGGCGGCAAGCGGCCAGCGGAATTGTCCGGCGGCATGAAGCAAAGGGTCGGCATTGCGCGGGCCTTGTCGATTGAGCCGAAAATCCTGCTCATGGACGAGCCTTTTTCGGCGCTCGATGCGCTCACGCGCGGCACGTTGCAGGAAGAGGTGCGCCGCATCTGTCTCGAAACCGGGCAGACGGGCTTCATGATCACCCATGATGTGGATGAGGCGATCTTTCTCGCCGACAAAATCGTATTGATGACCAATGGGCCGAATGCGATGATTGCCGAGGTCGTACAAAACAACCTGCCGCGCGACCGGCGCCGGCTCGACATCCACAAACATCCGGATTTCTATGCGCTGCGCAACCATCTGATCGATTTCCTGGTCGATCGTTCGCGCGGCTTCGAAACGGCCTTGCCGAAGGATTATGATCGGCGGCAGCCGCCGCTCGTCAATCCCGTCCTACCGCCGCGGCCGGACCATGACGGGCCGCGCCGGGCCGCATGAGCGCCGAGTTCCACTGATCCTGCAACCTCAAGCCTGTTGGAGCTGAAGATGACACGCGAAGAGCTCACCGAAAAGATCCTCGACATCAAGCGCGAGAAGGGATGGAGCTGGAAGCACATCACGACCGAGATCGGCGGCATGTCGGAAGTGCTCGTCGTCGGCGCTTTGCTCGGGCAGATGAAGCTCGTCAAGCCGCAGGCCGCCAAGGCCGCGCAACTCTTCGGCCTCTCCGAAGCGGAAGAACGGATGCTGAATGAGGTGCCTTATCGCGGCATGCCGATGCCGCCCACCGACCCGCTGATCTATCGCTTCTTTGAGCTCGTGATGGTCAATGGGCCCGCCTGGAAGGCG
Organism: uncultured Alphaproteobacteria bacterium; assembly: GCA_963759185.1. GTDB lineage: Bacteria > Pseudomonadota > Alphaproteobacteria > Rhizobiales > Beijerinckiaceae > Methylovirgula. Next base: position 25,584 of record CAVWXV010000021.1, read on the forward strand.
CTGATCGAAGAGGAGTTCGGCGACGGCATCATGTCGGCGATCGATTTCGACATGCAATTGGAGCGGCTGCCCAATCCCAAGGGCGATCGCGTGAAGGTCACGATGACGGGCAAATTCCTGCCCTATAAATATTACGGGAGCGAGCAGGGGCTTCCCGAATATGGCTTCAAGGAGGCGTAGGACGCATTGGTCCGCGTTAATACCGATTGAGACGGCGCGTATTGCGGTCGTGCGGCTTCGGCCCGAATTCATCCGAACGTGTGGAACGCCGAAGCGTTCCACACGGCTCGGAACTCGTGGATTGAACCTCAAAGGCGTGCCCGCCCTTGTCGGAAGAGCATTTCAATTCTTCCTGTCATTTGTTTAGCGCTCCGTTGCGGCCGAGGCTTTGATCACGATCAAACCTTCGGCCGGCAAAGCCGTTATCCCTGATGCGCGCCGCGAATGTGCTGTCGCCGCCATAGGGAGATGAATCATGGATCACCGAGCTACCGCCTTGAGACGGGCCGCAGGCGCTTGGGAAGCTCGATCCGGCGCCGGTAATCGCCTTGATTCCGGCTGCGGCGACAACTGTCCCTCTTCTATTCAACTCTGAACGTGGCCGCGGGTGAAGCGCATGGATCGTGACCTTGCACGCAATTGGATGTGGTCGGAGGCCTGCGAAATGCTGGCCCGAGCGGAGCGGCTGCAGCGCGAATTTTTCCGGCCGATGTTTTCGGCCGCGCTTCTGCCGGCCTGGGAGCCGCCGGTCGATATGCTCGAAACCGAGCAAGAGGTTCTCGTATTGGTGGCGCTGCCAGGCGTCGCAGCCGATCGCGTCGAAGTCGCCGTCGAAGGCGCCGAGCTGGTGTTTTCCGGCCTTCGGGTCTTGCCGGCCGAGCTGCAGACCGCGGTCATCCATCGGCTGGAGCTTCCGCAGGGCCGTTTCGAACGCCGCCTGCGACTGCCGGCCGGCACCTATAACCGGATCAGCCGCGCCGCGCACGACGGCTGCCTCGTGATCACGCTCGAAAAAAGCAGGTGATGCCCGTGTCTGAGATCGATTTCCGCAATGCTCCAAGCGACACCACGGGACGGCCGGCCGCTTCGGTGCCGCCTTTGCCGCCGGATGCGCTCATCGTCATTCCGGTGCGCAACATCGTCCTGTTCCCGGGCTATGTCGTGCCGATCACCATCGGCCGCGAAGGTTCAGTGGCGGCCGCCCAGCAGGCCGTGCGGGAGCAGCGCCAAATCGGCATTCTCAAGCAGCGGAGTGCCGAAGTGGCGGAGCCGGGACCGAGCGACCTCTATCGGCTCGGCAGCATCGCCAATATCGTTCGCTATATCACGGCAGCCGACGGTACCAATCATCTTGTCTGCCAAGGTGTCCAGCGATTCCAGATCATCGAATTCTTGAGCGGCTGGCCGTTTCTCGTCGCCCGCATCCTGCGCATTCCCGAACCGGAGACGCGCTCGGCCGAGATCGAGGCACGCTTTCTTCATCTGAAAGCCCAGGCGATGGAAGCCCTGCAGCTCCTGCCGCAGGCGCCCGAAGAATTGCTGACGGCGATTTAAGCGGTCACATCGCCCGCCGCGCTCGCCGATCTTACGACCGCCTATATGGATTTCAGCCCCGAGGAGAAGCAGGAGATTCTCGAGACGATCGATCTTGCGGCGCGAATGGACAGAGTCTCGCGGTTGCTCGCCCATCGCATTGAGGTCTTGCGGCTGATGCGGGAGATCGGGCAGCAGACTAAGGCGGCGCTCGACGAGCGTCAGCGCGAGGTCCTGCTGCGCGAGCAGATGGCGGCGATCCAGCGCCAGCTCGGCGAGAGCGATCAAGGCAAGGCGCAGGAATTGGCCGAGCTCGCCGAAGCGATCGTAAAGGCGAAAATGCCGAAAGAGGTCGATGAGCAGGCCAGCCGGGAATTGCGGCGGCTGCAGCGCATGCCGGAGGCCGCGGCCGAATATGGCATGGTGCGAACCTATCTCGACTGGCTCATCGAATTGCCCTGGAGCCTGCCCGAGGAGGCGCCGATCGATATTGCTGAGGCGCGGAAAATTCTCGACGAGGACCATTGCGGACTCGAAAAGATCAAGCGGCGCGTCATCGAATATCTCGCCGTGCGCAAGCTCGCGCCGCAGGGCAAGGCGCCGATCCTCTGCTTCGTCGGACCGCCCGGTGTGGGCAAGACCTCGCTCGGCCAATCGATCGCGCGGGCGATGCGGCGGCCCTTCGTTCGCGTCAGCCTCGGCGGCGTCCATGACGAGGCGGAGATCCGCGGCCATCGCCGCACCTATATCGGCGCGCTGCCCGGCAACATCATCCAGGCGATCCGCAAGGCCGGCGCGCGCAATTGCGTGATGATGCTCGACGAGATCGACAAGCTCGGCGCCGGCATTCACGGCGATCCTTCCGCAGCGCTGCTCGAAGTGCTCGATCCCGAGCAGAACAGCACCTTTCGCGACAATTATCTCGGCGTGCCCTTCGATCTGAGCCATGTGGTGTTCATTACCACCGCCAATCTCCTCGACACGATTCCCGGGCCGCTGCGCGACCGCATGGAGATCATCAGCCTCACCGGCTATACGCCGGACGAGAAATTCCAGATCGCCCGCCGCTATCTCGTCGCGCGGCAGATGAAGGCGAATGGGATTCAGCCGGGCCAGGTCGAAATCTCGGATGACGGGCTGCGCCAGATCATCCAGCATTATACCCGCGAAGCCGGTGTTCGAAACCTCGAACGCGAGATCGGCCGGACCTTGCGCCACGCGGCGGTGCGAATCGCCGAAGGGCCGAGCGAGCCGATCCATATCATGCGCGACGATCTTGCGGCCATTCTCGGGCCGCCCCAGTTCGAGAATGAGGTGGCGATGCGCACCAGTGTGCCGGGCGTGGCGACGGGGCTCGCCTGGACGCCCGTCGGCGGCGACATATTGTTCATCGAAGCGACGCGCGTGCCGGGCGGCGGCCGCCTGATCCTCACCGGCCAGCTCGGCGAAGTGATGCGGGAGAGCGCGCAGGCGGCGCTCAGCCTGGTCAAGAACCGCGCCGCATCATTCGGCATCGACGTGAGCGGATTCGAAAAGACCGACATCCATATTCATGTGCCGGCGGGCGCGATCCCGAAGGATGGGCCGAGCGCCGGCGTCGCCATGTTCATGGCGCTAGTGTCGCTGATGACGGACCGCACCGTGCGCAATGATACGGCCATGACCGGCGAGATCAGCCTGCGCGGTCTCGTGCTGCCTGTCGGCGGGATCAAGGAGAAAGTCGTGGCTGCCCATCGCGCGGGCATCAAACGAGTGATGCTGCCGGCGCGCAACCGGCGCGACTATGAGGATATTCCCGAAGAAGCGCGCAAGGAGCTCGAATTCATCTGGCTGGAAAAAATCGATGAAGCGGTCGCGGCGGCCTTGGAGCCGAATGTGGCGAAGAGCGATGCGGCGTAGTGACGTTGAGCAGGAACGGCGGCCTCATTGCGGAAGTGCCGTCGAGCCAATCCGCAGGTTTTGTCATCGTAAGCTCGACGAATGAATTTGAAATGACAGCGAAAGGGTCTGCCTCATGAGCGAACCACGCACAGCCATCGTGACCGGATCGACGAGCGGCATAGGTCTCGGCATTGCCCGGGCGCTCGCCGCCCAAGGCATGAATTTGGTGCTGAACGGTTTTGGCGAACCGGCAGCGATCGAGCAGGAGCGCAAGGCGATCATTGATGAATTTCATGTGAGGGCGCTTTATTCGCCGGCAGATATGTCCAAGCCCAATGAAATCGTCGATATGGTCAAGGCAGCCGAGGCCCAGCTCGGCTCGGTCGATGTGCTCGTCAACAATGCCGGCATTCAATTCGTCGCACCCATTGAAGAGTTTCCGCCGGAGAAATGGGATCAGATCATTGCGATCAATCTTTCCGCGGCCTTCCATGCGATGCGCTGTGCCGTACCGTTCATGAAGGCGCGGAAGTCCGGGCGGATCATCAACATCGCCTCGGCGCATGCGCTCGTCGCGTCGCCCTTCAAATCGGCTTATGTGGCGGCAAAGCATGGCATTGCTGGCCTCACCAAGACGGTCGCCCTCGAAACCGCCGAGCATGGCATCACCGTCAACGCGATCTGTCCCGGCTATGTCCTGACCCCGCTGGTCGAAAAGCAAATTCCGGACACCGCGAAAGCCCGCGGCATCACCGAACAGCAGGTCGTGCATGACGTGCTGCTCGAAGCGCAGCCCACCAAGCGCTTCGTCACTGTCGAAGAAGTCGCGGCGCTGACTGTGTTTCTCACCACGCCTTTGGCGGGCTCGATCACCGGCGCGATCCTTTCGATCGATGGCGGCTGGACCGCGCATTAAGCTTGTCGATCTGCTGCTAACTCGTGTTCTGAGCGGAAAGCCGCGGTGGCCGTTCCGGCGTCTGCTATGATCTCTGAGGGGGCATCATGCGTCGCGAAGATATCCTTCATCTGCCATCCATGCCGCTCGCGGGCCCGAGCTATCCGAAGGGGCCATATCGCTTCGTCGATCGCGAATATATGGTCATCACCTATGAGACGGATGCGGAGATCATCTGCGCGCAATTGCCCGAGCCGCTGGAGCCGACCGATACGCCAATTGTCCATTATGAATGGATTCGTATGCCGGATTCCTCCGGCTTCGGCAGCTATACGAAGTCGGGACTGGTCATCCCGTGCCGGCTGAACGGCGAAGAGATGAATTTCGTCTCGCAAATGTATCTCGACGATGATCCGCCGATCGCCGCCGGCCGCGAGATCTGGGGCTTTCCAAAAAATATGCGCATCCAAAGCTCGAGATCGTCAAGGACACGCTCACCGGGACTTTGAGTTATAGTGGCTAGCTCGTCGCCATGGGGACGATGGGCTATAAGCATGAAAGCATGGCCGGCAATGGAGTGAAGACGACGGCGGCGCTCTCCAAGACGCAGGTCAATCTGAAGCTCATTCCCGGTGTCGATGGCAAGCCGGGGATTTGCCAGCTCGTCGCTTATAATCTCACTGATATTAGTGTGAAGGGATCGTGGATCGGCCCAGGCCGCCTGCATCTCGTGCCGCATGTCAATGCGCCGGTCGCCGATCTGCCGGTGCGCCAGGTTGTTGGGGCGCATCATTTCATCGCCGATCTGACGCTGCCTTATGGCCGCGTTCTCTATGATTATCTCGCCGGCTGAAGCCGAGATCCTTGCGCGAAACACCGTGCCGGCAAGGGCTTGGGCAAAAGACAAGGCGCGAAAGTTGCTGTTTGATTGATTTCGATCAGGCGCACGGTTTTGGCCGCACCTAATGCCAAGATCTGACAAGCGGCGAATTGGACGATTTCCAATTTAGGCGCGCCGGTCTTGACGTCTTGCGGCAGGGCTTGGCGGGATGCGAGGCAGGGAAGGCGAAAAGACCTTTTCGCTTTTTCGGGGGAACGGGATAAAAATCCCTGTCGCACGATTTCCGCCCGATAGCGGATCTGGTTGCCGGGGCATATTTTGCTGAAAAAGGGTTCGGATCTCGCTCATGGATCTAGCGTCATTTGCGTCTTATCTCGGCGCCCTGTGGTGGGTCGCAGCGGTTGCGTTTCTTTGCTTGACCAGCCTTGGCGCCCTCCTGCAGCCGAAGCTTCAACGACGGCGGGCGACAAATATAGATCAGCCGGCGCTCTCGGCGATTTTGCCGATCAAACTCGACAATCCCGGATTCGAAGAAGCGCAGGCATCGATCTTCACGCAGCTTTATCCTGATTATGAGGTGCTGTTCAGCGCTGCCGAGGCGAGCTCGCCGGCGCTCGATGTCGCGCAGAATTTGAGCCACGCCCATCCCGATGTGACGGCGAGCATCATGCAGTCGCATTGCGAGCTGGCGGTCAGCCCCAAGCTGAATACTTTGGCCGCACCCTTGGCGGCGGCGGCGCATGATTTCATTCTCACCAAGGATTCGAACATTGTGTTCGAGCCGGAGATGATGGCCGGCTATATGCGGAATTTCATTGCCGGGGTCGGTCTCGTCGTCGGCGTGCCGATCGCCGAGCGGCCGGAGGGCTTGGCCGGCCATATCGAGGCTTTCCTCATCAATGGGCATGCGCGGCTGCTGCTGACGGCCTCCGCTTTGGGCCTCGGCTTTGGCGTCGGCAAAGCGATGCTTTTCAAGCGCAGCGATCTCGCGCGCGCCGGCGGTTTCGAGGCCATGGCCTATACGCTTGCGGAAGATACGGCGATTTCGAAAGGTTTCGCGGCGATCGGGCTCAAGACCGTTTTCGCAGATAAAACGCTGCGGCAGATCATCGGCCGGCGCAGCTTGCGCGAGATCTACGACCGTCAGCTCCGCTGGTGCGTGATCCGCCGCGCGCATGAGCCTGTGACATTTCCCTTGGAGCCGATCATCGGTCCGTTGCCTGCGGCCGTCGCGGCGGCCGTCGCCGCGCCGCTCATTGGCCTTTCCGCCGGCACTGCTTTCGCTCTTAGCGCGCTCGCCTGGTTCGGTTGCGAAATCTTCATCGCCTGGCTGAAGGGCTGGGAGATCTCGCTCCTTTCCCCGCTTGCCTTCATCGGTCGCGAAATCCTCGCGTTCGCGGCATGGCTGCGCGCCTGGACCACCGATGATGTCGTCTGGGCGAATGGCCGTTTCGGCGTCTTCACGGGTGCGCAAGGCCCATCGCCGGACGGTGCTCTTTCAATCGGAGGCGAGAGCGCCGGGGCCGAGAAGGCCTGACGCGGCGCTTCCCGACAAGCCGGCGTCGGGCGACCTTGTATCTGATAGCGCAGGAGAGCGGCACGACATCGTGCCGCGAAACGGAGCGTAAATCAGATACTTAAAAACATTCCGACGTACCAACTTTCGAACAAAGTTGGTACTAATGCGATCCTCGCTCAATAGGCAGAGATCATTTCGTCGACGACCCCCTTCGCACCGGGCACGCCTTCTGCCAGGGCCGTCAAAGCCTTGCGTTCCTCATCCGAGCCGACGAGTTCCCAGATATGGATCTTGCCATCGGCAACGATCACATTGCGGCTGCCGAAATCCGTCCAGGGTTGCTGTTCCAGGCGCATCAGAAGGTCCATTCTGATGGTGCGGTCGGCGTCGATATCCAGGGCCGGGTTGGCGGTCGCCATGGCGAGCGCCTGAATGAGATTGGAGCGGCTGACGATGCCGACCAGCGCGCCGTCGCGCGTGATGGGGACGCGCTTGATTCTGTTGCGCTCCAAAACCGCGGCGATCTCGGCCAAGGACGTGTCCTCAGTGCAGGTGATCACCTTCGTGGACATCACTTCGGCGACTTTTTTGCCATGCGCAGCAGCGAATTCCGCGGCAAGGGTCGTGGCCGGCGTGATGGCTTCGAGCCACCAAGGCCGGCGCGACGCGGTGCCGATTTCTTCGCGTTGGAGAAGATCGGCTTCACTGATGATCCCGACGAGATGCTTCTCGGCATCGAGCACTGGAAGTGCGCTGATATCATGTTCGCTGAGAAGCTTGGCGGCCTCGGCGATATCGCTGTCCGGTCCAATCGTGACGACGTCGCGCACCATCACATCCATGGCCTTCATCACGTCCTCCTGTCGGCAAAAAAGAGCCGCGAGGAGCATTTTGAAGCGGAAACACGACACGCATGCGACGCTGCAAATACGCGCCGTTCGACGCGCAGCGGTCGGCTCAGAAGCGGATGAGCGCGATAGCCGAGCCTCTCATCGCGGCGCAATATATTGCGTCTTGAAAACGTAATCCCAATAGGGCGCGCTGACGCCGAAGGCGCGCTCCGGATCACGAAAATGATGCAGCATATGAAGACGGCGCAGCGTCAGACCGACCCATGTCTTGGGGTCCCCATAATGCACATAGTAATGCACCATGTCGTAGCAGAGATAGCCGATGATGAAGCCCATGAGGAAAGGATAGCCCAAGGGCAGGCCGAAGATGAGCCGCGTGACCAGCAAAGCGATCAGCATGATGGGCGCGCTCAAGAGAGGCGGCATCACGAGACGCAGCGGATCGTTTGGATGAACATGATGCACGCCGTGGATCAGGAAAGTGATGCGCGCGCCCCATGTGCCGGGCAATTCGGCATGGAACAGGTAACGGTGCCCGAAATATTCGATGAGGGTCCAGACGAAATAGCCGACCAGAGCGGCGGCAGCCACCATCACCGGGCTGAATGTGCGCAGGCTCAACCAGGCAAGCAGGATGACGAAAGGCGTGTAGACGACGAGCGGCATCGACCAATGCACGCGCGAGAGCTTGTCGAGCAGGGAATTTTCGAAGAGCCGCGGCGAAGCGCAGAGGAATTCCGCATCGTTGGAACGGTTCGCCGAGGATTGCTCATTGTCCATTGTCATGAAAGCCATCCTTTCGATCTCACATCCTCTTATAGCAATTCCGGCGCAAGCGCCGCAAGGGGTGGGCCCAAGGGACGTGCCCAAGCGGCGTGCTTAGCAGCGCTATGCTCAACTGACATCGCCATGACAAATGGCGCTCTGCCTATCATTGTCGCGACAGGGCGCGCTCGGTAAGGCTAAGGAGACAAAGCGATGGCCGCCGCAAAGCCCGCCGCTTCCGTGAGTTCCCCGCATATGATAACGATTTAAAGAACGTCGCTTGCACGGAGCCTCGGCGCATGCTCCATGTTGTAAATTCCGCTGTCGTAAAATCCGCTGCTGACAGTTTCGATCCCTACCGCAGGATTGCGCCATGGATCAGCGGCTTTGAAGAGCCGTTGCGGCAGGCGATGAATGATGCTTCGGCGCTTGTCACCGCGGCGGATACGGCGCAATGGAATGCTGCGCTGCTTGCCGGCCTTGGTGACGCGCGGCGGCGGGCGAGCGTCGCGCGATGGCGGCAGGGCGCTGCGGCATGGCAGCGCTGGGCCGACCGGGTTCGCGGCTTGCAGTCGCAGCTGGCGATCGATGCAAGGGCTGAACGGCTCCTCGCTTGGCTCGCTTTCGCGGATTTCTCCTATCAGGCGTTTCCGCAGACTGTGGATTTCACCGCCGCGGATCTCCCCGCCGGAGCGTCCTTCGAAGGCGCGCAATTTTTGTGTGACGCCTGGTTTTCAGGGGCGCGCTTCGGTGCCGGTGCGAATTATCACGGCGCGCGGTTCTGCAGAGATGCTTGTTTCGAACAATGCTGGTTCGGAGGGCCGGCTGATTTTCAAGAGGCGTTATTTGCAGGATCGGTTCGTGCCACTGCGGCGGTCGCCTTGTGCGGGATATCGGCATGCAAAGCGAATTTTGGCCGCGACCTGTGGATGCGTTCGTGCCAATTTTTCGGCCCTGTCGAATTTATGCAGGCGCGGATTGCCGGCGAGGCGGGTTTCGGCAAGTGCACCTTCGCGCGGGACGTCGATTTCTCCAAAGTCGAGTTCTGCGACAATGCCAGCTTTGAGGAATCCATATTCGCCGGCGAGGCTCTGTTCGAACAGGCTTCATTCGGTCGCCATGCGCGATTCGAACGGTCGCACTTTACGACGCAGCCGCGCTTCAAGGCAGCACGCTTTTTCCGGACTTGCCATTTCGACGATGCGATGATTCCAATCATAGATCACAATGACTTTGGATTAAATCGGTCCAAAGTCGTGATTGAGACCGGATCTCTCTGATGAGAACCTGTGCCTGCCGCCGTTATTGCCAGGCGCGAAGCGACGAAGCAATCCAGTCTCGTTCCAGCACTTCTGAATTGCCGCGCAGATAACTTTACGCCATCTGCGCAAGCTTGATTGCGCTCGCTTCGCGCTTCGCAATGACGCCCCGCGCGCCATGATCGTCATCTTCGAGACATGGCATGAAGTCATCGCCTCAAAGATTTGGTATAATTCTTTGTTTTAGACATCGGATATATCCGATGTCTCAGGAAAGAGAGCGGTTTCGAACCGGTTTGGTGTGGCCACCAAACCTGAAACCGCTCTAGGCGAAGGCCCAATAAAACTCAGCTTCGCTGCTGACACCGGCGAGTGCGCGGACGCGTTCCTCGTCCTTGATGAATTCGCTGGCCGGTCCCGAATAGACGACGCGCCCGTCGTCGAGGACATAGGCACGATCGGCGATTGCGACAGCCGCCCGCACGTTCTGCTCGACGAGCAGGACCGAAATGCCTTCCTTGCGTGCCGCTACGACTACCTTGAAGACCTCTTCAACGATCAAGGGTGCGAGCCCCTGCGAGGGCTCATCCAACAGCAGCAGCTTCGGGTTCAAGAGCAGAGCACGGGCGATCGCGAGCATCTCCTGCTCGCCGCCGGAAAGCTGCCGGCCCTTGTTGTTCTTGCGCTCGGCGAGGCGGGGGAACAGCTTGTAGACGCGCGCGATGTTCCACGGTCCCGGCCGGTCGATCGGGACCTTCAGATTCTCTTCAACCGTCAGGCTCGGGAAGATGCGCCGTCCTTCCGGCACATAGCCTATTCCGAGCCGGGCAATCCGATAGGGCGGCCAACCGGTCGTGACATTGCCGAAAATGCGGATCGTGCCTTGCCGCGCTTGCGTCAGTCCGACGAGGCTTCGCATGGTCGTTGTCTTGCCCGCGCCATTGCGTCCCAGAAGGGTGACGATCTCGCCTTCGCGGACCTCCAGACTCACACCATGGAGGATGTGGCTCTTGCCGTAAAAAGTGTGGAGGCCTTCTGCCTCGATCGCGAGATCGCTCATGCCGCTGCGCTTCCGAGATAGGCGGCCTGCACGGCCTCGTTGGCGGTGACTTCCTTGGGCGTGCCCTCGGCCAGCACATTTCCCTCCGCGAGAACCATGATCCGGTCGGCAAGATGGAGTATGACGCGCATGTCGTGCTCGATGAGCACCATCGAAAGCTTTTCGCTATGGTGCAGCTTTCGGATGAGCTGAGTAATCTCATAGGTCTCCTGATCGCCCATGCCCGCTGTTGGCTCATCGAGCAGCAGCAGACGTGGCTTCAGAGCCAAAGCCATCATGATCTCGGTGGCCCGTTGGTCACCATGACTGAGCTCGCCCACCAGCCTGTTGGCCTTGCTGCTCAAGCCGCTCATCTCGAGCAGCTCGTCGGTGCGTGCCCGTACGGCATTCTTCTCGGCTTGCGACAGCCTGATGCGCAGCCGCAAGCCCGCAGCCGCCTCGACTGCGATCTGCAGATTTTCGAAAACCGGCAGCTCCGGAAAGACTTCGGTGATCTGAAACGTGCGCGCCATGCCGCGCCAAACACGCCGCGCGGGCAGAAGGCGGGTCACGTCTTCACCGTCGAAGATGATGCGGCCTGACGTTGGCGTTAGAAATCCGCTGATGAGATTGAAGAAGGTGGTCTTGCCGGCGCCATTCGGCCCGATCACCGCCCGCAGCTCACCCGGCTCGACCGTCAATGACACGCCATTGACGGCGACCAGACTGCCAAAGCGCTTTGTAACGTTTTCAACCCGTAGCAAGCTCATGAGGTGGTCTTCCGACGAAGGATCCCGAGCACGCCGCGCGGGAAGAACAAAACGACGAGCACGAAAAACAATCCGATGAACGACATCCAATTCTGGGTGAGACTCGAGACATAATCCTGCAAGACGACGAAGATTGCAGCGCCGACGAGCGGTCCCCAGAACGATCGCATGCCGCCGAGCACAGCCATTATGACGAATTGCCCCGACTGATCCCACCGCAGATCATGCGGATCGGCAAAATTGTTGAGGAGCGCGTAAAGCGTGCCGGCGAGGCTGACGAAGGCGCAGGAGATGATCCAGGAAAACCAGATGTGCTGGTCCACAGGAATGCCGAGAAAGCGGGCGCGGCGCTCATTTTCGCGTATCGCCAAAAGCGTGCGGCCGAATGGCGAACGCAGCAACGCCGCCATGATCGCGACGGCAATGAGGAAAAAGAAGAGAACAAAATAATAAAACAGCCTTTCGTCATGAAGGATATCGAGCTTTGCAAAGCTGAAATCGATCGGCAGGCGGTTCCAGTTCGACAGGCCATCGTCGCCGCCGGTGACGGTGTTCCAGCGATAGGCGATAAAGTAAAATACCTGACCGAAGGCGATGGTCACCATTGCGAAATAGATTCCGCGCAGGTGAACGATCAGCAATCCGATGACCGCGGCGGCCGTCACCGCAACCAGAATGCCAATTCCCATGCCAGCGAGCGTGCTCGGGAGCAGATATTTGATGGTAAGCCCGGCGCCATAGACGCCAAGGCCGAAATAGGCGGCATGGCCGAACGACAAGACGCCGGTATAGCCGAGCAGGAAGTTCACCGCCATGGCGGCGAGCGCCATGATCAGGACGCGCGTGCCAAGCTGGGTATAGCCGCCGACCGCATGGAGCCAGAAAGGCATGGTCAGCAACAGCAGCAAGATCGCGGCATTGGCGGCGTATTTTTGATACCGCGTGTCCATTAGAAGCGCCCCTCCTCACCGAAAAGCCCGCGCGGGCGCACCAGAAGAACAAGCCCCATCATGACATAGATCACCGCTTCGCTGGCGGAGGGAAAGAACACGCTGGTGAGCCCCGACGCGACGCCGATCAACAGACCGCCGACCAGGGTTCCCGGCAGGCTTCCAAGGCCGCCGACAATGATGGCGACGAAGCTCGGCATGATGAGCTCGTTGCCGATTGTCGGCTGCAGCCCGAGCATCCCGGCCGCGAGAACACCGGCGAGCCCGGCCATATAGATGCCCAGCCCGAAATTCAGGCTGCGGAGGATTTCTGACATTCACGCCGAGCACAGACACGGTTTCGAGGTCGAGTGTGCCGGCACGGATACGCATACCGACACGCGTATGGTTCAAAATCACGAACAACACGACCACCGTCAGTGTGACCAGCACCACCATGAACAGACGATAGCCGGTCAGGAAGAAAAACTCGCTGCTCAACGGGCTCGACAGCCAGTCGGGAATCGCGAACGGCAGGGTCTGCGGCCCCCAGATGAAACGCGTGCCGTCCTCGATCATGAAGGCGAGCCCGAATGTCAGCAGCAGGCTATAGAGCGGGTCGCGGCCGTAGAGCGGCCGGATGAGCCATCGCTCGATGATGCAGCCGAAGATCGCGGTGAGGATGGGCGCGATCACCAGCGCCCCCCAGAAGCCGACGAACGGCATCAGCATGAAGGCGAGATAGGCGCCGATGGCGAGGAAGCCGCCATGGGCGAAATTGATCACGCCGGAGAGATTGAGAATGAGCGACAGGCCGAGGGCCATGAGGCCGTAGAACGCGCCGATAATCAGCCCGTTGAACACATTGTAGAGAATGAGTTGTGTCATGCTTTCAAACTTCTTGATCGCCCGAGCGGCTCAAACTGCGCAGGTTATCGGTTGTGTTATTGCGTAGTGAGGCTGCAAAGCCAAGCGCCGACCTTGTGGCGGCGCTTGGCCGTGCCAGGGGATATCTCAGGCGGGCCATTTGATGTGACAGCCCGTCTCCGAGACGGGCAATGCTACATCGACGCCCTTCGCGATCGAATCGACATGGAACAGGTCTTCTGGGACCGGGCCATTTGCCACCGCATGACCGACATAGAGATCGGGCATCAGCTGGTGGTCGCCTGCCCGGTAGAACACCTTGTCCGGCATCAAGGCCACTTCCGGCGGCAAAGGGAAATCCTCGAGTCCCTTGGCGAGCACCTTGGCGTCAAGGGTCTTCTTTTCATTGGCGATCAGCGCGCAGGTCCAGATCGAAGCATAGCCGAACCAGTGCCGGGCGGTCGGCACCTTGCCGCCGGTCTTTTGCCGTATCGCGGCGACGAATTCCTTCACATGCGGAACATTGGGCTGGTTCCAGTACCACTCGAATACCCAGGTGCCGACCCGCGCGTTGGGCGGCAAGCCTTCGAGGGCTTCCAGTTCCTGCTGGGCGCCGGCGATGTGGGCTTTCTTGTCGAGGCCGAACTGCACCGCTTGTTTGAGCGCATTGATCATATCCTGCCCGGCGTGGAGGAAAATGATCACGTCCGGATTCGTGGCTTGCGCCTTGATCAGATAGGAGGAGAAGTCGGTCGTGCCGAGCGGGGTCAGAGAGGCGCCGAGCTCGGTGCCGCCGAATTTCTTGAGGCTGGCTTCGAATCCCTGCTGGAGCGTATGTCCAAAGGCATAGTCCGGCGTGATGAAGTACCATTTCTTGCCGAACTTATCGAACAGCGTCTTGGAGACCGAGTTCGTCTCCATCCGCGTGGTGTTGCAGACGCGGAAGACGTTCCAATGGCAGTCGGTGCCGGTCACCGCATCGGTATGGCCGCCGCTGACGATATGCAGGATGCCGGCCTGAGCCGCGACCTCGCCAAGCGCCAGCGCCATTGACGAATTGACGTTGCCGATCAGGAAATTGACCTTGTCGCGCTCGATCAGCTTGTGGGCCTTTTGCACGGCCGTGCCGGTGTCGCCGCTGGTCGAAATCTTCCGACAGCAGCACGACCTGGCGGCCGAGGATGCCGCCTTTCTTATTGATCTCTTCGACGGCCAGTTCACAGCCGATCTGCTCATTCTTGCCGAGCTGGGCATAGGTGCCGGTGAACGGGTCGTTGAGGCCGATCTTGATCGGCTCTTCGCCGAGCGCCTTCACTACGAACGGGCTCGTCACCTGCATCGCGCCGATTGCTAGGCCGGCCTGCAACACTCTACGCCGCCCGACTGGGCGGCTGATGATGTCCTCAGACATTGGGTTTCTTCCCTCGATATTGTTTTTCGTGCCTGGAAGATCTACCATTAATGGTAGATCCACAGGTGCAGCAGGTGCTGCCATGATTGTGCTGGCATTCAATATGTGGTGATCCCAGCGCGCTGAAGTTACCGCATCATACGGCGACGTCAATGAGCCGATTGGATCGTCTTTCGATTGAGCTCTTTCAGCCGCCTTTCTTGACACGCGTGGCATGCTTTCCGGCGCCGAGCTTGCCTCGCCCCGCATGCCCGAGCGCGCTACCGCGATGCGCGCCGCCGCTACTGCAACGTCGGCATGACGAATTCAGCGCCGGCGCGGATGCCCTTTGGCCAACGCGACGTCACGGTCTTCATCCGTGTATAGAAGCGCACGCCTTCCGACCCATGCATGTGATGGTCGCCGAACAGGGAACGTTTCCAGCCGCCGAACGAATAGAAGGCAAGCGGCACCGGGATCGGGACGTTGATGCCGACCATTCCGATCTTGGCGCGGCTTGCGAAATCCCGCGCCGCGTCTCCGTCACGGGTAAAAATAGCCGTCCCATTGCCGAACTCGTGCGCGTTCACAAGGTCAAGGGCCTGTTCGTAATCCTGCGTGCGGACCACCGATAATACCGGTCCAAAAATCTCTTCCTTGTAGATGCGCATCTGCGGCGTGACGTGGTCGAAGAGGCAGCCGCCAAGAAAAAAGCCGTTCTCATAGCCTTGAAGTTTCAGCTCCCTGCCGTCGACGACAAGATCGGCACCTTCTTTGACCCCAATATCGACATACCCCTTCACGCGCTCATAGGCTTGCTTCGTGATGAGCGGCCCCATTTGCGCCTCGGGATCGGAGAACGGGCCGATTTTGAGACCGCGGATACGAGGCGCCAGCTTCTCGACCAACAGGTCGCCGGCGGTGCCGACCGCGACGGCCACGGAAATCGCCATGCAGCGCTCGCCGGCGGAACCATATGCCGCACCCATGAGCGCGTCAGTCGCCTGGTCCATATCGGCGTCGGGCAGGACGAGCATATGATTTTTGGCACCCCCCAACGCCTGAACCCGCTTGTTGGCGGCTGTACCGGTCCGATAGACATATTCGGCGATCGGGGTCGAGCCGACGAAGCTCACCGCAGCAATGTCTTGATGTGCCAAGATCGCGTCGACCGCCTCCTTGTCGCCGTTGACGACATTGAGCACGCCTTCCGGCGCGCCGGCTTCCAGAAGTAGCTCGGCGAGACGGAGCGGGACCGAAGGGTCCCGCTCGCTCGGCTTTAGAATGAAGCTGTTGCCGCAGGCGATCGCGATCGGAAACATCCACATCGGTACCATGGCGGGAAAGTTGAAGGGCGTGATGCCGGCGCAGACGCCCAGCGGCTGGCGGGACGAGTAACAGTCCACATTCGTGCCGACATTCTCGCTGAATTCGCCCTTCAGCAGATGCGGGATGCCACAGGCAAACTCAACGACTTCGATGCCGCGTGCAACCTCGCCGGCCGCGTCGCCCAATGTTTTGCCATGCTCGGCGCCGATCATTTCTGCGAGCCGGTCGAGGTTTTGCTCGAGCAGGTCCTTATATTTGAACATTACGCGCGCGCGGCTGAGCGGCGGCTTGGAACCCCAACCCAGATACGCTTGTTTCGCACTTTCCACCGCGGCATCCACCTCGCTTGCCGCAGCGAGAGCGACGCGAGCCATGATCTCGCCCTTTGCCGGATCATAGACGTCCGAAAAACGTCCGCTCGTGCCGGAAATGTGCTTGCCGCCGACGAAGTGGCCATATTCGATCATAGCATCTCCCTACCGTGCAAGTTGGCGCGTCGTCGGTTTGCTGGTGCGGTTCATGTTGGAAACAGAGTCTGGCGAGTTTCAGTATAACGAGGTTAGCGCATCATGCTGCAAGGTCAATGATCCGGTCGGCAGGCTTTGCGGCGCGGCACTGGTCGCCGTCGACTGACCCGCCTCATGGAAATGGCCCAGCCGCATCGCTGTTGCTTGACCTTTAGATGATCGCCAAATCTGCGTCCAACTCCTATTCCATGTCGAAACGCACCGAAGGGCGCGATATCAAAACCATCCTGACTTTCGTCACCATCTCATGCAGATTGCTGTGCTATAGACCCGGCTGATCGGCCAGGTTAGTCCGAATGCTGGAAGGGATATTGGAGAATGAAGCAAGAAGAGCTTCGCGCGACCGGCGCGCTAGCCGGGGTCTTTGCCATGCGTCTCCTCGGTCTGTTCATGATCTATCCTGTCTTCGCAGGCTATGCGCGCCATCTTCAGGGTGCGACACCGGAGTTGATCGGCTTGGCGCTCGGCGCTTACGGCCTGACGCAGGGCCTGCTGCAAATCCCCTTCGGTCTGCTGTCGGACCGGATTGGCCGCAAGCCCATGATCTCGATCGGGCTCGTGTTCTTCGGGATCGGCAGCATTGTCGCGGCGCTCTCCACCTCGATCGCCGGCGTGCTGCTGGGTCGCGTACTGCAAGGCACGGGGGCCATCGGCTCGGTCATTCTGGCGCTCGTCGCCGATTTGACCAGCGAAGAGGTGCGCACCAAGGCGATGGCCATCGTCGGCATCACCATCGGCCTCTCCTTCGTCGCCGCCATCATCATTGGACCGCTGCTGGCGAGTGTCATCGGCGTGCCCGGCATCTTCTGGCTTACGGCAGTCCTGGCGCTCGTCGGCATTGCGATTACCCAAGGCATCGTCCCCACGCCTGCGCGTATCGTGCGCCACCGCGATGCCGAAGCAGTGCCGGCGCTGTTCGCGCGCGTTCTCCGCGATGGCGAACTGCTGCGGCTGGATTTTGCAATCTTCGCGCTTCACATCATTCTGACCGCGAGCTTCCTCGCCGTCCCGGCTCTTCTTGCAGCCTCGCTGCATCTCACGGCGCAGATGGAATGGGTCGTCTACCTCCCCGTCCTCGTCGTCTCCGTCGCGCTGATGGTGCCCGCGATCATCGTCGCCGAGAAGGGCGGACGCATGAAGGAAATGTTCATCGCCGCCATCGCCCTGCTGACGATCAGCCTGCTTGCTCTTGCGCTGGCCGGCAGCATCGGCGCGGTCGCGGTGGCGGCGCTCGTCGGCTTCTTCACGGCCTTCAATGTCATGGAAGCGATGCTGCCTTCGCTCGTCACCAAGATTGCCCCTGCGGATGCCAAAGGGACGGCCACGGGCATTTATTCGAGCGCGCAGTTTCTGGGCATATTCGTGGGTGGCGCAGGCGGCGGCTTGGCCTTCGCTCAGGCGGGCACGACGGGTGTGTTCAGCTTTGCGGTCATCGTCGCACTGCTCTGGCTCGCGATCGCGGCGACGATGCACCGACCCGGGCGGTATTCAAGCTACCTCCTCCACCTCGGAAAGGTCGATCAGCAGGGAAGCGGCGCGATGGAAGCCAAGCTGAAGGCCGCTCCAGGCGTGATCGAAGCCGTCGTCGCGCCAGACGAAGCTGTGGCTTATCTCAAGATCGACCGGGCTCGCTTCGACGCAAACGCCATTGCGCGAATCGTAGGTGGATAGCCGCTCACGGCATTGTGACGGGTCCGGCTATGGGGGTTTGGAGCGCAAGACGATAGCGTGCCAAGGCCCCGTCAGCCGGCATATCGTCCCTTGATAAGGTGTGATTGCGTCGATCAAATTCGGGTTGCACGAGGCCAGCCTGTCGCGGGTGTTTTCAGCGGCCGATCGGTTGAGTATCTCCGCCCCGACTTCGCGGAACCCCACCTGGGGGATGCGTAATCATCGCAAAGCCGATAGCTCGCCCATTATGCTAGGATGTTTTCCGTAGAATTGCGGCTCGAGTCTTGCTCCCCGCGTCACGGCCGTCCCGACAGAACCATCCGGGCTTTTGCCGCGGCAAAGCGTGGATAGCCGGAACCCGATGGCAAGCCCGGCCATTAACACCCGGCCATGACACCAAAGTGAGGCCGCCGTGCTTTAACGCTTTCGGTTCATTGCCGAAATAGGAGCCAGAATATGCCCACCAATCTTCCTCCCGGTTTCATATGTTCGGATCGAAACCGGTCTCGAGCGCAGGGCCCGCACTCTCGTTTAATTCCGATTGGCTTGCTTGTTCTTCCTTTGGCGCTGATGACTCTATGGTTCGGTCTGGCCGCTCTGTTGGGCGGCGGCAACATTCCATGGGAGGCGATCGACGAAGCCTATCTAACAACATTTTGACGCCGCTGCCCGGCGACGGCGAGCAGGCGGCGCCAACTCACAAGCGGCGAGCTTGGCCTGGCGCAGCGGACTGGCGCGTGCGGGTGTGATCAAGTTCCAATTTTGCCGACAAGAGTTCCAGCACGTCGTGAAGCGATAGGACACCGACGAACTGCCCCTGGTCTATGACCCAAAGGCGGCTTCGCTTGCTCCGGCGCATCTGCGCCAGCGCGGCAAGCGTATCGGCTTCCGGAACTCGTGACGTCGCCCGGCTGCGTGGGGACCATGATTTGCGCGATGGGAGTCGTCGACCAGGCCGCGCGATCGATCGCGGCGATCTGCTCCGTTCCGACCGAGCCGACGAGGCGCCCTTGCGAGGTGACCGGAAAGGCGCGGTGATGATGTCGATAGATGAAATCCTCGATGAAGGTGGCGATCGATACGTCCGGTGAGGCGGCGATCGGTTGCCGCGTCATGACACGGGAAACCGGCAGACTTTGGAGCACGTTTTTGGTGAGGACCTCCTGATAGCTTGCGCTGGCGGCGCCTCTGAGGAACATGCCGATGAGGATGCGCCAGACTCCGCCGACAAGATTGCCGCTCAGAATGCTGATGACACCGAGGACAATAAGCAGGACGCCAAAGAAATCTCCACTGCCGGAAGCAATGCGTGTCGCCCAAGTGAGATCGCCCCGCCAGTGCCACAAGACCGCGCGCAGCATACGGCCGCCGTCGAGCGGGAAAGCCGGAACGAGGTTGAACAGCGCGAGGATCCCGTTGAGAGCCGCCAAATACCAGAGGGTGCCTTTCACCGCCTCGGGTCCGCTCCAGGCGCTTGCAAGCCTGAGAAGAATAAAAAAAGCCGCGCTCAGCAGGAAGCTCGCCACAGGTCCTGCCACGGCCATGAGAAACTCGGCTTTGGGGCTTGACGGCTCCTGTTCCATTTCGGCCACGCCGCCGAAAATGAAAAGCGTGATGCCGCGGATCGGCAAACCATAGCGCCGTGCGACGAGGGAATGGGCCATCTCGTGAAAGACGATCGAGAACATGAGGCCGATGGTTGCCGTGATCGCCATCCACCAATACGTCATCCGCGCCAGATGCGGCGTGATGCTCGGAAAGACCGCTTCGGCCAAAGTCCAGCTGATGAGCAAAGCCAGCAAGATCCATGAGGCATCGATCCACACATCGAAGCCGAAGAGCGAGAACAGTTTGAGACGCTGCGAGAAAATGTGAGGCCTCCCGGAAGGACCGTGCGGTGGGCAGAAGGGCAATGGCTCAATGGTCGGCTCGACCCGTCGCCATTTTGTTTTAAATCTCGATCACTTCGGGCGCGCCTTGATTTGGCGCAATGTGCAAGGTCCTGGATCTAAATCAAACCAGTTCGAAACTGCAGTAATTCAAGAAGTTGGAGAATTTTCGGAAAATCAAGTCGGGCTTGCCCGACTTGATCATCAAAGGAGCCGATCTCGGCAACAGCCGAGATCGGTAAACCGGTGTCTACTTTTGATGAAAATGCTCTAGTGTCGAAATTCGGCGCGCCTATAGCCTTGTGCGTAAAGGAGTGCGGTGAGGTCGCAGTGATCGATCCGGGCATGCGCGGCGGCAGCAACGGCAGGCTTGGCATGAAAGGCGACGCCGAGCCCGGCTTGCTTGAGCATGGCGAGATCATTGGCGCCGTCGCCGACGGCAAGCGTTTCGCTCACCGAAATTCCCTGCGTTGCACGGAAATGTTCGAGCGCCTCGTGCTTTGCCGACATTCCGAGAATAGGTTCTTTGATACGTCCTGCCAATTTGCCGTCTTCGATGATCAACATATTGGCTCGATGGGTGTGAAAGCCGATCATGGCGGCGATTTCGCGCGTGAACAAAGTGAAGCCGCCGGAGACGAGGGCGGTGTAAGCGCCATGCGCGCGCATGGTTTGAACGAGGGTTCTCGCGCCCGGCATCAAGGTGATGCGCTCGGCGATGATTTTCGGTATGACATTGGCGCTCAAGCCGCGCAGAAGCGCCACGCGCTCGAGCAATGCCGGCTCGAAGGCGATCTCGCCATGCATGGCACGTTCGGTGATCGCTGCCACATGCGCTTTCAGCCCGACGAAATCGGCCAATTCGTCGATACATTCTTGGGCGATCACGGTGGAATCCATGTCGGCGACGAAAAGCTTCTTACGGCGTGTTGCACGGGGCTGCAGGATAAAATCGATCGGCAGTCCGGCAAGAGTTTCGCGCAGAGCCGCGTGGATCGCATGAACGTGATCTAATGGTGCGAAGATGATATCGGCCGCAACGGCCTCGTCGAGCCATTGCGGCGGCTCCGCAGCTGGCAAATGTTGCGCGAGGCGGCGCAACAACTCATCGGTGAGCGTTGGCCGCACAGAGTCCGACACGAAGGTCGCGACATAGGTCATAAGATATCTGCGGCTCCTTCAAGAGGTCATGAGGCGACGTTCAGATCGTCGAACCCACGCGCCAGCGATAATTCTACGCACATTCTGCCGTCTAGGCAGACTTCTGCCTTTAGTCGCAGATGCCGATGATCGTCTTGACATCCTGCGGTGCGAAGTTCATCCGTGACGACGGGACACCTCTCCCCAACGAGAGGCACCCATCTGAAAGGATGGATCACATGACGAAGACTATGCCCGGCGTTCGGCCGGCCAATCCTCATTTTTCGTCTGGCCCGTGCAGCAAACATCCCGGCTGGACCCTTCAATCCCTCCAAAATGCTTTGCTCGGCCGCTCGCATCGCGCGAAGGCGCCGAAAGCCAAATTGAAGCTCGCGATCGATCTGACGCGCGAGATCCTCCAAGTTCCAGCAGACTATCGCATCGGCATTGTTCCCGCCTCGGACACGGGTGCGGTCGAAATGGCGCTCTGGTCTCTGCTCGGGGCGCGTGGCGTCGATGTGCTTGCTTGGGAATCCTTCGGCGAAGGTTGGGTGACCGATGTCGTCAAGGAGCTCAAGCTCAAGGATGCCCGCACGTTTAAGGCCGATTATGGCGAGATCGTCGATCTCGCGGGGGTGAATTTCGACAATGACGTCGTCTTCACCTGGAACGGCACGACCTCGGGCGTCCGCGTCCCGAATGGTGATTGGATCGCCGCAGACCGCAAGGGGCTGACGATCTGCGACGCGACTTCTGCGGCATTCGCGCAGCGGCTCGATTGGCAAAAGCTCGATGTCGTCACCTTCTCCTGGCAGAAAGTTTTGGGCGGCGAGGCGGCGCATGGCATGCTCATCCTCGGGCCGCGCGCGGTGGAGCGCCTGCAATCCTATACGCCGCCTTGGCCTTTGCCGAAGATCTTCCGCTTGGCGAAGGGCGGCAGACTGATCGAGGGCATTTTTGCGGGCGAGACGATCAACACGCCCTCCATGCTCTGCGTCGAAGATTATCTCGATGCCTTGCAATGGGCAAAATCTTTGGGCGGTCTCGATGGCCTTATGGCGCGCGCCGACGCCAATGCCGGCGCGCTTGCGGATTGGGTCGGCAAGACACATTGGGTCGATTTCCTCGCCAAGGATGTCACGTTGCGGTCCAACACGAGTGTGTGTCTGAAGGTCGTCGATCCGGCCGTCACGCATTTGCCGCCGGATGCGCAGGCGGGTTTCGCCAAAGCGATTGTGGCTTTTCTTGAGAAGGAAGGCGTCGCCTATGATATCGGCTCCTATCGCGACGCGCCGCCTGGCTTACGCATCTGGTGTGGTGCGACAATCGAAAAATCCGATGTCGAAGCGCTGACACAATGGCTCGACTTCGCCTTTGAAAAGGCTAAGGGTGAGCTTGCCAAGGCGGCATGACACCTCATCCTCCTTCTCGCGTGGCGAGTGGCCGCGCCAATCCACCTCTTACGCTGGGGGCTCCGGTGACTAGGCAACCGGCCAAGGGACCCGAGTTCATTCGCTATTTTGCGCCGTTATTGGACGCATTGCGGTCGCTCGGCAATTCGGGCACACCAACCGAGGTGCTCGAGAAAATCGCGGTCGCGCTGGAATTAGATGACTCCAAGCAAAACGAGACGCTCGCGTCGGGCCAGAGTTGGTTCTACAACCAAGTCCATTGGGCTCGCTTTTATTTGACCCGAGAGGGGCTCCTCGACGGGTCCGAACGCGGCGTTTGGAAACTAGCGGAATGCTCGAATACGAGGACAATTCGGAAAACTGGAAGGCCTGCCTGCGCCATCTCCTGACCTCGCGCGTCGAAGCGTGGCGCTCCGGCCACCGCGCGACGATCGGCCAATTGCTCGACGAAGTGCGCGAGGCTTGGAAAAGCGGTGTCGGCGCGCCGGACGCGCGGACGATCAAACAGGCGAATGACCTCCTGGCGCAAGCCGGCGTCAAACTGCTGCCGCCCGGAACCGTCGATGGCGACCGCGAGGACGGCTGGGCGCTGGCGATCCCGAACGAGAGCCAGCTCGTCGCAGCGCAATTCCGCGACACCGTCTGGGCCGGCGTGCCGGGCGCCTCGGTCTGGAAATCGGCGCTGCGGCAAGGCCCGGCCGGCGTCATCGTCGTCGACGGGAAACTCAACAAGGTAAGGATCAACGGCTTTCAGAGCCGCTGCACGATCGTCCGGCTGAAGGGCTTCGAAGAAGAGGGGACTGAGCGTGGGAGAAAAACGCAGCTTTCGCAAACGGAAGCAGTGGAAATCTTCAAGCGCCAGCACAGTGCGATACGCGCGGAGCGTGAAGCCGAGGAGACGCAGAATACTAGCGAGGAAAAGGCAACTCCATCGCTTAAGGATGTTGATCTGGGTCCCTCCATCCAGGAGGAGTCGCATCGCGCGCAGCTCGCAAAAATTCTCCGAGGCATGAGTCCAAAAGGCTTCGAGAATTTTGCCGCCTTTCTGTTGCGCAAAGCGGGTTTCACGGAGGTCAATGTCACCGGGAAGACGAACGACGGCGGGATTGACGGCATTGGCTATCTCCGCATCAACCCTATGATGACGACCACCGTACTCTTCCAGTGCAAGAGGTACACGGACAAGGCAGTAGATAAAGACGAGATAATGAAGTTTCAGGCGGCGGTTCTACGTGAACGAGCCGAAAAGGGGCTCTTTCTCACAACGTCGTCGTTCACTCGGCCCGCTAAGGACGAGGCCATGAAGGGCGCCAAAGAGATCGAACTGATCGATCTTCAGCGTCTGATCGATCTGCTTGAAACAATGAAACTTGGACTCAAGGAAAAGACCATCCTCGTCGTAGACGCCTCGTTTTTCGAAGAGTACGGCACCGATAAGTAATCGTAAGACGGAACAGGAAAACTATGGCTCCCCGCGTCCTTATCTCCGATGCTCTTTCGCCCGCCGCCCTCGCCATCTTCAAAATGCGCGGCGTCGAGGTCGATTTTCAGCCGAATCTCGGCAAAGACAAAGACAAACTCGCCGAGATCATCGGTCATTATGATGGGCTCGCCATCCGCTCGGCGACCAAGGTGACGCCGAAGATCCTGGACAGAGCCGTCAATCTGAAGGTCATCGGCCGCGCCGGCATCGGTGTCGATAATGTCGATATTCCGGCGGCGACCGCCAAAGGCGTCATCGTGATGAACACGCCATTTGGCAATTCCATCACCACTGCGGAACATGCAATCGCCTTGATGTTCGCCCTCGCACGGCAAATTCCCGCGGCCGATGCATCGACGCAGGCGGGCAAATGGGAAAAGAACCAATTCATGGGCATAGAGATCACCGGCAAGGTGCTCGGCATCATCGGCTGCGGCAATATCGGTTCGATCGTCGCCGAGCGGGCGATCGGCTTGCGCATGCATGTCGTTGCCTATGATCCGTTCCTGTCGCTCGAACGGGCGAGCGATCTCGGCGTCGAAAAAGTCGAGATCGACGATCTCCTCGCGCGCGCCGATTTCATCTCATTGCATACGCCTTTGACGGCGCAGACGAAAAATATTCTTTCGGCGGAAAATCTCGCCAAGACGAA
The DNA here is from genome assembly GCA_963759185.1 of uncultured Alphaproteobacteria bacterium. Taxonomy (GTDB): domain Bacteria; phylum Pseudomonadota; class Alphaproteobacteria; order Rhizobiales; family Beijerinckiaceae; genus Methylovirgula. The sequence continues at coordinate 50,226 of CAVWXV010000021.1, forward strand.
AAAAGGCGTGCACATCATCAATTGCGCGCGCGGCGGTCTCGTCGATGAGCAGGCTCTGCGCTTGCAGCTCGATGCCGGGCATGTGGCGGGGGCTGCTTTCGATGTCTTTGTGACCGAGCCGGCGACCGAAAACCGGCTTTTCGGTCACCCGAACGTCGTGTGCACGCCGCATCTGGGCGCCTCGACCAACGAGGCGCAGGAGAATGTGGCACTTCAGATCGCCGAGCAAATGTCGGATTATTTGACGCGCGGCGCCATCACCAATGCCGTCAATTTTCCTTCGATCACGGCGGAAGAAGCGCCGAAGCTGAAGCCATTCATCGCATTGGCCGAATGTCTCGGCTCCTTTGCCGGGCAATTGACGGCGGCCGACATCAAGAAAGTGTCGATTATTTACGAAGGCGCGGTCGTCAATCTCAAGATCAAGGCTTTGACCGCGGCCGCGGTCGCAGGCCTCCTGCGGCCGGCGCTTCCCGACGTGAATGTCGTTTCCGCGCCTTCTGTCGCGAAGGAACGTGGCATTGTGATCGACGAAATCACTCGCGCGGCCGAAGGCGATTATGAATCCCTGATCACACTCATTGTCGAAACCGAAGGCCAGCAACGTTCGATCGCCGGAACCGTCTTCCATGACGGCAGGCCGCGCATCGTTTCGATCAAGGACATCAAGACGGATGCGGAATTTTCGCCGACCATGATCTATGTGTCGAATGAGGATAGACCAGGCTTCGTCGGGCGCTTCGCGAGCCTGCTCGGCGATGCGGGCATCAATATAGCCACTCTCGCGCTCGGCCGTGATCGCGAAGGCGGATCGGCGATCTCGCTCGTCGCCGTCGACGGCAATATTCCCGAAAAAATACTCGGCGAAATCAGATCGCTGCCGGAAGTCAAACAGGCGAGCATGCTTAAATTCTAGATCATGTCCCGGAAAAGTTGATAGACTTTTCCGACATTTTAGACATCGGGTATACCCGATGTCTCATCAAGGACATGCTCTCCTTCTTCGATACGGAACCGATCCGGGTGGTCGGCGCCATGCTTTGTTTCAGCCAGGAACATGTCCAGGCGCATGACCAAGCGCGCGTTTCCAGCGGCGCAGGCGCAGGACGATCCCCTTGAGCCGGCCGCGCAGGGTACGGCGAAGCTGTTCAAGCGTGGCGAATGCCGCAAATCTTTGCGGGCGGTCGGCGTCGACGGCAATCAAAAAATCGGCAATCGCGATGCGTTCGGACCAGATGTGATCGATCATCGGATGATCGGCGCTGGCGCAGGAATCGGTGAGCGCGATCTTCGTGTCGCTGAGCAAGACGCGCGTGAGCTCCAAGGTGAGGAGGACGCCCGGCGAATAGGTTGCGAAACCTTCATCATAAGTGACCTTCCACCAGTAGGCGCGGCCGCCGCTTTCCAGCATCAGCGCCATAGCGAGAGGCTTTCCGTCGAGATCGAGGCTTGCGATGAAATATTTGCCTTCGCTAGCGAGCTTCGCGACGAGTTCACGGGCGAAGGCAGCGCGTTCCGGTGATTTCAGAAAGGCCGTGCCGCGCCGGCCCTTCCAGCCTTTGGCTTCGAGGACAAGAAATGCTTCGGCAGCATCGCCGATTTCGCTTGGCTCGCGCAGGACCCGAAACGTCACCATGCCGCGCGCTTCGAGCAATTTGCGGGCTCGTTTGAGCTTGCGGCGACGGACCGATGTGATCGATCGTTCGAGATAGGACTGCGGCTCCTGACCGGCGCCGAGAATCGCACGTTGATGCGCGCCATAGATTTGGATCTCGCGCCCATCGGCAGCAGCACCCGCCACCAAAAGCTGCGCCACTGCTCCCTCTTGCGGGAGCGTAGGAAACATCAGGCCGGCGGCCCGCGGCAGATGCGCCCGGCAATAGGCGAAGATCGCAGCGAGCGCTTCCTCGGCACGGGTGCGATCGAGGAGGGGCGTGCCGAGCGGCGCTTGTTCATGCGTCCAGATCCGGGCCGGCAGAAAGCTTGCAAAATGGCCGGCAGGGACGAGCGGGCAGACAGCGAGCAGCTTGCGCTGGCCGGCGGTGTCGCCTTCCCAGACGAAAAGGAAGCGAGGTGCCCGGCGCTTGGCAAGGTGCCGGGCCGCGGCGAGTGCAAAGCCGGGCTCGAGGAATATATTCGGCTCCAGGCAATCCTCGGCGAGACGCCGCCATTCGGCGGCATAGGCGCCAGCCGCGTCAGGGCGCAAGACTTCGACTGTCATAGGCACCGCAGCTCGGATGAAGCTTGCTCCTGCGACGGCCCCGGCAAGCGGCACGTCTTCCAGCGGCACGTCTTGATGCGACAAGAGCTGAAGCATTCTCTATCCCCGTGTCGCCGCGACCTGTCGCGCAGGCTGCGCCTCGCCGGTCTTGAAGGCGGGGACCAGCCAGAACATGGCCGGCCGCTCGAATAGGAATTTGAGCCGCGTCCCCCGCACCAGCGCATGCAGGATGAGCGGCACGGTCACGCCTGCGAATGTCACCAGCACCGAAGCGAGGCTCACGTCGGTGACGAGCCCGGAATGCATGATCGCCGTGCGGGTCGCTGCCATGGGGAGGAAGAAAGCGAGATAGATGACGATCGAGTTCCGGCCGCAATAGCGCAGCCATGACGTGAAGCGGATCTCGGAAAGAAGCGAGGCTCCGACGATGACCGCGCCCGCACCGATAAATCCGGCAATGAGACTTATGAGCGGTAGGCTCGCATAATTTGGATAATTCGCAAAGGGCGTGGGAATGAAAGTGAGGAGCGTCTCGAAGCAGGCCCAGATGCCGAGAGCGCCGGTCGCAGCTTTCTTATGGCTGCGGGCCCAGGCCGCCAGCGCGAAGAAATGGCTCGAGAGAAGATAGCCCGAGAAAAAATATACATAACGTGCCGCAAATTCATCGACGACGGTCGAGCCGCTGGAAATGCGCGCCGTCTCGAGCAGCGCCGCCGCGATCCAGACGAGAACAGGGGGCACAGGCCGCAACAGCTTGGTCGTGACGAAAAAGATTGGCAGGAGATAAATGAACCATAACGTGCCGAGCGGCTCGATGAGGCCGAAGCCGAATTGATCCACGGCCTCGGCAAGGCCGCTGGGAGTTGGGCGCGCATATTTGACGATGACTTGGATCACAAGCCACAGCAGATAGAAATAGCCGAAATGGATGACCTTGCGGTCGGCAAAAGTCCGCCAGTCGCGATCGATCGTCTGCGAAAGAAAGAGGCCGGCGATCAAGAAGAAGTCCGGCATGCGAAACGGCCGGGCGAAAGCGACGATGCTATGGAGAATGCCTTGCCCGCCGAGCGCTTCGCCGACGCCCAAGGTCGAATGCATCATCACCACCATGATGATGCAAAATCCTTTCGCATAATCGACCCAGGCCACGCGGCTTTCGCTGTTCGGCCGTATCATGGCTGTCGGCACCACGCGCCTCGTCCGGTTCTCGTCTTGAATTGCGGCTCCGAGGCGATGGCCCACAGTGAGACAGACGGGTCAATTTGAGCCATCCGAGCCGGTGTTCAGGGCAATCGGGGCAAGAGTGATGCCGCAAGCCGCGCTGGGCGCGCGCCGCCTTGCGCGGCCGGCTCTCGGCTTTTGGCTCGTATGGTTATGGCTACGTTGATGCTGATGGTGAGGCTGCCCGGAAGCGACCGTCATGGCATGGGCTTATGTCAACCGGCCAGAGAGGCGGAAGCCGTCGCGGATGTTAAGTGCCATGAGTGCGAGATTGGCGGCGCCAGCGATGAGTTCGACGGCCTGAACCAGGTAGAAGGCGCGTCCGAACCCGCCATGAGCGGCGCACATAGAAAGATAAAATGCCGAAGGGACGAGAATGAAGAGGCCGTTTGCGGCGATGAACGGCATACGGCGTTTTTTTCGTGCGATCTCCGGTTTTGACGAATGACCGGCCAATTGGAAACCGGTCGCGCCTGTGAGCGCAAGCGCGGGGATGAGGATGAAGAAGCCCCAGGGGATCGCCTGCTTGACGGCACTGACCGTCGCAAGCGAGCCGAAGAGTTCCGCCACGACAGTCGAAACCCAGAATGACGAAATCATTAGAGTCGCGATGATCCCGGCGATCGGGTGAAGGCGCTTAAGCATCATCGTGCCCTCTCTCTGATTGATCCTCGAGGCGGTGCCTGATGGTGCGGAGCGTCACCGTCGCCTGCTCGATCTCTTGAATGCTTAACCGCTGGGCGAGGCTTTTGGCCCAAGGGATCTGCCGCTTCATCGCGGCCTCATAGGCGGCGGCGCCACGCGGGGCGAGAAGCACCAGCTTGGCCCGCTGATGATGCGGATTGGCGGCAAAACGCAGCATGCCGGCGCGCGCCAGTTCATTCACCAGCCGCTGCACGGCTTGGCGCGTCAGGCCCATGTTTCGCGCAATATGGGCGACCGGCAAGGGAACAGGCGAGAGTGCCACGGCTCCGAGCACCTGCCAGCGGGCGCTAGTCAACTCAAGATCGGCGACCAGCGCATCGCCTGCCGCCAGCAGATTCCCGTTGAGCCGAAAGGTCTCCAATATAAGTTCCGTCAACGCGTCTCGCGGATTTTTTACCATGACAAGATATAGTCAATATGACAATATATTGTCAATATGAGCCGCGTTTGATGGCGGGACGGAATCGTCCTAACTCAGGTAAGAGCGGCTCCTAAAATTCTCAATTGGGCGCATTGCCGGGACCTTCCGGATGCGCCGGATCGGCGCCGAGCCCCATGCGGCCGCGCGTTCCCGAATAGTCGTAATCGCGGCGATCGCAATCGGCCAAGGAAGAACAGGGTGCATTGGCTCCAACGGACGCGCCTTTGGGCATGGTAGGCGGAATTTGCGGCGGCTCGGCGGCCGCGGCAGCTTCCGAGAGTCCTGCCGAGAGCAAAAGAGCCAGAGCGAGTGAGACCGCGGCACAGAGCGCATGCCGAAAAGACGAAGGGAAGGATGTCATCGCCAGCTCCTTAGTCATCATCGTAGCAGATCAGCTTGCTGTGAGCGCGGCCGTCATTTCATTCAGCACGCGGTCTATTGCCGGGTGCCTTCGGCTTGTTTCAATATAACGGGCGACCTTCGGATAGGCGCTGATCAAATCGCGGTCCATGAAGGCGCCGGCCGCAAAGGGAACACCATAGAGCGCCGGCGCCAGCTGGCAGTCGGCGAGCGTCAGATTACGGCCGGCCGCGAAATCTTCACCGCTCAGATGGTTCTGCAAGGCGGCAAGGCCGCGGACGATCCTGGTCAGCCGATTGGCGGTGGCCGTTTCGTCGCGCGGGCTCGCATTGACGAGAGCGATGAGTTCGGCCGCCTGGGCCATGATCTGCAATTCGCTGATCCGGGCGAGCATGCGGACATGCGCCCGCGCTTCAACGCTGACCGGCAACAGCGGCGGAACCGGAAATTTTTCCTCGAGATATTCCATAATGGCGGCGGATTTTGCCAAGGCCGTGCCATTGTCGAGGATGAGGCAGGGAATGGTGCCGAGCGGATTGATCCTATGATATTGCGCCGATTTCAGCCCGCCCGGCGGTGCCACGATCGTGATGTCGAGCGCCTTGGCATGGATCGTGATGCGCACCGACGCGGAATAAGGCGAGCAATTTTCCGAATAGAGCTTCATACGGGTCAAACCTTGTGCGGCAACGACAATTTAGGTCCAATCCCGCGGCCGAGCAAAAGCCGGCGGCTGCCGCGGCTGCCGTACCGTAATCCGCTGACGCGGAATGCTCGCGCCAATCCGCCTCGGGCGCCAGCTTCTCATGCCGGCATCTTGCGGCAAATCCAAGGGCGTTCTCCAAGGGCGTCGCTTTGCACCTTTTCTCGCGGACTTTCCTTTCGGTGGGAAATATGCATGGGAAGCAGCGGCATTTTCACCGATGAGGCAAAACCGTGACGAAGTGGGATGTATTTTTCACCGCCACCAAGATCAGCAACGGGCTCGAGCTCGACTTTTTCGACAGTGCCGCAAAAGAATCCGATCCGCCGCGGCAATTGAAGAAATTCGACGTGCTGAATTTCGACGTGACGGCGCGCCGGACAAAATTCGAGGGCATGGTCGTCGAAGTGCGCGACAATGGCGATGCCATTATCGAAGCGCAAAGCGTCCGTTGGCGGATTTCGCCGCCGACCGAGACTGACGTGGTGCATCCGATCAAGACGCTTATGCGCCCGCATATTTGGATCGTGCGGGAACAGATCTCATAGCTCCGGCATTGAAGACGCGGTACGACGAAGGGTGAGAGACGAAGGGGTGAGAGGTTCCTGCGCTATTTATGTTTCTTGCTATGTCTCTTGCCGGCCTCCCCGTTCTTGCGGGGAGCCTCGCCACCGTCGGCCGCCGCGGTATGATAAAGGCGGCGGATCTCGGCGATATCGACATGCGGCGGCGGATATTTCGGGTCCATCGCTTCCAGAGTATCGGCGATGATTTTTGCGACGGCGAGATTGCGGAACCATTTATTGTTCGACGGGATGATGAACCAGGGCGCATGGCTCTTCGAACATTTGGCAAAGGCATCTTCGAACGCGTCGATATAATCGTCCCAATATTCGCGCTCCTTGTAATCAGCTTCGCTGATCTTCCATTGCCGGTCGGGCTGGTCCAGCCGATCTTTGAAACGGCTGAGCTGCTCCTCCTTGGAAATATAGAGAAAGAATTTGAGAATGGTGGTGGTGTTGTCTTGATGGAGCAGTCTCTCCCATTCATTGATGCAGTCGTAACGGGCCGCCCATAATTTTTTCGGCACGAGCTTGTGGACGCGGGCGACGAGCACATCCTCATAATGCGAACGATTGAAGACGGCGATCTCGCTCTTGGCCGGCGCATGCGCATGAATGCGCCAGAGAAAATCATGTTTCAGCTCCTCTGGGGTCGGCTCTTTGAAGCCGGTCACATTGACGCCTTCCGGGTCCATGGAGCTGATGACATGCCAGCAGGTGCCGTCCTTGCCGGCGCCGTCGATCCCTTGCAACACGATCAGCAGCGCTTGCGTGCCATCGCCATTGAGCCGGCGCTGCAGGACGCTGATCCTTTGCTTGTGGCGCGCCAGCTCTTCATTGGCCGCCTCTTCCGAAGCGTAGGAGCCGCAATAGGTCGGATCAATGTCCGCCAATTTGATCTTGCGGCCAGGCTTGGCCAAGAATTTCTTCTTGAAATCCATTCCTTTTTGTCCTCGCACCCGGATGATCAGGGGGCTTTTCAGGGGCGCAGTTTGGGCTGCGAAATGCCGGCGAGCAACACCGCCAATATGCCGGTGAGGAAAATGCCATCGAAAGTGCCGGCGCCGCCGATGGAAGCGACCGGCGCGCCGAGCCCTTGCACCTTGTCGAGATTTAAGAGATCGGCGCCGACCATCGTGCCCATGCTGCCGCCGACATAGGCGAGCGGCGCGGCATAGTCGCGTGAGATCACGATTGCGATGATCGCGGTTGCAAGCGGCGGCACGAAGATCGGCTCGGCGATGCCGACACCATGGACGGGATAAGCCAGAAGATGGCAGACGACCGCGACGCAGGCGATGGCAAGGATGCCGCGGCCCCATAGATTGTGTTTGGCGAGCAGATAGATCGACAGACAAAAGGGGATGAGCGCACCACCGACATTGACAGCGACGATGGTGCCCGGCCATTCGACAATGAGCGGCACGGTATAGCGCATGCCGAAATAGGTGAAAGTCTGGCCGGTGAGAACATCGCGCGGCGGCAGTTCGGCGACCGGAATATTGATATAGCTGCCGACCAGCGTTGCGAGCAGCAAAAACATGGCGGCGCGCGGCGCGATGCCGATGCGCATGAAGGCATAGCGCAGAATGCCGACCTCGATCAGCGCCACAAGCACCAGGAAGATCAAGACAAGCGCGCCGAAGAAAGGCAGCGTCAAGGGGAGATATTGGAGATGGCTCATATGCATCGATGAGATCCGTCCCTGCCGGCAATTGCCGGCCTTGCCCGCAAACATTATAGGCGGCGCGCTTCAGCGTCCATGGCGGTTTGCTGGTCGGCTTGCACCCGCAAGCCGACCGGGGACTCAGGCGAGAATGTGATAGCCGGCATCAATATATTCGATATTGCCGGTCAGTGCCGAAGCCGCATCACTCACGAGAAAGCTTGCGAGATTGCCGATATCCTCGATGCTGACGAGGCGATGCTCGGGCGTGCGCAGGCGCGTCCGCTCCATCAGCTCGTCGAAGCGGGAAATGCCCGAGGCGGCGCGGGTTTTCAGCGGCCCCGGCGAAATGGCGTGGACGCGGATGCGTTTGTCGCCCAGCTCCGCCGCCATATAGCGCACCGCGCTTTCAAGCGCCGCCTTCACCGGTCCCATGAGATTATATTCGGCGACGACTTTTTCCGATCCATAAAATGTGACGGTGAGAAGACAGCCGCCTTGCAGCATCAGTGGCTCGGCGAGCTTCGCCATGCGGATGAAGGAGTGGCAGGACACTTCCATGGCCATGGCAAATCCAGCCTGCGAGCAGTCGGTCACGCGGGCATGCAGATCCTCCTTCGGCGCGAAGGCGATGGAATGCAGAAGAAAGTCGATTTGCCCCCAGTCTTGCCGCACCTTGTCGAAAAAGCTCTCGAGCTGTCCCGGCACCCGCACGTCGCAGGGGAAAATGATCGGGCAGCCCATCGCCTCGGCGAGCGGCCGCACATAGGGTTCTGCTTTGGCGTTCAGATAAGTGACTGCGAGTTCGGCACCCGCGGCGCGGAATGCGTTTGCGCAGCCATAGGCGATGCTGTGCTCATTCGCTATGCCGAGGACCAGCCCTTTCTTGCCGCGCAAATCCATGGTCACTCCATGCAAAGGTTCGCCTTAGATAGAGGCTCCTTTGCATTGCTGAGCAATGGAAGGGTTGCGCTATGTCAAGCGCTCTTGTTGCGCGCTTCTGTTTCACCTTCCATCCGATCCGCGGCGGCATGATCGAAGGCGCGGCCGATCAAGACGAGGCATGGCCCGCTCGGTACTGCTGCGGCCGCCTTGGCCGGAAGATCGGCGATGGTTCCGAAGATGCGGCGCTCATCGACACAAGTGGCGCGCTCGACGAGCACGGCGGGCGTGAATGGATCGATCCCCTGCGCCAGCAGCCGCTGCGACAAAGCCTCTAAAGTGCGCAGCCCCATATAGACGGCGGTTGCAGCATGGGGATCGCAGATCGAGCTCCAGTCTATGTCGTCCGGCAGCCGTCCATTATGCGCATGGGCGGTGATGAACTGGATGCGTCTCGCCCGCTCGCGTTCGGTGAGCGAGAGTTTTAACGAGGCCGCGGCGCCCAAAGCCGCGGTAATGCCCGGCACCACCTCGACCGGAATGCCGGCAGCCGTCAGAGCGGCGATCTCCTCATTGGCGCGGCCGAAGACGGAAGGATCGCCGCCCTTCAGCCGGACGACGCGCTTGCCCGCCTGCGCCAGCATCACGAGCTGGGCGACAATGTCGTCTTGCTTGCAAGAGGGGCGATAACCGCGCTTGCCGACGGCGATTTTTTCCGCCTCGCGCCGCGCCATGCCGATGATCTGCGGCGCGACGAGATCATCATAAAGGACGACATCGGCGGCCTGCAGCACGCGCAGCGCTTTCAAAGTGATGAGTTCGGGATCGCCGGGTCCGGCGCCGACGAGAGCGACAGAACCTTGAGCGACAGAGCCGAGACTGCCCCGATGCTGTGCATCGGTCGCTTGCGCGGCGGCGAGCAATGTCTCGAAATCCGCCGGTTCCGGCGGGCGCGCGCCGAGCGCCTTAGAGACGAAAAACTCCCAGAAATGCCGCTGGCCGGCGCTTGAAAGGCCGCGCGCTTTCAATTTCGCGCGCCAGCTCTCCGCCGCCGCAGCCCAGAGCTTGACCGCCTGCGGCAGCAGGGCCTCGAGCCAGCCGCGCAAGGCCAGCGCAAAGACGGGGCTCGCGCCCTTGGTCGAAATGCCGATGACGAGCGGCGAACGATCGATGATCGTGCCGATCTGGAAGTCGCAAAACTCCGGCCGGTCGATCAGATTGGCCGGGACGCGGGCGAGCCGTGCCGCGGCATGAAAAGCCGCGGCCTCCTGCTTTGCATGGAAATCGCCGATCGCCAGAGTCGCGCCGTTGAAATCCTCCGGCTGCCAATGCCGCTGCACGAGTTGGATCGAAGGGCAGCTTTCGGCAAGGGCGAGAAGCTCGGCGCTGGGCGCCGTGCAAAAGACGTCGACACGGGCGCCTGCGGCCTGAAGCAGCTCCGCCTTCCAGACGGCGCGGGCCGAACCGCCGGCCAAAAGCGCGCGCTTGCCGGCGAGGTCGAAAAACACCGGCAGACTGGCGAGCCCCTGGAGAAGGGCCCGATCGGCGGTCTTTGGCTTCACATCAGCCATTGAGAAACATCATGTCCTATTGTTCGCGCCGGTTCCAGGAACATGTTCCAGGCACATGGCGTCACCTTCCTCCGGCGCAAGATAAAGGCCAAATATTACTCCCCATAATATTCCGCATAGCAATCCTTCATCTCATAGACGATGACGCCAAAAAGCTGCGGCAGGGCCTTCTTCACCCGCGTAAAAATCCAGACGGCGATATGTTCCGCCGTCGGATTTTCGAGGCCTTCGATCTCATTCAGGCAATGATGATCGAGCTTTCCGAGCAAAGGCCCGAAGGCTTGTTCGATATCGAAGAAATCGACGACGAAGCCGGTGACCGGATCGACCGGGCCTTCGACCTTCAGCTCCACGCGGTAGGAATGGCCATGCATCGCATGGCAGCGATGCGCTGCCGGCACATTGGGCAGGAAATGCGCGGATTCGAAACTAAAGGCTTGGGTGATCTTCATTACGCGGTCTTCGTCAGTGAAAGCGTCACGGCAGGCCGAAAGCTATGGCAAACCAATGAATTTATGGGTCTGCAGGCTGAGCCGCCAGCGCGGATGCGCCTGGCAATAGGCGACGGCCGCTGCGGTATATTCGGCCAAATGCGGCCCGTCCATTGGTTGCAGGAAGAAATGGTTGAAGGCGAGCGCTTCGAGGCTCGCGGGATCGAGACCTTCTTGCGGAAAGACGAGCTTCAGCTCGTCGCCCGTTCGTGCCACGAGCTCGGTGCCGGCCTTGGGGCTGACGCAGACCCAATCCACGCCCTTGGGCGGCGCGAGCGTCCCATTGGTCTCGACCGCGCAGGCGAAGCCCTCTTCGTGCAAAGCCTTGAGCAGAGGCTCATCGAGCTGCAGCAGAGGTTCGCCGCCGGTGAAGACGACATAGGCGTAGTCGCGCGGAGCGCCGCCCCAAGCCTGGGCGATGGCCGCCGCGAGCGCCTGCGGCGTCTCGAACTTTCCGCCGCCTTGGCCATCCGTGCCGATGAAATCCGTGTCGCAGAAGCTGCATTGCGCCGCCGCGCGGTCGTCTTCGCGCCCCGACCAGAGATTGCAGCCGGCAAATCGGCAGAAGATTGCGGCGCGGCCCGCCTGCGCGCCTTCGCCCTGCAAAGTGCGGAAGATCTCTTTGACCTGATAGCTCATGCGCGTGGTAGGTCCGTTGGCGCTTGCGCCCCTCTCCCCGCAAGCGGGGAGAGGGGCGGCAGGCATGCTTGCGAAGCGATCATTCATCGCCCCATCCGTAAACCTCGTGCTCCAAGCAAAAAGGGCCTCTTTCGAGGCCCTTTGCGAAAGATCCCGAGGCGAATCGGCCGTCAGATCGCGTCGGTGATCCATTTCTTCAATTCGCCCTTGGGCGCGGCGCCGATCTTCGACGAGGCCATCTTGCCGTCCTTGAAGATCATCAGGGTCGGGATGGTGCGGATGCCATAGGCGCCAGCGACGCCGGGATTTTCGTCGACATTGAGCTTGGCGATCGTGACCTTGCCGGCCAGTTCGTCGGCGATCTCTTCGAGCGACGGGCCGATCATCTTGCAGGGGCCGCACCATTCGGCCCAGAAATCCACCACGACGGGGCCGCTCGCGCCCACCACATCGGCTTTGAAATTGGCATCGGTAACTTTAACGGTGGCCATGGGTGCCTCTTCGATTCGTGCGCTGCGGGACTCGTCCCGTTTATTCTCCTGGAACCTAGGGAGACCGCTGCGGCGCGTCAAGTTCGCGCGCCGGTCCAGCTCGCCTATGCCACCCCCGCCAGTGCAGCATCCAGCGCTTCCGCCTGCAGCTCCACCACATTCGGCCCGGCGGTAAAAATCAGCAGCATGCGCAGCTTCTTGTCCGGCCAGAGCGGCGCGAGCACCGCGCGATAAAGCGCCATCTGGGTGAGATAGGCGGGCGGCATGGTGCCGGCCTCATGCACAGCCCCGGTTTTGTAATCGGCGATGATCACTTGCGTTTCGGTCTCGACGATGCGGTCGACCTGGCCGCTCACCTCCCGCACCATGCCTCCGGGCGTGGTGATTCGCCCCACAATCGCGACCTCCGAGCGTGCGCGTGGCCCGAAAAGTTCGGCAAGCCCTTCGGTGTCGAGCACGCCCAAAGCTTGCCTGATCAAATCCTCGTGGTCTGACGCCAGATGCTCGGCGCGGGCCGCGAGAAAGGCTTGCGCCGTTGTCCTCCTGCCTGCGGGTGAGACCTGCGGCAGATATTGCAAAAGCACATGCATCAGCCGCCCGCGCTCCAGCGCTTCGCGCTTGAGGCCGGCGCTCGCATCATCGCGAAATGCGTCGGCGGCGGCGAGCGCACTTGCGGGTTTGAGCGGCGGCGCCGGGCTCATCTCTGGCGTTGCCGGACGCAGCAGAAAATCTGGCAATTCCACTTCTTGTGCCGCCGGCCCCTCGCGCGCATCTGTGGCGCCCGGCGCGATCGTGCCCGGCGTCACCCGCCGCAGGATCATTTCCGCACTGTCCCAAAAAGCCGGGAGTTCCTCGAAGCCGTCCCCCAAAGCGGCATGGATCATCATGTTCCAGGCGATCGCGCCGGGCTCGCGCGCATTATAGAAGCCGGCGATGTAGAGGCGCTCCTCCGCCCGCGTCAGCGCGACATAGAGGAGCCGGCGATATTCGTCTTCCGCGCTGGCCCGCGCAGCGTCCCGCGCGTCCGCGACTGCCTCCGGGTCCTGATCCTTGCGGGTGGACCAGACGGGCAGCGGCGGCCCGCCGGCAGGATCGGTAAGACAAAAGATTTTTGGATCATGCCGTGGGCTCGGCACGCCGCATGTATCGGGCAGAAAGACGATCTTGGCCTCTAACCCTTTGGCGGCGTGGACGGTCATGACGCGGACGCAATCGCCCGAGGCCTCCATATCGCGCTTGATCGAAAGATCTGCGCCTTCGAGATCGGCGAGAAAGCGCGCGAGCGAGAAAATGCCGTCGCGCTCGGCCCGCAAAGCAAGCCGCAGAAATTCGTCGAGCGCGTCACAGGCCTCGGGGCCGAGACGGGTCTCCATGGCGCGCCGGCCACCGTCTTCGCTCAAGAGAAGCGCATAAAAGGTGAAAGGCGTGAGCGCCGCGCGGCTGCGCCAGCGCGCGAGCCGCGCATACGCCGTCTGATATTTTTCTTCCGGCGAATTGGCGAGCGCTTCGAAGAGCGAAGTTTTGCGGCCCGGCGCAAGTTTTAGAAGATCCTCATCGTCGAGCCCGATCAGCGGCGATTTCAGCACGGCTGCGAGCGTCAGATCGTCTTGCGGCAGAAGCGCCGCGCGGCCCGCCGCCATCAGATCCATCACCGCTATATGCTGGGTGAGCTGGAGCCGGTCGGCGCCGGCGACGGGGATTTTGTTCTGCTTCAAGGCACGGATCATGGCCTCGAAGAAGGGACCGCGGGTGCGCACCAGAATCAATATGTCGCCGGCGCTGACGGGACGGAAATGCCCTAGGTCGGAGTCGTAGACATATTCGCCAGAGCCGGGTGCGAGAAGATGGCCGATCTTCTGCGCGACGCGCTGCGCAAGCCGGCTCGGCGGATCGGTCTCGTCGAGCATGTCGAGCGGCAGCCGCCAATCGCGTGGGTCCTCGCGCGGCTCGGTGCTGATCGCAGGCCAGATTTCGACGAGGCCGGGCAGATGCCGCTTTAGCGGCGCATGCCCCATCCATATGTCGTCGGTGACAAGCCCCTTTTGATGCTCCGGCGCTGCAAAGATCTCATCGACCATGGTGAGCACGGCCGGCACGGAGCGGAAGGAGTCCTTGAGTTCCACATGTTCGAAAGCCGCATCGGCCCCGAACAGCACAGCGAAGCGGCTGCGCATTTTGTGGAACATATGCGGTGCGGCGCCTTGGAAGGAGAAGATCGATTGCTTCTCGTCGCCGACGGCGAAAAAGGTGCGGCGAATGTTGCGGCTGCCGAAGCCGGCAGCGAATTCGCCGGTCAGCTCCTCCAGAATCTTCCATTGCGTTTCGCTCGTATCCTGCGCCTCGTCGACGAGAATATGGTCGATGCCGGAATCGAGCTTGAACAGCACCCAGCGCGCATCGGAACGTTCGAGCAAGGACAGCGTGCGGGCAATGAGATCATCGAAATCAAGGACGCCGCGCGCCGCCTTCGCGTGCTCGTAGCGGGCGAGCACTTCGCCGATGATTGTTGAAAGCGCAGCCGAGCGCTCGCAACAGTCGGCCGCCTTGCGGCGTGCGCGCAGGTCTTCGAGCCGCATCTGTTCGGCCAAAAGTTCGGCGGTGAGATCGGGGTGGGCATCGGCTGGGGCTTTTGTGGCGAGCTTCTCTCTCTTCTTGCCCGCGCCGCCGTCGGTGAAGAAGATTTCAAGATAAGCGGCAAGGCAAGCGCTGCGCTCAGCCCTCAAACTCTCGGCTTTGCGAAACAATTCCGCCTTCTCGCAATCGGTCTTTGATCCGTGCGCAAGAAAATCCGCAAACTCCCCAAAGCGGCTTGGCGCAATGCCTCCTTCGATCATCTCGGTCTCGATCGATGCCAGGGTCTCATCTGGTGCGAGGTTCAAGGCACGGCGCAGCGGTGCCGCAGCCTGCTCCGGCATGGTCTGGCGAAACAAAGCCCGATGGCTCATCGCTTCCTTGATGAGGCTATCGAAATCCGCTTGCGACGTTTCGGTGATGAGACGTTGCAAGGCGCGTCCAAGCGCGCCGCGATCTCTCTCCGCCGTGGCCAAAGCGGCGCGCTTCGCCGCGTCCAAAAGCTCGGCCTGGCCGAGATCTTCGAGAACTTCGAAACGCCCCGGCACATTGGCTTCGAAGGGAAAGAGATGCAGAAGCCTTTCGCAAAAGGCATGGATCGTGTGGATCTTCAATCCGCCGGGCGTCTCGACCGTGCGGGCGAAGAGACGCCGCGCGAAGACGAGAAGGGCGGGCGTCGCCGGCCCGGCGCCTGTCGCCTCGATTGAAGCAGTCAGCGCGGCATCATCGATCTTTGTCCATTGCGACAAAGTGGCGAAGACTTTCGCCGCCATATTCGCCGCCGCCGCTTTGGTGAAGGTGAGGCAGAGGATTTTTGCGGGCGGGACGCCAGCGAGAAGATGGCGCAACACGCGCTGCGCCAGCACATGCGTCTTGCCCGAGCCGGCATTGGCGGAGACCCAGACGGATTTTTCCGGGTTCGAGGCCCTGAGCTGGCGGGCGTGGACAGCTGCCGGAATCTCGCGCAAAGCGCTCATGCGCTGCCGCCTTCATCCATGCCCACAGACCATTCCTTGACGCGGGCGAGATGGTCGTAAGCATTGTATTTCGCCGAAAATTTCGGAAAGGGCCGCGGCGGATAGGCGGTCGCCTCATCGCGGAATTGGCTGAGCAGGCCGATCAAGGCTGCCAAATGCGCTTCGGCGACATCTGTGATGCTGAGCGGCGGCGCGTCTTTTTCCTTCCCTTTGCCTTTTCCCTTGCCGGTGAATTTCAGCGGCCTTTCTTCGCCGCCGTCTCTTCCGCCGAGCTTGACGTAAAGCGCTTCCACAACCTCCGTGTCGAGGGCAAGACCAAAGGCGCCGCGCCGCGCCATGGCGGCTTCGAGCGTCAATTGCGGTGCGAAGCCGACGAGAACTTCCCGCATGCCGGGTGGCGTGCCGGTCTTGTAATCGATCAAACTCACCGTGCCGTCGTGGCGGTGCTCGAGCCGATCGGCCTTGGCCGACAGGATGAAGGTCGAACCGTCGGCGAGAGGAATGGGAAGCATGCCGTCGATCTCGACATCGATCTTGGCGAGCTGATCGCGCCGCCGTGCCTCGAACCCGAGATAGAAATCTGCGGCGCCTTCGATGCGCGGCCAGTCGAAGGCACAAAATTCCGGATCGTTGAATTCGTCGGCGAAGGCCGCGCGCAACATTGCAGTAAGTTGCGCGGGAGAATCTTCGGGCAGCTGTCCGCTGCGATAGCTCTGGCAAAAATTCGCGAGCACATCATGGATCGCCATGCCCATGATGCGGGGACTTGCCGAGGCAGTGAGCGACGGAAGCTCGATCAGACCCAGAATGAATTCCGCGTAGATCGCATAAGGATCGCGGCGAAGGGTCTCGATCCGCGTCACGCTGAGACGGGTCGGGCGCAAAGCGAGCACCGGCCGCGGCATCGGACGCTTGCCGGCCGCAACCATCGCGCGCGGCCGATCGAGGGCGCGGGCGAGATCGAGGTAAAATTCCCCACGCTTGCGACAGGCATCGAAAGTGCTGCCGCCGACCGCAGCCAGCCTTTGCACGAAGCGCGAGGCGACCGTCGGCGCGCCGTCGCGCTTTTGCGCCCGGCTCAAGATCACGCGGCTGTGGCCCATGGCGGACATGAAATCATGCGCGGTCTGGCCGATCTTGCGCTCCGGCGGGCTGAGGCCGAGCGCCGCGCGCATCGGCCGGTTCAGAAAAGCGTCGCTGCGCGTCTCCGGCGGCCAGATCGTCTCGTCGAGCCCGCCGAGCAGCATGAGATCGGCGTCCATCAGACGGGCTTCGAGAAGGCCGAAGATTTTCAGGCGCGGATGCGTGCGCCGCTGCCGCCGCAGCGCGGTCGCGCCCGCCGTTTGGGCGAAGAAGAGAAGATAGCTTTCGGCCGAGAAGGTGAGTTCCGATGTGAATTTCGGTTGTGCGCAACGCGCAAGCTCGTCGAAGAGCGCATGCAGCGCCTCGTAGTCTTCGCCCTGCGGTGCGCGATCATCGCTTTGCGTCACGAAGTCGAGCGCGCGGCGATGGGCATCGATCCAGGCGCGAAGATCATGCACGCCATCCAAAGCGCAGAGCGGCGCCAGCGCATCTGTGAGCCGCGCGATGAGATCTTCGAGCTTTGTCCAATCCACGTCGCTGATTTGCTTTTGTGCCGGATGAGCGAAACGATCCGAAGCTTTGTGTCGTGCGGCGGCGATCGCATCTTGCGCACTCGCGAAAGCCGTGAAGGCGCGATCCTGGCGCAGCAGGCCGATTTCGAAAAGCGGCGCGAGCCTTTCGATCTCGGCTCTTGGCAAGCCGAAATGCGCGAGCGGATGGGCGAGAAGGGCGATGACATCTTCGGCGGCAAGCCCGCTGGCGGCACAAAGCGCGACGAGGCGCGCGAGGACTCCATAGAGGCTCGCGCTCAAAGGTTCGCCGGCCGAATCCTCGACCTCAATGCCGAAGCGGGTGAGTTCGGCGCCGACGCGGCGGGCGAGATCGCGATCTGGCGTCACCAGCGCCGCTGTGCGGCCCGGCTCTTCCAAGATTTGCCGCATGCCGATGGCAAGCGCCAGCGCCTCCTCGCGCTCGTCACCGGCTTCGATGAAAGTGACGCCTGCGAGCGCCGCCTCAATCTCCGCTTCGGAGGTGGCGCTGCGATAGTCTTGCCAATGTTCCGTCGTCTCGGCCGGGCGTAGCGCCTCGGAGACGAAGCGCGCACGGGCCGCGAGCGCGGCGCCCGGCGCGCCGAGCTCGATGACGGCATCGCGCGTGACTTTGAGGACGGCCAAGAGCCGGCGCAGCGCCGCCTGCGGATGGCCGAAGGCGGGGTCCTGCGTCTCGTGCCGATCGATGCCGATCTGCCGCCAGGCGGCATCATCGAGCTCGCGATCGAGGCCAGGCAGAACGACGGCGCCTTGCGGCGCCCGGGCGATGGCGGCGAGCAAGCGCGCCGTCGCGCGATTGGTGCCGGTCGAGCCGATGGCGATCACCGCGCCGCCCATAGAGCATGTCCCGGAAAAGTTGCTAGACTTTTCCGATTGAGGACATGCTCCATCTTTTTGAAATAGAGCCGATTTGTCCCGATCAGGTGGAATTGCTCGTGATTCCACCTGATCGGGATCGGCTCTATGGCCCGCTTCGATCTGCGCAATCTGCTTTTCGACGGTGAGCACGCGCCGGCGCGCCGCATCGACGAGATGATTATCGGCCAGGATCTGCGGCCAATGCGCGATTGCTATGTTGAGAAAATCGAGCGTGATCCGCCAATAATGATCGAATTCGGGCAAGACGAGAGGATCGAGCGCGGCAAAGGCGATATCCTCGATGATTAATTCGTCGATGAGATCGGCGAGATCGCCGGCAAGCGCAAAGGCATCGAGCGGCGATGTGCCGACGAGACAGGGCTCGCGCGGATCGATCGTTTTTGCGCCGTCGCGGTCGACCGACACGATTGCATGGCGCAGGCTCTGTGCCCATTGGAAGATCAGGCGGGCGAGATGCATGCGCCGCCAGATTTCGCTCGCCGCCTGCGGCAGATCCTCGGCCAAAGGCGCCTCAAGGCCAGGCTCCTCGAACAGAAGCGCGGTCTCGGTCGCATCGAGCGCACCGAGCGGCAGAATGCGCGGCAGCAGGCAGGCGGGACGATCGAGGGCAGAAGCAAATTCATCAGCGAGGCTGCGCGCGGCGCGCCGCGTCGGCACATAGATCGTCGCATCTGCCATGGCAAGCGGCGGAAGCGCGCGCGAAAAACCTTCGACGATTCGGCCGTCGAGAAGTGCTCCGACGAATGTCTTCAGAAAAGGTGCGCCGGGCGCGATGGTGAAGACAGTGCTGGTGGACATCGGTTGGGGCCGCGTGTCGTGCGACACCCATCGTACAGGCAGGCCGCGTGCACGGGAAGCGGCTTGCGGCTTCGGCGATCTAAACGCTGCTATTTTCAGACGAGGAGACGGGTCCGACGACCCGTCTCAGGCGCTTCCTGCCGATAGATCGGCTGAATTGCGGGCCGCGAGACCTCTCAGAACATGAGCCAACTGTAGGCCAAGAACGTGTTGTTGTCCGACGCGTTGTGGCCGCCACCGCCGAGGGCAACGGGACCGTCGAAGTTCGTGGTCCCTCCTAAAAGCGTCAGATATTTCGTGTAAGACAGACCGAAGCGGGCATTGAACCAAGGGAAGGGACCAGGGCTGCCGTGGCTGAACGGCAGATAGGCGACATCGAAGGTTATGCTGCTGCTGTTCGGACTGAGCGGATTACCGGTGGCGCTATTCGTGCCGTATAAGGCGTCGGCCGAGCCCCTCACGGTATAATAGCTGGCGGTGAAGCTGTACGTGCTGTCGTAGACGTAATCCGCCGTGGCCTGGATGCTGTTCAGATTGTCGCTCGGATTCGAGGTCAAGGTCTGCAGAAACGACGAATTATATTGGGCCGTTTCGTTGATGTCCGTCAGCTTGAGCTCGAATGCATGCGGGCCATGAATGAACTGATATTGGGCGTCGAATCCGATGTCGAGGACCTGGTCGTTTCCGAAGCCGAAGACGCCGCCGGGTATTTCGTTGGCCAACATGCCGAACGTGCCGATCATGAAACTGTGCTCACCGATCGTCGGCGCGAACGCGACCCGCCAATAAGGTGCGACGCCGTCGATGAGCGTATTGCCGGTCCCTTCGCCGAGGGCGTTCTGGATTGAGTTGGAAAGACTGCGATAGCCGGTGATCTCGGCATAGATCATATTCTTCCACCACGTATAGACGCCGGCGCCCACGACTTGGGCGGCGAAGAACCCTCCGCCGATCTGCGTCGTCGGCGGCGTGAAGCCAGGCCCGGTTGCCGAAGAAATATAAGGAAAGCCCCAGGCCGGCGTGGTGTTCCACACATCCTGAACGGTCGGATTGTTGTTGACGTCGATGCCGTAAATAAAATCGATGCCAAAGAGTTTGGCCTTGTCGGTATAGCGGATATCCGTGTTGTCGAGGGCCCACGCATGCGCCACGCCGTCATAGGTTCCCTGAATAAAGGCGCCGAGATTGCCGTAGATCGTGCCGCCGTAGAAAAGGCTCGCTTGCGAGAGAACCACGTTATCGTTCGTGTGCGTGTCCGGCGTGGGGGCCGCATCCATGTTTTTATCGAAATGCTCGAATTGCGGCCCCTGAATCATTGCCGCAATCGGCGGCGCTTTGGCGAAGGGCAGGCCGCCGCCCATCGTGTAGCCGTTGAGTTTGAACTCGCGTCCAAAGGGCGTCAGCTCGGGAAAAGCGGTGTGGCAGGTGGAACAGGGCTGCCCTGTCTGCGTCGCGAAACTCGGTATGGCCGCTGCCGGTTGCGGCTTCAACACCAGGCCGACGCAGAGCAGCGCGCCGGCGACGGCTGCGAGCCTGCCGAAGGCAATCCCGTTCCCCAGGCGACGCGAGGCATCATTGCCGGTGCCGGTTCCTTGGCGCCCGTCGAGCGATTGGCTCGCGGCGGCGTAAACCGGATTCGAAGATGTGGATGGCATGGTCTCTGGCCCCCCAATCGTACCATCGATCATTGCGCGTGACGATAGTTAAAAGACTTACACCTGGTTAGGCATTATGCAAACGCGAAATCAGACCGGTCTTGAGCTAGCTCAGAAAAATCTAGACACCTGCGACAAAGTTGCAATGCCGGATCGGCGCTGATTTGAGCTCAATCAACAATAGATCGTCTGTCGCTTTTATTGTCTCTTCTGTGACGGCCGGTGCATATGCGGACCTCCAAATTCGATGTTGTGTTGCCGGACCGTGATTCGTGTGCGCCGGCACGCCTTTGGAAGGGATCGACCATGACAAAACCATGCCAAGCGAAGTGTGACGCGGGTCGGCGCAATTTTCTGCAGAAGGCTCTCGCAGTTGCCGCTTCGGTGCCGGTGATCGCCATGACCGTCCGTGCTGCACAGGCGATGCAGATCTCAAAATCCTCAGTCGCTTATCAGGGTACGCCCTATGAAGGCAAAATCTGTGCACAGTGCCGCCTGTTCTCGGCGCCGCATTCCTGCCAAGCCGTCGAAGGCTCCATCAGTCCGAAGGGCTGGTGCAGGCTGTGGGCGACGGGCTGACGCTCTCTCATGCGCCGACCGTCGCTTCTAGGGGGTCGACAAGCCCTCTTCTTGCAGCAGAACAGAAGTGCGAAAGCGCCATGAGGATCGATTTGAGTTTAATAAAGAGCAGGTCTTTGTTGTCCTCTATTGTATATCAGTGCGATGAATGATGCGTATAGAGCCGTCGCTCGCAAAGTTACAGGAACAACGACAAGCGGAATTTCACATTCGGATGAGCCGGAACCGTTGCGATGTTTGGAGAGACCCAGCATGACAAAGCCATGTGAAGGGGATCGTGACGACGCACGGCGCAGTTTTCTGCAGACGGCTCTCGCTGTTGCCCCGCCGGATCGCCCGCCGCCGATGCGGGGCGCCGACGGTGCGACGCCATCTCCATAAGCCGCCTCGCCGACGAAGCCGTCAGAAAATCGCCGGCCTATTTTAGCGCGTATGCGCCCCGTCCCCGGCCTTCTGAGTGTCATTCGCACTGCAGCGCCTCAACGGGGTCGAGTGCTGCGACTTTTCGCGCAAACGGGAGCGGAGCTAATTCCGTTATCGGCGTTGGCCAAGAAATCTCAGACTATCGTTCGGAGGAATTGTACTCGACAAAGCTCAGATATGAAGCGAGGGCCTCAATTTCGTGTGGGGACAAGTTCCTCGCAATTCGGGGCATGGGCCCTGCGGCCGCGTGAAACCCTTCGCCCCACTGCTCGAGCCTCCTTTTCAAGTAGGAATACCCCAATCCTCCCAAACGGGGAATTTCTCTAACTCCCTCAGCATGCGGGGCATGACAAACAAGGCAGGCCGGAATATTGGCATCCGGAATCCCCAGTTCATATATCTTACTTCCTGCGGCTACCAACGCCCCATCTCCGTCTTTAGCGGCTTCGGGAGGCAGCGTCGAAAAATAAGTTGCGAAGTCATGCGCCATCTCCGGACTGACATTTGCCGCGGCAGCCCACATATAATCTTTCGAATACGGATTATCTCGGATGTGCTCGCGAAAGTTCAGCAGCTGATTTTCGATGTATCGATGTCTCTGTCCGGCCAATCGTGGCGCGCTCGCAAATCCTTGGGCCGATATTCCATGGCACCACGTGCAATTGCGGACGGGGACGGACTCACCTGCCAACAGCGGACCGGCGGCAGAAGAAACAATCGCCAGGATTGCTATTTTTGATTTGATGAGTTTCATGATCCAGATTCTCGCGCTTTACGCATATCGAAACCGGTGACCTGCAAAACAACCGAGTTCACTTCAGATAGCTGAGATAGGCCGCGAGGGCGGCGATCTGTGGTTGGGTCAAGTTATGTGTGGTCGGCACCATAATGGCCGATATATCTTTCGCCGAACCTTGACCGCGCTCTTTGCTCCAATTGGTCAATACTTTTATGATGTACCAATAGAGTTGGCCTGCCAACCGGGGAATTTCGCCGTGACCCTTGGCCTCCGGACCATGACAAGCGAAGCACGCAGGAACGTTGGCTTCGGGTAATCCCTCC
This sequence comes from uncultured Alphaproteobacteria bacterium, assembly GCA_963759185.1. GTDB lineage: Bacteria > Pseudomonadota > Alphaproteobacteria > Rhizobiales > Beijerinckiaceae > Methylovirgula. Next base: position 72,738 of record CAVWXV010000021.1, read on the forward strand.
TCGAAGATTGTTTTTCCCAAGGCCCGGGACTCCCTGGGAGCCTCCCCAAATGGATTAGGATTTAGATCCTTGAAATGCGCGGCCAATCCCGGAATCATCGACGAACTCAGGCCGTGGGCCACGTTAAACATGATGGGGTTCGTCCGTCGGCGCTCAATAAAGGCCCGCAACTGATTTTCAATATACTCGGGCTGCTGCCCGGCGAGTTGCGGGATGGTAAAATATCCACGATAACCCTGCCCCGACAGCCCATGGCAGGTTTTGCAATATTCCAACTTAGCCTGAAGCTGTTGCTTCGAGGAGCCGTCCGCGCCCCTGTCGTCCGCGCGAGCCGCCGCGGAAAGGGCAATAGCGAAGACTGCTGTTTGCAATGCCAATCGTAAACTAAAGACCTTCATGACCAGCCTCCGCGCCCTTCGTTTTGTGTCATTGTCCAGCTGACCTTCGTGCAATCCAGTGGACGCTGGACTTGAGCGGCTTTTCGCTTAATTTGCGCTGGCGGCTTTGGCCCTTGAATGGCCATTGTCGGGACGTTGATCGAGAGTTCGGCGCGGATAGGATCACGCATCGCCCAGCCTTTAATCCTCCTGGAGCAAAGATTGAGCATGGTCTCCAGATAGAGCCAGCCTTCATCGGTTGGCACATCGGTGATAAGTGTGAAGCGTCCGGGGTGGAATAGAAAACGACAATTGCGTTCCATCGCGCGCATTCCAGCTATGACACGCAATGTGCCCGTGCCTCATGATAAACAGTCACGTGGACCGCTGCCAATTCAATGCCGACGATCAAGCAAATTTCATCAATGCGATGCATTTCGGCAACAGCCGAGTGATGCGGGCGATCCGCCCAGAATCCCGTGCGTGGGATCGCTTTATGACGGCGGGATTCGAACTTGCCAGATATGTATGCGCCGTTACGGTTCAGGTAAGGGTTGAGGTCACTCGCTGCCATAGGTTACAATGTTTACGATCCTTGCATTGCCAATCTCGGCTGCGATTGGAGAATATGTCCGAGGCGTCAGTGCGTCAGAGGGGGCTCAACCAAAAACCGTCAACGCCAACTCCCGACGGCGCCGAAACTTGCGCCCGGTCGTTCGTTTGGACGGCCCAATGTCGGCGGAGCGGGCCGCCGCCGACATCGCGGTTGCGGCGCGCCAATCTTCTGTCAGTGGCCGGTGCCCCAAGCGGGCGCCAGTGGTGGTCTCGATCAGCGTGTCGGTCATGTAGTGGCGAGAGATAATGTTGGAGGGGGGATCATGAAAATCATTAGCTTAAAGTCCTTGTCGTACGCCGCAATTCTTGCAATTGTTTTCGCTGCGTCGGGCCGCGCGGAAGAAAGCAGTACGGACACCGTTTCGAAGCAAGAGCTTCAAGCTAAGATAGTGTATTGCAAAACGTGCCATGGGGTGTCGGCGCAAGGTTTTCGTGGAGCTTTTCCAATACCACGACTGGCGGGGCAGCAGCCCGAATATATTAAAAATCAGTTGCGGGCCTTTATTGAGCGCCGACGGACGAACCCCGTCATGTTTAGGGTGGCGCACGTCTTGAGCCCGTCGATGGTCGCGGGCTTGGCCGCGCATTTCAAGGATCTAAATCCTAAACCAGTAGGTGGGGCTCCAAAGAAACTCGTGGCCGAGGGAAAAACAATCTTCCAGGAAGGACTTCCCAGCGCCGATGTTCCACCATGCGCGTCCTGTCACGGTCCAGAGGCTAAAGGCAACGGGGAATTTCCGCGGCTGGCCGGTCAGCTCAATGACTACATCATCAATAAGCTGGTGAATTGGAACAAAGAGCGGGGTCAGAATCCCGCAAAACCAGACACATCAGCTATTATGGCGCCGATCGCGCACCAGTTGACGGAGCAGCAGATTGCAGCTGTCGCTGCCTATCTCAGTTATCTGGAGTAATCGCTTCCTTTGGATCAGATCATGTTGCCTTTAAACGCAACAATGACGCTCCTTAGATGCTCTGACTAATTGTTCTTGTCCTCGCCCATCTGAGGAGCAATTGCCAAACACTGGGCGGCGCGTTTGAAGACGGAGCGCTCACCGCCCCATATTGTTGAGATCCTGCGCGACGCGCTCGATTCGCGTCGCCGTTTCGTCGAGCGACTGGGCGAGGCGATCCGCCCATTCGCCCTGCGCGCTCGTCTGATCATGCGAATCGGATTTGAGATCGGCGATCTCGGCTTCGAGTGAAGTGATTCGACGATGTGCCTCCGCCAGTTCGTCGGCGACTGTAATGGCGGCCATGATGGTGAGGCGCTGATCGCCGATTTCGCCGAAATTCCGGCGCAGCATTTCGATTCGCTCGTCGATCTGCCGCGCGAACCCCTGGAGATGGGCTTCCTCGCCTTCGGCGCAAACCATGCGATAGGCATGGCCGGCGATCATGACCGACACTTGCGTCGCGCCGCCCTTGTCGTCAACGCCCATAGGTCACCCTCATATGGCCTCAATGCTCTTGCGCGGCAGCCTGCGCCAAGATCGTCCTGATGGTCGAACTCGCCTTGGCGAGCCGGCGCGCCACCTCGCCATTCGCCAATTCGAGCGATTTCGATCTAGCCTGGGCGTCGTCGAGTTCGAGGGCGAGGCGCGTGCGGTCGTCTTGCAACACCGCAAGCTCTTCTTCGAGGTTGCTGCGCTCTGCATCGGCCTTGAGCCGGCGCTCGCAGGCGGCTTCGAGCTGGTCGAGCGCAGCCGAAAGGTTTTTGAAGGCCAACTCAAGTTGGGCGTAAGTGCTCATTCGATACTGGATCTGGATCGCCGCTATTAGGCGCTCCTCCGGCGCCCTCGTCAACTCGCGAAGACGCCAGGCCGGCAGTCGAATTGAAAAGTAACAACAACTATTTGCCCAATTCGGCTGAGACGGCTGCGAAGATCGTTGCCGAGACATGGCGCGTTTCGCAGGCAGAGGCGATCGGCGATCCGTCTCGATTCTGAAGCGAAAACGCTGTGCTGCAATGCACAACGAAATGCACAACGATGGTCTGCTGTCAGCCTGCGGATCTATTGTTTTCGCTTCGCATCGGTTCAGTCGATTTCGTCCGCATACTTCACCTGCCATTCCTATTTGGCGCGCTGCACTTGGCGTTTCGTCATTTTATTTCTAAACAGTCACCGCGACATTTTGGCCATGCATGGAAGGGCAGGGGATTCACCTGCGGCGTCTTGCGCAGCATTTGATCTCATGCAAGACAAAGGCACCCAAAGGAGCGTTGGCGCGGCGGCGATCTCGAGACGATCCTTAGGCGGGGTCGCTCAGCATCGGGAGGGTCTGTAGAAGCCCCAGGGATTTCGTGCAGATGTTCCGGGTCCAAGAATTTGAGGCAGGGCGCATTGGCTCTGTCTCATGGGCTCCGTCTCATGGGCTCCGTTTCATGCGGGCCTTCCTCATTGGTTTACAGGGTTGGTATACGGCCGATGCGTTGAAGGAGCATGGACTGAGGCACGCTGCGCGGCGCAAATGATCTCCATCGGAGCTCGGCGGCAATGAACTGAACGCAGCCATGAACGTTAGCCCTGTGGCAGAGCATCCAGAACTCGGACCTGTCGGAAATCGCCCCGAAGCCACGCGAATACGCAGAGGGACCGTGCCGGAAGCGGTAACTTGACGAGATTTTCGTGATGAAGGGAGTTGTAACCCGGGGTGTGACGACGATGGCGCAGTCTACAGGTGCGAGCCTGGGGCCATCGGTGCGGTCAGCACACCGGTGGACATTGTCTGATGGACCGAGCAGCCGGCCGGCTTCTCAAAACGCGATAAAGTTAGAAGATTTCCAGCATTTGGAAGTGGAAAAAGGCGTGCGGTTTGATCCGCATTAAGGCGCGCGGCTTGATGAGCGCCTGATTTCGAGCGCATCGGGGCTAGAGCGGGATGAGGAAAAGTGGGAACCGGTTTTCCGCCCGCGTCCCGGTCTAATGTTTTGGAATCGATCACGTTCATGACTTTCGATTGATTCAATCCAAAGTCATGAACGTGATCTAGGGAGCAGGACGAGATGGCGGTGAATGTCGCGATCAATGGGTTCGGGCGCATCGGACGCAATATTTTGCGCGCGATCGTGGAATCGGGCCGAAACGACATTCGCGTCGTCGCCATCAATGATCTCGCGCCGGTCGAGACCAATGCGCATCTCTTGCGCTTCGATTCGGTGCATGGCCGCTTTCCCGGCGAGGTGAAGGTCGCAGGCGACACGATTGATGTCGGCACTGGCCCGATCAAGGTGACGGCGCTGCGCGATCCGGCCGAATTGCCGCATCGGGAGCTCGGCGTCGATATAGCGCTCGAATGCACGGGCATATTCACTTCGAAAGAGAAGGCCTCCGCCCATCTCAAGGCCGGCGCCAAGCGCGTGCTCGTCTCAGCGCCGGCCGATCATGCGGATCTGACGGTCGTCTTCGGCGTCAATCACGAGAAGCTGACCCGCGATCATATCGTGGTCTCGAACGCTTCCTGTACGACCAATTGCCTGGCGCCCATCGCCAAGGTCCTCAATGATGCGATCGGCATCGAAACCGGCTTCATGACGACCATCCATTCCTATACCGGCGACCAGCCGACGCTCGACACGGTGCATAAGGATCTTTACCGCGCCCGCGCGGCGGCGCTGTCCATGATCCCGACATCGACGGGGGCGGCCAAGGCGGTCGGTCTCGTCTTGCCGGAACTGCAGGGCAGAACTCGATGGCTGCGCCATCCGCGTCCCGACGCCGAATGTCTCGGTGGTCGATTTCAAATTCGTCGCCAAGCGGGCGACGACGCCGACCGAAATCGCAGACGCCATCAAGCGGGCGGCCGCACAGCAGTTGAAAGGCATCCTCTCCTTCACCGAGGAGAAGAATGTCTCGATCGATTTCAATCACGACCCGCATTCGTCGATTTTCCACATGGATCAGACGCGGGTCATGGATGGGACTTTCGTTCGTGTCGTTTCCTGGTACGACAATGAATGGGGGTTCTCCAACCGGATGGCCGATACCGCCGTTGCAATGGGGAAGCTGGCATGACGAGATCTGCGCCTTTGGCTCCTTTTCCCACTCTTGACGATGCCCAACTTGCCGGAAAAAGGGTGCTTGTCCGCGTCGACCTCAATGTGCCGATGGAAGACGGGCAAGTCGCCGACGCGACCCGCATGGATCGGATTCTGCCCAATCTGCGCGAGATCGCGGCCAAGGGCGCCAAAGTTATCATCTTGTCGCATCTCGGGCGGCCGAAGAATGGGCGCGACGAGAAATATTCGCTTCGTCCCGTCGTCGGCGAACTCGAAAAACGCCTCGGCAAAAAGGTCGGTTTCGCCGAAGATTGCATCGGCGAAGCAGCCGAGGCTGCGGTGGCCGCGATGCGCGATGGCGATTATCTCCTCCTCGAGAACACCCGTTTCCACAAAGGCGAAGAGAAGAACGATCCCGATTTCGTCACTGCGCTGGCGAAGCTCGGCGATGTCTATGTCGACGATTCCTTCTCGACCGCGCATCGCGCGCATGCTTCGACGGAAGGGCTCGCCCATAAGATGCCCTCCTTCGCCGGCCGCTCGATGCAGGTCGAGCTCGAGATTTTGACCAATCTTCTGACCAGCCCGGTGCGCCCGGTGATGGCGATCGTCGGCGGCGCCAAGGTCTCGACCAAGCTCGAACTGCTCGGCAATCTGATGCGCCGCGTCGACCGGCTCGTCATCGGCGGCGGTATGGCGAACACTTTCCTCGCCGCCATGGGCAAGGCGATCGGCAAATCGCTCTGCGAAATGGAATTCGCCGATATTGCGCGCAAGATCATGGCCGATGCGGCGGGGGCGAATTGCGAGGTCGTCCTGCCGGTCGATGTGGTGGTAGCGCCCAAATTCGAAGCGCATGCGCCGACGCGCGTCGTCGATGTCGATCATGTCGGCCAAGACGATATGATCCTCGACATCGGCCCGAAATCGGTGGCGAAGGTCGAGGCCCTGCTCGAAACAACCCGCACGCTGGTCTGGAACGGCCCGTTCGGCGCCTTCGAAATCCCGCCTTTCGACGCTGGGACGGTGGCGGTGGCCAAGGCTGCCGCGCGGCTCACCAAATCCGGCCAGCTCGAATCGATCGCCGGCGGCGGCGACACGATCGCGGCCTTGAACAAGGCCGATGCAGCGAGGGAGTTCACCTATATTTCGACAGCCGGCGGCGCCTTCCTCGAATGGCTCGAAGGCAAGCGCCTGCCCGGCGTCGAGGCCTTGCGCGACAACTTCCGGCAAATATGATCCGGACGCGCCATCCCATCGATCGGAGCGGCGCGACGCGGCATGTCGGGTGATGCAGCGGCAGGGAGCGGGGCGTGAACAAGGATCAGCTCGAACGCATTGCGCAGGCCATGGTCGCCAAGGGCAAGGGCCTGTTGGCGGCCGACGAGAGCACGGGAACGATCAAGAAGCGCTTCGATGCGATCGGCATCGCCTCGACGGCGGAGACGCGGCGCGACTATCGCGAGCTGATGTTCCGCACCCGCCCGGCGATGGACAATCATATTTCCGGCGTCATCCTCTATGATGAAACGATCCGCCAGACGGCCGCGGACGGGACGCCGCTCGTCAAGCTGATCGAGGCGGCGGGCGCCATCCCCGGCATCAAGGTCGATCTCGGTGCCAAGCCTCTGCCGGGCTTTCCCGGCGAGACGATCACCGAAGGGCTCGACGGGCTTGCCGGCCGGCTCAAGGACTATTACGGGCTCGGCGCCCGTTTCGCCAAATGGCGCGCGGTGATCGACATTGGCGAAGCCATTCCGACCAGCGCCGCGATTGCGGCCAATGCCCATGCGCTGGCGCGCTATGCGGCGCTCTGCCAAGAGGCCGATATCGTCCCGATCGTCGAGCCGGAAGTGCTGATGGACGGTGGCCACACGCTGACGCGCTGCTATGAGGTGACGGAAGCAGTGCTGAAGAGCGTCTTCACCGAACTCTATCAGCAGCGGATCTTTTTGGAAGGCATTGTGCTGAAGCCGAATATGGTCGTCCCCGGCAAGAAGGCGGCGCGGCAGGCGCACGTCGAAGAGGTGGCCCAGGCGACGGTGCGCCTCCTCAAAAATTGTGTGCCTTCCGCCGTGCCCGGCGTCGCCTTCCTTTCCGGCGGCCAGTCGGATGTCGAGGCGACCGCGCATCTCGATGCGATCAACCATTTGCGGCCCTTGCCCTGGTCGGTCACTTTTTCCTATGGCCGGGCCTTGCAGGCGGCGGCGCAGAAGGCCTGGGCCGGCAGACCGGAGAATGTGTCGGCGGCGCAGGCTGCCTTCGCCCATCGGGCGCGGATGAACGGGCTCGCCGCGCTCGGCGAATGGGCGGCGCCGCTCGAAGGCGCGGCCTGAGTTTCCGGCCATCGCGCTTTCGCCCCAATTTTCGGCAAGCTCTACGACGGTTCTCTCTTTCCCACCCGAAATGCAATTGCCGATGGCCGAGGCCGCGCCGCGCCTTTATCTGATTACGCCGCCGCTCGCCGAGGCCGCGGGCTTCGCGCCTATGTTCGAAGCGGCGCTCGAAGCCGGCGACATCGCCTGCGTTTTTCTGCGCACGCAGGTGCTTGCGGCGAGCGAGATCAAGAAGATCATCGCCGCGCTCGCACCGCTTGCGCAAAAACATGATACCGCCGTCCTCGTCGAAGATCCGCTGCTCGCGGCGCGCACCGATGCCGATGGCGTGCATGTCATAGGCACCGGGCCGGCGTTCGAGGCGGCGCTTGCCGCGATGAAGCCCGACCGGATCGTCGGCGTCGGCGGCCTCGTGAGCCGGCATGAGGCCATGCTGGCCGGCAAATCGGGCGCCGATTATGTCATGTTCGGCGGACCAGAGGAGACAGCAGAGGAGGCCCTGGACCCGGCTGGGATCCTTGAACGCACCGCCTGGTGGGGGGAGATCTTCACTCTGCCTTGCGTCGCCTATGCGGCTGCCCTTTCCGATGTCGCCCCGCTCGCCGCGGCGGGCGCCGATTTCATCGCGCTTTGCGACGCGGTCTGGCAAAATCCGCAGGGCGCCGCAGCTGCCATAGAGACGGCGATGCGGGCGCTCACTGCTGCAAGCGAACCGATCCCATGATGCGCATCGCTTATGGCGTTCTTCTGCTTCTGCCGGCGATCGTCATCGGCGCGCCGGCAAGCCTGGCGCAGACGGTGCCTCCACCTTCCGCAAGGCAGACGCTGGCGCCGGGACCCGCATTGCCCACGCCTAAATCGCCCGAAGCTCAGTCGGCGATGCCGGAAGCCAATCCCGCCGACGAGCGCAATGTGGATCTCGCCTTTGGCGCCTTTCAGCGCGGCTTTTACGAGACGGCGCTCAAAGAAGCGATGAAGCGGCTCGCGACCAACAAGCATGATGGCGCGGCGATGACGCTCATCGGCGAGCTCTATAATGGGGGGCTCGGGGTGAAGGCAGACTATGCCGAAGCGGCGCGCTGGTATGCGGCTGCGGCGGCGGAAGGCGATGTGGAGGCAGCATTCGCGCTCGGCGTCGCGAAATTGCAAGGCAAGGGCGTGCCGAAGGATATGGCCGGCGCCGCCGATCTCTTCCGCAAGGCAGCGGCAAAGAACCATTCCGGCGCGCTCTATAATCTCGGCATGATGGAGCTGCAGAAGACCGGCGCCGCCCCGGATTTCAAAAAGGCTGCCGATTATTTCGGCCGCGCGGCGGATCTCAACTTTTCCGATGCCGCCTATGCGCTGGCGATCCTTTACCGCAGCGGCCGCGGCGTCGCGCGCGATGATAAGGTCGCGGCGCTATGGATGAGCCGCGCGGCCAAGGAAAACAATCTTCCCGCCGAGGTCGAATATGCGATCATGCTGTTCAACGGCGTTGGCGTCGGCAAGGACGAGAAGGCGGCGGCGACGCTCTTTCTCAAAGCCGCCGCCTACAACAATCCCGTCGCGCAAAACCGTGTCGCGCGCCTGCTCGTCGCCGGCCGCGGCATAGAGCAGAATCTGGTCGAGGCGATGAAATGGCATATTCTCGCCAGAGCCGCCGGCGAGAAGGACCCTTGGCTCGATGACGTGTTGAACAAACTCACGCCCGAGCAGAAGAAGGCCGTGCAGGCCGCCGTGCATCAATATGTGGGCTATTAGAGCATGATCCGAAAAGTTGGCTCGACTTTTCGGATAAGATCATGCGTCAAAATAAAGGCTTAGAGCGCGATAGCGGCTCAACCTCATGCAATCATGCTCTAGCGGAAACCCCAGTATGACACTCGCCACCGCTTGGAGTTTTGCTCGCACTCAGCTTCGCGATCACAAAGCGCAATTGCGCTATTGTCTGCGGCTGACCTTGGCCGGCCTGTTGGCCTTCGGCCTTGCGCAATTCGGGAATTTTCCGCTGCGCGGACTCTGGGCCGTCTTGACGGCTGTCGTCGTGACCCAGATGAGCATTGGCGGATCTTTGCAGGCAACCACTGAATATGTGGTCGGCACGCTCGGCGGGGCGATCTATGCAAGCGCGATCGCAGTGCTCGTGCCACATACGACAATGCCGGCGCTCACCGCGGCTCTGGCGCTCAGCATCGCTCCGCTCGCCCTTTTGGCGGCGCTCAATCCGAAATTTCGCGTCGCGCCGTTTACGGCGGTGATCGTGCTCTTCGTGTCGAGCGAGTTTCGCCAAAGCCCGATCGAATCCGCCATCTATCGCGTGCTCGAAGTGCTGCTCGGAGGGGTGAGCGCCATTCTCGTGTCGGTCTTGATCTTGCCCGAGCGGGCGCACGCAAGAGCGCTCGAAGCCGCTTCCCGCATCCTCGAACGTATGGCAGAAGTTCTGCCCGCGCTTTTGGCGGGTTTTACGCGCGAACTCGATGCCGATACGATCGCCCGCCCGCAGAATGAGCTCGGCGCCGCCATCACCGGCTTCCAGGCGATCGCGGCCGAGGTCAAGAGCGAGCGTCTGACCTCGCTTGTCCCCGAGCCGGACCATGCTTCGCTGTCGCGGACGCTGCTGCGGCTGCGGCACGATCTGGTCATCATCGGGCGCGCCGCTGCAGCACCTCTGCCCGATCCTTTCGCAAAGCGTCTTGCGCCGCTGATCAAGCGCCTCGGCGAGAGCATAGGCGATGATCTGCGCGCCAGCGCCGCGGCGCTCGTCTCGCGGCGCCCGCCGCCGTCGTTGGAAGCTGTGGACGCAGCATTTACGGCCTATACGCAAGAATTCGCCGCGCTGCGCAAGGAAGGTTTTACGCGCACGCTCGATGCCCAAGAGGTCGAGCGCGTCTTCGCGCTCGGCTTTGCGCTGGAGCAATTGCATCGCGATTTGACGGACCTGCACCGCTGCGTAACGGAGTCGGCGCGAGTGCCGAAGGGGAGGGAGATGCGGAAGGGCCAAGGATGATCGGGGCTGAGATGGCATAGCCTCGCCCGCGCCGGCGAGAAGGATTCTGGGCGCGATAGAGTGCGGAACAAACCGACACCCGCGCAGAAGAAGGCTGTGCAGCAATAGTGAGGTATTGACCCCTTGCAAACACTCCAAATAGGACGCGCAATTTTTCTTTTTGTTATCCCTGCCCGATCCGCCTTTGTACATTCGTCTCAGCGCAATGCATTGTAGACTGTCCGACCATAGACCAACGCAGGGATTTCACTTATGATCTGCGGGGACAAAGAACCACCCCTCACTTAAGGTGGTGCGCTGGGAGGTAGAGCGTTATGAGCAGGAGCTTGTTTGTGTCCGCATTAGCGGCTTTGACACTGTTGTGGAGCGCCGGATTGACGAGCGCCCAACCTTTTGGCACGGAAAAGGCTGCGAAAGCCATGATCCAGCGCGCCGTTGTGGCTCTCAAGGCCGACCCAGCTACCGCGCTCGCCGAATTCAACGACAAGACTAACGAACAGTTTCACTACCGCGATCTTTACGTGTTCTGCATCAACATGTCCGATGGCAAATTTACAGCGCAACTGAATCCGGCTCTGATAGGCACGGACTCCCGCGCCTTTAAGTTCGAGCGCGACCCGTTCGGACAAAGAGTCTACGACGCCATTAAGAGCGCGCCGGAAGGGCGTATTATCTCAGTTGGATACAACGCCCCGAGGCCGGGAACGACCCAGCCCGTCCCAAAGGTATCCTTTGTGGTGCGCATCGACGGCCGGGGTTGCGGCGTCGGCTATTACAGATAGCCGGTCCGACTGCCTTTGCGGCGATTTGCCGGTCTTGCGGTCCGCCACGACCTCGAACGTAACACGCTGGCCTTCTCTCAGCTCGCGCAGGGCGGCGCGTTCAACGGCGCTGATATGGATTACAACCACTTTCTCATCGGGAAGCATCCGATTTGAATGCAGTGCCATCCCACGTGACTTCTGGTTATGGCGCAGAGCCGTCCCTTAGAAAGGGCGCCTCCCCTTAATCTAAATCAAAGCATCCCCATCCGCCGCCGCCATCCTCGCCGGATGACGGCGAGGTGATTCGGCATGGCGAGGCGGGCACGAGTGGGTGCGGCGGGGTCTGCGACGGGACATGGCCCGAACGCGCCGGGCATCGCTCCCGAAATGACCGCCGTGCCTGCCGCCGCGATTCCGGACATTAATCTGCACCTCGCCAACAAGCTGCGCGAGGCGGCGGGGCTGCTCGCGGGCCAAAGCGACAGCCCGTTTCGGATCGCCGCCTATCGGCGTGCCGCCGATGCCATCGCCGGCCTCGACCAAGGCGTCGATCAGATCCTGGCTGAGGGCGGGGTCGCGGCGCTCGATGCGATTCCCGGCGTCGGGCGCGGCATTGCCGCGGCGCTCGCCGAAATGATCCATTCCGGCCGCTGGACCTATCTTCAACGTCTGCGCGGCGCCGCCGAGCCTGGCGATCTCTTCCGCATCATTCCCGGCGTCGGGCCGAAGCTCGCCAAGCTTCTGCATGACGAACTCCATGTCGAGACGCTCGAACAGCTCGAAGCCGCGCTGCATGATCCCAAGACGCCGCATATAAGAACGATCGGCCCGCGCCGGATCGCGCTTTTGCGCGCCTCGCTTGCGACGCTTCTCTCGCGCCTGCGCCCGGCGCCGCAGGTGCCTCTCGAAGAGCCGAGCGTCGATCTCTTGCTCGACATCGATGCCGCCTATCGCCAAGCGGCCGAGGCCGGCAGTCTGCCGAAGATCGCGCCGAAGCGGTTCAATCCGAGCGGCGAGGCCTGGCTGCCGATCATGCATGCGGAGCGCGGCCCATGGCATTTCACCGCGCTCTATTCCAACACGGCGCGCGCGCATGAGCTCGACAAGACCAAGGATTGGGTCGTGATCTATGCCCAGGCCGATCATGGCGGCGAGACCCAGCGCACCATCGTCACCGAGACGCGCGGCAAGCTCAAAGCTTTGCGAATCGTGCGCGGGCGCGAGCGGGAATGTCTGAATTTCTATGAGGCGAGCGAAAATCTGGCTTCAGCGCCGGAGCAGGGTGAGGCGCCCCCTCACCTTGCCCGCGGATGCGCGGAAAAATAAGCCTCGGCGAGGCGTTTCGTGTCCACCGCCGTATAGATCTGCGTCGTCGAGAGCGACGCATGGCCCAAAAGCTCCTGGATGGTGCGCAGATCGCCGCCGCGGCTCAAGAGATGGGTCGCGAAGGAATGGCGCAGCGCATGCGGCGTCGCCGTCTCGGGTAGGCCGAGCGCGCCACGCAATCTCTCGACCGTGAGCTGGATGATGCGCGGAGACAAAGGCCCGCCTTTGGCGCCCAGAAACAAAGGCCCGTCGGACGCAAGTGGATAAGGACAGAGAGTGAGATAGCATTCGATCGCCTGCTGTATGGGCGCGATGATCGGGACGGACCTTTGCTTGCCGCCTTTGCCGAGGATGGTGATTTGGTCGTGGCCGCCGATCGGCGCGTCCTTGCGTGTGATCGACAGGGCCTCTGAGATGCGCAGGCCGGCGCCATAGAGAAGCAAGAGCACGGCGGCATCGCGGGCGAGCACCCATTGCGGTTGCTCTTCGCCGGCGCGGGATTTTTGATCAACGAGCGCGCGCGCTGCCGAAGCAGGCAGGGCTTTCGGCAGGCTGCGTGCCAGCTTCGGGCTGCGCAGGCCGGCGAAGGCGGTGATCCGCATGCCGTGATTGCGCTCCAGATAGCGGGCGAAGGAGCGCAAGGCCGAGAGCTGCCGCAAGAGCGAGCGGCTGCCTGTGCCACCATGGCGCCTTGCGGCGAGAAAGCCGCGCAGATCCGCCGTGGTGAGTTTGGAAAGAAGCGCGAGGCTCGGCGTCGCGCCCATATGTTCGCAGAGAAAATGCAGGAATTGGGTGAGATCGCGGCGATAGGCGGCAAGCGTATGGGGAGACGCGCGGCGCTCGCCGGCCAGATGGCTGAGCCAGGCTTGGGCCGCGCCGGCGAGATCGGCCGCGGCCGGCGCGATGGCGAAGAGATCGGCTGCAGACGGAGATGTAGCTTGAGAAGGTCGCACCGGCTTCATGGTGAATCTATGCCGCCGCAGAGATAAAGGAAGGGTTGCGGCAGCGTCATTCAAAAGGGATTGGCGAATCCTTCTCCCGATCGCAAGTCGGGCCTGCCCGACTTGCGCTTTGAAATGACGAGCTCGGGCAAGCCCGAGTTCGGTCGGGAGAAGGAATGCGGCATTAATGCCCCTGCCCTTGCTCCTTCGCCTCGGCGGCGACGGTCATGATCTCTTCCTTCGCCTTGGCGAAAAGTTCATCCATCTCGCGGCGGATCTGATGGTCCGAGACCGCGACATGCGCGGCATCGAAATCGGCGCGGAGCTTCTTGAAGACCGCATCGTCGCCCTCTTCCTCGAGTTCGGCGGCGATGAGGCCCGCGGCATAATCCTCCGCCGCCTCGCCGGTCTTGCCGAGCTTTTCGGCGGCCCAAAGGCCGAGCCATTTGTTGCGGCGGACGGTGGCCTTGAATTTGAGCTCTTCTTCATGCGCGAGTTTGGCCTCATAGGCCTGCTCACGCTGGTCAAATGTCGTCATCGCAACGCTCCTCGGCTCGCGCGGTCTCCACCGCTGAGATGATCTTAAGCTTGGCCTTGCTGTTTTGCCACTTTGGCGGACCTCAGCCGGTGCGGCCTTGCGCCAAATCAATAGCGCCAATTGCCGATCTTGGCCATGCAGGGCCGGCATAAGACGCCTGATCCGTCATGCCGGCCGGGCCGGACGGTGCGAAACCGGGACCGGCGTCGCGAATGTCGGCGCTCGGACCTTCCCGGCGGCCGGAGCAATACCTATATGACGGACGGATCGCCGCTTTGGTTTCGATCGAGGCAGCCCAGCGCAAACTGCGGCGATTCGGCGAGACCGCCGTTCTAAAGCAGGGCAAAGCTGGCTCGTGGGTCAATCAAGCTCGCGTAAGGCTTTGTAAATATTATCAGAAAATGACCACTTTCCGCTGCGTTGTGGGACGAGGCGCTTTCGGATAGGGTAGGCTATCGGCTTGTATCCCTGTCCGGAAAAAGCTAGGACCCTTCCGGACCCGCGGCGCCGCAACGCGGAACGTTCGCCTGCCCAGCCTTGCGAATTCGATTGAAAACAGGGCCTGGGACACTCTCAAAGGAGCCAGGGCCACCCCATGGATCATCTCAAGCCAGGGTTAATCCCCATGAACCGCCGCCGGCGCATTTACGAAGGCAAGGCCAAAGTCCTCTATGAGGGGCCTGAACCGGGCACGCTCATTCAACATTTCAAGGACGATGCAACCGCGTTCAACGCCAAGAAACATGAGGTGATCGACGGAAAAGGCGTCCTCAACAACCGCATTTCCGAATTCATCTTCCAGAATTTGAACGACATAGGCGTCCCGACTCATTTCATCCGCAGGCTCAATATGCGCGAGCAGTTGATCCGCGAGGTGGAGATCGTGCCGCTCGAAGTCGTCGTCCGCAATGTCGCGGCGGGTTCGCTCTCGACCCGTCTCGGCCTCGAGGAAGGCACGCAGCTGCCCCGCTCGATCATCGAATTCTATTACAAGAACGATCAGCTGAACGATCCGATGGTGTCGGAGGAGCATATCACCGCCTTCGGCTGGGCGAGCCCACAGGAGATCGACGACATCATGGCGCTCGCCATCAGGGTCAATGATTTCCTGACCGGACTGTTCCTCGGCGTCGGCATCCGTCTCGTCGATTTCAAGATGGAATGCGGGCGGCTCTGGGAAGGCGACATGATGCGGATCGTCGTTGCCGACGAGATCTCCCCGGATTCCTGCCGGCTCTGGGATATCAAATCGAACGACAAGCTCGACAAGGATCGGTTCCGCCGCGACATGGGCGGGCTCGTCGAAGCCTATACGGAAGTGGCGCGCCGCCTCGGGATTCTGCAGGAGAACGAGCAGCCGCGCGCGCCCGGACCGAAGCTCGTGCAGCAGTAAGGGCGGCGCTTCGCAGTCTGATCGACAGCATCGAAACCCGCCCCAAAAGGGCGGGTTTTTGCTTCTATCGCCGCCTCTGCTATCTTGCGCTTCCATGTGATGGGGCCGGACAGATGGGTGTTCCCTCGCGCAATCCCAATCCGATGACGGCGGAAGATTTTTTCGCCTTCACACAGACGCGTCCTGATGAGGAAAAATGGGAGCTGATCGAGGGCGAGCCGGTCATGAGTCCGAGTGCGAGTTTTCCTCACCAAATCATAGTTCGAAATCTCATTTTCGCGCTTATGCAGAGGGAACGCGGCGTTCCTTGGATTGCTATCCCCGGGATCGGCGTGGAAGTGTCGAAGACCGACATTCCCGTTCCCGACGTGCTCGTGCGTCCACGCGACACGCTTCCGAGCTGGAAATGCGACGACATGATCGTCGCCTTCGAAATTCTCTCACCTTCGACGCAAGACCGCGATCTGCGTTGGAAGCGCCAGGCCTATGCCAAGCTCACGAGCCTGCAGCATTATGTCGTGATCGCCCAGGATGCGATCGAGGTCGCAGTCTATGACCGCGCCAATGGCTTTGCCGAAAGGCGCCTCGGCCGGCTCGATGCCAGCCTCGACCTGCCTGCCTTGGGGCTCTCTTTGCCACTTACCGAAATCTATCGGGATACGGGGCTCGCGCCGGCGTGAAGCGCATTGCATGAGGGCGCCGTTGCCGTTAACGCTGGCGCGATCATCGATCCAGGACAGGCAGGCCCGTGAAAGCGCGCGTCATCGTCACTTTGAAGCCGGGCATTCTCGATCCGCAGGGCAAGGCCATCGAAGGTGCCTTGAGGAGCCTCGATATTTTTGGCATCGACAGCGTCCGTCAGGGCAAGATTTTTGACATCGAGCTCACGATCGAGGATCGCGCCAAGGCTGAGGCCGTGCTGAAACAGGCTTGCGAAAAACTTCTCGCCAATATGGTTATCGAGAACTACCGGATCGAATTTTGAGAGGAATCCTTCTCCCGCAAGCGGGGGAAGGGAGACACAAGGGACAGGACATGCGCGCCACCGTCATCGTCTTTCCAGGCTCGAAATCGCGATGGCGATGCCGCGCGCGCGCTTGCCGAGGTGGCGGGCGCGAAGCCCGCCTTCGTCTGGCATGCCGATCATGAGCTTCCGGCCGGCACGGACCTCGTCGTGCTGCCCGGCGGCTTTTCCTATGGCGATTATCTGCGCTGCGGCGCGATCGCCGGCCGCGCGCCGATCATGGATGCGGTGCGCGCCCATGCGACAAGAGGCGGATTGGTGCTCGGCATCTGCAACGGCTTTCAGATCCTCTGCGAGAGCGGGCTTCTGCCCGGCGTTTTGATGCGCAACCGCGATCTGCGCTTCATCTGCCGCATGCAGCATTTGCGCGTCGAGCGCGCCGATACTGCTTTCACGTCGCATTATCGCGAACATCAGGTGATCAAGGTCGCGATCGCACATGGCGAAGGCAATTATGAGGTGGATGAAGAAACGCTGGCGCGGCTCGAAGGCGAGGGCCGGGTCGCCTTCCGCTATTGCGATGCCCATGGTGCCATCGGCGGCGCGGCCAATCCGAACGGTTCGGTGAATGACATTGCCGGGATCTATTCGGAAAAATTCAATGTGCTGGGCCTGATGCCGCATCCCGAAAATCTGATCGATCCGCTCGTCGGCGGCACCGATGGGCGGGGAATGTTCAAGAGTTTTGCGCTGGCGAGTTAGGCGCGCTCCTTCTCCCGCTTGCGCATCCTTCCCCTTTCAGGGGAGGGATCACCGAACCAATCGCCGTTCCTCAGCTTAGTCCCGCACCATTATGAAAAAAGATCCCGCCATCACCCCAGAGCTCGTCGCCGCGCATGGCCTCAAGCCGGATGAATATGAGCGCATCCTAAAACTCATCGGGCGGGCGCCGACATTCACCGAGCTCGGCATTTTCTCCGCCATGTGGAACGAGCATTGTTCCTATAAATCCTCGCGGCTGCATCTGCGCAAATTGCCGACTAAGGCGCCTTGGGTCATTCAAGGTCCGGGCGAAAATGCCGGCGTCATCGATATTGGCGACGGGCTCGCTTGCGTCTTCAAGATGGAGAGTCATAACCATCCGTCTTATATCGAGCCCTATCAGGGCGCGGCGACGGGCGTCGGCGGGATCTTGCGCGATGTCTTCACCATGGGCGCGCGGCCGGTCGCCTGCCTCGATCTCCTGCGCTTCGGCGCGCCGGAGCACCCCTTGACCCGGCATCTCGTCGGCGGAGTCGTTGCCGGCATTGGCGGCTATGGCAATAGTTTCGGCGTGCCGACCGTCGGCGGGTCGACGCATTTTCATTCGGGCTATGACGGGAACATTCTCGTCAATGCGATGGCGGTCGGCATCGCTAGGAAGGACGAGATTTTCTATGCCAAGGCGACTGGCATCGGCAATCCGATCGTCTATCTCGGCTCGAAGACCGGCCGCGACGGCATTCATGGCGCGAGCATGGCCTCGGCTGCCTTTGAAGCCGATGCGCAGGAGAAGCGCCCGACTGTCCAGGTCGGCGATCCTTTCTCCGAAAAGCTGCTGTTGGAGGCCTGTCTGGAGCTGATGCAGACCGGCGCCGTCGTTGCCATTCAAGACATGGGCGCCGCGGGGCTCACTTCTTCGGCCGTCGAAATGGGCGCCAAGGGCGATCTCGGCGTCGAGCTCGATCTCGACAAGGTCCCTTGCCGCGAAGAGGGGATGAGCGCCTATGAGATGATGCTCTCCGAAAGCCAGGAGCGCATGCTGATGGTGCTGACGCCGGAGAAGGAGAAAGAGGCCGAAGCGATCTTCCGCAAATGGGGGCTCGATTTCGCGATCATCGGCAAGACGACCGATAATCTGCGCTTCATCGTCAAACATCATGGCGAGATCAAAGCCGATCTGCCGATCAAGGAGCTTGGCGATCAGGCGCCGCTTTACGACCGGCCGCATGTGCCGCCGCTCAAGCCGGCTGCGATAACCGCTGCGGATATTGTGCCGCCCATTTCCAATGCCGAGGCGCTGCTCCGCCTCATCGGCAGCCCGAATCTCTCATCGAAGCGCTGGGTCTATGAGCAATATGATCATCTGATCCTCGGCAATACGGTGCAGCCGCCGGGCGGCGATGCCGCGGTCATCCGGATCGGCGAAGGGCCGAAGGGGCTGGCGCTCACCGTCGATGTCAATGAGATCTATTGCACGGCCGATCCCTATGAGGGCGGCAAGCAGGCGGTTGCGGAAGCCTGGCGCAATCTTTCCGTGGTCGGCGCCGAGCCAATGGCCGTCACCGACAATCTCAATTTCGGCAATCCGGAAAAGCCCGAAATCATGGGCCAGTTCGTCGCCGCGATCGAAGGGATAGCGGAGGCCTGCCGGGCGCTCGATTTCCCGATCGTGTCGGGCAATGTGTCGCTCTATAATGAAAGCCCCGGCGGCGCGATCCCGCCGACGCCTTCGATCGGCGGCGTCGGTCTGCTCGAAGATGCGAGCCGGACCCAGACGATCTCTTTCAAGCGGCCGGGCGATTTGATCCTGCTCATCGGCGAAACGGCAGGATCGCTCGGCGCCTCCGCCTATTTGCGCGAGATCCTTGGGCGCGAGGATGGCGCCCCGCCAAAAGTCGATCTCGCCGCCGAGCGAAAGAACGGCACCTTCGTGCGCGGCCTCGTCCGCAACCGGGCGGTGACCGCCGCGCATGACCTTTCGGAGGGCGGGCTCGCCGTGGCTCTGGCCGAAATGGCGCTCGCCGGCGCTATCGGTGCGAATGTCGACATAGTGCCGGCGCTGCCGCTGCATGGCTTCCTCTTCGGCGAGGACCAGGCGCGCTATCTCCTGACCGCCGCTCCGGAAAAGGCCGAAGCCATAAGCGCGGCGGCACTGGCTGAGGGGATCGCCTGCCGCATCATCGGCACGACGGGCGGAGATGCGTTGACCATCAAGGGCGAGACCGCCATATTCATGGCTGACCTGAAACACCGGCACGAGCAATGGCTCCCCGATTTCATGCGCGGCGCGCAAGGCTGACGGGAGCTATGGCGTAGATTTTGCTTGCGCCTTCGCCCAGAGAGACGAGGATCTAACCTATGCCCATGGAACAATCAGAAATCGAGCGGCTCATCAAGGAAGGCATTCCGGACGCCAAGGTCCAGTGCACCGATCTCGTCGGCGACAAGGACCATTGGGCCGCGGTAGTTATTTCTTCCGAGTTCACCGGCAAGAGCAAGCTTCAGCAGCATCAGCTCGTCTATAAGGCCCTGGGCGAGCATATGGGCGGCGTGCTCCACGCGTTGCAGCTCCAGACTTTCGCGCCCAAATAAGTCTGAACATTCCGCTTCCCCCGGGCTTCTCGCCGAAGCCGTCAGAAATCCGAAAGGACCCGGCCATGTCAGCCATCAATGACTTCATTCAGTCCATCGTCGACAAGAACGAGGTTGTGCTCTTCATGAAGGGCACGCCGAATTTCCCGCAATGCGGCTTCTCTGGTCAGCTCGTGCAGATCCTGCACTATCTCGATGTCAACTACGAGCATGTGAATTGTCTCGAGAGTGACGAGATCCGCCAGGGCATCAAGGGCTTTTCCAACTGGCCGACGATCCCGCAGCTCTATGTCAAGGGTGAGTTCATCGGCGGCTGCGACATCGTCCGCGAGATGTTCCAGTCCGGCGAGCTTGCCGGCCTCCTTGCCAGCAAGGGCATCGAGTACAAGGTCCCGGCGGCGCCTGCGAAGGCGTAAGAGCGCCTCCTCAAATTAAGGCCGCCCGCGCCGTGAGACATGGGCGGCCTTATGCCGTAGCGAAGTGCTCACAGAAGCGGCCCAAATCGGTCACGTCTCGAAGCGGGCGTGGCTCTTGGGCAAACTCATTCGCTCATATATTTTTCGCACGCAGAGCATCCGGAGAGCGCCGAGTATTGCTCATAGACGTCCTTGATGATGTCGGTGAAGTCTCTCCGGGTTGTGCCGCGCGGCAGCACGATCTTTCCGGCAGTAATCCTGGCATTGGCCGCCTTGTATGCCTCTTCCACATCGGAAGAACCTTCGAAATATTCGCCATCATGATATTCGCACTCCTTAAGAGTGCCAACATCCAACAGTACTCGCATCGCCTCGCAACGAAGCTCTTCAACTTCTTCCATCAATCGCTTTGCTTGGCCCATATACACGAACTCCAAATTACATAGAATCCTCTCAAATGGGGTTCCGTGCAGCACATTTCAAAACCAGGATTCGCGTTTTTCCAGGTCTCAGTAGACGTCGGTCTGATAGCTGCCGCCCTTCTTCATCTCCTGCACGAATTGGCGGGCTGCTTCCGCATCTCTGCGCGAATGTTCGGCGACAATGTCGATGACAGCCTTCTCGACATCGCCGGCCATGCGTGAGGCATCGCCGCAGACATAGAGATGGGCGCCGCGGGCGATCCACTCCCAAATCGTCCAGCCGGCCTCGCGCAGCCTGTCCTGCACATAGACCTTCTTCTCGTCGTCGCGCGACCAGGCGAGCGACAGGTTCGTCAGCACGCCCTGTTTCAGAAACGCCTCTATCTCTTCTTCATAGAAGAAATCCGTCGCCTGGTGCTGATGGCCGAAGAAGAGCCAGGCGCCGCCCGTGGCGCCTTGCGCCTGCCGCTCCTGCAGGAAAGCGCGGAAGGGCGCGACGCCCGTTCCCGGCCCGATCATGAGGATCGGCGTGTCGCCGCGCGCCGGCAAAGCGAAATCATGGGCGCGCTGCACATAGGCCTTGAGCTTCGCACCTTCTTGCAGACGCTCGGCAAGGAAAGACGAGGCGACGCCATGGCGCAGACGCTCGCCGACGAAATAGCGCACATGATCGACGGTGAGGCTGACGCGGCCCGGAACAGCCTTGGGCGAGGAGGAGATGGAATAAAGCCGCGGCTGCAGCTGATCGAGACATTCGACCAGTGCTTCGGGGTCGGGATGGACGCCTGAAAATTTTTCGAATGCGGCGAGAACGTCGAGGCTCATTGCATCGCCGTCGGGATCTTCGCCCTTGGCGAGCTGCTTGGCCTTCTGCCGCCGTTCGCCGCCGGTGATATAGGAGAGGAGTTCGAACAGAGCGTCTGGCGCGGCACGGAGCGCGACATCGCTCAAGAGCACGTCGCGCAAAGGCCGATCCATGATCGGGAAATCGGCCGGCGCATGGATCGCCGCGAGAATAGCGTCGACGACCGCCGGATCATTTTGCGGATAGATGCCGAAACTGTCGCCGACGGTATAATCGAGGCCGCTCTCGGAGAGATCGAATTCGATATGATAGGCGGCTTTTTCCGAGCCTTCCTTGGTGAGTTTTCGGCGCGAGAGAAAAGTGACTTCGACCGGAGTCTCCCGCGCATAGCCTTGTGGCTTCGGCGCGGCTGCTTGCGCCGGCACCATTGCTTTCGCCGCGGGCGCATGCGGCGCGGCCGGAGCCTCTTCGACGAGCGTTTTGAGCGCCCGCGCGGTGATTTTCTCGCCGGGGACGCAAAGGTTCAGGCGGGTCTCAGTGCCGCTCGCGATCGCGTCGGCATAGGTCTCGCACATATAGCCGCATTGGCCGCAGTCCTGCTGCGCCATGGCGGCCATCAGTCGCCGCCGCAGCGGCCGGCCCCTGGCGCGCTTCATGCGGTCTTCGAAAGCCATGGCAGCATCGTGCCATGGCGCGCCGTCGTCAGCCTCCACCTGGGCTTCCACTTGCGGCGCCTTGGCGAGGTTGGCGACGGCATCGGCCGAAATTGGCAGAGCCGCTGGCGCGAGATCGGTCGGCGCGAAGAGGCCGGCAAAAAACCCGTTCAGCCAGGCGCGCTGCTCCAGGCTGAAGGGCGCATTCTCGGGCAGCAGCGGGATCATGTCGGGAGGGGGGCTGGAAAAGCTCATGGCTTGATCTCCTCTTCTTTAATTTCTTCTGCTGCGATCTCCTTTGCTGCGACCTCTTTTGCTTCGACCTCCTGGACGAATTTCTGAAGCGCGGCGATCTCATGCCGTGTGGTGAATTGATAGAAGCTTTCGGACGGATCGGCGCGATGGGCGAGATAGGTCTTGAGCAGGCGTTCGACAAGCTGCGGCGTCTTTTCGCTCGTCACATCGCGAAAGATCTCGCGGCCGATCGCGGCGGTTGAGCCGAAGCCGCCGCCGACGAAGAGATGATAGCCGTCGACCGTGTCGCCCTCGTCATTGATCGGCACGCGTGCGCCCAAAAGGCCGATGTCGCCGATATAATGCTGGGCGCAGGAATTGTGGCACCCGGTCAAATGGATATTGATCGGCTGATCGAGCCTGATGCGGCTTTCGCACCAGGCGGCGATCTCTTCCGCATGGCCCTTTGTGTCGGAGGCGGAGAATTTGCAGCCGCGCGAGCCGGTGCAGGCGACGAGCCCCGCGCGAATGCTCGACGCCTTCCAGTCGAGGCCGATCTTTTCGATCCGCTCTTGCGCCTCTTGCAGCCGAGCCTCGGCAATGCCGGAGATCAGCAGATTCTGCCAGACGGTGAGCCTGATGTCGCCGTCGCCGCAGTCGCGGGCGATGGCTGCGAGTTCGCGCATCTGCGCCGTCGTGATTTTGCCGACCGGCAGAACCACGCCGAGATAGAAAAGGCCGTCTTGCTTTTGGCGATGGACGCCGACATGCGCTTGCCGGCTCTGCATCGGCCGCGCCGCGACAAACCGATCATCGACGCGCGGCAAGGGATGTCCGAGCTTTGCTTCGACCGTTGCAAGAAATTTTTCGAATCCCCAAGCATCGAGAACATATTTGAGCCGCGCCTTGGCGCGATTGGTGCGATCGCCATGATCGATGAAGACGCGCACGATCGCATCGGCGACTTTCGTCGCCTCGTCCGGTCTGATCACGACGCGCGTGTCGCGGGCGAGATCCTTATGGCCGGTGATGCCGCCGAGAACGACGCGGAAATAAAGGCCCGGCGGAGCCGATGCGCCATCTTGCACTTCCACCGCCTGGAAGCCGATATCATTGGTGTCTTCGAGCGTCGGAACAGCGCCGCCGCCATCGAAGGCGACATTGAATTTGCGCGGCAGGCCGGTCAACGAGCGATCGTTGAGAATATGAAAATGCCAGGCGCGCGCATAGGGCCGCGTGTCGATCAGTTCTTGCGGATCGATACCCGCCGTCGCATCGCCGGTGACATTGCGGATATTGTCGGCGCCGGCGCCGCGCGAGCACAATCCAAGATCGAGGATCGATTCCAATACATGCGTGGCATTCGCCGCCGCTATCTCCCTGATCTGCAGATTGGCGCGCGTCGTCACATGCGCATAGCCGCCGGCATAGTGGTCGGCGATATCGGCGAGCCCGGCCAATTGCCAATGGGTGAGAATGCCGTTTGGAATGCGCAGCCGGCACATATAGGAATCCTGCGCCGGCGCGACATAGAAGAGGCCGAGGAAACGCCAGCGGAAATTATCCGGCGGCTTCGGAAATTCGTCGCGCGCGGCCTGCTCTTCGAGCCGTGCATAGGCATCGAACGGATGCTGCTCGCGCTTCCATTTCTCCGGATCGGAAAGCTTTTGCCCAGCCGCTTCGAAGCGCGCCATGGCGGCGTGATGAGCCGCATCCGGGCCGCTTGCCGGTGCAGCCGGGGTAGTCTGTGGCGCCGCGGCCCCCGGGGGGACAAAGGCCGCGGCGCCGCGTCCGGCCCGCGCTACATTGAGGCCGGAAGCAAAACCTTCGAGATATCGCTTCTGCTCGGGCGTGAAATCGCCGCTCATTCAATAGCTCTCCGATCAAGCCGTACCAACGGCCTTAGGCTGCGACGAACACGGCAGGGTGCAGGCACAGGCTCGCGGCGACGCCGATGGCGTCCCCGCATGCTGGCTTTTCTGCATCGGCCGGCGCTGGCGCAATGCGCAATCGAAGGTGAGTGCTCTTCAAGAGCGAGCGGACGCCCTTGTCCACATCGCAGCCGCGCAAATTCCTTGCGCAAATCCAATCATTGTCTTGCCTGCCGCTCAGCGCGGCAGCCCATTCTCAAGCTTCAGTGCTCGCAGGCGCCGATGGCGGCGCGTCGGGGGAAATGCCGCGCGCTTCCGGATAGGCGGCATTGACCATGATGCCCGCGATGCGGGACAGCACGGCAACCCAGGCTTTGGCGACGATTTCGTTGAAATCCTCTTCGCCCAGCTTTTCACGCAGAGCCCAAAGCAAGGCCGACAGGAAAGGCTGGTAATCGGTGATCTTGACCCCGGCCTTCATATGGGTCACGCCGAGTTCCTGCATGGTGTTGAGCGTGTCATGCAGGCGGTTCATGCTGCGCGTCAGCAAGGCCAGCATATTGCCGAACTTCTGCTTCTGCTCTTCGATGTCGCCCTTGAAGAGTTCGCGCGTATGCGGCGCCGTCTCGAAGAGGCGTGCAAAGAAAATATCCCCGAGTGCCTTATTGGCCTCGTAAAGGGTCTTTGCGTAGCGCTGCAGAACCAATTCGCTGTTTCCTTCCGGACGCGGCGGGATGATGCGCGCAAGCGTCCGTTTCACGATTTCGACGTCTTCGTTATTCATTGCTTGACCCCTGAATTGCACCCTTCGGCATTGCGTCACCATGCGTTGACACATCATCCATGGCGGCGCGATCCACCATGCAATGACGCCCTCCGCGACATTTTCCGCACGTGGCGCAATTCTCGTGCCGCGACCAAAATTTGGGATCAACCGAAGACGTCATCGTCTCCATGCATTCGGAAGAGGCCCTAGAGCATTTTCAGCAAAAGTGGATACCGGTTTTGCGTCCGAAAATGCTCTAGCTTCTTGAATGAGAGCGGTTTCGAACAGGTTTGATGTGGACATCAAACCTGAAACCGCTCCGCCGCTTGCTCCCAGCTGCGGGAGCGGTGTCGAAGCGCCGGCGACATGCCTGTCGCATGACTGCCTGGAAGCGGCAGAGGAGTGGTCGAACGTCTTTGTTCGAACCCGGCGGGCTTGGCTCATCCGAAGTCGCCGTTCGGCTCCAGCCCAAGGCTGCAGAGAACGACCTGCCAAAACTCAAGCAAGAAGCGCGCCAAATTTAATGGGCTGGTTTCTGATCAGGCGCGCCTTTCGGCTTGATCCGGATCGGTAAATCGGGCATATGGCCGGCTCTCGGAGCGTACCGAAGCATTTGGTCTGGCTTGGCCCTTTGGCCGGCCCGCGAATGCTTTGCGCAGCGCCCGACTGCACTGACCGTGCTCGTCATGAAACCTGGCCGGTCGAGGTTTGTGAAAAGGGTCGGCCCTATGAAAGTTCGTAATTCGCTCAAGTCCTTGCGCGGGCGCCACCGCAACAACCAGCTGGTCCGCCGCAAGGGCCGCGTCTATATCATCAACAAGGTGCAAAAGCGCTACAAGGCGCGGCAGGGCTAGTCGCAAGGGCCAATATCTGGCTTTCGATCGGCGGCCCGACTTTTCGGTTAAGAGCTTGGCTGTGCGCCCGAGGCCTCGCGGGCTTTTGAATTCGTGGCCGCCGCTTCGTCGCGCAGAATGAGCGAGATGCCGAAATGGCAAGCGGCGCGGAATGGAGCGCCGCCGGGCATGGCTTTGTGTCAGGCTGGCCCGACCCGGGGCGGAAAGCTCTCTTGAACGGGGCAGACGGGGTAAGGCGCCCGTGGCGCTGCCTCGCGAAGAAAAGCCAGATGGAGAAGGTTGGAGGCCAATGCGGTCGCGCTTTTCCCTTTCACTGATGATCGTCGGTTTTGCCGTTTGGCTGCCGCTGCAGTTGGCTTTGCTCGTTCCGGGCATGGCCTTGGCTGCCGGGGCGACGAGCGAATTCGGCCCCGGCTGGATCGAAGAAGATGACGCGCCGAATGTGCCACCGGGAGCCATCCCGCGATTTCCCGGCATGCCGCCGATCCAAGTGATGCCGGACGGACGCATCCTGCGCCCGCAAGCAGCCGATCCGCGCCGGATTGGTGCGATGAAACCGAGCCTCTCGCCGGAGGAACAGGCCAAGGCTGCCAAGGCGGAGGCGCTGAAGCGGGCGATGGCGCCGCAAAAGACGCATGCGGAAATTCGCACCGAGATGCTCGACGCTTTGTTCAAACATCTCGGCAAGGCGGCCGATGCCGATGAAGCGAATGGGATTGCCGAGGCGATCGAGCGGATCTGGCTGCGGTCTGATTCGGCGACCGCCAATCTATTGATGGAGCGCGGCCTTGCCGCAATGCAGGCGAGGCATCTGCCGCTGGCGCTCATGCTTTTCGACAAGCTCCTGGCCCTGGAACCGGCTTGGCCGGAAGCTTGGGAAAAACGCGCTACGACGCGCTTGCTCGGCGGCGATGTCGACGGTGCCGTTGCCGATCTGCGGCAGGTTCTGAAGCTTGAGCCGCGGCATTTTTCGACGCTCGCCGCTTTGGGCTTCGTCTTGCACCGCGAGGGCTTCGACAAGGAGGCGCTTGCGGTTTTGCGCAAATCGCTCGCGCTTGATCCGCAGCAGCCGCAGATCAAGGATCTGGTCGACAAGCTCGGCGTCGCAGTCGAGGGCCGGGATATTTAAGACTTGATCCCGAAACGCCGCAGAGGCTCGCGATCTGAGCCGGCATGCCGGCGTAGAGCGACCGCAGCTGGCGAAATCTGCGGCAAAATCAGTCCGCCTTGCCGTCGATATAGGCGATCCTGACCATATTGGTCGCGCCCGGCGTTCCGAAGGGGACACCGGCGACGATGATCACCCGCTCGCCCGAACCGGCGAAACCTTCGGTCCGTGCGTTGGCACAGGCGCGGTTCGCCATATCGTCGACATCATGCGCATCCTCGGTGACGAGAGCATGGACCCCCCAGACAACGGCGAGGCGGCAGGCCGTCTCATGGCTCGGCGTCAGCGCGAGAATGGGCGATTCCGGCCGCTCTCGCGCAATGCGCAAGGCCGTCGAGCCCGAGGACGTCCAGGCGACGATGGCCTTGAGATCGAGCGTTTCGGCGACATTGCGCGCGGCGGAGGCGATGGCGTCGGCGCCGGTCGCTTCCGGCACCGGGCGCTGGGCATTGATGATCGACCGATAATAGGGGTCCTGTTCGACCTCTTCGGCGATCTTGTTCATCATGGTCACGGCTTCTACCGGATAGCGGCCCGACGCGCTTTCGGCCGAGAGCATGATCGCATCGGCGCCTTCGAACACGGCGGTTGCGACATCGGAGACTTCGGCCCGGGTCGGCACCGGCAAGGCGATCATCGATTCGAGCATCTGTGTCGCGACGACGACGGGCTTGCCGAGCCGTCGCGACATGCGGGTCATGCGCTTCTGCAGGCCCGGAACTTTTTCGAGCGGCATTTCGACGCCGAGATCGCCGCGCGCCACCATCAGCCCATCGGAAATCTCGATGATCTCTTCGAGCCGCGAGATCGCCTGCGGCTTCTCGATCTTCGCCATGATGAAGGCGCGCCCGCGCACGAGCTTTTTCACCTCGGCGACGTCATCGGCGCGCTGCACGAAGGAGACGGCGACCCAATCGACACCCTCATTCAGCCCGGCATCGAGATCGACACGGTCCTTATCGGTCATTGAGGAGACGGAGATCTCCGTATCGGGCAGGCTCACGCCCTTGCGGTTGGAAATCATACCCGCCACATCGACGACCGCCACCGCCTTTTGCGGATGCGCCTCGATGATATGGAGGCGAACCTTGCCGTCGTCGATCAGAACCGCATGGCCCGGCCGCAAGGCCCGCAGGATCTCCGGATGCGGCAGGTGCACGCGGCCGATATCGCCAGGAGCTGGATCCGAATCGAGGACGAAATGTGCGCCGCGGCTCAGTTGGACCGCGCCATCCTTGAAGGTTCCGACCCTGAGCTTGGGGCCCTGAAGATCGAGCAATATGCCGATCGGCCGGCCGAATTCGGTCTCCAGCGAGCGGATCATGCGCACCCTTTCGCGCATGTCGTCATGGCTCGCATGGCTCATATTGATCCGAAAGACGTCGACTCCCGCGCGAAACAGCTCGGCAATGACGGTGCGGTCGGCCGAGGCGGGACCCAAAGTCGCGATGATCTTGCAGCGGCGGAGCCGTCGCATCGGCATGTCCTTTTCTTCAGTGTGGAGTTTCTAGCAGTGCAGCGCGGATGGACATAAGGCACAAGGGACGAAAATCACGCCCTTTGAATGGCGCGGTTTATAGCTCATTTTTGTGACGGCAAGCCCGACGCCGGAAAATGATCGGTCCTTTGGCCGAGCGAGGCCATCATAGTTTCGAGTTTGGTACCGGGCGCGCCCTGACGCAAGTCGAAGCGGGTCGCCGCTGACGCGGCCGCAGGTTTCGCACCGTTGTGCGGCGCGCGGCGGGGCTGCCGATCCTCCGGCTGAAGGTGAGGCAGGTTTTATCGATGGGAACGGGCGGCCGGATTGGGATCGGTCAATTGCACGGTCCAATTGCGGGCGTCCTTGCCCGTATCGATTTCGAAAAAGCCGGTGCGGTCGAAGCCGCGGACGAAACAATCCTGGCGTCCCGAGATGCGGAATTCATGATCGCGCGTGCACATGAAGGCCTTGCCCTTCCATTCCGCGCCGCGTTCATCCATGGCATAGACATAATAGAATTCTGCCGACAAGGGTCCACGCACCAAAATCTCGCAGCCATTCGCCTTGAGGTTCCACCAGCCTTCGCTGATCCAGGCGGCGCCATCAGTATAGGCGATCGCAACGCTCACCCGATTGATCGTATTGTTGCACAGTCGAAAATCCGCCTGTGCCGAACCTGCGAAAGGCACAAAAAGCAGGGCGGCAATGGCGCTGATGGTGAAAGATCTCATCGTCTTGATGAATGAGCCGGAAGGCGTGACAGCGTAAGCACTCGAACCATAGTCTCGGCATGCAGAACACGTCTCGCTTTGCAAGCGAGACGAGCTTCCAGCCACAGATCAGATACGCCGCCGACTTGGTTGCAAGGACGCCTCCGAATTGGATCAAGGCGCTGCCATTTTGCTGCGGATCACGGCAGGATCAAGGCTGAATTGCGCTTGCGACCCAAGAGAAAACACAAGACAAAACGACTCTGTAGAGGCAGCGGGATGTTTGATGATCCCCGAAACTGCGAGGCGGGCGAAAGAATGGACAGCGCCGAGCCTTTCGTGCCGGTGGAACGGCTTGCGGGTCGGCCCGAGGCGGGTCTCCTGCTCGTTTGCGACCATGCCGCAAATCATCTGCCGCCGGCCTATGGCACGCTTGGATTGTCGCGCCAAGATCTCGAAAGCCACATTGCTTTTGATATAGGCGCGGCCGAGATCACCCGCCGGCTCGCCGAGCGGCTCGAAGCTCCGGCTGTGTTGACCCGATTTTCGCGGCTCTTGATCGATGCCAATCGCGGTGAAGATGATCCGACCCTCGTAATGCGCCTTTCGGACGGCCGGATCATTCCCGGCAATGCGCATATCGATCACGCCGAAATCGATACGCGGCGCAGGCTCTATTGGCAGCCCTATCGCGATGCGATCGGCGAGATGATCGCGGCCATGTCGGCCAAGGGGCCAGTTCCAGCCGTCGTCTCGCTCCACACATTCACGCCGATGTGGCGCGGCGTACCGCGGCCATGGCAGGTCGCCGCCCTCTGGGACAGCGATGCGCGTCTGGCGCGCCCGCTGATCGCCGCGCTCGCCGCTGAGGGCTTGGTGGTCGGCGACAATGAGCCTTATGACGGCGCGTTGCGTGGCGATACGCTTTATGACCAGGTCACGCGGCGCGGCCTCGCCGGCCTGCTGATCGAGACGCGGCAGGATCTTGTCGACAGCGTGGATAAGGTCCGTGCCTTTGCGGATCGGCTGGCAGATATATTGAAGCCCGTTCTCGCGCGGCCTGAGATGCATAGAATTGAATTTCACGCAAGCCGCACCGAACGTCACACAAATAAAAATTAGAGCGCCGGCCCTCGTCTCAAGCCTTGCGGATAAGGTTTGTGGATTATTTTTGCAAAGCTGATCCTATCGGCCGGAGTCTCCAGAATAGCGTGGATTTCATTGCGCCTGCGCTTGACCTCTGTGCCGCCAGGCCGCAATTCGAATGAAGCTGCTGTGGCTTTGGCTGGCCCGGCGCGTGATCTGCGCTTCGCGCATCTCTCATGAGAGCTTCTTAGCCGAGAAGCCAGCGGGTTTCCCATGACATTGACCTCTTCGACAGACCAGGGGCGGCGCTCCACCAAACACAGGGACGCAGGGACGACGGCAGACATCGCCGAAACCGGCGTCGCGGCGGCGGAATTGAAGCAATTCGTGGAGCGGATCGAGCGGCTCGAAGAAGAGAAGAAGGCCATCGCCGACGATGTTCGCGACGTCTATGCGGAATTGAAGGGCCGCGGCTTCGAGACCAAGGTGGTGCGGCAGATCGTCAAGATCCGCAAGCAGGATCATGCCGAGCGCAAGGAGATGGAAGCGATCCTCGATCTCTATATGCAGGCGTTGAATATGAGCTGAGGCGAGACTTTCGAAAAACGAGGGCGGCACGCACAAGTTTTTCAGCAGACTGCGAGAGCATTTTTGACTGGCGGGGACACGGCCTTGCTCCAGATCAATGCAACAGCGCCGCTCCCGTCGTCTCACGATCTGGTGAAGCTTGCCGCAAATCCTGACAATCGCGGATGACTTCCCTATGTAACACAAGCTGCCGTCCCGATTAGCTACTATCCGACTGGCAGCGCTGTGTCTCTCATGATCGAGGATCAATGATGACGCTCGACGCCAATATTCTCTTCTCGCCCTTTCGTCTGGGCGATCTCGAATTGAACAATCGGATCGTTATGGCGCCTTTGACGCGCAATCGCGCGACCAAGGGCACCGATGCGCCGAATGATCTCAATGCCGAATATTATCGCCAGCGCGCCTCGGCCGGGCTCATCATCAGCGAGGCCACGCAGATCTCGCAGCAGGGCCAAGGCTATATATGGACGCCGGGGATCTATTCCGACGCTCAAGTCGAAGGCTGGCAGAAAGTCACCAAAGCCGTACACGATGCCGGCGGAAAAATCTTCATCCAGCTCTGGCATGTCGGCCGCGTCTCGCATGTCTCGCTGCAGCCGAATGGCGCTGCGCCGGTCTCGTCTTCGGCGATCCCTGCTAAGACCAAGACTTTCATCGAAGGCGGTTTCGCCGATGTCTCCGTGCCGCGGGCGCTAGCGATCGAGGAGATCGCTGGAAATCGTGCGCGATTATGCGGCAGCTGCGGAAAACGCCAAAACGGCCGGCTTCGACGGCGTCGAGATCCATGCCGCGAACGGCTATCTCATCGATCAATTCTTGAAGGACGGCGTCAATAAGCGGACCGACATCTATGGCGGCTCGGTGGAGAACCGCGCCCGTTTCGCATTGGAAGTGACGGATGCCATTCTGCGCATCTGGGACAGGAACCGCGTCGGCATCAGGATCGCGCCGGTGAGCCCGGCGAATGATGTGGCAGACAGCGATCCGGCAAAAATTTTTCTCTATCTCGCCGAAGCTTTCAGCGCGCGCGGGATCGCCTATATCCACGTCATCGAAGGCGCGACGGGCGGCCCGCGCGATTATGCGCCCTTCGATTATCTCGCGCTGCGCAAGACTTTCGCCGGCGCCTATATGGCCAATAACGGTTACACACGGGAGCTGGCGATTGCGGCCTTGGCGGAACAACGCGCCGATCTCATCGCCTTCGGCAAGCCCTTCATCTCCAATCCCGATCTCGTCGAGAGATTGCGCCGCAACGCGCCGCTCAATCCTTTCGATCAGGCGACATTCTATGGCGGCGACGCCAAGGGCTATACGGATTATCCGACCTTGCAGCAGCAGGCGGCGGAATGATCGCTGCGATCAGGAGCTTGAAAGAGAACGGGCCAGATTCCCATTTCGGCACGCTCTCTCGCCTGTGCTAAGTCGCCGTTAACCATGTTTGCCTAACCCTTGCTCCGAGCGGCGGATGTCGGCCGCGCGAGAGCGAGGAGCGTGTGCCGGTCTGCCTCAAAGACCGCCTCATGATGGTGACGTCGGCGGCGGCGATGCTCTTCGCCGCCGCGAGCGTTGTTGCGCGCGCGCAGAGCCAGACCTTCGATTTGCGCGGCACCGACGCGCCGCCGCCGATCCAGACGCAGATACAAGCCGGCGGCGATGACAGCGGCGCGTCCGCTGGCAGCGCAAATGGCGGCGCGGCGGCAGGCGCAACGCCTGGTGTAAACCCTGGCGCAACGCCTGGTGCAACGCCTGACGCAGGCTTTGGCTCCAGAGCCGCGGCGTCAAGCCCGGCAGCATCGCCAAGCGATGCCGCGGATGGCACGAATTATGGCCGGCCGAAGCCGAAGAAGCCGAAGCTTTATCAACTTCCCGTGCTGCAAAAGCCGAAGCGGCGCGGCTTTCCGTCCTTGCCGCCGCTCACCACCTATAAGACCGCGCCGGGCACCCAAAAGAAAGCGAGCAAGCCGGCGCCGGAGACGGAGCCGGCCGATCCTCCTCCGACGGTCGCGGTCATCCCGACCCTGCCGAATCCGCCGAAGCCGAAACGCGAAGAAAATCCCTATGACCCGCTGGGGGTCGATGTCGGCTCGCTGCGGCTTTTTCCCTATGTCGAAACCGATACGGGCTATGACAGCAATCCCAACCGGTTGGCGGATCAGGTCGTCGGCTCGTCTTACCTGCATGGCGAGACGGGCCTGAAGCTGCAATCGCAATGGTCGCAACACAGTCTCAGCGCCGATCTGCGGGCCGGCTATTATGATTATCTGCAGGTTCCCTTGGCCAACCGGCCGGACGTCAATGGGACGGTCACCGGCCGCGTCGATGTGACGAAGGCCACGCGGATCAATCTCGAGAGCCGGTTCGGACTTACGACGCAACAGCCTGGCTCGCCTCTGCTTGCAATCCCGGGCAGTGTCTACATCACCAGTCGGCCGTCAGTTGCGACCTTCGGCCAGACGATCGGTGTGAGCCAGCAGCTTAATCGCCTCACGCTCGATCTGCGCGGCAGTTTCGATCGCATCATCTTCGGCGATGCGACGCAGTCCGACGGCACCGAGCTTTTGTTGTCGCAATCCAATTACAATACTTATGGTCTCACGGGCCGGGCTTCCTATGAGCTGACGCCGGGCGTGATCCCCTTCGTCCAGATGACCGGCGACGAGCGACGTTATGACAACTATGTCGATCTGTATGGCTTTGCCCGCGATTTGGACGGCATTGCCGCCAAAGTCGGGACCAAATTCGAACTGACGCCTCTGCTGACCGGTGAAATTTCCGCCGGCTATGCCGATCGCGACTATGTCGATCCGCGGCTGCCGCATCTGCAGGCACCGACGCTCGACGGCAGCCTCATCTACACCGCGACGCCATTGACGACATTGACCTTGACTGCCGCGACGGATTTGTCCGAAACGACGGTCGCCGATGCGTCGGGCGCGGTGAGCCGTCGGCTGACCGCCAAGATCGCGCATGCGCTGCTGCGCGATCTCACTGTGACCGGGACGGCGAGCTTTCAGGTCAATCAATATCAGGGCGTGCCGATCACCGAGCAGCTCTATTCGGTCGGGATCGGTGCCGAATATAGTCTCACGCGCTCAATCGTCATTCGCGGCAGTTTCACACACGAGCGCCTTGGCAGCAATTTCGATGGCGACGATTATACCGCAAATGTCTTTCTCGTCGGCCTGAAGCTGCAACGGTGACCCCGGCTCTGCGACCGGCGATACGCGCTCTTCACAGCGTGCCGATGAGATGCTGGAGCATGGCGCGAAATTCGGGCGCGATCTCGGGATTGGCGACGGCGAAGGCGACATTGGCGGTGAGAAATCCAAGCCGCGAGCCGCAATCATAGGTCTTGCCGTCGAAGTTCACGCCATGAAAGGCCTGAGTCTTGGCGAGCACGCGCATCCCGTCGGTGAGCTGGATTTCGCCACCGGATCCCTTTTCGACCTTTTCGAGAATCTGGAAGATCTCCGGCGAGAGCACATAGCGGCCGGAGATGATGAGATTGGAGGCTGCGGTGCCCGGTGCCGGCTTTTCCACCATGCCGGTGATCTCGAAGACCTGGCCGAAGCTCTTGCCGACCGAGACGACGCCATATTTATGCGTCTCTTCCGGTGGCACTTCTTCGACGGCGATGATATTGCCGCCATGTTGTTCATAGGCTTCGATGCATTGCGCGAGACAGCGCCGGTTCGCGTTGTCCGAGGCCATCGTCAGCATGTCGGGCAGAACGACGGCGAAGGGCTCGTCGCCGACGATATCGCGGGCGCACCAGATGGCATGGCCGAGCCCGAGCGGCGATTGCTGGCGGGTGAAGCTCATCGAGCCTGGCTTCGGCAGCTCGGCAATCAAGGCTTGCCATTCCTTGGTCTTGCCGCGTTTCAGCAAAATATCTTCGAGCTCATAGGCGGCATCGAAATAGTCTTCGATGACCGCCTTGTTGCGTCCGGTGACGAAGATGCAATGTTCGATGCCGGCCTCGCGGGCCTCCTCGACGACATGCTGGAGGACCGGCCGGTCCACCACAGTCAGCATTTCCTTGGGAACGGATTTTGTGGCGGGAAGAAAGCGTGTTCCTAAGCCGGCGACAGGAAAAACCGCTTTGCGAATGCGTTTGCTCATATTTTGTTCCAAGTGGCAGGTCTCAGGTCTCGGGGGCTCGGTCTTGACCACCGCCTCACGCATCTTGTGCTGGCACGGCGTGCCGGCGATGATCGGAAGATCTTAGAGCATTTTTGGCGCAAATTCCCGCAGATGCGCGATAATGGATCGGCCCTTGCCCTTTTTTGGAGTAGACGCGCGCCTGCGTCGCGTCAACTCGCCGATGCGGCCGGGGTTGCGCGCATTAACGTGGCATTTCGTTCTCTAGAGCCGATCCCGATCATGTAGAATCGCTCGCGATCTACATGATCGGGACAAATCGGCTCTATTTCAAAAAGTAGAGAGCAAGTCCTTTCTCGGAAAAGTCTATCAACTTTTCCGGGACATGCTCTAGGGCAGGATGAGGAAAAGTGGCCACCGGTTTTCCGTCCCATCCCGCTCTAAACTTTTAGAATCGATCACGTTTATGACTTTGGATTGATTCAATCCAAAGTCATCGTGATCTAGGGCAGGATCGAGCGAGCGGAAGGAACAATTTTGCATGGCGATTTTGGTGACGGGCGGCGCCGGCTATATCGGCGGCCATATGGTTCTGGCGCTTCTCGATGCCGGCGAAGAGGTCGTCGTTCTCGACGATCTGTCGACCGGATTTTCCTGGGCGGTTCCGAAGCCGGCGACCCTTGTCATCGGCGATATGGGCGACAGGGAAACGCTCGCAGCCGTCTTCGCTCAGCATCATATCGAGGCCATCGCCCATTTCGCCGCCAAGATCGTCGTCCCGGACTCGGTCGCCGATCCGCTCCTCTATTATCTCAACAATACGGCGAAGGCGCGCAACCTCATCGAGGCGGCGGTCGCAGCCGGGATAAGGCATTTTATCTTTTCCTCCACCGCGGCGGTCTATGGCGAGCCGAGCGTCAATCCGATCAGCGAGGATGCAGCGCCGCAGCCGATCAATCCCTACGGCCGATCCAAGCTGATGGTCGAGTGGATGTTGGAGGATGTCGCCAAGGCAAAGGAATTTTCCTATGTCGCGCTGCGCTATTTCAATGTTGCCGGCGCCGATCCCGCTGGGAGGCTCGGCCAATCGACGCCGAACGCCACCCATCTCATCAAAGTCGCCGTTCAGGCGGCGCTCGGCCAGCGGCCTGGCATGGATGTCTTTGGCACCGACTATCCGACACCCGATGGCACCTGCGTTCGCGATTATATTCAGGTGAGCGATCTCATCGGGGCGCATCTCCTGGCGCTCGCGCATCTGCGTTCCGGCGGCAAAAGCCTGGTGTTGAACTGCGGCTATGGCCACGGCCATTCGGTGCGCGAAGTCATCGATGTGGTGAAGCGGGTCACAGGCGCCGATTTCGAGGTCAGATTAGCCGGCCGGCGTGCCGGCGACCCGGCCATGCTGCTGGCCGGTGCCGAACGCATCCGCAGTCTGCTCGGTTGGAAGCCGATCCACGACGATCTCCAGGAGATCGTCCGCCAGGCTTATGAATGGGAACGCCAGCTGCCGAGGCTCGGCGGCTAGGACAAGTTGCCAACTCTCGAGAGTATATTGCTATTGGAAAAGTCCATCGAACTTCCGATGCAACGCGTGCATCGGGAGCGTCGCGCCAAGGCGCGGCGACAACGCCGAACTCCGGTTTGAGTTCGGCGCCTTTATAGCCATCCGGCGAGTTCGCGCGCGACGAGATCATAGATGAGCTTCATCCCCTCTACGCTGGCATTGAGGCAGGGGACCAAGGCAAAATTTTCGCCGCCATTTTCGCAAAACAAATGCCGGTTCTCGAGCCCGATTTCCTCCAATGTCTCGAGACAATCGGCGGCAAAACCGGGAGTGATGACGACGAGGTTTTTTACCCCCTGGCGGGCCAGCGCCGTCACCGTCTCGTCCGTATAAGGCTTCAGCCATAGGGCCGGGCCGAAGCGCGATTGATAGCTCATGCGCAGAGTGCCGGGATCGCGCCCGAGTGCTTTTGAGAGCAGATGAAAGGTCGCTTCGCAGTGCCGCGGATAGGGGTCGCCCTTGTCCGCATAAGCCTGCGGAATGCCGTGGAAAGACACGAGGGTGACCTCCGGCGCAAAGGCAAGCCCGGCAAGCGCATTGCGCAAGGACGCGACAAGCGCGTCAATATAGGCGGGTGCGTCATAATAGGGCGCGGCGATCCGCAAGGCAGGCTGAAAGCGGCGCCGCATCAAGACCGCGAAGACGGCGTCACCGACCGTTGCTGTCGTCGCCGCCGAATATTGTGGATAAAGCGGCAGAACCAGCAGGCGATCGCAGCCTTCGTCGAGGAGATGGGCGATTCCACGCGCAATCGAGGGCTCGCCATAGCGCATGGCCCAGGCGACATGGATG
Source organism: uncultured Alphaproteobacteria bacterium (assembly GCA_963759185.1). Classification (GTDB taxonomy): domain Bacteria; phylum Pseudomonadota; class Alphaproteobacteria; order Rhizobiales; family Beijerinckiaceae; genus Methylovirgula. Next base: position 109,854 of record CAVWXV010000021.1, read on the forward strand.
GCGACATGGATGGCTGGAGCACTTGGCCCTGGCTCCGGCGTGAGGCCTCCCCCTGCAATCCAGGCGGCAATCGCCTCGGCTTGCGCCCGTGTAATCGTCTTCAACGGGCTTTCATTTTCCGCCACATTCCAGATCTTTTGATAGGCCTTGCCGCGGTACGCCGGCCGGATTGATAGAATGATCAGATTGAGGATCGGCCACCAGAGAAGGCGCGGCGTCTCGACGACGCGGCGGTCCGACAAAAACTCTTTCAGATAGCGGCGCATCGACCAATAATCGGTCGCCGCCGGCGTGCCGAGGTTGACAAGGAGGACGCCGAGGCTTTTTGGCGACAGCGCAGGGAGCGGCGCATTATCTGTCACGGCAGGATCTCGATGAATGCCGCGCGGCGAAGGCGGCGAAGAACGGGACTTGGCCAAAGCGCAGCGATCTATACATCCGCTTTATAAGGTTTGCGGCCGCTGGCGAGCGCTTCATCGAGACTGGAAATACGATCCTGCCCCCAGAAGATCTCGCCGTCCAAGACGTAGCTTGGCGCCCCGAAGACACCGCGGGCCATGGCCGCAGCGAGATTTGCGTCATAGGCCGCGCTTGCCGTGTCATCTTTGGCGGCGGCGATAATGCCCTCGGCATCGAAGCCGGCCTGCGCCAGCAATGCTGCAAGGACCGCTTCATCCGCCAGATTCTGCTCGGCCGCGAAGACGGCCGCAAAGGCTTGCGGCACAAAATCCTCGGCCACTGCGCCCTGCGCCGCCAAAGTGATGACGATCCGATCTGCGAGGCTCGGATCGAAGGGCCAGAATTTCGGATGAAGCTGCAGTTTGATGTGCTTCTTGTCGCGCCAGCGCTGCAATTCGACCAGGCGATAGGCCTGGCGTGCCGGATGCCGCTTGGCAAGCGGAAGGCCGCCGGTTTCGGGAAAAAGTCGGCCGAGCGGCACCGGCTTATAGAGGACGGCCGCGGCATGTTTCTCCGCAACCGCGACAAAATCGGCATGGCCAAGATAAGACCAGGGGCTGCTGAAGCTGAAGTAATATTCTATCTGCCTCGTCATGAAAGATCCTTCGCCATTTCATGCGACCTGTCTCATCCCGGCAGCGTCTTGCATAAGTGGTGTCCCTCATAAAAGGTTTCGTCCGCCTTGACCATCAGCGAAGGCGTTTTGCCAAAGCGAGCGTTCGGTGGGGCGATGCCTTGCCGCATGAAATGGGAGGCGAGCACCACGCAGCTTCCGCTGGCGTGGGGCGGCTAAGAAAAAACCCCCTCATTCGCACGAATGAGGGGGCAGAGACGGTTGGGGGCAGAAACGGTTGGGGGACCGAAGCGACTATGGGTGCCGGACGCCGCTCTCAGGCGGCGGTGAGCTGAGCATTGCTCTGTTCTGCGCGCTGATGCGCCTCCTTGAGCTCGACCAGAGCCGCTTCGAGATCGGCGCGCTGGCGTTCGAGGTGGCGGATTTGGGCGATGATTTGATCCGGATGCAGATTGAGCTCCAAATCCCAGCCGTCCATCGCATCGCCGCGCGCGCCGAAAATATCGCGAATTTCGCTCAAGGTGAAACCGAGCTGCTTGCCCTTGAGGATCATCCGCAAATGCGAGCGGTCGCGATCGGAGTAGAGCCGCGTCGTGCCGCGCCGGCGCGGGTGCAGCAGGCCGCGGTCCTCGTAAAAGCGCAATGCCCGTAGGCTGACGCCAAATTCACGTGCGATGTCGCCGATAGAAAAAAGATGCTCTGCCGGCGATTGGGTTTCCCCCCCGCGACCGCCTTGAATGCCAGCGACCTGACTTGGGCTCGTCTCCATTGCTAACCCCTCCGATCGATCTACGAACCGATACGATCAATGTAAGGGTATTTTCCCGGGTAATGCAACCATAAATTGTAATTTTGAAGCTTGCTACTTAGAGGCGGCGAGCGCCTGTCCCAAAATCGAGCAGGATTAACCCCGTATTTACCGCAGGTCCCGAAATTCGTGGACAGAGGCGGTATCGAGCGTCCCGATATTGATTCGGCGCTTGCCTGTTCCTCGCAAGAACTTGGGTTCAAACCCGGGATTTAACGGGTCCCGCCGGAGAGAACATGCGCAAGCCGATTCCCTGGGGCGTCAGGGGCAATGGAGGTAATGTTCGCGAAGCGGCGCGAGACGCGGCGCGGCGCGAAGGAATGAGCTTGAGCGAGTGGTTCGCCCAAGCCGTCGGTCAATACGCGGCGCGCGCCGGCATCGATCCCGCAAATATGAATGAGGACGATCGCCTCGAGGCAATTGCCGCGCAGCTTCATCGCCTTGGCATTCGCGGGACCCGCAGTGGCGAATCGCAAGCGCCGCGCGCCAAACCGCGTTTGCCGCGCGCCGATCACTGGCCGGCGCGATCTGCGAAGCCGCGCGCCAATGATCCTGGCGCTGCCTCTGCCGCCGAGGATGCGCTGCTGGAGAGAGCTCTCGCGCGCCTCGAAGACCGTGCCGATTTTGAAACTCTCGCGCATCGGATCGATCATTTGGAGGCTGAGTTGGCGGAGGCCGCGCCGCAAAACACGATGCAGCCAATCCGCGGCGCTTTGGCGCGGCTGGAAGCGCGGCTCGACTCTCTCGCCAGGCCCGCTGTCCAACCGCCGCCGCACACGCGAACCGGGCAGGGCGCTCTGCCGCAGCATGATGACGATCAGCTCGATCGCGTCGAATCGAAGGTGAATTCGTTGTTGACTTCGCTTGCTTCTTCGGTCGCCTTGCCGGAATCGGCGCTCAGTGGTCGCCCAGCGGTTGCGTCCTCACCCAAACGTCCGTCGCTTGGCGTCGCGATTGCCGAGATCACCCGCCGCCAGCGTGCCCTGGAGGATCCGGGCAGCGTACCGCCAAGCGAGGGGCGCGCGGCCGCAAGTTTGCGGTTCAGCCGCGGCCGTCAGGATCGCGGCGATCAGCAATGGAGCTCGGCCGAGGCCTTTGGCCAGGCGGGCGGCGCGACTTTGGAAAGCTTGCACAACGACATTGCTGCGCTTGCCGGTCAGGTCGAGGACATGCGGCGTGAACAGGCCGAGCGCGATGCTTTGCCGCCCGTCGCCTGCAATCTCGATAAATTGCGCGCCGAGATCGCGGTCATGTCGGACGCCTTGCGTGATCTTGCCTCGCGCGGCTCGATCGCGCCGCTCGAAGCGGCAATCCGCAATCTGACGCAGCAGATCGAAACCTCGCGCAGCGATGGCATTCGCGAGGCGGTGTTGCGTCCGCTCGAACGACTGGTCGGTGATCTGCGGCTTGCGCTTGCCGAAGTCGATCCACGAACGACGATCCGCGGCCTTGAGGGCGAGGTGCAGAAACTCGGCAGCAAGCTCGACGATCTCGGCAGATGCGGCTTCGATGCTTCGGCCTTGGGGACGATCGACGACCGCACGCGGGAAATCCGCGATCTCCTCGTCGCGGCGCCGGCAAATGCCGCGCCGGTCGAGAAGATCGGACGGCAGGTCGAGGCACTCACCGAGCGGTTCGATCGCATGCGCGACGGCTCGGAACGGCGCGACGAAGGCGATCTCCAGGCCGTCGCCGACGAGCTTCGCCTGCTGATGGGCGATCACGGCCGCGCGACGCTCGCCAAGATCGAAGGCCAGCTCGATACGATCGCCGCCAAAGTCGAGGAAGCGCTGACGGAGGCGCGCGACGAGAGCCGCTACACGGCGCTCGCCAACCGTATCAACGATGTTCACCAGGAACTCGCCGAGCGCCTTTCGCAAGGCATGCCGCAACTCGACATGCATGCGCTCGAAAATCTCGTGCGCGGCCTCGCCGAGAAGATTGAAGACGCTCGCGCTCCGCAGGCCGACGGCCGCGCGATCGAGGCCTTGCAAAGGCAGGTCAGCGAATTCGCAGCGCGCTTGGATCGGGCCGGTGCCGGCTTTCCGTCCCTGACCTCGCTCGAACAATCGATCGGCGATCTCTTTGCCGAGCTCGAAAGGACACGCGACGTCTCCTATGCGGCGGCTGAAAAGGCGACGCGCAGCGTGCTGGAGGAAGCGCTCGCCAAGACCGCCATCGGTGCCGACCGGTCGGATGTGACCCGCGACCTCGTCGAATTGCGCAACATGCAGGACGAGGCCGGCCGCCGCACGTTTGCGACTTTGAACGCGGTCCATGAGACTTTGGAAAAAGTCGTCGATCGCTTGGCGATGGTCGAGACCGAAATCGCCGATGTGCGTATCCAACGACCGGCGGAACTCCTCGCCTCGGGCCCGGCGCCGAATTTTGCGCCGGTGCCGGGCCGCGAAGTCGGTACCACCGCCCTTCGCAGCGTCAAAGGCTGCGCCTGCCACAAGATCCGACCGCCGTCTGGCGAAAGGGTCTGCGCGGGGCGAGAGAGGGAAGCTCGAGTCGCAAGCCGATATGCTTGACGATTTTCTCATCGAGCCGGGGCGGGGATTTCCTGGCCGCCGTGATCCCGCCGGCGATGAAAGCGGTGAACGCAAACAGGGGGGAACGGCGTCCGATCATTTGGATATGCCCGAAGCCACTTCGGGACGCGCCGGCTTTATCGCTGCGGCGCGCCGTGCGGCACAGGCGGCGCAAATGGAATCTGCCGCCGCCATCGGCCGTGCTCCGAGCCGCGACGGCGCAGCGAGCGGGGAGAGCCCCGCGAGCCTCATCGAACAGACACGGAATTTCATCACCCATCACAAGCGGCCGGTGGTTTTGTCTATTGCCGCGCTTTTCCTTGCCATGGGCGCCTATGCCGTCGTCAAAACTGTCGGCCACTCGCCCTTAATCGATCTCTCGGTCAATGCCGGCAAAGAGGCTCCCGCCGCACGCAGCGTGGCGGTACGCGGTGCCGCTGCGTTGACGCAGCGCGCGCCCTCTTCGGCTCCCGCCGCCGCACAAGGCTCCGCTCCGCGGGCGCAGGCAATCCCAGGCAGCGATCCGATCGTCACCGGCGCCATTGGGGCGAAGCCCCAGGTGGCGTATCCATCGGCGTATCCATCGGCGTATCCATCGGCGGGTCCGTCGGCGGCGGCGCGGGAAGCGTCACCGGCGGTTCTGCAAAGCCTGGCGCAGGCCGGCAATGCCAAGGCGCAATATGAGCTCGCAACCGATTATGCGACGGGACGCGAGCTGCCGCGCGATCTCAAGCTTGCCGCGCAATGGTATGAAAAGGCGGCCGCGCGAGGCCTCGCTCCTGCGCAATATCGGCTCGGCTCTTTTTATGAAAAAGGCCTTGGCGTGGGGCGCGATCTGGTGCTGGCCAAGAGCTGGTATCAGAAGGCCGCGATGGCGGGCAATGTCCGCGCCATGCATAATCTCGCGGTTCTCACCGCCGAAGGCGGCGACCGCGATAAGCCCGATTATGCCGTCGCCGCGCAATGGTTTCGCAAGGCGGCAGACTATGGCGTCCGCGACAGCCAATATAATCTCGCGATCCTGCTCGCCCGAGGCCTCGGCATCCCGCAAAACCTGGCGCTCTCTTATACGTGGTTTGCGATCGCCGCGGCGCAGGGGGATGAGGATGCCGGCAAGAAGCGCGATGATGTCGGCGCCCGCCTCGGCGCGGCCGATCTCGCCGCTGCGAAAGCCACGGCCGCGGCCTTCCATGCCAAAGCGCCAGACCCTGCCGCCAATGAAGTGACCGCGCCGGCCGGCGGTTGGAGCGCGCCGCCGACCAGCTCGAACAAAGCGGCACGGCCAAAAATCTCGAGGCTGTGAGAGTCACTGGCGCCCTTCGCCAGCTTCCCACAGTGCCGCAAGGCCTTCGCGATAGGTCGGAAAGCTGAGCGTGAGCCCGAGCTTTTGCTTCAGCTTGCGGTTTGCGGCGCGTTTGTTCTCACTATAGAAGCTGCGCCCCAGCGGGCTCAAGGCGGCGACCTCGACATCCACTTCCGGCGGCGGCTCGATCGCCATGAGGCAAGCTGCATAAGTCACGACATCTTGTGGCGGCGCCGGTTCGTCATCGCTCAAATTCCAGATCTCGCTGCCGCCCTCATAGCGCGAGAGCGCATCGATCGCGGCGCTGGTATCGCCGACATGGATGCGGTTGAAGACCTGATCCTTTTTGACGATACGATGCGCCGTGCCGCGGCGCAGGGCCTCGAGCGCATTGCGGCCAGGGCCATAGATGCCGGCAAGACGGAGGATGTGGACGGTCTTGTGAGGATCGCGCGCGAGCGCCATCCAGGCTTTTTCGGCGTGCAATCTCGCCGTCGAGCGATCGCTTTTCGGCGTCGGCACGCGCTCTTCATCGACCCAGTCACCATTGCGGTCGCCATAGACGCCAATGGTCGACAGATAGATGATCTTGAGCGGGTGTGTCAGCCCTGCGAGCCGGCGGCCGAATTTCGCAAGAACCGGATCGACCGAGACGCCGGGCGGCACCGAGACGATGAGAACATCGGCCGCGGCCAGCGCCGCGGCGATCGCCGGATCTTCATGATCGCGATCGAAGATGAAGCGTTCGACCTCGCGGCCCTCCGGCATGGCGCGCGGCTTCTCGGCATCGCGCACCGTCCCGCAGATCGTGTCGAATGCGGCGCCATGGCGGGCGATGAAATCGCAGGCGCAATAGCCGAGACCGAATGCGAAGAGCTTCATGAAAGGTGCTGTGCCTCCTCAGCAAGAGCCATCAGCCATTCTGCTGCCACGGCGGGGTCGGCCTCAAGCTTTTGCCTCGATGCGGCCATGTCGCGCAAGCGGGAGCGCGGCGCAAGCCGGCCAAAAGCCCACACCGCCATGGCGCGGATCAGTGGTGAGTTTGCGTCGAGATGGGCTTCGATCAAAGGCAAAAGATCAGGCTCCTCTGCATTGCCGGCGGCAATCAGCACATTGCGGAGAAAACGCGCAAAGCCGATCCGTTTCACCGGACTGCCGGCAAAGAGCCGGCGGAATGCGGCTTCGTCGAGGCAAAGCCAAGCGGCGATCTTTGGCGCCAGAAGATCGGCGCGCGGCTGCAATTTCTCCTCGCGCGCGGCTTGCGCGAATTTGTTCCAGGGACAGACTGCGAGGCAATCGTCGCAGCCATAGACGCGATTGCCGATCGCAGCGCGAAACTCCGGCGCAATATGGCCCTTATGCTCGATCGTCAGATAGGAAATGCAGCGCCGCGCATCGAGGCGATAGGGTGCCGGAAAGGCCTGCGTCGGACAAATATCGAGACAGGCGTGACAGGAGCCGCAATGATCCTTCTCGGCTTCGTCAGCTTCGAGCGCGAGGTCGGAAAAAATCGCGCCCAAAAAGAGCCAGGAGCCGAAGCGGCGCGAGACGAGATTGGTATGTTTGCCGGCCCAGCCGAGGCCGGCCGATTGGGCGAGCGGCTTTTCCATCACCGGCGCCGTATCGACGAAGACTTTCACATCGCTTCCTGGTGCTTGCGCGACGAGCCAGGCGGCAAGCTGTTTGAGCTTGCCTTTGATCACATCATGATAGTCACGATGGCGCGCATAGACGGAGATATTGGCGGCGCTTCGATCCGCGAGCAGCGCCAGCGGATCGCCGGGCGGCGCGTAATTCATGCCGAGCATGATAATGCTTTTGGCTTCCGGCCAGAGCATGAGCGGCGCGACGCGGCGCTCTTTCGTGGCCGCCATATAATCCATATCGCCGGCATAGCCGGCAGCAAGCCAGCGCCTTAGTCCTTCAGCCGCATGCGGTAGGGCATCGGGCTTCGTAACGCGGCAGAGATCGAAGCCGAGCGCCTCTGCCTTCTCTGCGAGCGCAGCCTTCAAGGTTGGTGCGTTCAGAAATCCAGATCCGCATAGGCTGCTGTCGGCGAGAGGCCCGGCAGACGGTCGGTGAGGAGCGTGCGGAAGGCCGGCCGCGACTTCATCCGCGCATACCAGAGCTTTGCCGCTTCGTCCTCGTCCCATGGCACGTCACCCAGAAAATCCGCCACGGATATATGGGCCGCGGCGGCGAGATCGGCATAGGTGAGGCGGTCGCCGGCAAGCCATTTCCGATGCGCCGTCAGATAGCCGATATAGCGCAGATGATAGCGGATATTAGCGCGCCCCGCGCGGATGAGTTCCATATTGGGTGCGCCGCCGCCCTGCTCGCGGGTCATGAAGCGCTTATAGACCTTTTCCGTAACCAGCCAGGACGAGACTTCGGCGAAGAATTTTTGGGTGAACCAATGTAAGAGGCGGCGGACTTCGACGCGGCCGGCGGGATCCTCCGGCAGCAGCCGATGCGCGCCGAGCGCCAGCCCGCGCGTCTCGTCGAAATATTCGGCGATGATCACGGCCCCCGGCACCACCATGCCGTTCTCTTCCACGAGAACCGGCGTTTCGCCGGCCGGATCGAGAGCCAAGAAGTCTTGGCGGCGGTCGAAAATCCGTTCCTCGATCAGCTGCGGGTCAATGCCATATTCCGCCAAAAAAAGCCGGACGAAACGCGATTGCGGGCACAAGGGATGGTGATGAAGCGTGACCATTCAGACCTGGGGGAGGGGAGGCGGCGACAGGGGGCAAAAGACGCAGGCTTCGGGGTATAGGCTGCGTGGCCGGGGCCGACAAGCCCGAGCTGAGGCGGGGCAGTGGGGCAGTTGAATTTGCTTTTGCTGATGGCCAGTCTGCGTTTGCTGATGGCAGCGTTGGCTGACCACCGGAAGCGGTGCGCCACCTAGCATCGCAGTCTATCCCCGGAAGCCGTGGCTGACGTAAGGTGTCGTCCTCTTCAAGCGTGGCTCGCAATCCAATTTCCTACTCGATCATAGCTCGGTGATGCAGCGACCCCGAACGCATTCCACATTGTGTCGATCACCCGCTTTAAGATCGTCATTGTGGGCGCTGCTAATTCATCTTTGGTCATGACCTGCTCGTCAAAGATCACGCTTTCTTGTCGGCACGGGTAGGAGAGCACACCGGCTTCGGGCCGCATAGCGGCTCGATGACCTGCAATATCGACAAGTGATAGGCTAAGGACAACCGGTGGTTCAATCCCCTGCTGATTGAGGAGGTACAGGCACGAAGGAAAAATCTTCTCAAGATCCCGCTCAATAGCCCTCAGCTGAACCATCTTCCCATGCTCCTTCTCATATCCGATTGACGCGACACACTCGATCACACCAGAGCGGAAAATCATAGAGTAGGCCTGGGGCGCTGTCTCAAAGTCGATTTGCCCCGAGCACAGCGCGAAGCCTTCAGATGTATATCGATGGTGCCCTCCGTAACCTCCCAACGGCAGTATAACACCAGTGTAATCCCCGACTCGGATGTCGAGCGACTCGGCAAAGGAGATAAGAGGCAGGACGTGAAATACGACCTTCGCGCCTTTAGGCACGGCGATCGATCCTTGATCGGACGCGATCTTATTTAGACGCTCTCCCCTAAAGCGTTCGAGGCGATCGAAGACGGTCTGTGACAGATTGAAAGCGCTTCGCAATTCGTCGACGTTCATCGGGTGCTTTCCCGTGCTGTTCCTCATATAAAACTTGTCATGCCCGCGCAAAGTCACTCGATGCGGCATAGACCAGCTTCGAGGAACGCGCACTACCATTACGCCTTTGGAACCACCCGACGGCAACCACTCTATGTCGAAGTTGACAAGCTTCGGCTCCAAGCCGGAACGGATGAGATCCCCAAGACGGCGCTTCTCCGCGTCCGGGTCAGGCAGCTCGAGTCCCGGCACGCTTTCGGCCGTGCCGGCGTCCTCAGCGACCCCGTAAACCAAATCACCCCCGTTCGCATTGGCAAAAGCTGACACGTCGGCGAGAAACTCTTTTTTCGCCTCATCCGATGCCCCGGCGACTGCCTGCTTAAACTCAAGCGTCCGGCTCTCGGCTACCTTATCCAGGGCGAGTTGCTCAATGTCGGTAAAGGTCAGGTCGGCTGCGCGCTTGGCGAGCATTGCGTAATGTCCTTCTGGCATTCCGGCAGCAATCTGGACTTCTATGCTTGGCGAGTCTCCTAGGGGCCAAACACCGGAATTTAAATCGCGGCCCAACCTAAAGCCAATAGCGCTGCGAGACGCCATCCCGCTCTCTCCGACTTCGACGTGAGCGCAACCTTCTCCTCCCTCAATTCGGCGCCATCCCGGCCGGGCGGCCGCTGATCACCGGCTGCAACTGCGGTAGCGCCTGGCGGGCGAGGCGGCGCACGCCGATCGGCCGATAAAGCTGCTTCGTCGCTTCCACAATGAGGACTCCGGCGCCGGGAAGCGAGAGCTTGGCACCGACGCTCTCGAACAATGGTGCCGAGCGCAAAAAAATCTGCCGCTCGAACGGCGGCGCATAGAGCGCCTCGGTCCAATAGGTCGGTGAAAACAAAGCCTCGCGCATCAATTCGCGCAATTGGCTGCGCGAATAGGGCTGGCCATAGCCGAAAGGCGTCGTGTCGAACCGCGCCCAGAGGCCGGCGCGGCGCGGCGCCACGGCGATCATGCGGCCGCCGGGCGTCAGAATCCGCCAGATCTCGTCGAGCAGCTCGCGCGGATGCTCAGTGATTTCGAGCGCGTGAACGACGAGAACGCGGTCGATGCAGGAGTTTGGCAGCGGCATCATGACCGGCTCGACCAGAGCCGAGGCGGAAAGGCCGGAGGAGGGCCAGTTCACGACGCCTTGCGCTGCCGGCATGAAGGCGAGGACGCGCAAGGCTTCGCCCCGGAACAAATCGAGATAGGGCGTCGCATAGCCGACGCCCATGATCGATTGGCCGATGCTCGCGTCGAAGCGGGCGCGAATCGCGCGGCCGATGAAACGGCTCGCGACCTTCCCCAAAGCCGAGTCATAGAAGCTGCGCAGATCGACGATATCGAGCGGCATGCCGTCTTCCTCGCATGTTCCGGGACGGCGCGGAACCTGTTTCCTTTTCGTATAGCTTATACCCTGCCGCGGCGCGCGTTTGACCCTGGCCCGGCGCTTGGATAGAGCAAGGCGAGATCTCGTCGAAAGATTGCCCTGCGGCGCTTCGAAAGGCTGCGACATGACGCTGGAAATCCATCAGTTTCTGTGTCTTGCCGATAATTTCGGCGTGCTGGTCCATGCGCCCGAAACAGGCGCCACGGCTTCAATCGATGCGCCGGATGCGGCGCCGATCCTCGCGGCGCTTGCCGAAAAGCATTGGCGGCTCACCGACATCCTCGTGACCCATCATCATGCCGATCATGTCCAGGGCATTCCCGGGCTCAAGGCCGCCTTTCCCGATGTCCATGTCGTCGGGCCGGCCAAAGAGGCGGCGCAAATCGGCACGCTCGATCAGACGGTCAAGGACGGCGATACCGTCAGCGTCGGACCGCATCAGGCCAAAGTGATCGAAGTGCCCGGCCATACTCTGGGCCATGTGGCCTATTGGTTCGAGCGCGACGGGCTGTTGTTCTCCGGCGATACGCTCTTTGCCATGGGCTGCGGCCGTGGCTTTGAGGCACCGGCCGAAGTGCTTTACCATTCGCTGATGAAGCTCGCGGCTTTGCCAGGAGCGACACAAATCTATTGCGGTCATGAATATACGCTCGCCAATGCGCGCTTCGCCCGCAGCGTCGATCCCGCCAATGAGAATTTGAAGAAGCGGGAGGCGGAAGTGGCAGCACTGCGCGAATCCGGCCGCTTCACTTTGCCGACGCGCATGGATCTCGAACTCGCCACCAATCCATTTCTGCGCGCGTCCGACCCGGCGGTGCAGGCGAGCGTCGGCCTCAAGGGTGGCGATCCGGCGCAGGTTTTTGCCGCCTTGCGCGAGCGCAAGAATTGCGCATGAGGCCGGAGCCGGCGGACCCGCAATGCTCGACGCACCCGAAATCATCCGCCTGCTCGAACTGAAGCCGCATCCGGAAGGCGGCTATTATCGCGAGACCTTTCGGGATGAGCCTTCCGGTCCCAATGGGCGTGCGGCCTCGACCCTCATTTACTTTCTGCTGCCGGCCGGGCAGATCTCCGCCTGGCACCGGGTCGATGCTGCCGAGGCCTGGCATCATTACGCCGGCGCACCACTGCGCCTGAGCTTTTGGAAGTCCGGCACCGCGCTCCAAAGCGTCGAACTCGGCAGTGATTTTCTTGGCCGTCAACGGCCGCAATGCGTGGTCCCGGCCGGATTTTGGCAGAAGGCCGAAAGCCTTGCCAGTGCCGAGGCCGCTTGGACGCTCGTCGGCTGCAGCGTGGCGCCGGGCTTCGAATTCTCCGGCTTCGAAATGGCTGAAGCGGATTGGCAGCCGGATATGGGCGTCTAGAGCCGATTTGTCCGCGCGATTTCGAATAAATCTGAATCGATACAGCTTCTTAACGCAGGACTGATAGTCGTTCTTGGTTACGTGCCGGCCTTCGGACCAAAGGTTTCGGGCCTGGTATTTTGTCGAGGACGAACCATGGCCGGGCCACAGATGCGGGAAGATCTCCGGGAAATTCCCGCACAGGACTCTGCGCATGCGCCCGCAATGCTTGATCCAAGGGCGATTTTGAGCTCGATCGGGGAAGTGGTTTATGATTGGGACCTCATCACCGACCAGCTCGTCTTCGGCCCCAATATCGCCGATGTCCTGACGCTTCCGGGCTTCGCGGCAAATTCCACCGGCCGCGCTTTTGCTGAATATCTTGCATCAGCAAGCCCATCTTCGCGCTATGAGGCGATCATGGAATCACGCGAGCCCGACATGGGCCGCGGCGTCAGCTATCGGGTCGTCTATGGCCTCGTCGAGAGGCCGCAGGATGCCGGCGTGCGGGCCGTGCTGGTTTGGATCGAGGACAATGGGCGCTGGTTTGCAGGCTCCGACGGCCGGCCGGCCCATGCGCATGGAACGATCAGGGTCATCACCGACCGTTACGAGGCGGAACGCCAGCTCGCTCAGCAATCGCATTGCGATCCATTGACCGGCGCGTTGACCCGCAGCCGCTTCAAGGATCAGGTCGAAACGCTTTTGACGAAGTGCCAGCGCAAAGCCACGAGTTTCGCCATTCTGCTCGTCGGGATCGATAATCTCGCCAGCCTCAACCGCAGCTATGGCTATGACATCGGCGATGAAATCATTGCTGCCGCCGTCGCTCGGCTCAGGGCGCAGATCCGCGCGACGGATATCGTCGCGCGCTATGCCGGAAATAAATTCGGGCTGCTTCTCGAAGACTGCACGGCTGAGCAGATGCAGACTGCGGCGCAGCGCTTTCTCGATTCGGTCGCAGCCGAGCCCTTGCAGACGGCCGCCGGCCGGATCGCGGCGTCGGTGCGGATCGGTGGCGTCGTCGCCCCACAGCATGGGCGCACGGTACAAGCGCTCTTCTATCATGCCGAGGAAGCGCTCGAAGCAGTGCGCCGATTCTCGCACGATCGCTTCGCCGCCTATACGGACAGTCTGGTCCGCCATGATGCTCGCGTTCAGATCCAGAATGTGTCGGACGGAATTCTCGCTGCTCTCAATCAATCGCGCATCATTCTCGCGACGCAGCCGATCATCTCGGCCAAGACGAGGGAAACATCTTTCCATGAAGCGCTGATGCGTGTCGCTGACGAAGACGGCAATCTCATCCTGCCGGCCGATATTCTGCCGGTCGCCGAAAAGACCGGCCTCATCCAGCTCATCGATCACCGCATGCTCGACCTCGCGGTGCAGGAGCTCGCGAAAGATCCGGCGTTGCGCTTGGCCATCAATGCCTCCGGGGCGACCGTCCTCGACATTCATTGGCCGGATCGGCTGCGGGCGGCCTGCGCTTTCCATAAGGATGTGGCAGGGCGGCTTACGATCGAGATTACCGAGACCTGCGCGATTGCCGATTTGGAGGCAACACGCCGCGCCATCGTGGCGATGAAAGCCTGCGGCGTGAAAGTGGCCATGGACGATTTCGGTGCCGGCCATACGTCATTTCGTAATCTGCGCAATTTGCGTATCGATCTTTTGAAGATCGACGGCGCATTCGTGCAGAATTTGGCCCGCTCGGAGGATGACAGATTCTTCGTTCGCACGCTCGTCGAACTCGCCCGCCATCTCGAGATTCCGACGGTTGCCGAATGGGTCGAGGACGCAGAATCGGCGGCGATCCTCACCGATTGGGGTGTCGATTATCTGCAAGGCCATCATTTCGGCCAGGCACAGGCGCTCGGGCGCAAAGCGCAGCCGATACGTCCCGCCGATCTTCGCAACGCCTGCGGTTAGTCCTTCGGCGGTGTCGTGTCCTTGGGGCTCAGCCCTTCGAGCCGCTTCTGCAATTCATCGAGTTGCCGCTTCATTTCCTCGAGGTCGGATTTGGGTTCCGGTTCGGCAGCGCCCTCTGCTGGCGTGGCAGCCGATCTGGCGAAGGGCGAAAACATCGACAGCGCCTGGCTGAACATCGCCATGTTCTTGCGCGCCTGCTCTTCGAGCGAGCCGAACATCTGCCGGGTCGGGCTGGTGAGCGAGGTCGCCTCGAAAGCGCTGGCGAATTGATCGCGAAAGTTCTGCTGCTCCTTGGTGAGCTTGTCGATGGTGAATTCGAGATAGCTCGGCACCAGCATCTGCATGCTGTCGCCGTAGAAGCGGATGAGCTGGCGCAGGAAGGTGATCGGCAACAGGCTTTGGCCGTTCTTGCCCTCCTGCTCGAAAATGATCTGGGTGAGGACCGAGCGGGTGATCTCTTCGCCGGTTTTCGCGTCGTAGACGACGAAGTCCTCTCCCTTCTTCACCATATCGGCGAGATCTTCGAGCGTCACATAGGCGCTGGTGCCGGTATTGTAGAGGCGCCGGTTCGCATATTTCTTGATCGTGATTGGTTGTTTGTCGTTGGCCATGGACGATCAACACCTTGTTTCTGGGAGCGCTTTTGTTTCTCTGAGCGCTTTCGGGGCAGCCTTCTTGAGGGGGGCTTCCCCTAAAGCATAAGGCCTTTGGCCGAAAGCGAAAACCTAAATTCGCGGGATCTGACGAATGATCGCGCGGCGGCGCTTGACCATCGCCGGGCCGAGATGCTTGACAAAGGTCAATGTGGGCCAGGTGGCGCGGCGCCTATCAAAGGCGACCGCGTCCGCAGAGCAGGAGGAATTTTCATGTCGCGCGATATCGTCATCGTGGGCGCAGCACGCACCGCCGTCGGCTCGTTCAATGGGGCCTTTGCCAATATGCCGGCGCATGAGCTCGGTGCGGTGGCGATCACGGCTGCGCTGCAGCGCGCCAAAGTCGCGGCGGCAGAGGTCGATGAAGTCATCCTCGGACAAATCCTGACCGCAGCCGAGGGTCAGAATCCGGCGCGCCAGGCGGCGATGAAGGCCGGCGTCCCGCAGGAGAAGACGGCCTGGAGCTTGAACCAAGTGTGCGGCTCGGGCCTGCGCGCGGTCGCCCTCGGCCTGCAGCAGATCGCCAATGGTGATGCCACGGTCATAGTGGCCGGGGGCCAGGAAAGCATGTCGCTCGCGCCGCATGCGGCGCATCTGCGCGCCGGCACAAAAATGGGCGATCTCAAATTCACCGACACCATGCTGCGTGATGGCCTGATCGACGCCTTCCATGGCTATCACATGGGTGTTACAGCAGAAAATGTCGCCGCCAAATGGCAGATTAGCCGCGAGGAACAGGATCGGTTCGCGCTTGGTTCCCAGAACAAGGCTGAGGCGGCGCAAAGAGCGGGTCTGTTCGCCGATGAGATCACGCCTGTCACAATTGCCAGCCGCAAAGGCGACATCGTTGTCGACAGCGACGAATATATTCGCGCCGGCACGACCTTCGACGCTCTTGCGAAGTTGAAGCCGGCCTTCTCCAAGGATGGGACTGTCACCGCCGGCAATGCCTCGGGGATCAATGATGGGGCTGCGGCGCTCGTCCTGATGACTGCGGAAGAGGCCGCGGCGCGCGGGCTCACCCCGCTGGCGCGCGTCGCGTCCTGGGCGACCGCGGGTGTCGATCCCGCGGTCATGGGCAGCGGGCCCATTCCTGCCACCCGGAAGGCGCTTGAAAAGGCCGGCTGGAAGGTCAAGGATCTTGAGCTCGTCGAGGCCAATGAGGCCTTTGCCGCCCAGGCCCTCGCGGTGAACAAGGACATCGGCTGGGACCCTGCAATCGTCAACGTCAATGGCGGTGCCATCGCCATTGGCCATCCGATCGGTGCCTCCGGCGCGCGGATTCTCGTGACCCTGCTTTACGAGATGCAGCGGCGCGGCGTCCATAAGGGTCTCGCGACGCTTTGCATCGGCGGCGGCATGGGAATAGCTCTCGCCGTCGAACGCTGAACCTCCGGGAGAATCCCGAATTGCGCAGTCCTGCTGTCGGAGAGCACACTGCGCTAGAGCGGGATGAGGAAAAGTGGGAACCGGTTTTCCGCCCGATCCCGCTCTAAATTACGAGAATCGATCACGTTCATGATTTTGGATTGATTCAATCCAAAATCATCGTGATCTAGGGCACAATCAAGGGCAAAATATAAGCGGGAAGGAAAGCCATGGCTCGGGTGGCGGTGGTGAGCGGCGGCACGCGCGGCATAGGCGCGGCGATCAGCAAGGCTTTGGCGGCTGCCGGCCACAAAGTTGCGGCGGTCTATCACGGCAACGATGAGGCGGCGGCCAAATTCAAGGCCGAGACCGGCATCCCGGTCTATAAGTGGAACGTCGCCGATTACGCGGCTTGCACTGCCGGGCTCGGCAAGGTCGTCGCGGATCTTGGTCCGGTCGACATTCTCATCAATAATGCCGGGATCACGCGCGACGTCCAGTTCCATAAGATGACGCCAGACCAGTGGTACGAGGTCGTCAACACCAATCTCAATTCGCTCTTCAATATGACGCGTCCGGTGATCGAGGGGATGCGCGAGCGCGGTTTCGGCCGCATCGTCAACATTTCCTCGATCAACGGCCAGAAGGGCCAGCGAGGCCAGACCAATTATTCGGCCTCGAAATCCGGCGACATCGGCTTCACCAAGGCCTTGGCGCAGGAAAATGCCAATAAGGGCATTACCGTCAATGCCGTCTGCCCCGGCTATATCGCCACCGATATGGTGAAAGCCGTGTCGAAAGAGATTTTGGAGAAGGCGATTTTGCCGCAGATCCCGGTCGGCCGTCTCGGCGAACCGGAGGAGATCGCCCGTTGCGTCCTCTTCCTCGTCGCCGAGGAGGCCGGCTTCATCACTGGCTCGACGCTCACCGCCAATGGCGGGCAGTTCATGGTCTGACGTAAGCGCAAACAATGCCGACCGGATGAGGGGTTACGATCGTTCCGAAATAGGGGCTATCGTAACCCCTCACCCGCCCGCTCCGCGGGCACCCTCTCCCACAGGGAGAGGGTGGAGCACGTCATTCTTGCTCGGTCTTCGGCTTCAGCACCTGCCGGCCGCGATACATGCCGGTCTTCAGATCGATGTGATGCGGCCGGCGCAGTTCGCCGGAATCCTTATCCTCGACATAAGTCGGCGCCTTGAGCGCATCCGCCGAGCGGCGGAACCCCCGTTTCATCGGGGAGGTTTTTCGTTTCGGGACAGCCATGGGAAACTCCTGCGCCCTGCGCGCAATATCATCGTCAGCCCGGCAGGACCTGCCAGGCGGAGAAATCCGAAGCCGGGCTCTTACTATGGAATAGGGCTTCTGGCTACCCCCTACCGCAGGCAGGAGAGGAACGGTGCCGCCTCATGCAGGCGGGTCATGACGACGCGGGCGTGGAGCAACAGCGGCCGGTTCGGGTGGCGCGGGTCGCGGTGGTGTGGATCGGGCAAGACAGCGACGAGGAGCGCGGCTTCCCGGAGATCGAGATCGCCGACGCTTTTATGGAAATAGGTCTTGGCGGCAGCGGCGGCGCCGAAAATGCCGTCGCCCCATTCGGCGATGTTGAGATAGATCTCGAGAATGCGGCGTTTCGGCCAGACGAAATCGAGCACCAGGGCAAGCGGGATTTCCAGAGCTTTGCGGATATAGGAGCGCGACTGCGAGAGGAAGAGATTTCGGGCGACCTGCATGGTGATGGTCGAGGCGCCGCGCGACGGGCCGTCCTCGTCGCTTTCATCGATCACTTCCCGCAGTGCGCCCCAATCGACGCCATGTTGACGGCAGAAATGCGCATCTTCCGAGGTAATGACGGCGGCGATCAGATGCGGTGACATGGCGTTAAGCGGCGCATAGATACGGTCGATTTTTTCGTGCCGGACCATGCGCGCCAGCATGAGGGTCGAAATCGGCGTGACGAAGCGATAGGCGGTGATGAGGCCGGCGAGAATGAGGGCAAGCAGCAGAAAAAGCCGCAAAAGCCACCGCGCGATCACGCCCAATACGCCGAAACCGCCGGTCTTTTGAAACATGCGCGAGCCTTGACCGATCTTTCCCGATGAGGCAAGCGGAACTGGAACAGGGCTAGAAAGGACGGGGACGCATGGCGGCAGGCATCGCGGCAGAGGAATTTCACGCGCGGCTGTCAGCCGTCGCCGACGCAACCGAGCGTATGCTCGATAGTCTTTTGTCGCCAGCCGCTCTGCCGGGCGAGACCTATCGGCCGCCGCGTTTCCTCGAAGCGATGCGTTATGCGAGCCTCGGCGGCGGCAAGAGGTTGCGGCCGTTTCTGATGATCGAAACGGCGCGGCTCTTTGGGATCGAGGGCGACGGCGTGCTGCGCGCCGCGGCGGCGCTCGAGATGATCCATTGCTATTCGCTCGTCCATGACGATCTGCCGGCGCTCGACAATGACGATCTGCGCCGCGGCCGGCCGACGACGCATAAGGCCTATGACGAGGCGACCGCCATCCTCGTCGGCGACGGCCTTCTGACCTATGCTTTCGACGTGACGGCCGATCCCGCGACCCATGCCGATCCGGCGATCCGCGCCGCGCTCGTCCTCGCCCTTGCGCGCTCTGCCGGCCTCGGCGGCATGGTCGGTGGCCAGGTTCTCGATCTCGAGGCCGAGGCCTCGGCAGAGCCCCACACGCCTGAGGCGGTGATCAAGCTCCAGTCGATGAAGACCGGAGCACTGCTGCATTATGCGGTGATGGCCGGCGCGATCTTCGGTGAGGCCGATGCGAGTGCCAAGGAAGCCTTGTCGCGCTATGGTCAGGCGATCGGCGCCGCTTTCCAGGTCGCCGATGATATTCTCGACGTCGAAGCGGATGAGGCGGCGCTCGGCAAGCGCGCCGGCAAGGATGCCCATCGCAACAAAGCGACACTCGTTGCCGCACTTGGCCTCGCCGGGGCGCGCGAGCGTCGCGATCGTCTCGCGGCGGAAGCGATTGCCGCGCTCGATCTTTTTCCGCAAGGACAGAAGGCCGGCATTCTCAAGGAGGCGGCGCAATTCGCGGTCGCCCGCAAGAGCTGAAATAAGCCGTGTCGCTTTCGGCCCCCGCGAATTTACATGCATCGTTCTGGGGGGCGCCTCTCCGCGTCCTTCGGGCAAGGCCGCGGCTCATCATCAGCATGGCCTGCGGCATTGTCGTGGGCTTATTGCTGCCCGCAGACTGGCGGGTGAACACGCGGCTTCTGATCGGCTGGAACGCCGGCGCTTTCCTCTATTTTATTTTGGCCGGCAGAATGATCGTCACGGACTCGCATGAAAAGATCACGCGACGCGCCGAGACGCAGGACGAAGGACGCTTCGTCATTCTCGTTCTGGCGACCTTGGCTGCGGCTATGGCGATCGGAGCGATCGTCGCGCAGCTCGGCAGCCTCAAGGATACGAAGGGGCTCCTGAAAGATCTGCATATTGCGCTTGCGGCGGCGACGATCGTCAGCGCCTGGGCTCTGATCCATCTGATGTTCGCGCTGCATTACGCGCATGAATATGTCATCGAACGCGCGGCGCGCGACACCCGTCCAGCCAAGGGGCGTGGCGGACTCGTCTTTCCGGGGTCCGAGACGCCCGACTATCTCGATTTTCTCTATTTTTCCTATGTGATCGGCGTCGCCTGCCAGACCGCTGATGTCGAGATTTCCTCGCCGGCGATGCGCCGCATCGCGCTTGTCCATTGCGTGCTCGCCTTTTTCTTCAACAGCGCGGTTCTGGCGCTGACGATCAATATCGCGGCGGGCTTGATCTGAGAGCGTGATCCTTCTTGCGCATCCTAAAATGCCGAACTCGGGCAAGCCCGACTTGCCCCTCACGGCAGCTGCAGCCCTGCCACATGCGCACGTAGCTTGGCGTAAAGGATCGTTCGCAAGCCGGCGATGTCGAAGCTCGCGACGAAGAAACTATAGATCACAGTGCCGGCCATGATCTGTTCGACCAGCGTTTCGAAGCCGGGATCACGCTCGCGCAGCGGCAGCAGCGCTGCCGCCATCGCCATGGTTGCGAGGACGGTCGCCACAATATCGCGCAGACTTGGCCATTGCGGCTTCGACAGGCTGGCGACGAAGACGAGGGCGGCGAGGGCGGCGACATAAGCGCCGGTCTGGGCGACGGCGAAGCTCGACGCATCCTCGGTCCGCGGCAAGACCAGCAGCAAAATGACATCGACGAGGCAGCCGGCGGCCGCCGCGGAGATGAGAGGCACCGTTCTTTTAGCGATCTGAAAGATCGGATTGAGACCGTATTGGATGATCGCCGAGCAGAAGAGCCCGCCCATCATCAGAGTCTAGCAAATCCCCGAATGGACCGCGATAGGCGGCGGGCACGATCACCTGTTCGATCGAAGGCAGGATCAGCCAGAGGCCGGTGCAGGCCGGCAGGACGATGGCGATGACGATCGCCATATTGCGCGCGACTTGCGCTTTCGCCTGCACGGCACCGTCGCGCTCATGCGCTGCGACGGCAATCTGAAATAGGACGACGTCGAGCGTCGAGCCGATCGCCTGCACCGCCTTGTTGCCGATGTCATAGGCCAGCGAGAATTGGCCGGTTTCCGAAAAGCCGTAGAGGACCGCGATGATCGATCGGTTGGCGAGCGGAATGGCGACATAAAGGAGATTGGCGGCGACGATCGGCATGCTATAGCGCAGGATGGCCTTGGCGATGGCGCGCCTTGCGCGATGCGGCATGGCGCCTGGATCGCGCAAGGCGGTGCGCGCCGCGACAACTGATCCCGACAGGCTGATGATGCTGCCGATCAGCGCCATTTTCGCCGAATGGAACCAAAAGGCGCCGCCGCCGGTGAGGCAGAGCGCCAGAATATTCTTGACGATGATGAGTTTTGTGTAGAGCCGGTCATGGAACCGCGCCCGCACCAGCGCCGTATGATAGTCAAAGAAGCCGTTGGAGATCGCGGTCGCGAGCGCGAGCCCGATGAGCCAGTTCGACAGAGCGAAACTGACGCCGGAGAAGAGCAGCAGTGCCCCGCCGATCAAAAGGCCGCAAGCGATCAAGGCGAAAGAGACGTCGAGGGTCGCCCGCAGCGCCGGATCTTCGCTGCGCACCCGCTCGGAATAAAAGCGTGTGGCGCCGAGCCGCAGCCAATCGAAAAACGCCGCCTGGACGATGGCGGCCGTGGCGAAGGCCAGGGCGAATTGGCCATATTCGGCCGGGCCGAGAAATTTCGCGACCAGAAGGCCGATCACGAAATTAAAGATAATATTACAGAAAAAAGCGATGAGGACCTTCATGCCTGCGGCTCATCCCAAGTGTTCGTCCAAGCGCGCCGAAAAAATCTTCGGCAGTCGTTTCATTACTGAAGTTCCTGGCTGAAATTCCTGAGCCGATTTCGCATGAAGAGCAGACTTATAGGTTAATGCCGCTTGCTTTTGCGTTTCGACCTTAACGAATTCTACTGTGTCTTGCGCGCCAATGAGAGCCTATGGTGGAAAAGTCTTGCCGAATACCGGCTTTGCCGCAAGGGACTTCACCGCGCTGTGACCAAACGGCTGGTTTCCCTTTGCCCCGATCCGCGTTAAAATTCCAATATGGTAACTGATGTGACGCTTCCTGCCGCGGCCGCGGCAGGGCTTCTTTCCTTCCTGAGCCCTTGCGTCTTGCCGCTCGTCCCGCCCTATCTGACCTTCATTGCCGGCACAACGGTCGAGGATGTCGCTTATGAGCGCGTGGGCCGCGCTAGGCGCGATATTTTTCTGGCCGCGGTTTTGTTCGTGCTGGGTTTTTCGACGGTTTTCGTCACCCTCGGCGCGACGGCCTCGGTCTTCGGCCAAGTGCTGCGCCAGCACATTGCTTTTCTGACGCTCCTCGCCGGCCTCGCCATTATTCTGATGGGACTTCATTTTCTCGGACTGTTCCGAGTAGCGTTTATGTATAGGGAAAAGCGTGTCCAGGTCGAAAAGCCGCTCGGCCTCTGGGGCGCCTATGTCTTGGGGCTCGCCTTCGCCTTTGGCTGGACGCCCTGCATCGGGCCGATCCTGGCCGCCATTCTCGCCGTCGCCGCCTCGGAGAATACCGTCGGCCGCGGCGCCGGCCTTCTGGCGGTCTATTCGCTCGGCCTCGGCATTCCGTTTCTTCTCGCCGCCGTGGCGCTCGAACCTTTCATCGGCTTTCTAAAGCGCTTTCGCGCGCATTTTGCGCTCGTCGAGCGGATCGTCGGCATCTTGCTCGTCGCCACGGGCATAGCCTTTCTCACCGGCACAATGCAGAATTTGTCCTATTGGCTTTTGCAGACTTTTCCCGGTCTCGCCAATCTGGGTTGAGTTGCATGCTCTGGGTGTCGCTCATGGCTTCAATGGGTCATAGCTGATCTTGCCATCAGGACCCTTCTTCCAGATGAAGATGCCGTAATCCGGGCGGGTGATGTCGCCCTTCGCATCATAGGTGATATCGCCGAGGACCGTGCTGAAATGCAGGCCCGAATGCATGATTTTTGCGATCTCTTTCGGATCGAGCGATTTGGCCTTCTCCGCCGCCTGTTTGATGATCTCGACCGCGGCATAGGCATAGAGCGTATAGGTTTCCGGATCGACATTCTTCGCCTTGAACTCCCTCACTACTTTGGCGGCTTCAGGTCGGTCGCGCGGGTCTGCGGGGAAAGTCATATAGGTGCCTTCGACAGCGTCGCCGCCGAGCGTGGCAAATTCGTCGCTGGCGATCGCATCGCTCGCCATCATGACGGCCTCGACGCCTTGCTCGCGCATCTGCCGGACGATGAGACCCGCTTCGGTAGCGAGCCCGCCCCAATAGACGATATCGGCGCCCGAGGCTTTGATCCTGGCGACGAGGGCGGAATAATCCTTCTCGCCTCTATTCACCCCTTCATAAAGCGCGTCCTTGATCGCGCGCCCGGCGAGCTCTTTGCGGACCTCGTCGGCAAGACCTTTGCCGTAGGTCGTCTTGTCGTGGACGATCGCGATTTTCTTATTGCTCAGGCTTGCGAGGAATTTCGCCGCGACGGCGGCCTGCTGATCATCGCGGCCGCAGGTGCGGAACATTGTCGCGAGGCCGCGCTCGGTGATCTGCGGATTTATCGAGGCGGGCGTGATGTCGAGAATATTGTTGTCTGCATAGATGGAAGAGGCGGGCAAAGTCACGCCCGAATTGAAATGGCCGATGACGAAGCTCACATGATCGCCGACGAATTTTTTGGCGACCGACACGCCCGCTTTGGGATCGCCGGCATCATCGCCGATCTCGACAATGAGCTTGCTGCCGAAAATGCCGCCGTCGGCATTGATGTCATCGACCGCCTGTTCGACGCCATTGCGCATTTGCGTACCGAAGACGGCGTCCGATCCCGTCATCGGTCCGCCAACTCCGATCTTGATCGGGGCTTGCGTCGCGGCGATCGCAGCCATGCCCGCAAATGTAGTGCCCGCAAGCGTAAGGCCCGACGCGAAGAGAGCCGACAAGGCGAGGACCGAAGATTCCGAAGCTTCATCATCGATCCCTTCGCGGATGCGATTCGTTGCGGTTTCGCATCCCATAATAGGGAGCGCCGGCGAATGCCAGAGAGTGCCTATTCGGCAGGCTTCCTGCATGGGCTTTTTGCTGAAGCTTTCGGCCGAGTTGCGGCGGGCTTGCTATTGCGGCCGAAGCGGGTTTTGGATCGGCCAGGTTCGGTGTCGTCGAACGTCGCGGGACCGAGCTTGAGGAGAAGCCAAATGACTGATGATCCGGGGCAGGAGGTTCGCACCTCGCAGCGGCCGCGGCGGTCGATGCGGGGCGGTTCCGTGAAGCGATGAGCCGGGTTGCGGCGGCGGTTCATATCGTCACCACGGCGGGGCCGGCCGGGCTCGGCGGAATTACTGCGAGCGCCGTCACCTCGATCACGGTCGAGCCGCCGATGATGCTGTTTTGCATCAACAAGACCTCGCCTTCCGCGGCGCGGATGATGGAAAACGGCGTCTTCTGCATCAATACGCTGGCCGCCGCCGATCAGCCGCTTTCTGATATTTTCGCCGGCCGCACGGATCAGCATCTCGAAGAGCGGTTCGCCAGCGGTGCCTGGACGAAGCTCGCCACAGGTGCGCCGGTTTTGAGCTCCGCGCTTGCCGCTTTTGATTGCCGCTTCGTCGAGGCCAAGGAGATCACGACCCACCTCATCATGATCGGCGTTGTCGAGGCGGTGGAGATTGCGTCGGGAGGTGAGGCACTGCTCTATGCCCACCGTAAATATCGGACATTACCGCTGGACTGAACGCGAAGGCCGCTGGGCGGCGGCTGCCTTGTCGGCCTAATCCTGTGCCAGGCTCCCTGACGCAGCCCGGAACGCCACGCCGATCCGGTCCAAGCGACCGCAACGGCGCCGCTTGAGAAAGCGCGGGCGCCGCTCGTTGAGCGGCTGACCCCTTCGGCGTGGACGCGGCCAGGCTATACTGTAGAGCTCGCGCTGACTTGCACTCGCCAACTCGCAATAAAGCGCCGGTTTGGCAAAGAAATCCGCCCAACTCCGCCAGACGGTCAAAACCGCCGGCGATTCCAGTGCCTCATGCAGTTCGATCGTGAGCTCCGGATCGTGATGGACGAGCGCGATCTTATAGAGACGCTGCTCGGCGTGCTCGTCACAGGTCAGGACAACGCCCTCATAGGCGTGGATCGGGACCGCCAGATGCATTTTGACGCCGGCGACCTGCCGCTCGATGCGGACCCCACGCGGGCTCAAGCGAATATGGCGGACGCCGCCGTCGGCCCGCGCGTCAGGTGCCGAGGCGGCAACGCTCTGGGACGAACGGCTAAGGGAAGGACTGGTGGGAAGAGACATGGCCAGCTCCGATTGCCCTGCGCCCTCTTCATGGATCTGAATTGGGCAGCGGAGATCAACACGGCAACCATTGTGCGACCGGCCTCATTGAATAGATAGTAAATATATGATTTTTTGGAGACTTCTATTTTTTATGGCTGTCGAACCTTTGGTGAAAAAGTGCAAATTTTAGCAAAGATGCGCGGCAAGTTTACGCGGGGCGATTTCGGGCAAAAAGGTGGTGGCGCGCCTATATGAGGAGGCGAGACGAGCGCCATTGTGTTTGCTGTGGCACGCAGCCTGCGTGCGTCCGGGGGACTCGCCACGGCGAGGTCGGGGTTGGGTCGATCATGGCGCATCGGCGCGATTTTTTTGGTAAATTGCGATTCGCTCTTGTTAACGCTGCGATAGGCGAAGTTCTTTCGGGCCAGTTAAGGTTTGTCGGCTAGTTTCGCTGGAGCGCAGCGCGTGACATCTCCGCGTCAGCCGTAATTTGGCGAAGCGGAACCGCCGTCGGCCAGGTGGGTTGCGCGGCAGCTTGGGGTCGGGGTCCAGGCGTGGCGCCGTCTTTGGCGCCCGATCTTTGGCGATCGATCAGGCGGCCGCGACTGGTTTTCGCTCCTTTCGGGAGTTTTCGGGCATGAAGTCTTCGCCTGCAAAAAGAAATGCGAATAATGCGGCCGATTTCGCGGCGCCGAAGACTATGGCCGGCACCCGCCGAGATTGGAACAGCCTTGCTCCGACGGACGGCCTTGTCGCCGCACTTGTCGAGATCACGCACACGGCGGGCGACCTTGCGCAGGGTTTCTTTCGGCCCGGCGCGAAGACAAGTGCCGCGATCAGCAAAAAGACTGGCGGTTCGCCGGTGACCGAGGCCGATCACGCCGTCAATCGCTATCTCGAAGAAAGGTTGCGCGCGCTGCTGCCGGATGCCGGCTGGCTTTCCGAGGAATCGGCTGATTCTGACGAGAGGCTCGGCCAGGAGCTTGTCCTCGTCGTCGATCCGATCGACGGCACCCGGGGTTTCGCTGCCGGCGAGCGGGCCTGGGCTGTCGCCGTGGCACTCGTTTATCGGCACCGCCCTGTCGTCGGTATCGTTCATGCCCCGGCACTCGGCGAAACTTATCTGGCGGTCAAAAATGGCGGCGCATTGTTGAACGGACAAGCCATTTGCTGCACCACGCGCAAGGGCCTCGATGCGAGCGCGCTCGTCGCCGGACCTCTCGCTATGGCTTCCGAATTGCGGGGCGTCGGTCTTCAATTCGACCTGCTGCCGAAAATTCCTTCGCTCGCCCTGCGGATCGCCAAAGTTGCAGCCGGCACCCTCGATGCCGGGCTCGTATCGGCCAACAGCAATGATTGGGACATAGCCGCGGCGGATCTCATCGTGAACGAGGCGGGCGGCCGTCTGACCAGCCTCTATGGCCGCGAGCTTCTCTACAATCGCACCAGCACGCAGCATGGCGAACTCATCGTGGGACCCCCGCAGCTTCTCAGCCAAATCAGCAGCGCGATGATGCTAGCGCGCGGGCAATGATCGAAAAACTTGCCGACGTCTCGCGTCAGACCGCGCGCTGACAGAAGTTGAAGCATGGCCTGCGGGCGGAGCCCGCTACCGACATCGCATCTGCGCCGCGCGAGTAAAAGCAACAGCACAAAGTGAAAGCCGCCGGAGGCTTGCCTGCGAGGTCCTTGCGCGGGCCGAGGCGGGCACGCTAAAAACGCCGCATGGTCGAAAAGATCCGCAGAAACGAGCGGGCACGGCAGGCCGCCGTCATTCCCGCGCGTCGCGTCACCAATGTTTGAACTTGGGATTGTCCATGCCGCACGAGACCGAAAAACAACTGCTTCACTTGGTGTTTGGCGGCGAACTCGCCGATTTGTCGAGCACTGAATTTCGCGATCTCAGCAAGATCGAAGTCGTCGGCATGTTTCCCGATTATGCGTCGGCCTATAGCGCTTGGAAGGCGCGCGCCCAGGCGACCGTGGACAATGCCCAAATGCGCTATTTCATCGCCCATCTGCATCGCCTGCTCGATCCGAGCGAAACCAAATAGGCAAAGGGCTGCGGTGCGATCGCGCTGAGCTAGATCACGATGACTTTGGATTGAATCAATCCAAAGTCATGAACGTGATCGATTCTTACAATTTAGAGCGGGATGCGGGCGGAAAACCGGTTCCCACTTTTCCTCATCCCGCTCTAAGGGAAGCCGGTGGCGTCCTCCGGTGCGGCATGCGTTCATCGAAACAGCATTGAAACGGCTTGCCGGAACGCCGATTTGGCCACAAAATGCCGTTACAGCAAGGGCAGAAGCTGTCAGACTTGTCATCAAACAGTCGCTTTTGACCGTCAAGAAACGGCCCTCCTGGATTGAGTGATCCGTCAGCCATGTGCCTCTAGTGATCATAGATCTCCCGATTTTTCCGTTTTATCGTGCTGCCAGTGCCGGCTTGGCGCCATTCTCGCCGCTGCTTGCCTATTATCGCTGCAGGCGGGGACAAGAAGATCCGACACGCGTTGGCGAGAGGTTCGGCTATCCGAGTCTGGCGCGGCCTGAAGGCCGGCTTGCCTGGTTCCACGGCGCGAGCGTCGGCGAAAGCCTCGCGCTCCTGCCGCTCCTGGAATATCTCGCCGGCCGCGGCTTCAATGTTTTGCTATCGACAGGGACGACAGCGGCGGCGGCTGTGGTGGCGCCGCGTCTGCCGGCCGGCGCATTCCACCAATATTTGCCTTTCGACGTCCCGAAATTTCTGGTGCGCTTTCTGGATCATTGGCGTCCGGACCTCGCTCTCATCGCAGAATCGGAAATCTGGCCCAATCTCTTTACCGAGATCAAACGCCGCGCCATTTCCTTGATCCTCGTCAATGCCAGAATGTCGCCTCAGTCGTTTCAACGCTGGCGCCGCATGCCGAGCTTTATCGCGGGCCTGCTTGACAGCGTCGATCTGTGCTTGGCGCAAAGCGACGCCGACGGCGAACGGTTCAACGATCTCGGTATGCGCCGCGTGCAAGTTGTCGGCAATCTGAAATATGACGTGCTTGCGCCGCCGGCCGATCCGCAAAAATTGGCCTTGCTGGCCGGGCGGATTGGCGCGCGGCCGACTTGGGTCGCGGCATCGATCCATCCCGGCGAGGATGAGGTCGCCATTGCCGTGCATGAAGCATTGGCCTCGCGATTTGCCGGCCTGCTGACGATCATCGTCCCGCGGCATCCGCGGCGGGGCGGCGAAATCGCCGAACTGGCGGCAGCAAGAGGCGTGCGTGCGCTGCAACGTTCCTGCGAACCTCATCCTACCTCTCTGCCGGGTCTCTATATCGCCGATACGACGGGCGAATTGGGGCTGTTCTACCGTCTGGCGAGCGCCAGTTTTCTCGGCAAGTCGCTGATCGACCACGGCGGTGGGCAAAATCCGATCGAGGCGGCAAAGCTCGGCTGCGCCGTGCTGCATGGGCCGCATGTCGGCAATTTCGCCGAGGTCTACCGGGCCTTGGACGAGGCGCGCGGCGCCGCGGAGATCGGCGATGCCGATGCACTCGCCCGCGTCCTTGCCGTGCTTTTCGCCGATACCGGAAAATTGCGCAAAATGTCGCGCGCGGCGAGTGAGGCAGTCGAGCGGCTCGGCGGTGCGGCAGCGGCGACCATGACGGCGATCGAGCCGCATATTGCGCAAGCCTTGGTCAATCAGCACGCGTAATGTCTGCGCCGGCTTGACGGTATGCGTCCGCGCCCGAAGAATGCCGCGATGTCGCCTGAGCGCCCCTCTTCGCCCGTGTCGCCCCGATGATCCGATCGCGGCAGCCGCCGTCCTTTTGGTGGCAGGAAGAGCCGCGCGGATGGGCGCGCGTCTTGGTTGCGGCTTTGGCCCCGCTCGGCGCCGCTTATGGCCTTGCCGCCGCGCGGCGCATGCGGCAGGCGGGGTTCAGATCGCCGCTTCCGGTTCTTTGCGTCGGGAATTTGGTGGTTGGCGGAGCCGGCAAGACGCCGACAGCACTGGCGCTCGCGCAACGCCTCATTGCGGCGGGCGAAAGGCCCTGGTTCCTGTCCCGCGGCTATGGTTCGGCGGGTGAGCACGGGCCGCCGATCGCTGTCGATCCGGACAGAGATTTTGCCCAAGATGTCGGCGACGAGGCGCTGCTGCTGGCCCGCGTCGCGCCGACCCTCGTTTGCGCCGACCGGGTCGCAGCGGCAAGGCTTGCCGCGGCGCGTGGCGCCAGCATCCTCATTCTCGATGACGGCTTGCAGAATCCGGCGCTGGAAAAGGATTTGAGACTCGTCGTCGTCGATGCCGGCGCCGGCATCGGCAATGGGCTCTGCCTGCCTGCCGGCCCTTTGCGGGCGCCGTTGTCGGCCCAGCTCGATTTTGCGAGCGCGCTCGTCATCGTGGGTGACGGCGCGCGTCTCGCCGACTGCGCGCGCCGCTTCGGCAAGCCGGTGATCGAGGCGCGGCTCGTCATAGCCGCGGATCGGGCAGCGGAGCTCGCAGATCGCTCCGTCTATGGCTTTGCCGGAATCGGGCGGCCGGCCAAATTCTTCGCGAGCCTGGCCGAGGCCGGCGCCCGCATCGTCGGGACCGCCAACTTTCCCGATCATTATGCCTATCGGCCAGAAGACATAGCGTCCCTGCAGCGCGCCGCGAAAGCGCAGGATGCGCTTCTCGTCACGACGGAGAAGGATTTTGTCCGGCTGCGTCCTTGGGATGCCTTGGTCGATTCCGCTTTGCCGGCGCCGACGCCGGTTCCCGTCGAGATGAGGTTTGCGGATGCCGGCCTGCTCGACGATCTCGTGGCGCAGGCAATTCAGCGCGCGGGGGACCAGCTCTGAGTGCGCGAATGCGCCGATCAAACCGGGCCGTAGCCCCTGTCACTTCCCCAATTTGAGGCCGAGCTTCTGCCAGCTTGGCCTCGGGGGAGCATAGGCTTCCTGCAGGTCGACATCCCAATAGCGCAAATCTTCGAGCGGGATGGGCGTGCCGGTGATAGCACAGCGGACAAAGCGCCGGGACGCAGAATGCGGAATTCCCCGTCGAGATATTCGACTTCGGCTTCTCCGGCGGAGACAGGGCGACGTTCATAGCGGTTCATTGTTACAGCATCATCTGTGGAATTGGCGTTCGCTCGAGATAATGCGAGAGGGCCGGATTGCCTACCCCTAACTGCAATCTTCCTCAATGCATGCGGCGGGCTTTGATGAGGGTGACGGTACAGGGCGCATCGGCTGCGACGCGCGCCGCGACCGGGCCGAGACGCGGTCCGCCGACGCTGTCGCGACCGCTGTCGAGGATGATCTGATCGACCCGATTGACGGTCGCGAAATCGACGAGCGCTGCCGCAGGATCAGGCGATTCCAGCACATGAAAGGTCAATTCCGTCGTGCCGAGCGCCAGCGGACGCGCCCATTCCTTAAGTGCGACGAGGCGCATGACATGAATATTGCGGCCTTCGTCATCGAGCGGAAAGTTAAGCGCAAGCCGGCTCGTCTTCAACACATTGACGCAGGCGAGGCGGACATTTGACGAACTGCCGGATTTGAGCCCCGACGAGGTCGCAAGCGCGCGTTCGACCGCATGGCGCTGGGCCTCGGCCAGCGTTTCGGCAGTTTCGGCAATATCGACGGCGACCATAATGATCGGTGCGAGCGACAAGCGCTGCGCCATGCTCGTCGCATCCGGCTTGGCTGTAAACCGCATCGCATACCAGCGTTTGAGCGCCTTCAACCAGGAGTCCCGGTGCCGCCGGGAGGCCCGCTCGGTGAGCCGAACCTCCTCCGGATGTTTGAGGTCGAAGGCGAGCTGGGCGGCGGTCGGGTGGCGCGCTTCGGGATCGGTCTCGAGACAGCGCAGGATGATTTCCTGCAAAAAGGCGGGGCAGGCCGGATTGAGCGCGCGCGGCGGCGCGGGATCGCGCCAAAGCCGCCGCCGCAGGCCGCGATCCGAGCGCGGATAGCCGAACGGCCTTTGGCCGGTGAGGAGGTGATAGAGAACAACGCCGACGGCAAAAAGATCCGAGCGCGGATCATTGCGGCGGTGCTTGATCTGCTCCGGCGAAATATAGGGCGCCGTGCCGATCGGCACGCGAAACTCTTCGGCCAGAAGGTCGGGAAGCTTTTCATGCCGGGCAAGGCCGAAATCGATCAGCACGGCCTCGCCGTTCTCGCGCATCATGACATTCGACGGCTTGATGTCGAAATGGATTACATGCTGGCGGTGGATGTCGTCGAGCGCTTCGGCAAGCGCGATGCCGATTGCGACGATTTCGGCGACCGGCAGCGGCGTCTCGTCGAGCTTGCCCCGCAAAGAGCTGCCGATGATCCGTTCCATCACAATATAAGGCTGGGCCGCGAACTCGCCCATGGCGAAGATCCTCGGCACATGGATGCCTTGGAGAAGCGGCAGGATCATCTGCTCCATTTCGAAGCCGACGATCGTCAGAGGATCGTTGCTATCCTCGATCGGCGCTTTCATGAGCAGCGGAACGTCTATGTCGTCGCGCGCCACTTCCCATAGATTGGCCATGCCGCCGGCATGCAGCTTGGCGCCGACGCGAAAACCGTCGACGATGGCACCAGGAGCAAGCAAAGAGGCAGGCATCGGTCAGCGCCCTATATAAAGCCGTGCCGACAAGATCGCCGGCAGGCCGGCAGCCTTGATCTTGCGGGCGGCGCGTTCAATGTCATAGGGCACACGCCGAAAGGTGAACAGGCCGCTGCGGTCCTCGTAAAGCGCATAGGCGGCCGAAGGGATTTCATCGCGCGGCTGGCCGACCGAGCCGATAATGGCATGCCATTTGTGGCTTTTGGCGAGCAGGATCGGCACATCGGCTGAAGGCACGAAGCAGGACGCCGGCTTGTGTGGGGTCATGTGATAGAGATGCGGACGGTGGGTGTGGCCGGAGACGGTCACCCGCATCTGCGTCGCCTGCATCGAACGCTCGGCCTCGATCGTCTTAGTGATATAGATCCAGTTCGCCGGATTATAGGCCTCGGCATGGACGAAGAGGATCTCGCCGCAAGAGATTGTGAGAGGGAGGCCCGCAAGAAATTCCTTTTGCGCCGCACTCAGCTTGCCGCGCGTCCAGTCGAGCGCTACACGAGCATAGCTGTTCATGCTCACTTGCGGATCGGCGATCGCCGCATCATGGTTGCCTTTGATGACCCAAGCGCCTGCTTCGCGAAACTGCGCCACGCTATCGACAACATAGCCAGGATCGGCGCCATAGCCGATGAGATCGCCGAGGAAGACGAAATGTTCCGCGCCACGCCGGCCGGCATCGGCGAGGCAGGCATCGAGCGCTTCGCGATTGGCATGAATATCGGCGAAAATGGCAATCAGCACGCGGATGACTCGTTGCGAGTTCGAAAATCAATGTCTTCGCGCAGGCGAAGGCGGCTGTCTTGGGTTAGGGGATGATCCCGCCCATCCAGGCCATCGGATGTGTATCACCTTCCCAGGCTACATTTTTGCAATTGTCCTTGGCAATGACTGTAAGAACCACATGGCCAGGCGAAGGTTCATCATGCGAAGCCAGGCGATGGCCGGAAATCACCCCACCAAAATAAGACGGCTCGGATTTCTTTTCGTGGAGATAAAGGAAGCCGTTGCGAAGCTGCTTCACCTGCGTTTCCGACAAAACCCAATAGCCGCTTTCATATTCGGGAACATTGGTCGCTTTGAGGTGGCGTCCGCCGCGGCATATCAAATGGATCCTGGCCATCATCCCTCCCTGGGCGTGTGACCGCGCCGGCGCGCCCACGGCCTTTGTCTATCAAAACAGCGAGCCTTGGTCGCCTTTCCTGCCGCCTCTGGCGGCGCGGGGCTTGGCCGCTGGGTCGGATGCCCGCGCGGGCTTCTCCCCAGGTTTCTCCTCGGGCGCCTCGCCCGCGATCGCCGGCCTGTGCCCGTCGGCAAATTCAATGTCGATTAGTGCCCCTGCAACGATTTCGGCGGCGCGCCGCAGGGGCCGGCCCTCCGCATCGCGCACCAGAGCAAAGCCGCGCGACAGCACTTGGCGGTAGCCGAGCGTATGAAGCAGCTGATCGAGGCTTTCGAGCCTGCTGCGGGCGAGATCGAGACGCGAGCCGATGGCGCGCGCAAGGCGCTGGTCGAGCGACCCGAGTCTATGCGCTGCGGCAGTCATCCGCTCGCGTTCGAGATGGCGGCGCGCCGAAAGCGCGGTGCTGAGCCTTCGGCTCATATGATCGAGTTTTTGCACGCGCTGCTCTTGTGCGGCTTTGATGCTGCGCGCGAGCCTATGTTCGAACCCTTCGAGTCTTTGTCCGGCCCGGGCCATTTTCGCTTGTGGCGACTGGCTTGCGAGACGGTGGGCGAAGCCGGCCAGAGCGAGGCGGCGGCGATCGACCGATTTGGTCGCGGCGCTTTGAAGGGCGCTCGCGGCGCGGTCGCATCTCTGCCGCGGCAGAGCGATGATCTCCTCGCCTTGCGGCAGCGCACGGCAAAGTGCGCGAACGCCGGCACGCCGATGCTCGAGAAGCCGCAGGCAAGCGGC
This sequence comes from uncultured Alphaproteobacteria bacterium, assembly GCA_963759185.1. Taxonomy (GTDB): domain Bacteria; phylum Pseudomonadota; class Alphaproteobacteria; order Rhizobiales; family Beijerinckiaceae; genus Methylovirgula. Next base: position 143,215 of record CAVWXV010000021.1, read on the forward strand.
CGTATGGCGGCGTGCGAGATCGGCAAGATTGGCCGCGAGTTCGGCGCGCACCGGCACGGCTTTTTCTGCTGCCGCGGTCGGCGTCGGCGCCCGCAGATCGGCGACATGGTCGAGCAAGGTCCAATCCGTCTCATGGCCAATCGCCGAGATCAGCGGCACTAGGCTTTCCGCGGCGGCGCGCACCACGATCTCTTCATTGAAGCCCCAGAGATCTTCGAGCGAGCCGCCGCCACGCGCCACGATGATGACATCCGGCCGTTTGAGCGGGCCTGCTTCGGGCAGAGCGTTAAAACCTTCGATCGCGGCGGCGACCTCGGCGGCGCAGCTGTCGCCCTGGACCCGCACCGGCCAGACGAGGACGCGGCGCGGAAAGCGCTCGCCGATCCGGTGCAGAATGTCGCGAATGACGGCGCCGGTCGGCGAGGTCACGACGCCGATCGTCTCGGGCAGGAAGGGCAGCAGCTGCTTGCGCGCGTCGTCGAAGAGACCTTCCGCCGCGAGCTTGCGGCGGCGCTCTTCGAGCAGCGCCATGAGTGCGCCGACGCCGGCCGGCTCGAGATTTTCGACGATGATCTGATAGGCGGATTTGCCGGGAAAAGTCGTCACTTTGCCGGTGGCAACGACTTCCAGGCCCTCTTGCAGCTTGGCCTTGAGCCGCGTGAAATTCCCCTTCCAGATAACCGCATCGATCCTTGCATTCTGGTCCTTGAGAGAGAAATAGGCGTGGCCGGAGGAATGCGGGCCGCGATAATTCGAGATTTCGCCGCGCAGTCGCACGAGACCGAAACGGTCCTCGATCGTGCGCTTGAGGGCGTTCGACAATTCGCTGACGGTGAATTCCGGGGCGTTAGTGGAAAGAGCGTCTGACATAGGGGCAAAATGGCGGATTCGGGCGGGCGAGGGAAGGGCAGGGTCCGAAACTGGCTGAAACTGTGCTTCTGGCCGGTGACGCGGGCGGAATTGCGGGGAAAGGGTCGCCAGATCTGCAGCTGCCTTCAGAGCGGGATGAGGAAAAGTGGGAACCGGTTTTCCGCCCCATCGCGCTCTAATCTTTTAAAATCGATCACGTTTATGACTTTGGATTGGTCAATCCAAAGTCGTCGTGATCTACCGCCGCATTGACGCGGCTTCCCGCCTCCGTCATCTCAGCACGAGCGCTGCCATGCGGAGGGTGTCATGATCAGGCATAGCGGCTTATTGCTCGCTTTCATCGGCGGTTTCGTCGACACTGCGACCTATGTGCAATTCTCCGGGCTTTTTTCGGCCCATGTGACGGGCAATTTCGTCGTCTTCGCCGCTGCCCTTGGGCGCGGCGTGGTGGAGGAGGATTATCTGAAGCTCGTCGCCTTTCCGGTGTTTCTGGTTTCTGTCATGTTCGCCACCTTTATCTATGATCATTTTGCCGGCAAGGAGCGGCTTTTGCTCGCGGTGGAAGCCATGGTCCTCGCTGTCGTCGGGGTGGTGGCTTTGCTGCATCTGCCGCTGCGGGCGGACAGCCAAGCCGTTCTCGCCATGGCGCTGGTGGCTGCGATGGGCTGGCAGAACGCCGGCCATCGTCTCCATCCCGACCTCGGCCCCACTTCGACCGTGATGACCACCAATGTCACGCAATTCATTGTGGGGCTGTCGCGCCGGGTCACGCCGGCGCCGGCGCCGTCGAAAGACGCTGAAGGCGCGTTGTTCAAGCGCATCCTCGGCTTTGGCTTCGGCTGTTTCGTTTCGGTCTATCTTACCCGCGCCTTCGGGCTCGGATCGGTGCTGTTGCCGGGTGGGTTTCTCGCCGCTTTGGCGATCAGCCGGCAGCTTGCGCTCCGCGAGGGCTGAGGCAGGCTGGGCTTGGTGCCGCCAGCGCAAAGAAAAGTGCTTTGATGATGTCCTGACTGAGGGGAAAGATGACGGGATTCGCGCCGGTGCAATATAAGGAGCTGTTGCTTTTTCTCGGCACGGCCGGTGTCGTCGCTCCCTTGTTTCGGCGGCTGCGCTTGAGCCCGATCTACGGCTTTCTGGCTGCCGGCTTCCTCCTCGGCCCCTATGGGCTGGGCCTCGCGGCGCATCATTTGGCTGCAAACGGTGCCGCGCAGATTTCCGGCCCCGGCTGGACATCCGCATGGCTCTCGATCTTCGCCCTCGACAATGTGGCGCAGATCCAGCCGATTGCCGAATTCGGCGTCGTCTTCCTTCTATTCATGATCGGCTTGGAACTCAGCTGGCAGCGGCTCGTGCGCCTGCGCCGGCTCGTCTTCGGCTTCGGCCTCGTCCAAGTCTTCGGCTGTGCGGCGGCGCTTGCCGGGCTTGCACTCGCCGGCAAAGCCGCGCCGGCCTCGGCGATCATCCTCGGCTTTGCTCTGGCGCTGTCCTCGACAGCGATCGTCATCCCCGATCTCGCCGACCGCAAAAAGCTCGGCACGAGCATGGGGCGCACCATCTTCTCGGTCCTTTTATTTCAGGATCTGATGGTGGCGCCGCTCTTGTTCATGACCATGATGCTCGGCTCGCGCGATGGCGATGTCGCGACGGTGCTTCTCTATCTGGTGCTGCCGGCCTTCGCCGGTCTCACCCTCGTCGTGCTCATCGGCCGTTTGGTGATGCGGCCCTTTTTCCACCTCGTCGCCGCTGCGGGCTCGACCGAATTCTTCATGGCGGCCTGCCTTCTCGTTGTGGTCGGCGCCGGCGTGCTCTCGGCGATCGCCGGCCTGTCCATGGGGCTTGGCGCCTTCGTCGCCGGGCTCCTCCTCGCCGAAACCGAATATAGGCGCGAGATCGAAGTGACGATCGAACCTTTCAAAGGTCTGCTGCTCGGTCTCTTCTTCGTCTCGGTGGGGGCCGGCCTCGATCTTTCGCTCGTCGTCTCATCGCCCATCATGACCCTTGGCCTTGCGCTCGGCATTATCCTCGTCAAATTCGTGGTGACCTATGTGGCCGGGCGCGGCCTGCGTCTGCCGCATATGATTGCAGCCGAATCGGCGCTGATGCTCGGGCCGGGCGGTGAATTTGCTTTCGTCATGATCACCGCGGCGATCGCGAGCAAGACTCTGCCGGCAGGTCTCGGGGCCGATGTCATGATCGCCGTCACTTTGTCGATGTTCGCTATCCCTCTGCTCGGCGCTCTGGCGAGCAAGCTAGCGCGGCCTGTCGCAGCCGATGATTCCGAATTGGCGCAACTCCCCATCCTCGCCGAGGATGGCGGTCCGCATAAGGTGATCATCGTCGGCTTCGGCCGCGTCGGCCAGCTCGTCGGCGAGATGCTGAGCCTGCACAAAATTCCTTTTCTCGCCATCGATACCAATGCAGCCAATGTCAAATCCTGGCGGCGCGAGGGCATAGATATTTATTGGGGCAATGCGACCAGGCCGGAATTTCTCCTGCGCTGTGGATTGGCCAAGACGCCGGCGCTCATCGTCACCGTCGATGCGCCGGCCGCCTCCGAGGAGATCGTGAAGGCGGCGCGCGGGCTCTGCAAAGATCTGACGATCATCGCCCGCGCCCGCGATGCGGAACATGCGACGCAGCTCTATGAGATCGGCGTCACCGACGCCGTGCCGGAGACGATCGAGGCGAGCCTGCAATTGTCGGAGGCGGTGCTCGTCGATCTCGGCATCGCCATGGGGCATGTGATCGCCTCGATCCATGCCAAGCGCGAAACCTACCGCAAGATGCTGCAGCCGGAAGGCGGCGCCGCGGAAAAGCGGCAAAAGCTCAAGGCGGCGCTGGGCAGGTCGCGTTAGTTCAGCCGGTGTGTTCTTTTATCGCGCGTCGATCATGATGGAGGCCGGAGATGAGCCAAAAGCAGACATCGCCGATTCCTCAAATGCGGAGCACTCTCCATCCCCCTAGGACCAAGGCGGCGCAGCCTTGCGACGCGTAGCTTAGCCCGTTGACCCCGAGGCATCATGCGCTTCCATCAGCGCGATCAACCCTTGCAGCAATGCGGTCGGGCTCGGCGGGCAGCCGCGGATGTGAACATCGACGGGAATGACATTGGCGACCGCGCCGATACAGGCATAGCTGCCGGAGAAGATGCCGCCGTCGAAGGCGCAATCGCCGACCGCGACGACGAATTTCGGCGCAGGCGTTGCGGCATAGGTCCGCTCCAGCGCTTCGCGCATGTTCTTCGTCACTGGCCCCGTCACCAGAAGAACATCGGCATGGCGCGGTGATGCGACGAAACGCAAACCGAAGCGTTCGAGATCATAAAAGGCATTGTTCAACGCATGGATCTCGAGTTCGCAGCCATTGCAGGAGCCGGCATCGACCGCGCGGATCGCCAGCGAATGACCGAGCTTGACGTTCGAGAGTTTGGCGAGCCGTGCGGCGAGCTCGCTGACCTCGGCGGGCGCGACCGGCGGCGCCGGCTCCGTCAGTGGTGCATGGATGAAAGCATTGAAAAGAAGGGTGCGCATCTTTGGCAGCGTCTAAAGGTCATGCCCTGAATAGGAGCAGTTGAAGGATTTGTTGCAGAGCGGGAAATCGGCGACGATATTGCCCTCGATCGCGGCTTCGAGCAGTGGCCATTGGAACCAGGAAGGATCGCGCAAATGACAGCGTTCAATTCTGTCTGCCGCGGAAAGCCTGACCCAGGCGAGAATGTCGCCACGAAATCCTTCGATCAAGGCAAGGCCCTCGCACGGCATACGCGCCGCGGCGCCGATCTCCGCCTGCAAAGGGCCTTCCGGCAATTTGGCGAGGATCTGATCGATCAAGGCGAGCGATTGCTCGACTTCCTTGATGCGAATCCATATGCGGGCGTCGACATCGCCTTCCGTGCGGCTCGGGATTTCGAAGGTAAGTTCCGAATAAGGCCCGTAGGCGTGCGCGCGCCGTGCGTCAAAACCGCGTCCTGAGGCCCGGCCGATGAAGCCGCCGCAGCCATATTGGTGCGCGAGATCGGCGGCGAGAATGCCGGTCCTGACGGTGCGATCCTGCAGCGACGCGGTGAGATCATAGACTTCGATAAGACGCGGGAAATGCGTGCGGATCTCGCGCAGCAGCGCCTCGAACATCGTCTGGCCCTGCGCGGTCAGATCATGCGTCACGCCGCCGGGCATGATTCTGTCCATCATCAGCCTGTGGCCGAACGAGAGATCGGCGGCGCGCAGAACCCGCTCGCGCAAAATCCCGCAATGGGCATGAAGCAGAGCGAAAGAGGCGTCATTGCAGATCGCGCCGATGTCGCCCAGATGATTGGCGAGACGTTCGATCTCCGCCATCAGAGCGCGCAGATAGAGGGCGCGGCGCGGCACTTCGATTTCGAGCGCGGCTTCGACGGCGGCAGAAAAAGCCCAAGCATAGGCGATTGTGCTGTCGCCTGAAACGCGGCCGGCGAGACGTGCGGCGCGATCGAGCGGCGCCTCCATCATCAGCCGGTCGATGCCCTTATGCACATAGCCGAGCCGCTCTTCGAGCCGCACGATGACCTCGCCATTGGCGGAAAAGCGAAAATGGCCTGGCTCGATAATGCCGGCATGGACGGGACCGACAGGGATCTGATGCAGCGGCTCGCCTTCGGTCGGCAGGAAGTCATAGCGAGCGCCGACGGCCTCGACAGCTTGTGGGCTGCCGCAAGGATATTTAAGTCCGAAGCACCCGTGATCGAGCCAGGGTCGTTCGTCGGGCAAGTCTTCCGCTGCGATGCCATAGAGATCGCGGATCGCGCGTTCGAGCCGCAAGGCCGGCGGATGGATCCGTGCGACCGAAGGAAAATGCCGGTCCGGACAATTGAAGCTGATGACATGGATCTCGACGGGCTCGTCAAACGCGATCGCCATATGGACGCAAGCCGGCTCGCCCCAGAGGCTCAGCAATATGCCCTGGCCTTCAGCGATCTGCCGGGCGGCATCAAGCCATATGCCTTCGTCGACGACGCGGCGCAGCCGGGGACGTGCGGCTTCGACCAGCTTTCCTTTCTGCAGCGTCTCGCGCAACGATGTCATGACCGCATCATCTCCGAGCTAACCCAACAGTTTAGCGACATTCTGGAACCAGATGACGAGCTGGCTCGGCAGATAGACGCCGGCGAGCAAAACCAGCGACAGATGCGCGACGAGCGGCATGACGGAGGCGCCGACCTTGCCCATGCCGCCGCGCGGCTCGCCGAAGGCGAGATCGGTCACGCGCAAGAGCAAAGCGCCGAAAGCGACGATGAGCCCGAAGACGAGCGGCACGGCGAGCCAAGGTTGACGCGCGAAGGTCGAGCTGACGATCAGGAATTCGCTCATGAAAATGCCGAGCGGCGGCAGGCCGGCGATGGCCATCACGCCGACGACGAGACCCCAGCCGAGAAGAGGATGGCTCTCGGTGAGGCCGCGGATCTCGGAGATTTTCTGCGTGCCCTTCACCTGGGCGATGTGGCCGACTGTGAAGAAGATCGCCGATTTGGTGAGGCTATGCATGGTCATGTGCAAGAGCCCGGCGAAATTGGCGAGCGGCCCGCCCATGCCGAAGGCGAAAGTGATGATGCCCATATGCTCGATCGAGGAATAGGCGAAGAGGCGTTTGATGTCGTTGCGGCGATAGAGCATGAATGCGGCGAAGATCAGCGAGACGAGGCCGAGCGCCACCATCAGCGGGCCCGGCTCGATCGCCGCGGCATTGGCGGCGAGCAGCATTTTGAAGCGCAGAACCGCATAAAGCGCGACATTGAGCAGAAGCCCGGAGAGCACGGCGGAAATCGGCGTCGGGCCTTCCGCATGCGCGTCCGGAAGCCAGGCATGGACCGGCACGAGGCCAACCTTCGTCCCATAGCCGAGCATCAGAAAGACGAAGGCGACATTGAGCAGCTCCGGGCTGAATGTCGCAGCATGCGCCATCAGCGCCGTCCAGACCATCGCCTCATAGCCCTCGCCCAAAGAAGGCTGCGCCGACATATAGACGAGGATGGTGCCGAAGAGGGCGAGCGCAATGCCGACACTGCCGAGAATGAAATATTTCCACGCAGCTTCGAGCGCCTCCGGCGTGCGGTAGATGCCGACCATCACGACCGTCGTCAAAGTCGCGAGCTCGATGGCGACCCACATCAGCCCGATATTATTGGCGAGAAGCCCGAGATTCATCGCAAACATCAAGGCCTGATACATGGCGTGATAGAAGCGCACATAGGACGGCTTCAGCTTTCCGCTCTCGATTTCATGCCCGATATAGCTCGCGCTGAAGGCGCTGGTGGTGAAGCCGACGAAAGTCGAAAGAATGATGAAGACGATGTTGAGATCATCGACGAAGAGATAATGGCTCGCCACCGGCCGCTCGATGAGCAATAGGAGCGCGCAGAGGAAGGTCGCGCCGGCCGCGGCGACATTGATGCGCGAGGTCAGGCGATAGCCCGGCAAAAGCGCGAGAACGAGCCCGGACATGAGCGGGATCAGCAGCACGGCGCTCGCCGGGTCGAAACCTGCCAAATGGAAGGCATTGAGACTCATTGACGCTCTCCCCTGTAGCGGTCGAGCGCACGCACATCGACCGTGTCGAAGCGCTCGCGGATGCGGAAGAGGAAGATGCCGATCACGATGAAGGCGATGAGCACGGAAAAGGCGACGCTGATCTCGACGACGAGCGGCATCCCCTTGGCGCCGGCGGCGGCGAGGATCAGCCCGTTTTCGAGCGACATGAAACCGATGACCTGGCTCACCGCATTGCGCCGCGACACCATCATGAGAAGGCCGAGCAACACCACCGAAAGCGCGAAGGCGAGATCTTCGCGCGCCAGCGGATTGACGGTCGCAGTTGCCGGCAGCATCACGACCATCGAGAGCGCGACGAGGCCGATGCCAAGAAGCATGGTCGGCGCGACGCCGCCGATGATCTCGATTGCGCGATGAATGCCGAGACGGATCATGATCCGCCGCAGGCTGATCGGAATGACGATGGCCTTGAAGATCAAGGCGACCGCGGCCGTCACATAAAGATGCGGCGCATCCTGCGTATAGGCCTGCCAGCCGACCGAGAGCGACAGGACCATGGCGTGAAGCGCGTAGATGTTGATGAGCCCAGACATGCGGTCTTGATAGAGCAGGAGGAAGCTCATGAAGACGAGGCCGCCGGCAAAGAGATGCGCGATGTCGAAGGAAAGTTCGCCCATCTAGAGGCTCCGTGAGACAAAGAGCAACAAGGTTGCGAGAAGGCCGAGCATGAGCGCAGCGCCCAAAAATTCCGGCACGCGGAAGACGCGCATTTTGGCGATCGAAACTTCGAACATTGCGAGCAGCAAGCCGGCAACGGCGAGCTTGACCACATAAGTGACGGCACCGATCAGCAGGGTGCGCATGCCGGCGGCCTGCGCGACGCCTTGCGGCGCGAGCCCTATGGGCACGAAAATGCAGGTGATGAGCGAGATATAGAGCAGGAGTTTCAGAGCCGCGGCGAGCTCGATCACGGCGAGATGGCGGCCGGAATATTCGAGCACCATCGCTTCATGCACCATGGTGAGTTCGAGATGGGTGGCGGGATTATCGACCGGAATGCGGGCGTTCTCGGCCAGCGCCACGATGATCAGCCCGATGACGGCGAGGGCGAGCGAGACGCGCACTTCGAGATGCGCGAGCATGAAGGCGGCGACGGCGGAAAGCTGGGTCGAGCCGGCAACGAGCGCCACGGTGAAGACGATCATGATCATCGCCGGCTCTGCGAGCGAGGCGAACATCACTTCCCGGCTCGCGCCGATGCCGCCGAAGCTCGTGCCGACATCCATGCCGACGAGCGCGAGGAAAAAACGTGCGCTGCCCAAGAGTGCGGTGATGGCGATGAGATCGGCCGACCAGCTGAACATCAGCCCAGTGGCGAAGGTCGGCACCAGCGCCGCGGCGACCCAGGTCGAGGAAAAGATCATGTAAGGCGCCGCGCGAAACAGCCAAGAGGCGTTGTCCGCCAGGACAACCTCCTTGCGCAGCAGTTTGAGAAGGTCCCAATATGGCTGAAAGAGCGGCGGCCCCTGCCGGCGCAAGAGCCGTGCTTTCACTTTGCGGGTGAAGCCGAGAAGCAACGGCGCCAGCGCGAGCACGAGAAACATCTGAGCGCCCTGCACGGCGAGATCGATGATCAACGCCATAGCGCCACCATGAACAAGAGACCAACGAGCGCGACAAAGACCAAGCTGAGATAGCCGCGGATGGTCAGGGTCTGGAGCTTATTGAATGTGCTGGCGCCGAAATCGATGGCCTTGAGCAGCGGCCGATAGAGGCTCTCCCAGACGCGATCCTTGATCTCAACTCCGAAATGCGCCGGGCGCGTTTCGCCGGGCTCCGGCATGTCGAGGCGCAGATTGATCGTGAAGGCGATATGTCCGAGCACGCGGCGCAGCGGTTGGGCGAAGCTGCTCGCCGTATATTGTGTCGCAGGGCTCGGGTCCGGATAGCCGCAATCCCAGGCTGGCGCGCGGCGCAATGCGTGCGAGGCGAAGCGGTGAATGATCTGCGCCGCAGCGAGCGCCGAAAAAGCGATGAAGGCGAAGACAAGCAGGCCATTGTAGGAGCTGCGGCTTGCGGCAATTGGGATAATCGAGAGCCAGGGGATTGAGGCCTGCTGAGGCATTGTGGTGCCGACGAGCGCATGTGTCACCGGCGCGATCGCATCGATCACGAGACCCGGCAAGATGCCGGCGATGAGACAGAGCCCCAGCAAAGTGAACATGGCGGCGAGCGACCAGCGGTCTGTCTCTTGTGCGCTTTGCGCCGCCAAGGACCGCGGTCGACCGAGAAAGCTGATGCCGAAGGCGCGCACGAATGCGCCGGCGCATAGGGCCGCACTCAAAGCCAGAGCGACGCCGACCGTCGGGATGATGAGCGTCAAGCCCCATTGCGGCAGCAAAGGGCTCAGCAGAATGGCCTGGAAGACCAGCCATTCGGAGACGAAGCCATTGAGCGGTGGCAGCGCGGAGATCGCAAGCGCTCCGCCCAGAAACACCAAAGCCGTGCTCGGCATGGTGCGGATGAGGCCGCCGAGCTTTTCGATGTCGCGCTCGCCCGTCGCGTTGAGAACCGCGCCGGCGCCGAAGAACAGCAGGCTTTTGTAAAAGGAATGATTGAGGATATGGAAGAGGGCGGCGGTGAAAGCCAGGGCAGCCGCCCAGGCCATATGGTTTGCTTCAAAGGCCAAAGCGAGGCCGAGTGCTGCGTAGATGACGCCGATATTCTCGATCGTGCTGAAGGCGAGGATTTTTTTGAGATCGCGCGCGATCATCGCATTCAGCATGCCGAGGACGGCGGTGATGCTGCCGAGCGCGAGAACCAGCATGCTCCACCAGACGGCGGGCGGGCCGAGAAGATCGAAAATAATGCGGATGAAAGCATAGACGGCGACTTTGGTCATCACCCCGCTCATCAGAGCGGAGACATGGCTCGGCGCGGCCGGATGCGCAAGCGGCAGCCAGACATGCAGCGGAATGAGGCCGGCCTTCGATCCCGTGCCGATCAGGGCGAGCGCGAGCACGAGCCCGGTGAGCCAGGGTGTCGTCGAAGCATCCCGCATGGCGGCGAAACTGTAACTGCCCGCGGCACCTGCAAGCAGGCCGAAGGCGAGCAGCAGCGCCAATGTGCCGAAGCTCGCCATCACCAGATAGACGAAGCCGGCGCGCCGGTTCTCGGCCGCGTGATGATGTGCGACGACCAGCGCCCAAGAGGTCAACGACATGAATTCCCAGCCGAAGAGGAAGCTGAAGGCATCGGCTGCGAGCACGACGAGATTCATGCCGGCGAGAAAGGCGGGGAAGAAAGGCAGGATGCGGCCGGGCGTTTTCTCATGCGCGCCATAGCCGAGCGCGTAAAGGCTCGCGAGCATCGCGCCGAGATTGACGACGATCAGAAAAAAGCCGGCCAGAACATCGAGCCGGAAATGCGCGCCGAGCCAGGGCAGGCCGAGCGGCAAGGTCATTTCCGGCACTGCCGCTGCAGGATGGGCGAGTTGGGTCACGCCGGCTGTCAGCAGAAGCGCAGAAAGAATGAGACACAGGCCGTAGACGATCGGCGTGGCGGCTCTGCGACGCCCCGTTGCGACGGCCAGAATGCTCACGCCCAAAAGCGCGAAAATGCTCCAAAGTGCCAAGGCCATTGTATCGCCTAGCTTCACTCCTTCGGCGGGGATGCGATGGCATGGCCCGTCGCTGCGGTGGATTTGCTGCTCGCCGCACTCTCGGCGCGGCGCTTCAGGCGGACGCCGCGCCCGCCGTCCCCGCTTGGCGTACCTTCGCCGAGCAGCTCGATGCCGGCGGCATCGAGCGCGCCGATCAGCTTGGTCAGCGAATCAACCGTGCCGCGGATGACGCCATCGCTCGCCTCCATCCGCTGGATGGTGGGCAGCGAAAGCTCGGCGAGATCGGCGAGCTTGCGCTGGTCGAGGCCGAGCAGCGCGCGGGCGGCTCTGAGCTGCGCAGCTGTGATCATGTTTTAAACATCAGTATTTGATGATTCGATGCCTAAATAGACTTTTAATATGCGACATTTGAGAGATCAACAGGGAATACCTCCGACCTTGGATGGAGACGCGCTTTCTTGTGCTGACGATCGGACAAAAGTTTGCCTTCCCGGACGAGCTTGCGCATGCGGGGGAGGGGAATTGCGCCTGCCTGCAAGGCGTTTTTCGCTGTTAGGCGCGTGCCTCACGTTGGGCTGCGCGAACTCTTTCAGGCCACCGCCTTGATCGCCTTGCCCAGCTTGTCGACGATTTCGCCGATCTGCTCCTCGCTGATGATGAGCGGCGGGGTGAGCACGATCGATTCGCCGGCGAGCCGGATCAAGAGATCATATTCATGGAAGGCGCGGTCCATCGCCTCGAAGGCGCGTTTGCCCGGCGCATCGGGGCGAGGGCTAAGATCGATCGCGGCGGTCAAGCCGACATTGCGGATGTCGAGCACATTCGGCAGGCCTTTCAGCGAATGCACCGCATCGGCCCAGATCGGCTCAAGCTTGCGCGCCCGCTCGAAAAGGCCTTCCTCGGCATAGAGATCGAGCGTCGCCAGCCCGGCGGCGCAAGCGAGCGGATGGCCGGAGTAAGTATAGCCATGGAAGAGCTCGACCGCATGGTCGGGGCCTTTCATGAAGGCATCATAAATGCCCTTGCGAATTGCGACGCCGCCCATCGGCACCGTGCCGGAGGTGACGCCTTTGGCAAAACAGATCATGTCGGGGATAACGCCATAGCGTTCTGCGGCGAAAGCATAGCCGAGCCGGCCGAAGCCGCAGATCACTTCGTCGAAGATGAGCAGAATGCCATATTTGTCGCAGATGGCTCTGAGCTTCTCCAAATAGCCCTTGGGTGGCGGCAGCACGCCGGTCGAGCCGGCCATGGGCTCGACGATGACGGCGGCGATGGTCGAGGCATCGTGAAGGCCGACGAGGCGTTCGAGCTCGTCGGCGAGATGCGCGCCCCAATCCGGCTCGCCTTTGGTGAAGGCCTGTTCGGCGCGGTTATAGGTCGTCGGCAAATGATCGACGCCGGCGACCAGAGCGCCGAAGATCTTGCGGTTGGGTACCATGCCGCCGACGGCTGTGCCGCCGAAACAGGCGCCGTGATAGCCGCGCTCGCGGCCGATGAGGCGCTGGCGTGCGCCTTCGCTGCGGACATTGTGATAGCCGAGCGCGATCTTCAGTGCCGTATCGACTGCTTCCGAGCCGGAATTGGTGAAGAAGATATGATCGAGATCGCCGGGCGTCATGGCGGCGATGCGCGAGGCGAGCGCAAAGACTTTCGGATGGCCGAATTGGAAGGGCGGGGCGAAATCGAGCTCGGCCGCCTGTTCTTGAATTGCCGCGACGATGGGCGCGCGGCTATGGCCGGCATTGGCGCACCAAAGCCCGGCCGTGCCGTCGAGAATGGCGCGGCCCTCCGGGGTGAAATAATGCATGTCCTTGGCACGCGCCACCATGCGCGGGCTTTGCTTGAAAGCCCGGTTCGCCGTGAACGGCATCCAATAGGCATCGAGATCATTCGGGCGGGAGGCGGGCGCAGCGGCGGAAGCGGGCATGGGAAGCTCCAAAAGACGGGTCGGTTTTTTGAAAGCTTAACACGTGCCATCCGCGCCGAAATGACGTCCTTCGGCGCAAGAGCATCAGAGTAAATGCGTCGCTGCCTTGTCCGGCTGCTGTCACAATGATAGGGGAGACTGAACCGTTTGGATCAAGTGACGGCATTGGCATTGTTCAGGGATTTTGTGCTGGCGAGCCTGCATCATCTGGCCGCCTTCTCACTCGTCGCCATTCTTGCGATCGAGCTCGTGCTGGTGCGGCCGGGGATGGACGGCGCGACGATCAAGCGCCTTGGCCGGATCGATCTCGCCTTTGGCCTTGCCGCAGGCGCAGTTCTCATCGCCGGCTTCGCGCGGGTCTTCTTTGGGCTCAAAGGGCCCGCCTATTACATCGCCAATCCGATCTTCTGGACCAAGATCGGCATTTTCGCGCTCATCGGTTTTCTCTCCATTCGGCCGACCTTGCGCTTTCTCGCTTGGGGCCGGCTCGTGAAAGTCGATCCGCAAGCGCTGCCAGCGCCGGAAGATATCAAGCTGGTCAAGCTCCTGATCCATATAGAGGCGGGCTTGGTTTTCCTCCTGCCCATTCTCGGTGCCGCCATGGCGCGCGGTTATGGCTTGCCCTGAATGCGCGTTCCCTCCGTCAGGGGGGATTTGCATGCCGCCTAAACTTTGGCTGACATCACCCTCTGTCGACTCTCGAAGCCCCGAAAATCGCCGATGCATGCTCCGCGTTCCCAACCCGTCTCATACGCACCGAAGCTCGTCGCCGGGCTCCGCGAAATTGCCCAGAATTATGATGTGATCTTGTGCGATGTCTGGGGCGTGATCCACAATGGCGTCGCGCATTTTCCCAAGGCGGTCGATGCCTTGATCCGGTTTCGGGCCAAGGGCGGAACCGTGGTTCTCATCACCAATGCGCCGCGGCCGCGCAAGAAGGTGACCGAATTTCTCAATGCGCTCGGCGTGCCGCGCGCGGCCTATGACGGGCTCGTGTCTTCCGGCGATGTCACCGTCTCATTGATTCTCGAGCACGGCGATCAGCCGATGGCGCATATCGGCCCGGCGCAGGACAGGTCGCTGTTTGCCGCGGCCGAAGAGGTCACTGGCAAAGCCGTGCAGCTTGTTGGTTTGGAGGAGGCGGGCTTCGTCGTCTGCACCGGTCTCTTCGATGCCGATAAGGAGACGCCGGAGGATTATGCCGAGCGCCTCGATCTGATGCGGTGCCGCGATCTCGACTTCGTTTGCGCCAATCCGGACATTGTCGTCGAAGTCGGCAATAGGCTGGTCTATTGTGCCGGCGCTTTGGCCGAGGCCTATGCGGCAATCGGCGGCCGCGTGATCCAGGCCGGCAAGCCCTATCCGCCGATCTATGCGCGGGCACTGGCCGAGGCGGCGCGTTTTGCCGGCAAGGCTTTCGATCTCTCCCGCGTGCTTGCGATCGGCGATGCGATGCATACCGATATCAAGGGCGCGCAAGCGCAATCGCTCGCGACGCTTTTTGTGACGTCGGGCATCCATCGCGCGGCATTGCATGCGGGGCCGCGGGCGTCGGAACTCGACACCGCAGCCTTCCGCCAATTTTTCGAAAACACGGGCTTTGCGCCGACTGCCGCGATCGCCGAACTTGCTTGGTAAGGGATCGATCCGCCAAAAACGCGCCCGTTAAGCCGCGGCGGACGCGAAAATAGCGTCGATCTTGGATTTCAAGGTTCCGGCGTTGAATGGCTTCACAATGTAATGGTTAACGCCGGCTTTGCGTGCCGCAATGACATTGTCGGTCTTTGATTCGGCCGTCACCATGATGAAGGGGATGTCGGCGCGATCCTTGTCTTCCCGGACTTTCTGCAGAAGCTGATATCCGGTCATCGGCTCCATATTCCAATCGGAAATGATGAGGCCGTAACGCTTCTCTTTGATTTTTGCGAGGGCCTCTTCGCCATTCGAAGCATCGTCGACGTTCTCGAGGCCGATTTGCTTCAAGAGGTTGCGGATAATCCGCACCATCGTCTGATAATCATCGACGACGAGGATGGGCAGAGAGGAATTGACAATCATTTAAATCTCCAACCGCGCCTTTGAGGGGCAGGTGAGCGAACAGCCGCAAGAAAACGCCTGCGTCTTGATCTGCCGTAAGGGCATTTCATCGGCGGGTGTATTAAACCGAAGTTCGCTTGCAATTCAGTTAAGATCAGGCCGGGGAGATGATTGACGGATGTTTACGAATTGGGCGTCGCGGCGGGCGCGCGTCGGATTTGATGGCTTCATGCTCTGCGCAGGGGCCGGCGGGCGGCGTGAGCCCCGTCGAGTTCAAACGCTCTCAAAGCTTTGAGGTTCCATAGATTTTTCCTGTCCCGCAAAAACTTAGGTGGGAGATTTTTCCGGCCTGTGCGGCGTGCCGTCAGCGGCTGCTGGCGCCTGCTTGACGCCGCCATGCGGGCACGGCAGTTTCGCGCCCGTTTCGGCGGTTTCGCCCGGAATTTCTCTTTTTCCCGCTCTTCCCTCTTGGTCGCAGCCTTGCCGCTCCCTCACTTCAGCGTCGCCATGGACCCCAAAGCCCCGCCGGCCGGCCTCGCCGGCGCCGTGGTCGCGATCGGCAATTTCGATGGCGTCCATCGCGGTCATGTCGCCGTCATCAAACGTGCCCAGGCGCTGGCGCAACGGCTTGGCAAGCCTTGCGCGGTTCTCACTTTCGAGCCGCATCCGAGTGATTTCTTTCTTGGGCCCAATACGATCTTCCGTTTGACGCCCTGCGACACCAAGGCGGTGGCTCTGGCGCGGCATGGTATCGACGGAATGATCGTGCTGCGCTTCGATGCCACACTCGCCGCATTGCCGGCGGAGGCATTTGTGCGGGACGTGCTGGTCGGACGGCTGCGCGTCGCCGCGGTCGTTGCCGGCTATGATTTTCATTTCGGCAAGGGCCGCTCCGGCACGCCCGCCTTTTTGATCGAGGCGGGGACGCGATATGGCTTTGCAGTCGAGATCGTCGAACGCATTGGAGCCGACGAGAGTGGTTCGATCGAGGCTGCCTCTTCGACGGCGACACGGACGGCGCTCGAATCAGGCGATGTCGAGCGCGCCAAAGATCTTCTCGGCCATCCTTATTTTGTGATCGGCGAGGTTATTCATGGGGAGAAGCGTGGCGCCAGCCTCGGCTTCCCGACCGCCAACCTCCGTCTCGATGCGAGCAATCGGTTGCGCCACGGCGTCTATGCGGTCGAGGTCCGCCTCGGCGAGACCATCCATGGCGGCGTCGCCAATTACGGGCGGCGGCCCACCTTCGACAATGGCGCGCCTTTGCTCGAAGTCTTTGTGTTCGATTTTGCCGGCGATCTCTATGGCGCGACGCTCGAAGTCGCTTTCCGCGGCTTCATCAGAGGCGAAGAAAAATTCACCTCCCTCGATGCGCTGAAGGCGCAGATCAAACAGGATGAGGCCACAGCGCGGGCGATGTTGGGCAGGTGAGATTTCGGGCGGTTACTGCGCCGGGATCTTTTTTGGATAGGAACAGTTACATAGCATTGTTTGACAGGTATACTAGTGATTCATTCATGCTGGAGGTGCAAATGACCAGTTCGCAAACAAAAATCGGAACCAGGAAGGGACCTGACTTAACCTCCGAGGCCCGAGTGTTGCGTACCTCTGTCTGGCGTGACCTGGACGGCTTGCGCAGTTCCTTCAGCGGCGAAATTAAGTTGAAAGCAGGAAAGACGTTGGTCAGCAAAGTGAAACCTCGCACATGTACCGGAGACGCAGCTAAGGCGGTGGTGGAGACGGGTTCTGGATCGAGCAGTGCTCCTAAAAAGCGGAGCGGCAATAAATAAAGTGGACGAAGGGGCCGATGGGGGACTCTACGGCGACGGAGATCGCACGCGGACTCTTGATGATTCCGGAAATAAGGGGGTTGAGACCTATCGCTCCCCATGGCGGCGCGATTACGCTCGCCTGATCCACTCTCCGGCGTTCCGCCGACTTCAGGGCAAGACCCAAGTCTTCCCAGGTCACGAGTTTGATTTTTACCGGAATCGCCTTACCCATTCGCTCGAAGTGGCGCAAATCGGCAAATCAATCGCGATCCGTCTCAATGCGACTGCATCAGAGTTTAAGCGCCGAGCGCTGAAAATAGAGCCAGACATCGTTGAATTCGCCGGGCTAGCTCATGACCTAGGTCATCCGCCTTTTGGTCATAACGGCGAAGAAGCTCTCGACGAATGTATGCGCGACCATGGCGGTTTCGAAGGCAATGCGCAGAGTCTGCGAATTGTTGCGCGACTTGAGAAGAAGGCGACGTTACCGTGTCCCGAAGGCGATTTCATCCCTTTCGATGTCCATGGAAAGGATCTGCGGTGCGGCCTTAACCTTACTTACCGCAGCTTGGCGTCGCTTTTGAAATACGATCGAATGATTCCGGAGCGGGGTGACGATCGAGAGAAGCAAGGTGTTATGAAGGGCTATTATTCGGAAGACGCTGAGCTCGTGGCTGTAATCAAGCAGCATGTTCTCGGAGTGGGAATCTTCGAAGAAAGCTTTAAGACGATCGAGTGCTCGATCATGGATATCGCTGATGATATCGCTTATTCGACGTACGATCTCGAAGATAACTTCAAGGCAGGATTTCTTACGCCGATGGGGCTTTTCGCTCTCGGCGACGATGTTTATGAGGCGGTTGCGACAACAATCGTCGCAAGGGTTGAAAAGCAGTATCCAGAGCAAAGTGATTTCATCGCTAACATCGACGGCACCCTGGTCCGACAGGTATTATTCCTCGTTTTCGAAGATGTGCTGTTTGGAGTCGGCGACGAAATTAGAGACATCATCGCGAATCGCAACATGGAGTGGGCAGCCAAGAAGATGATGGTCGGAGCCGAAGTTCAAGCACTGTCACGCAAGCTTGCGGCGGACGGCTATCACCGAGTTAAGTTTACTTCGGGTCTCGTCCAGAATTTCCTGGCTGGCATTGAGGTGGTCCCACATGCAAGCTTTCCGCAGCTTCATCAGGTCCGACTTGAGTTTTTTACCTTTCTGTTCGTAGAAGTGCTGAAAAATGTTACCTATCACGCTATCATTCGCTCCCCCGGTCTGCAGGTGGTCGAACATCGAGGCAAAGACATTGTAAAGGCGATCTTCAAAGCTCTCGATTCGGATGATGGTACACGTCTTTTACCAGATGACTTCCGATGTCTTTGCAAGCGAGCGTCGGTCATGGTTCGCAAGCGAGCCATCTGTGATTTCATCGCTGGAATGACAGACCGCTATGCATTGGAGTTCTACGGGCGCCTCTACGGAACAAATAACCTGACCATCCACAAGCCACTCTAAATCGAGCACATTACCTCACTGTTTATCGAGCGGCATGGGCTCCAAGATGATCTTGCCGAGCCCGCGCTGACGCAGGGCCTCTTCGAGCGCTGGCCCGGGCGGCGTCGCGCTGGTGAAGAGCGCGGCATGGGTGCCGGCCGGCGCAGCTTCGACCGCCTCTGAGTCATGGCGCAGGCCCAGATCTTCGCTGAGCACATGATCGACCCGCCGCGCGATGGCTTCGGCCGGATCGACCCATTCGACCGGCCAGGGCGCGAGCCGTTCAAAGGCGGCGAGCAGCAGCGGATAATGGGTGCAGGCGAGCACGATGCAATCGGTCTTTCCCGCGCCATTGGCGATGAAACAAGGTTCGATCTCCGCTGCGATCGCCTCGTCCGGAACAAATTCGCCTTTCATGAAGGCTTCCGCGAGCCCGGCAAGGCGGTCGGAACCCACGAGCGTGACTTCGCAATGGGCCGCATAGGTGCGCACGAGATCATGCGTATAATCGCGCGTCACAGTGCCCGGCGTCGCCAGGACGGAGATCCTCTGCGAGCGCGACAGCGCCGCGGCGGGTTTTACCGCCGGTACGGTGCCGACGAAGGGAATCTTTGGATAGCGCGCGCGCAGATGCGGCAGAACCAGGGTGGACGCCGTATTGCAGGCGATCACCACGAGATCGGGCGCAAAGCGTGCGATGAGCCGCTCCATGACGAGGTTGACGCGGGCGACAAGCGCCTCCGCGCTCAAACGCCCATAGGGAAAGCCCGCGTCATCTGCCACGTAGAGACAATGCGCATCCCCTCGCAGCCGCATCACTTCGGCGAGAACGGTCAGGCCGCCGAGACCGGAGTCGAAGATGAGGAGTTTCGGCGCAGCCGTCATTGCGAGATCCGTGTGAGGTCCGGGCTGGTTCCATAGCCCGTTCTGGCGCGAAGATCGACCGCTATCCTAAGAGCGGCGCACCCGGCACTGGCGGGGTCGCGGCGCCGGCACTTTTCGGCGCGCTTATCGCCACAAAGACGCGGGAAGCGGTCTTGATCGGCTATCTTTTGGGCGCGGCGCTGATGGTCTTTGCCGGCGTCGTCGAAGCGCTTTTCGGCGTCGCTGCCGAAGGCAAGTCGCTGGACAGCGTCGCGACGCCATTGTCGAGCGCGGGAGACTGAGGCTCCGGCTCCGCCGAGGCTTGCTCCTTGCTTTTGGCTTCGGCGCGCGGGCCTTCGATAAGGCGCACGATCATGCCGCGCCACGTGCGCACATCCTGCTCGGTGAGCTGCATGCGGTGAAACATATTGCGCAAATTGCGCTGCATCACCGGCTTCTTGCCGATAGGCCGGAAGAAGCCGGCGCGCTCCAGCTCGGTTTCGAGATAGGCAAAGAAGGAAAGCACCATTTCGCGCGGCGCCGCCGGCCAGCGCTCGACGGGCGCGAAAGGCTTCACATCCCCCTCCGTCGCCTGCAGCCATTCATAGCCGGTGAGAAGCACCGCCTGGGCGAGATTCAGCGAAGCATAGGCGGGATTGACCGGAAAAGTGATGATCTGATCTGCAAGCGCGATCTCGTCATTGTCGAGGCCCGTCCGCTCCGGCCCGAAGAGGATGCCGTGGCGCTCGCCGGCAGCGATTCGCGCCGCCATTTGCGGCATGGCTTCGGCCGGCGTGAGGATGGGCTTGAACTGGCCGCGCTCCCGCGCCGTCGTCGCAAAGAGACAGTTGAGATCTGCGACCGCTTCTTCGACGCTGGCGAAAAGCTTCGCCTTTTCGAGGAGATGGACGGCGCCGGCCGCGGCGGCATAGGCGCCTTTCTTCAAGGCGCCGGTGCGCGGCCAGCCTTCGCGCGGGCTGACGAGGCGGAGATCCGACAGGCCGAAATTCGCCATGGCTCTCGCGCACATGCCGATATTCACGGCGAGCTGCGGCCGCACCAATATGATGGCGGGCCCGCCTTCGAGGCTTTCTTTCGTATGATTGGTGCCGGCGCCGGTCATTTGGCGCAATCATCCTCCATCGAGCAGCTGGGTGACAAGCGCGTCGATCCTTTGCGCAAGGCCGGCTTCGGTGAGTGCCGCGCGAATGAGGCCGCGGGCGCGCTGGAATTTGATGTTTTCCGGAAGCGGAACCGCGGCGGCGATGTCTTCCGCCGCGCGCGCGGCTTCGGCAATGTCACGGTGCAACGCATTCTTCGCGTCGAAGCGCGGGATGGGAAGGTTGAACATAACCTTGTCAAAGTCTCGCGCGCCAAATTGGCCGCGCGACTGAAGGGATTTACTGCGTGAGCGCGCTGTTTCACTGTTCAAAATAGTGATGAGATAACGTCCTTCGTTTTCAGTGGCAGGTGCAGACCAATAGAGTTTATGTTCGATCACGGCCGGCTCTTTGAGTATGCACGCCGCCGGATTTGTTCCGGAAGCCGCATAAACCACGCGCAGTTGCGCAAGCGGAAATTGGGACGACAGTTGAGCAAAATAGTCGAAAAGCTCGATAAGCTTCATGTCAGAACGCTTGTGAGCATTCCACACTTTCTCGGCCTTGCTCATCCAGCCGTGGAGTCCGTCATAACCACGATTGGCGGCCGCCTCGGCATCGAGCAGTTCACCTTTGGCGGTGATCGGAACGACAGCCTCGAAGGGGCGGAACACGCGATACGGCAAAATGCTCTCGCCGAGCAGAACGGGGCGCAGAAATTCTGTTTCGACGCGATTTTCGATTCCCTCCAAGCTCTTCCAAGGTTCTTTCTCTTGGTTCGTTCGCCGGCTCACGACATAAGGCGCATTTGGGTCTGAGCCGAGCCGTCCCATCTCCTTGCGCTCGACAAACACGAGCATTCGCGGAAAGAGCGTTGCACCATTTCGAAAAAGCTCCCGGTAAGGAGAGCCTCCTTTGTGTCGTGCTGTCTCTAGTGCTGGGGCGTCGTAAACCACAGCCAGATGTTCGTCGGCAATCAGTTCTTGGGCATCCCGCATTGGTAACGCGCCGGAATAGGCGCGGACAGTATCGGGCATTGCTTTCGATGTAGCGCGGCGACGACCAAAGACGACACAGGACGGGACAGGAAACAAAGGCTGGACTGAATCATCCATCGTCCAGGCTTCGTCCCAGGCGATGCGTGCCGATTGGAACGAGCCCGAACGCAGCTTTTCGAACTGACCTCTGGTCAATGCTGCAAGCGGCAGAACGAAGGCGATTTTTCCACCTGAGCGCAGATAGAGAGCCGCCGCCCGAACCGTGAAGAGCGCGCAAAGATCATTTTGCGACGGCACGCGGCCAACATAGACACTCTCCGCCTTTGCCAACTCCTTGAACCGTTTCTGCAGGTCGGCACTCATATGGCGATAGGCGACCCAGGGCGGATTGCCGATGAGAACGCTCGCCCAGCCGCCGGCCGCGGAAAAGGCGAGCGGCCGCGAGAGATTGCGCGCCACATAGGCCCAGACCGAATCGCGGCCCTCGCGGCGGAGCTTGTCGAAAGTGACATAGGTCTTGCCGAGATCAGTGATGGCGTCCCTTTGCTCTTTCGTGACATCGGCGCGATAATGCTGCTCAGTGATGCGGAAAAGCGCCGTCTCGATTTGCGCCCGCGTCATGCCGGCTTCGGACCCCGTGCGCATCCGCTCGATCGACTTGTCGAAAAGGGCAGGATCGCGGCAGAAAGTATCTGGGAAATCGAGCTGTTCGCGCCCATTCGCGTCGAGCGATCCGCTGGCGCCTTCGCCGGCCGGCGGCGGCGGCACGCGGATCGACAATTCCTTGCCGCCGATCATCTCGCTGATCGACAATTGCATCGCGTCGCCGAGATAGACGGGGATCGAAAGGCCGCCCTTGCGGTGATGCAGCGCCGGGGCGAGGCCGAGCAGATAGGTGACGCGGGCAATGATGACGGCGACCGGATGGATGTCCATGCCTTCGACGCGGGCGCAGACCTCGGCGGCGCGAAGCTCGGGCTTCATGTCCGCCTCTTCCGCTTCTTTGAGGAAAAGGCGGATGGCGTGGAACAGAAAAGTCCCAGAGCCGCAAGCGGGATCGAGCACCGTCTCGACGAGCGGCCGGTCAATCACATGTTTGACCATTTTCGCCGCGAGCCAGTCGGGCGTGTAATATTCGCCGAGCCCGTGTCGCTCCGCCCTATCGATCAAGGACTCATAGAGGATTTTCAGAACGTCGGTTTCGACTTCGGCAAGCCGGAAACGTCGTACATGCGCCATGATACGGCGCACCAGCGCCTCGCCTTCGGGATCGGCGATGATCCAATCGAAGAAATCGCTTTCGACCGCGCCGGAGATGCCGGCTGCCTGAAACGCCTCGCCGGACAATAGACGCTTGGGATCGTCTTCGGGCAGGTGCATGATGGCGAGCGCGATGCATTTGGCAACGACGACCAGAAAAGTGTGCTGAAACCATAGGTCGTCACTCTCGACCTCCCGGCCGTAGACGAGTTTAAGGAGCTGCGCCCAAAGCTGTCGCTTGAGCATCACCGCGCGGTCGTCGCGCAACCGGCTCCACAGAGCGGCAAGCGCCGTCTGAGAGCGATGAAATGCGACCGATTCGCGGCCCAATTCGACCCGGATGGTCAGCGTGTCTGGCGGCAGCGAGGCTTTGAGTGCCACCACGCCGTCGAGCCAGGCGAGGAAGACTTCCGGTTTTTCGGGATCGAGGTTCGTTTCCTTGATCTTGATGAGCTTGCCGGCGTCGAGTTCGAAGGCGGCCCACGTCCGTCCATCCGATGCGATGCCGATGAACTTCTCACCTTCCTCCCGTTCGCGGTCGGCCAGGTAGTCCGGCATGCGCCGTTCGACATCGGGCCATTCCTTGGCGAGATCGCTTTTGGCTTCGAGGATCGTTCGGCCGATCAGGGCGTCGAGCCGGCCGCGCACTTCGGGGACGCGGCGTTCGAAATCGAGCGCGGAGAGTTCGGCGCCGAACTCTTCGACGAGCAATTGCCGGAAATCGGCCTTGACCTCGTCATGGCCCGGCTTTTGGGCGAGATGGCGGAGAATCGCAATCGTGGCGGGGCTTGTCACAGCGGCACACTAGACGGGCGGAAGCGCCGCCACAACACCTACAGAAAGCACGTCCCCAATGCCTGCGCTCCGCGCTGCGGGCGCGAGGCCGTGCCCCCCTCTGCCGAAGGGCGGCGCTTTGCCGGGCCGAAGCCGGGTGCTATAGGGGCGCCCGGTTTGCCTCGGTGAAAAGGTCGCTGCCATGAACAAGATCAAGGTCGAAAATCCCGTCGTCGAACTCGATGGCGACGAGATGACCCGGATCATCTGGCATTATATCCGCGACAAGCTCATCCACCCCTATCTCGACATCAAGCTCGACTATTACGATCTCTCGATCGAGAATCGCGACGCGACCAATGATCAGGTGACGGTCGAGGCCGCCAATGCGATCAAGAAATATGGCGTCGGGGTGAAATGCGCGACGATCACCCCGGATGAGGCGCGCGTCGAGGAATTCAAGCTCAAGGAGATGTGGAAGTCGCCGAACGGCACGATCCGCAATATTCTGGGCGGCGTCATTTTCCGCGAGCCGATCATCTGCAGGAATGTGCCGCGCCTCGTGCCGGGCTGGACCAAGCCGATCGTCGTCGGCCGCCATGCCTTCGGCGATCAATATCGGGCGACCGATTTCAAAGTGCCCGGCAAGGGCCGGCTCACCATCAAATTCGAAGGCGAAGACGGCAAGGTGATCGAGAAGGAGGTTTTCGCCTTCCCCAGCGCCGGTGTCGCGCTCGCCATGTATAATCTCGACGATTCGATCCGCGATTTCGCCCGCGCCTCGATGAATTACGGGCTGGTCCGCCATTATCCCGTCTATCTGTCGACCAAGAACACGATTCTGAAGGCCTATGACGGCCGCTTCAAGGATCTGTTCCAGGAGGTCTATGAGAACGAGTTCAAGGCCAAATTCGTCGCGGCCGGGCTCACCTATGAGCATCGGCTGATCGACGACATGGTGGCCTCCTCGCTCAAATGGTCGGGCGGCTATCTTTGGGCCTGCAAGAATTACGACGGCGACGTCCAGTCCGACACTGTGGCGCAGGGTTTCGGCTCGCTCGGCCTCATGACCTCGGTGCTGATGACGCCCGACGGCGCGACGGTCGAGGCGGAAGCCGCGCATGGCACGGTGACGCGGCATTATCGCGAGTATCAGAAGGGCAAGGAGACCTCGACCAATTCGATCGCCTCGATTTTCGCCTGGACGCGCGGCCTTGCCCATCGTGCCAAGCTCGATGGCAATCAGGCGCTCGCCAAATTCGCCACCACCTTGGAGAGGGTCTGCGTCGATACGGTCGAGGCCGGATTCATGACCAAGGATCTCGCGCTCCTGGTCGGGGCCGAGCAGAAATGGCTGTCGACGAGCGGTTTTCTCGACAAGCTTGCCGAAAATTTGCGCAAGGCGATCGCTTAAGAGAGCATGTCTTCGGTGCGCAGGGCCGCCATCGGGCCAAACCAGCAATCGAAAGACAGGGTGGAACGCAGATATTGCGCGCGATTTAGCCGCGCGACCGATTGTCTGATGCTGCTTATGTCGTTATAAGGCCGGCGGTTTGGGTTGGGTTTGGGGAGACTTGAAAGTGCCGGCCGAAACAATTGATGCGGATTACAGACCGTCGGAAGACGAGCCCTTTATGAATGACCGGCAGCGCGATTATTTTCGTCGCAAGCTGATCGCTTGGAAGGAGGACATCCTCCGCGAAAGCCGCGAGACGCTTGCCGTCTTGCAAAATGAAAATGAAAATCTGCCTGATCTCGCCGATCGCGCCTCGTCCGAAACCGATCGCGCCATCGAGCTTCGCGCCCGCGACCGCCAGCGCAAGCTGATTGCCAAGATCGAAGCGGCGCTCGTCCGCCTCGATGACGGCACCTATGGCTATTGCGAGGAAACCGGCGAGCCGATCTCGCTCAAACGGCTCGATGCCCGCCCCATCGCCACTTTGTCGATCGAGGCGCAGGAACGTCACGAAAGGCGCGAGAGGGTCTATCGCGATCCGTGAGACTTGGGTCTCGACGTTCTGGTCTCGACCTTGAAGAGCTGAGAGCCTTTTTGAGCAGCGGGATTGTGCGCTGCAAGGTACGCTTGGGCTGCCTGACCTCGCGGCGGCCGGCGGGCGATCTCCTCAAATGGCCGCATCGCGACATGGCGCCTGAACTTGCCGGGATAACTTGGCCGAGCAAACTTGGCCGAGAAAACTTGTCCTCCCCATTCTGTCGGTTTGCGAAATTGCTTCCTATATGAGGGTGCGTTACGCTCTTTAGAATTTGTCCAGCCCCCGCGTGCGCGGGCGGCGCCCCCCTATTTCGGAAGCGAAGAAGCGAATGTCTGGAGCCAAAACCGTCGCGGCGACCGCGGCACCTGCGCCATCTGCGGCGGCCCCGTCGCAAGGTCCCGCCGTCAGCGAGGCGAAGCTCGACAATGGGCTCGACATATTGGTGATCCCGGATCACCGCGCCCCGGTCGTCACCCATATGGTCTGGTATCGCAATGGCTCGGCCGATGATCCGCCCGGCAAATCCGGGATCGCGCATTTCCTCGAACATCTGATGTTCAAGGGGACGCAGAAGAATCCGCAAGGCAAGTTTTCCGAGCTGATCGCCGATCTGGGCGGCCAGGAGAATGCCTTCACCTCGAACGACTACACCGCCTATTTCCAGCGCGTCGCCAAGGAACATCTCGGCGTCTGCATGGATTATGAGGCGGACCGGATGACCGGCCTCGTGCTGACCGACGAGATCGTGGCGCCCGAGCGCGACGTGGTGCTCGAGGAGCGGCGGATGCGCACCGATTCCGACCCTTCCGACCAGCTCAATGAGGCGGTGCAGGCGGCGCTCTTCTCGCATCATCCCTATGGCACGCCGATCATCGGCTGGAGCCATGAGATCGAGAGCCTCGGCCGCAATGACGCGTTGGCCTATTACAATCGCTTCTACACGCCCGAAAATGCGATCCTCGTCGTTGCCGGCGATGTCGATCCCGATGCGGCCATCGATCTCGCCGCCAAGATCTATGGCAAGATTCCGGCGCGGGGCGAGGCGCCACAGCGCTTTCGCCGGCGCGAGCCGGAGCCGCGCGCGCATCGGCTCGTCACGCTCGCCGATGAAAAGGTCGAGCAGCCGTCGCATCAATCGGTCTATCTCGTTCCCTCCTATCGCACCGCCAAGCCAGGCGAGGCGGAGGCGCTCGAAGTTCTCGCCCATCTTCTCGGCGGCGGCCAGACGAGCCTCTTCTTCAAAGCGCTTGTCGTCGACAAGCGCGTGGCGGTCTCGGTCGGCGCCCATTATGCGGGCACGGCGGTCGATGACACGCGCTTCTATGTCTATGGCATGCCAGTGCCCGGCGTTTCGCTCGAAACGCTCGATGGCGAGTTCGAGCGCGTCATCGCCGAGGTCGCGGAGAAAGGCGTCAGCGAGGAGGATCTCGCCCGCGCCAAGACCCGCCTCATTGCCGATGCGATCTATGCGCAGGACAATCAGGCGACGCTCGGGCGCTGGTATGGCTCTTCGCTCGCCAGCGGCCTCGGCCTTTCCGATGTCCTGCATTGGCCAGAGCAGATCGAGGCTGTGACCGCAGCAGATGTCGTCAAGGCCACGCGCTGGCTCGACAAGCGGCGCAGCGTGACCGGCTTCCTTCTGCCGGCCGAGTCCCCTGCGCGGGCTGGCGCAGCTTCTCGCTGAGAGATGACATGCCAAAGCGGACGGGCGGCTGTCCCGCCCGGAACGAATTGATTTGGATAAACGCCATGACCGCACCCGCCACATCCACGCGCGCTGCTCCGACCCAAGCCAAAGCCGACCTCGGCCGCGGCAGCGAGGCGCCCTCGCGCGCCGCCGGCGTGCAGAAGATCGTCTCCAAGGGCGGCATAGAGGTCTGGCTCGTCGAAGATTATGCCGTGCCGCTCGTCGCCCTCGAATTCGCCTTCAAGGGCGGCGCCGCGCAAGATCCGGCGGGAAAG
The DNA here is from genome assembly GCA_963759185.1 of uncultured Alphaproteobacteria bacterium. Classification (GTDB taxonomy): domain Bacteria; phylum Pseudomonadota; class Alphaproteobacteria; order Rhizobiales; family Beijerinckiaceae; genus Methylovirgula. The sequence continues at coordinate 170,414 of CAVWXV010000021.1, forward strand.
CCCGGCGTCGCCTCGCTCCTTGCCGGCCTGCTCGATGAAGGGGCGGGGCCTTATGATTCGAACGCCTTTCATGGCGTGCTCGACGATTATGCGCTGGAGATCTCTTTCTCTGCCGATCGCGACATTCTTACGGGCCGCATGCAGACGCTCGCGCGCCACACCGACAAGGCTTTTGAGCTGCTGCGGCTTTGCGTCAATGAGGCACGCCTCGACGACGAGCCTTTCGAGCGGGTGAAGAGCCAGATCGCGGCGGGGCTGAAGCGCGAGATCAATGATCCAGATTATGCCGCGAGCCGCGCTTTCCGCAATTTTGCCTATCCCGACCATCCCTATGGCGCGCCGATTCGCGGTGATCTCGAGACGCTGCCAGGTCTCACGCAGGCCGATCTCATCGCCATGCGCGCTTCGACCTTCAGCCGCGACGGCTTGAAGATCGCCGCCGTCGGCGCGATCGATGCCGCAACGCTCGCCAAGCATATCGATGATGTCTTCGGCGCTCTGCCCGAAAAGGCTTCGCTCGTCGACATTCAAGACACGGTCGTCGCCGGCATTGGCGCGTTGCATGTCGTCGATCTCGACATTCCGCAATCGACGATCCGCTTCGGCCGCCAGGGGATCACTCGCAAAGACAAGGACTTCATTGCGGCGACTGTCGTCAATCATGTGCTCGGCGGCGGCGTCTTTTCGGCAAGGCTCTTCCGCGAAGTGCGCGAGAAGCGCGGGCTCGCCTATTCCGCCTATTCGCAGCTCGTGACCTATGATCATGGCGCCATGCTGATCGGCAGCACGTCGACGAAGAACGAGCGCGCCGGCGAATCGATGGAAGTGATCGGCAATGAGATCCGCAATCTCGCCGAGACGGGACCGAGCGAGGAAGAGCTCGACAAGGCGAAGAAATATCTCATCGGCTCTTATGCGCTACGCTTCGACACCTCGACCAAGATCGCCGGCCAGCTCGTGCATCTGCAGACGGACGGCTATGGGGTCGATTATCTCGACGAGCGCAATAGGCTCATCGCCGCGGTGAGCATGGAAGATGCGCAGCGCGCCGCGAAGCGCTTGCTCGACAAGGGCGAACTGCTGGTCGTCGTGGCCGGAAGGCCCGAGGGGATGTGAGGTTGTTGCGCGACGCTTTGCAGAAGCCCTCACCCTGAGGAGCCCTTGGGCTTTGACCCGGAGGCGTCACCCGAAGTCGGGGCTGTTGCCGACTTCGGCATTCTCAATCGTAAACCAGGCGAGCCTGGTTTACGTGGGCGAGGGCGTGCAAATTCTTGATGGCGCGAGCCAGGGCACGCCAACATCAAGCGAGTCATGCTCGCAGAGTCACGACAGCATCAGTCACTTGTCAGGAGAGGGTTTCGGCTTCGGTTCCGGAGGTGCTTTGGGCTTAGGATGCGGCGTCTCCGGATGCGGTTTGTCTGCATGCGCGGCCGGAACGGGCCGAGATTTTTCAGCCGGCGCCTGCGTCTTCACTTCCGGTTTTTTCACGGGCGGCTTTTTTTCCTCGATTTCCCTTTTTTGGGCAGGTGCCTGTGGCTTGATTTCGGGTTTTTGAGCCGGGATCTTCTTTTCCTCAGTGATTGGATTTTTGCCCGGCGTCTTCGGTTCGGTCTCCTTGTTGCCGGAAAGCGGCGGCGTCTTTATTTCTGGTTTTTTTCCGGGAAGCTGCGTTTCGCCTGGTGTCGCAAGAGGCGCGGCAGATTGTGCGGAGACCACGCCGGGACCTTTGAAATCCCCAGGGTGAGCCGTCGCCGCGATTGCGGGCTTGCCATGATTTGCCGTTACGAAGAGGGTGCTGTCCTTACTGGCCGTGCGCATATGCTCGGTTTGAAGACGCGTGGGCGGGATATGCGGGTCCTTGTCGGCAGTTAGCTCCTCAGGCGTCGGTCGCGCTGCAATACCTCCGGTTCCTCCGTTGTAGCTGACGCGATTGACGGTGGTGTTGTTCACGATGACGGTCTTGTTATAGACATTTGTGATGTTCACACCGCCTAGATTGCTGACCGAACGATTGTAAAAGAACTGGCCGCTCTTCCAGTAGCCGCCTTGAAATCCGACGCCTGTATAGCCAAAGCCATAGGCTATGCCGCCATAAAATCCGACATGCGGACCCCAGTAGCCGCGATGGAAGACATAAGCGCCGTTGCTGAAGCCCCAATAGCCCGGCGTCCACAATAAGCCAGGCTGCGGCGGCTCAATCCACGTGCCCGGCACCCAGTAATATTCGACATTGTTCCAGGCCCAATAGCCCGGTGTCCAAATGTAATCCGGGGCCGGAATCGGCGGCTCATCGTAGACGGGCAAGGGCGGCGGCGCTTCCTCGGCGCTAATGCCGACGACGGGACACTCGGTCGATTGCGTATGGCCGGGTGTTGGAAGTGCTGACCATGCGCAGGTGCCGAGGAGAAAAGCCAATGAGACAGATTTGAGTGTCCGCACCGAAAATCCTTCCGAGAGATATAAGATCTAGGATTGCATCAATTGCCGAAGCCGCGTTGGTCAAACAATTCCGTTGAACGTCCAAGTCGTTCGAGCAGCACCGCGAAGTCTGCCTCATCACCTTTTCGCCACAAGTCCGTGTGTTCAACGTCCCGAGCAGAATGAATCCTTGTCACGTCGCCATTAAGAGAGGCATTGCGGCGCTGAATAACACATGAACCGACAATCGGCTCCCGGAGCAGCCCGCCACGTGGCGCGGCGCCGAAATCACTTGGCATGCGTTCGTGCAGATGTTGCCTTTTTGAGAGGCAGCTTCTGTCACGCCTTTCTCATGGAGGGGAGGATGCTGAATGTCCGTTCGCCTCGTCGCCAAAATTCAAACCGCCCTAGGATGCAATGCCGGGAAACTCCCTCATTCGCCCAACTCGTGCTAAGGGAGGCAGGAAAGGCTCAGTGCGTACCTTCTCCCGCAAGCGGGAGAAGATTCGTACCCCGCGATTAAGGCTCGCGCCATGCCCGTCCGCCGACTCGAACCTATTCTCATCGACCGCATCGCGGCGGGCGAAGTCGTCGAGCGTCCGGCCGCTGCGGATGTTTGACCGCGCGACCGAACGGCGCTTATGACCCAAAGCCGTCATTCGATTGCGACCCGGGCCCGCCGCAAGATAGTCGGAGTCGCAGCTTAGCGACGCTCATTGACATCGCCACCGTAACGCTGCCTATTCTGGATCGAGCAGGAGGCGTTCATGACCCTATCGATATCGCGAATTCGCGCCGTTCTGGCCGCCGTTCTTCTTGGCCTTGCCGTTTCGGGCTGCGGCTACAACAGAATTCCGACTTTGGAGGAGCAGGCCAAGGCGAAGTGGGCGGATGTGCAGAACAATTACCAACGCCGCGCCGACCTTATCCCAAATCTCGTTGCCACCGTGCAAGGCTATGCCAAACAGGAAAAGGACGTGCTGACCGCCGTGGTCGAGGCGCGCGCCAAGGCCACGCAGGTTAAGATCGATGCCTCCCAGCTCACTGATCCCGTGAAACTAAAGCAGTTTCAGGACGCGCAGAATCAATTGTCCGGCGCGCTCGGTCGGTTGCTTGCAGTAAGCGAGAACTATCCCGACCTGAAGTCGAACCAGAACTTCCTGGCGCTGCAGTCGCAGCTGGAGGGCACCGAGAACCGCATCGCAGTCGCACGGCGCGACTACATCGAAGCGGTCAGAGCCTACAACACTGAGCTCAAGACCTTCCCCGGCATCTTGTGGGCTGCGACCTTCTTCCGCGCCAACAAGCCGATGGCAGAGTTCACCGCGAACGAGAATGCGCAGGCCCCGCCGCAGGTGAAGTTCTGACACACAGCCGTCATATGAAGGCGCCGAAATGACCTTGGGTCGCTCCTCCTTTTTCTTCACGGTGGGAGGTAGGCGCGCGACATTTGCTCTTGTCGCGCTGCTATGTACGGGCCTTGGCGTCTTCGCCGCCAATTTCCCGGCGCTCACCGGCCGTATCGTCGATCAAGCCAACGTTATTCCGGCGGCAACGCGCGCCGCCATCGAGCCGAAACTCGCCGATCTCGAAACCAAGTCAGGCATCCAGCTCGTCGTTGCCACCGTCGCCTCGCTTGAAGGCGAGGAAATCGAGCCCTACGCCAACGAACTCTTCCGAACCTGGAAGCTCGGCGAGAAGACGAAGAATAACGGCGTGCTGCTTCTCGTCGCGCCGAAGGAGCACAAGGTGCGCATCGAGGTCGGCTACGGTCTCGAGGGAACGCTCACTGACGCGCTGTCGAAAATCATCATCACCAATGCCATCGCGCCGCACTTCAAGACCGGCGATTTCGGCGGCGGGGTGTCGCGCGGCGTTGATGACATCATCACGGTCCTGACCACCAACTCTTCGGAATGGCAGCAGCACCCGGACCTGCGTCGCGACCGTCAGCAGACCGCCGATCCGGTCATGACTTGGCTGCTGATCGCGATCGCCATCGCGCTTGTTACACTCTGCATCGTTTCGCCCGGTTTTCGTTGGCTTGCCCTGAACATAGTTTTGAACATCCTCCTCAATTCCGGCGGTTCGCGCGGCGGCGGCGGATTTTCGAGTGGTGGTTCATCGGATGGCGGCGGTTTCTCCGGCGGAGGCGGCTCTTCGGGCGGCGGCGGAGCTTCGGGAAGCTGGTGATGAACATTTCGGAACAGGACCGCGAAAATATCTCGACAGCAATTCGCGCTGCGGAAGCAAAGACGTCGGGCGAGATCGTTTGCGTCCTGGCGCAGACTTCCTCAGACGCAACTGCGCTGCCCATCTTTCTCGCGGCTATAGTCGCTCTGGCGGTGCCTTGGCTACTGCTAGCCTTCACCGCGTTTTCGGTTCAGCGGATCCTGTTGCTGCAGATTGTCGTATTTTTCGCGCTCGCCGTGTTGCTCTGTCTGCCGCGCGTGCGGGTCGCGCTTTTGCCGCGCCGGGTGCGCCGGGCTGCGGCCCATCGCGCGGCGATGGAGCAGTTCATGATCCGCGGCATTGCGCGCAAAAAAGACCGCAGTGGAATTCTGATCTTCGTCTCGCTCGCGGAACGCTATGCGCGCATCATCGCGGACCAAGGCATCGCCGCTCGGGTGCCGCAATCGGACTGGCAGGCGGCCGTCGATGCGCTCGTCGCACATATGAGCAGCGGCCGCATCGCTGACGGATTCGTTACGGCCATCAATGCGTGTGAAACAGTGCTAGCGACTCACTTCCCACGTACCGAGATGAGCCGCGATGAACTGCCAGACCGGATCTATTTGATCTGATTTACTTCGGCTTTTTTACTTCGGCTTTGGTCGAAGCAGCGGCTGCCGGGACGGCTCTCGACAGCTCTCCTCGCCATCTTTGCGAACGTAGTCGCTTCTTGGGCGTGCTGGCCGTCACGCCCAAGGTCAGCTTGTGGCGCATCTCTGTGATTGAGGCGAGGATGCTGAATGACCGCTCGCCCCCCGTTAGCGAACTCAACGCGACCGACGACATGAATGCCGGGAAACTCTCTCATTTCGCCCAACTCGTGCTAAGGGGAAGGCACGGGGCCGAATGCGGCTTGCCGCTATCTTTCCAACCCCTCGCGCTTCGAGACGCTTGCTTCGCAAGCTCCTCAGGGGGAGGGGTCTTAGGCTCTCACGATAACAGGACCGCACCAAAAGGATCATCATGCCCGTCCGCCGTCTCGAACCTATTCTCATCGACCGCATTGCGGCGGGCGAGGTCGTCGAGCGTCCAGCTGCGGCGGTGAAGGAATTGGTCGAGAATGCGCTCGATGCCGGGGCGAGCCGCATCGAGATCGTGATCGAAGCGGGCGGGCGCCGCCTCATTCGAGTCAGTGACAATGGCGCCGGCATGAGCGCCGAAGATCTCGATCTCGCGGTCGAGCGCCATGCGACCTCGAAACTGCCGGACGGCGATCTTCTCGCCATTGCGACTTTGGGCTTTCGCGGCGAGGCTCTGCCGTCGATCGGCTCGGTTGCTTTGCTCGAAATCGCGACGCGCTGCGCAGATGCTTCGCATGGCGTGGCGATCAAAGTCGATCAAGGCTTGAAACATCAAATTTCGCCGTCGCCACAGCCGCGCGGCACCAAGGTCGAGGTGCGCGATCTCTTCGCCGCCACGCCGGCGCGGCTCAAATTCTTGAAAAGCGATCGGGCCGAGGCGCGCGCAATCGCCGATGTCACCCAGCGGCTCGCCATGGCGCAGCCCGAAGTGCGCTTCGCTCTCGCGGGCCAGGATCTCTCGGGCTTCGATTATCAAGCCTGCACGGGTAAGGATGCGCTGCTTGAGCGGCTCACGCAGATCTTAGGGAGTGATTTCCGCGCCAATGCGCTTAGCGTCGACGCTGCGCGCGAGGGCATCGGGCTTTCCGGCTTTGCCGGCCTGCCGACCTGGCATCGCGCCAATGCGAGTGCGCAATATCTCTTCGTCAATGGCCGCCCGGTGCGCGACAAGCTCTTTGCCGGCGCGGTGCGCGCCGCCTATCTCGATTATCTGCCGCAGGGCCGCTATCCGGCGCTCGTGCTTTTCGTTTCCTGCGATCCGGCGCAAGTCGATGTCAATGTCCATCCGGCGAAGGCCGAAGTGCGGTTTCGCGATTCAGGCCTTGTGCGCGGTCTGATCATCGGCGCTTTGAAACAGGTGCTCGAAGCGACGCGCCGCGCCACGCCCAACAATGCCGCCGCGGCATTGGACATTCTCGCGCGTCGCCAGGCCGCCAATGGCCATGCCAATGGTTCATTCACCAATCATTGGCCGAGTTCCGGCCGGGCTTGGGAGCCCGGCGCCTCGCCGGCCAATCCCGGATTGGCCGAAGAAGCTTCCACCTTCCAAGGCTTCGCGGCGCCTTCGGCGGATGTTCGCGCGCAGACACAAGGAGAAGCCGCGGCGCCGCTCGGCGTTGCACGCGCGCAGATCCATGAGACCTATATTATCGCGCAGACGCAGGATGGAATCGTCATCGTCGATCAGCATGCCGCGCATGAGCGCATCGTCTATGAGCGGCTGAAGGCGGCGCGCGCCGATCGCCATGTCGATCGCCAGATGTTGCTCGTGCCAGCGATCGTCGAGCTCGACGAAGCCTCCGTCGCGCGGCTTCTCGACGCGGCGCCGCTGCTCGAAAGTTTCGGCCTTGTGGTCGAAACTTTTGGTCCCGGCGCGGTGGCCGTGCGCGAGCAGCCGAGCCTTTTGAAAGTCTCCGACATGGGGCGCCTCATCCGCGATCTCGCCGATGGGCTTGCCGAAGAAGGCAGTGCGAGCCTGCCGCTTGAGCGCCGGCTCGAAAACATGCTTGCAACATTCGCCTGCCATCATTCGGTCAGGGCCGGCCGCAGGCTCAGCCCCGAAGAGATGAATGCGCTGTTGCGCGAGATGGAGAAGACGCCCGGCGCCGGCCAATGCAATCATGGCCGGCCGACCTATGTCGAATTGAAGCTCGCCGATGTCGAGCGCCTGTTCGGGCGGAAATGAGAGGATCGGTCGAAGGTGAGTTGATGAGCGAAGGTCTTGGGCTCACGCCGAAAACTGCGATCGGAAGACAGATTTGATGTGATCGAGCCGCGCTCCGAACCGCGTCACCAAATCGGGCCTTTTGAGCCGCCGCGCGAGCGCCATCGCATCTTGCAGGAAACTCTTGGCATCGCTGTAACAGGCCGCGGCCGCCGTGCTGTTGCGGGCATCATACATCTTGTCATAGGCCGCCTCGCCGCGCGCCGCGAGCCAGTGCAGCCATTCTTCGATCATGCCGCGATCTCTGTCACCGACAGAAGCACCACGATCGAGCAGCAGCTTCACCACCTCGTAACGACGGCGAGAGGCCGCCCATGTCAGCGGCGTCCGGCCATCGCTGTCCGAGCTATCGATTGCGGCGCCGCGATCGAGCCATTCGCGCACCAGCTCCACTTGCCCGTCTCGCGCCGCTTTCAGCAGTGCTGCTGCGGGGTCGTCATGTTCCTGCTCGAAACCTGCCGGCTCATCCGACATGAATATCTCTCCGCACGGCTTTTCCGGTCGTGCCTCAGTTTGAAATCCAGCGCTCTTGCCGGCGCTGTTCCAGTGCGGATTGCGCGGAAAAAACGCTAATTTTTACCAGGGGAATTTCGCGCGGAAAATGGCCTCCCAAACCAGGCTCAAGGCCCAGCAGACGACGAAAAGAATCGCGAAGAAACCCAGCGAGGCCGGCAAAAAGAGCGCCCACATCCAGAGGGCGCGACCGCGGTATGAGTGCCCCCAGTCAAAGCTCCAGATGAAATGGCCCCAGCTTATCGCCGCCGCCAGCGCGATCATGAAAGCGACGATCCAAACTACTTTCACCAAGATCGTGCGCATCACAACACTCCCCCTGAGTTACTCTCTCAGCACGCGTCATTTGCCCATTTGTAGGGCTCATTCACAACATCAGCAATTCCCCAAAGCCGTCTGCCTGCGCCACTCGGCTATGGCAAAGCAAAACCGCTCTTCACCAAAGGCCGCAGAAACTCGGACGTGAACTGGCAGCTATAGGCGCCTTCGGCATAGGCGCCGAGCGCATAGGCGTCATAATCGACGGTCGCGCCGGCGGGAGAGAAGCTCCAGCTGTCGAGCTTCGCGAGGCCTTCGGCAATCGATTTGCGCAATTGCTTGAGATCGTCGCCTTCGATCTTCTGATCCGGGATTCGTTCCGCCTTCTCCTTCAAGATCTGCCGCAGACATTCCGCGTCGAGCTTCTCTTTTGACGAGGCACCGAAGACGTCGCCGAAATTGAGAATTTTGCCTTTGGCGGCATCGATATTGATGTCGCTCGCGCCGCCATTGCCATGCGCGCCGCCGGCGAATTGATAGGTTTCGAGATGCGCCGAGATCAATTGCGGCGACGCATAGACCACGCGCATATGGATCATGAAGGAATAGATCATGTCACGGCCGAATTCGTCGTTTTTCCCGGCCGGCACCTGCTTTAAGAGCTTGTCGACTTCGGCGTTGAAGAGCTTTTCCCCGGCCGAGATCGGCGGCGCATATTTCAGCGCCGTCACATCGATCTCATAATATCCCTTGCGGCCTTCTGTCTCGATGAAGACGGGGGTGAGCGTGCCGCCCGACCCGGGGCCGGTCTCCGGCCGCCCCTCGAGGAAGCGCTGCCGCTCAAAACTCTTTTGCGCCAGACATTGCGCGAGCTTTTCGCCCGTCGCGTCGGCGCATTCATTGGTCCTGTCTCTGAGCCACAGCCGTTGCGAGAGCAGCAGCTTTTTCCTTTCCGGCTCGGCGAGGCGCTCAAACAGAGCCTGATAGGCCTTCGCCATGGCGGCATCGGCGTCGCGCGCTGCGGGATCTGTGCAGATCGCTTTGTCCTGCGGCGTTTTGGCCTTGCCGCAGTCCAGCGCCAAACCCGGGGCGCTGGCCGTGAGCAAAAGCAGAAGCGCGGCTGGTCCGATCAGTTTTTGCATGAGGGCTTTCCGCAAGAGAGGGCGAAGAGTTGAGCTTACCATTCCTCGCGGTTTCCGGTGTCACTGGCATGAAACCCGCTGGGCCTTGATCGTGACGGTGATGCCTTACCGGGTAAGGTGTTGCCGACGCAAAATTGTTGTTTTGTCGCATGAGCCGGTAACAAAGCCCTGTGCCTTTTGTCCCAAAATGCTCTAACAGTCCGAAAAATCGCTCGATAGGCCAGATATGAACGTCCTTCTCCTGGGTTCGGGCGGGCGCGAACATGCGCTCGCCCAGGCGCTTCGCAAAAGCCCCCTCCTTGATCGCTTCTTCGTCGCGCCCGGCAATCCGGGGATCGAAAAACTCGCGAAATCTGTGGTGCTCGTCTCCGAGGATCATGAGGCGATTGTCGCCTTCTGCCGGCGCCAAGCGATCGATCTCGTCGTCATCGGCCCGGAGGCGCCGCTCGTCGATGGTCTCGCCGATACGCTCGCCGCCGAGGAAATCAAGGCTTTCGGCCCGTCGGAGGATGCCGCCCTCCTCGAAGGCTCGAAAGCTTTCGCCAAGAAAATCTGCGAGATTTTCTCGATTCCGACGGCCGCCTATGCGCGCTTTGCCGATGCGGACTCCGCCAAGGCCCATTTGCGCGAGAAAGGCGCCCCCATTGTCGTCAAGGCCGATGGGCTCGCCGCCGGCAAGGGCGTTATCGTGGCGGAGACGATGGCCGAGGCCGAAGCCGCGATCGATGCCATGTTCGCCGGCCAATTCGGCGCGGCCGGCGACACCATCCTTCTCGAAGAAAAGCTCGTCGGCGAAGAAGTCTCTTTCTTCGCCCTTTGCGACGGCAAGCATGCCGTAGCATTGGGCTCGGCGCAGGACCACAAAAGGCTCGGCGAAGGCGATACCGGCCCGAATACGGGCGGGATGGGCGCCTATTCGCCCGTGCCTTTCATGGATGCGGCGATGAATGAGCGCGTGATGGCCGAGATCGTCCGGCCGCTCATCGCCGGCATGGCGGAATTGGAGCGGCCCTATGTCGGCGTGCTCTTCGTCGGGCTGATGATCACGGCGCAGGGGCCGAAAGTCATCGAATTCAATGTCCGCTTCGGCGATCCCGAGGCGCAGGCGATCCTGCCGCGTCTCGAACAGGATCTGCTGCCGCTTTTGAAGGCCTGTGCGGATGAAAATCTGCCGCCAACGCCGCTCTATCTTTCCGCGCAGAGCGCCGTCACCGTCGTGCTCGCCGCCAAGGGCTATCCGGAAAACCCGGAAAAGGGCAGCGAGATCCGCGGCCTCGAAAAACTCGAGGCGATGGAGGGCGTGATCGTCACCCATGCCGGCACGAAGCGTGACGGGCAAAGGCTTCTCGCCGACGGCGGGCGTGTCTTGAACATCACTGGACTCGGCGCCACGCTCGCCGAAGCCCGGGCCCGCGCCTATGCGGCGATCGATGCGCTCGATTGGCCGGAGGGCTATTGCCGGCGCGATATTGGGGCGAAGGCGGTGAAATAGGGTGGCAACGCCGGCCCCTCACCTTACCTCTCCCCGCTTGCGGGGAGAGGTAAGGTGAGGGGCCGGGGGATTTTGCTCCAACGTTATGGCCCGTCGCCGCAGCATCGGCGCTTCTCGGTCGCGTCCTCAGTTTGAGATTTGGGCATCGCCTTTCCAAGGAATTGCAGCTACATTCTGCCACTCGAAAAAATTTTGCGCCAACCCCGATGGGGCACGGCTATGACAGACGCTTTTCAGCCCGCACCCGCGCCTTCACCCGGTGCCACGCCAGCGGCCGTGACTGTTCCGAGCTTTGTTGTAACCTGGCCGAAGATATGGGCAATTTGCGGCACCCTCGCTCTCTTCATTGGAGGAGGCTTCCTTGCCTTGATCGGTATCGTTTACAACAACATAGATAAGAGTATTGTTCACCTTGAAAGCAAAGTTGAGGCTCTCGACAACAAAATGATGGGCGCAGCAAAGGATGCCGGATCATTGCAAGTCTTACTAAACGAAGCCCCCGAACTTAGGAAGAATATACAAGAGACGCATGATAAAGTGATCGGTCACGACGCACGTTTTGATAGTATAGATAAAGCAATTGTTTCCATAAATCGGTCAATAGATAGGCTTGCAACGTCAAATTACAATATCCAGCAGAGCTTGAACGAATTAACGATTAAAGCCGAGAACATTCAAAGGTCTATTCAGCGCATTCCTGGGATGCCGAAGTAACTGAAGGTTTTCGCAGGCGCAGCGCGAACTTACGGTGGGGTTCAGCTCGAAGCCCTAGAGAAGACCCTTCTTTACTCCACCGCTTCGTCACAGCATCCCGAGCGATCTCCGGGTGTCGCCTTTAAAATGACGATCTGCGTGTCGCCATAGGCGCGTTGTTCCAGCAGCGTGAAACCTTCCGGAACATTGAGTGTCACCTCGGCTGCCTCCTCGACGATGACGAGCGCGCCGGGCGCGAGCCAAAAACCGTCGCGCAGAGCGATGAGCGCCGGCTCGGCAATACCTTTCCCATAAGGCGGGTCGAGAAAGGCGAGGGTGAAGCGATCGCCCGCTGGCGCCGGGCCGAGCTTGCGCGCATCGCGGCGGAAAATTTTGGTGACGCCGCCGAGGCCGAGCGCCTCGACATTGGCGCGGATCAAAGCCCGCGCCTTTGTTCCGTCGTCGACGAAGAGCGCACGCCTTGCGCCGCGCGAGAGGGCCTCACACCCCATGGCGCCGGTTCCGGCAAAGAGATCGATCACCGCGGCGCCTTCGACCGGATCGGCATAGGCATGGGCGAGAATATTGAAGATCGTCTCGCGCAGACGATCCGAGGTCGGCCTTATGTCATGTGTCGTCGGGCTCTGCAGAGCCCGGCCTTTCAGCCTGCCGCCGACGATGCGCATGGGGCGGCTGCAGTCATTTCGTCCGGCGTCCTTTGCCGCCCGAGCCAGGTCTGGGAGCACCAGGTCTGGGAGCACCAGGTCTGGGTGCGCCGGGTCTGGGTGCGCCGAATTTGGGCGGTCGGCCCGGAGCTGGGCGTCCGGCGTCTTGCTGCCGGCGCGCATCGGGCTTTTTCGTCATGGGCTTTTTCATGGCCGTCTTCATGGCCTTCTTCGTCTCCACATGCCGTTCGATCGTCACCGCGCGGCCCTTGCGGTCGGCGATCTCGCCCTTTTCGATGCGCCGCCTTGCGCCCGCTGTTTCGCGGCTCTTCTTCTCCGCCCGCAAAGCCGAAATATGTTTGCGCGGGCCGGGCTGCGGCCGTGTCCTGATTTTCTCTGGCTCCGGCTCGGGCCGGGCCCGTTTCGGATGCGGCCCCGTGCCGGCTCGTGGCGCCGGGCGCGGCTTGTGGCTCGGCGCCGGCCGCTCCTCGGGAGGGGTTTCAAGCGGCGCGTCGAAATCGACGCCGGCAGCCTGCATCAGGGCAGGGCCAAGCTGATCGCGCAAGACGCGGGTGCGCACCTCTTCGATCTTGCCTTCGCCGAGATCGCCGAGCTGGAAAGGGCCGAAGGAGAGGCGGATCAGCCGGTTGACGGTGAGGCCCAGATGTTCGAGCACGCGCTTGATCTCGCGGTTCTTGCCTTCGCGCAGGCCGAGCGTCAGCCAGCAATTGGCACCCTGCTGGCGGTCGAGCGTGGCTTCGATCCCGGCATAGCGGAGGCCCTCGATCGTCACGCCCTTGGCGAGGCCGTCGAGCACGGCCTGATTGGTTTCGCCATTGGCGCGCACCCGGTAGCGGCGGAGCCAGCCGGTCGAAGGCAATTCCAGAATGCGTGCGAGGCCGCCGTCATTGGTCAAGAGCAGCAGGCCCTCCGTATTGATGTCGAGCCGGCCGATGCTCATGAGGCGCGGCGCCTCGGGCGCATGCTGATGCAGGTAATCGAAGATCGTCGCGCGTCCCTCCGGATCCTTATTCGTGGTGACGAGGCCGCGCGGCTTATGGAAGAGGAAGAGCCTGGTCCGCTGGCGTTCCGCCAAAGCTTTGCCGTCGACGGTGATTTGATCGTCCGGCCCGATCGTCACCGCCGGGCTCACCAGTGTTTTGCCATTGACGGCGACCCGGCCTTGCGCGATCCAGGCCTCGGCGTCGCGGCGCGAGCAAAGGCCGGCGCGGGCGATGATTTTGGCGATTCGGTCGCCCGATGGCGGCTCGGCGGGTTTGCCGGCGCTTGGGCGACGGGTGCTGCCAGGCTTGGTTTCTGCCCGGACTTTCGGCTTAGGCGAGCCGGCGGCTTTCGAGCCCGGCTTTTCACTATATTTATCTTGACGCATGGATCTTGATAGCAGGTCTGAGGCGGAGAAGGGACTCGGTAAAGCGATTCATGAATGACACTGCGGATGAAAAGTCGGGGCCGGACAATATCACGCGTGATCCCGAGACTCGTGATCCCGAGAACTCGTGATCCTAAGACGCCTGATCCCATGACGCTTGCCTTTGCCGCGGCCCGCGCGGCGGGAGAGCGCGGCGAAGTGCCGGTCGGTGCCGTCATCATCCGCGCCGGCATTGTTCTCGCGGAGGCCGGCAATCGGACGCTTGAAGACAGAGACCCGACCGCGCATGCCGAGCTTTTGGCGATCAGAGCCGCCTGCCTTGCGCTCGGCTCGGAGCGGCTCGTCGGCTGCGATCTCTATGTGACATTGGAGCCTTGCGCCATGTGCGCGGCGGCGATCTCCTTGGCGAGGCTGCGCCGGCTCTATTGGGCGGCGGGCGATCCCAAAGGCGGCGCCGTCGAACATGGCCCGCGGTTCTTTGCGCAGCCGACCTGCCTGCATAGGCCCGAAACCTATGGCGGCTTGCGCGAAAGCGAAGCGGCCGAGCTGTTGCGCAGTTTTTTCGCGGCACGGCGGTAGCATGATCCCGAAAAGTTGCGGACTTTTCCGATAAGATCATACTTAAAAATGCCGTGTGCGCGGCCCCGCTAGGGTGTGAAATTCGGCATCTGACCGTTGGCGTCGGCTCTAGCTTCTTGTCGCGCCGGCCGCGGACTTGACACCCGACGGGCCAAAGCTCACAAGACGCTCGGGATCTCATCGCGGCGGAGAACAATTCCGCATGTGTCGCGATAGATGGTATGATTATAATATCATGGCAATCCCGAAGGTTCGCCATCCTGTAGACTCTCGATCCGAATGGTCGTGCGCATGAACGCCAAGCCAAAACTTCGTATTTTCCTTTGTGCGCCGCGCGGCTTTTGTGCCGGTGTCGTGCGTGCGATCGATGCCGTCGAACAGGCGCTGCGGATCTATGGGGCGCCCGTCTATGTGCGCCATGAAATCGTCCATAACAAATATGTCGTCGAAGGGCTGAAGGCCAAGGGCGCCATTTTCGTCGAGGAGCTCGACGAAATCCCCGATATGACGCGGCCGGTGATCTTTTCCGCGCATGGCGTGCCGAAGTCCATTCATGCGCATGCCGATGAGCTGAAAGTCCTCGCCATCGATGCGACCTGCCCGCTGGTCACCAAAGTGCATCGCGAGGCGGAGGCGCATTATAAGCGCGGCCGCCAGGTGCTTCTCGTCGGCCATGCGGGCCATCCGGAAGTCGTCGGAACATTGGGACAATTGCCGAAGGGCTCGATCATTCTCGTGCAGACGCCGGAAGATGTCGACAAGCTCACCGATGTCAATGAACGCAAGCTCGCTTATGTGACTCAGACGACATTGTCGATCGACGACACGCGCAATATGGTCGAGGCGCTGACAAGGCGCTTCCCGAACATCATCGGCCCGCATAAGGAAGATATTTGCTATGCGACGACCAATCGGCAGGAGGCGGTGAAGCGCATCGCGCCGATCGTCGATGCGATGATCGTCGTCGGCTCGTCGAATTCCTCCAATTCGCAGCGGCTCAAGGAAGTCGCCGAGCGTTCCGGCTGCAAGCTCGCGCGCCTCGTGCTGCGCGCCGAGGATGTCGACTGGGATCTCTTCCAGAACGTCAGCTCGGTCGGCATCACCGCCGGCGCCTCGGCGCCGGAAGTGCTGGTCGAGGAGATCATGGATGCCTTCGGCCAGAGATTCGAGCTCTTGGTCGAGATCGTGTCGACGGCGGATGAGAGCGTCTTCTTCCCGCTGCCGCGCGAATTGCGGCCCGATGCGCGCGAGCTCAAGGCCATATCGGAGCGTGAGGCGGCGGAAGCCAAGCATCACGATCACTCGACCGAGGTTAGCGGTTAGCGCATCGCTTTACCGGTGCGTTTCTGAAGGCGAAGTATCGTCTTCGATCCGCGGCCCGCTCCATATGCGGCCGTTCTGCTTGAGGATCGCGCGGCTCGCCAGGGCGACGCCATCGGCTTCGAAATCGAGCGTCCAATCGGCCAATTTGGCCCTGAAATGATGGTCGTCTTGCGCGATCGCCTCCTGCCGCTTCTGCCCCGCCCATTCGACGAAGAGCCGCGCGCCTTCTTGGGCAACGC
>CAVWXV010000022.1:0-103364 GCA_963759185.1 uncultured Alphaproteobacteria bacterium
TGGTGCAGTGCAAAATCCTATAGATCAATGAAGTTTGATAGGAAAAACCCATAACTCTACGGAATGGCTTTATTGATCTCCGGTGAAGGAAGTTTACACTTTTTTGTAAGTGGATCGGTATGCCAAATGCCTGGGGAGTGCATAATCCCAGGAACGGGGAGCGCATCGATCGGCAATGCCGAATTTCGAGGCCGCAGATCCCGGCAGAAATTCGCGAGGCGAAACAGTCGCGAAGCTAACAAGGTTTTGGTGGAAATATGCCCGAGACGCCCGTCTTTGACGAAGGCCGCGCGCGCCAGATCATCGCCGAACATCTCGGCTTGGAAGGACCGCTGCTCCCGATTCTGCATGCATTCAGCGAAGAGTTCGGCTTTGTCAGCGATCTCGCTGTGCCGCTTCTCGCCGAAGCTCTGAATCTCACCCGTGCCGAAGTTCACGGGGTCATCACCTTCTATCATGATTTCCGGCGCGAGCCGGGCGGTCGGCATGTGCTGAAGATCTGCCGGGCCGAGGCGTGCCAAAGCCTCGGCAGCGAAGCGATCGCCCGCGGCGCGCTGGCCGAACTCGGCGTCAGCTGGCATGGCACCACCAAGAACGGCGAGATCAGTGTCGAGCCGGTCTATTGTCTCGGCCTTTGCGCCAGCGGCCCCTCCGCCCTGCTCGATGATCTGCCGATCGGCCGGTTCGACAAGGTAAAGCTCGCCGAAGCGATCGATGAGGTATGCGCGCCATGACGCGGGTCTTTGTTCCCAAGGATGTCGTCGCTCTCGCGCTCGGTGCCGATCGGGTGGCGCGCAAGATTTCGGAGCTTGCCGGCGCGCGGGGTGCGGCTGTCTCGATTGTCCGCAACGGCTCGCGCGGCATGTTCTTCCTCGAGCCGATGATCGAAGTCGAGACTGCGGCCGGCCGCATTGCCTATGGGCCGGTGACGCCGGCCGATGTCGCCTCGCTCTTCGATGCCGGTTTCCTCAATGGCGGCGCGCATCCGCTGCGGATCGGCAAGCCGGAGGAGCATCCTTTCCTAGCCAAGCAGACGCGGCTCACCTTTGCCCGCTGCGGCATTACCGATCCTGTTTCGCTCGAAGATTATGCAGCGCATGGCGGCTGGCGCGGGCTCAGGCGCGCCCTTGAGATAGGCTCCGCCGCGATTGTGGCCGAAGTGACGCAATCGGGTCTGCGCGGCCGCGGTGGCGCCGGCTTTCCGACCGGCATCAAATGGAAGACCGTTGCGGATTGCGCGGGCGATCGCAAATATGTCGTCTGCAACGCCGACGAGGGCGATAGCGGAACCTTCGCCGATCGCATGGTGATGGAAGGCGATCCGTTCATGCTGATCGAAGGCATGACGATCTGTGCCGTCGCCGTCGGCGCGACGAAAGGCTATGTCTATTGCCGCTCCGAATATCCACATGCGGCGAAGACATTCAATGAGGCTCTGCGGCTGGCCCGCTGCGCCGGCTGGCTCGGCACCAATATCAAGGGCTCGAACCATAGTTTCGACATCGAGCTTCGAATGGGCGCCGGCGCCTATGTCTGCGGCGAAGAAACCGCCTTGCTCGAAAGCCTCGAAGGCAAGCGCGGCATTGTCCGCGCCAAGCCGCCGCTTCCCGCCCATAAGGGGTTGTTCCAGAAGCCGACGGTCGTCAACAATGTGCTTTCCTTCGCGGCGACGCCCTTCATTCTCGCCGAGGGCGGCGCGGCTTACGCGCATTTCGGCATGGGGCGCTCGCGCGGCACCATGCCTTTGCAGATCGCCGGCAATGTCCGCTATGGCGGGCTTTTCGAGACCGCTTTCGGTCTGACGCTCGGTGAAATCGTCGAGGGGATCGGTGGTGGCACCCTTTCCGGCCGGCCGGTGCGCGCCGTGCAATGCGGCGGCCCGCTCGGCGCCTATTTTCCGCGCGCACTGTTCGATACGCCTTTCGACTATGAGGCTTTTGCCGGCCGCGACGGGCTCATCGGCCATGGCGGGCTCGTCGTCTTCGACGATACGGTCGACATGGCGGAAATGGCGCGTTTCGCGATGGAATTCTGTGCGATCGAAAGCTGCGGCAAGTGCACGCCCTGCCGGATCGGTTCGACGCGCGGCGAGGAGACTATAGAGCGGGTGATGAAAGGCGAGAACGTCGCCGGAAATCTAACGCTTTTGGAAGATCTCTGTCAGACAATGAAATTTGGTTCACTTTGTGCCCTTGGCGGTTTTGCGCCCTATCCTGTCATGAGCGCGCTCCGCCATTTTCCAGAGGATTTCCGGCCGCATGCTGCGGCCGCGGCCGAATGAGGACTAGGCCATGACACTCATCCACGAGACCGATTACGGCACCCCTGCTGCCAAATCCGAACAGCTCGTCACGCTCACCATCGACGGCACCCCGGTCACAGTGCCGGCCGGCACTTCGATCATGCGTGCGGCGATGGAGATGGGCACGGAGATCCCGAAGCTCTGCGCCACCGATATGCTCGAGCCTTTCGGCTCCTGCCGGCTCTGTCTCGTCGAGATCGAGGGCCGCAACGGGACGCCAGCCTCCTGCACCACACCGGTCGCGCCGGGCATGGCCGTCAAGACCCAGACAGCGCGGCTGAAAGCGCTCCGCAAGGGGGTGATGGAACTCTATATTTCCGACCATCCGCTCGATTGCCTGACCTGCGCCGCCAATGGCAATTGCGAATTGCAGACGCAGGCGGGCGCCGTCGGCCTGCGCGACGTGCGCTACGGTTATAAGGGCGCGAACCATCTCGACGATCGGAAGGACCTGTCGAACCCCTATTTCGCCTATGATCCGTCGAAATGCATCGTCTGCAACCGCTGTGTCCGTGCCTGCGAGGAGGTCCAGGGCACTTTCGCGCTGACGATCGACGGCCGCGGCTTTGCGAGCCGCGTTTCGCCGGGCCAGGCGCAGCCCTTCTTCGAATCGGAATGCGTCTCCTGCGGCGCCTGCGTGCAGGCGTGCCCGACGGCGACGCTGATCGAAAAGAATGTGGTCGACATCGGCCAGCCGGAACATTCGGCTGTCACGACCTGCGCCTATTGCGGCGTCGGCTGCACCTTCAAGGCCGAGATGCGCGGCGACGAACTCGTCCGCATGGTGCCTTACAAGGATGGCAAGGCCAATCACGGGCATTCCTGCATCAAGGGCCGCTTCGCCTGGGGCTATGCCAACCATAAGGAGCGCATTCTGAAGCCGATGATAAGGGCCCAGATCAGCGATCCCTGGCGCGAGGTCTCCTGGGACGAGGCGATCAACTATGCCGCGTCCGAGTTCAAGCGCATTCAAGCCCAATATGGCAAGAGCTCGGTCGGCGGCATCACCTCTTCACGCTGCACCAATGAAGAGACCTATCTGGTTCAGAAGCTGATCCGCGCCGCCTTCGGCAACAATAATGTCGACACCTGCGCGCGCGTCTGCCACTCGCCGACGGGCTATGGTCTGAAGACCACCTATGGCACCTCGGCCGGCACGCAGGATTTCGACTCGGTCGACGACAGCGATGTGATCTTGGTCATCGGCGCCAATCCGACCGACGCCCACCCGGTTTTCGGCTCGCGGATGAAGAAGCGGTTGCGCCAGGGCGCCAAGCTGATCGTCGTCGATCCGCGCCGCATCGATCTCGTCCGCTCGCCGCATATTAAGGCCGATTATCATCTGGCGCTGAAGCCCGGCACCAATGTCGCCATTCTCGATGCAATTGCGCATGTGATCGTCACCGAAGGCCTCGTCGATGAAGCCTTCGTGCGCGAGCGCTGCGATGCCGATGAATTCGCCGATTGGGCGGCCTTCGTCTCCGAGCCGCGCAACAGCCCGGAAGAGGTCGAAAAAGTCTCCGGCGTTCCGGCCGAGCAGATCCGCGCCGCGGCGCGGCTCTATGCGACGGGTGGCAATGCCGCCATCTATTATGGCCTCGGCGTGACCGAGCACAGCCAGGGCACGACGACCGTCATCGCGATCGCCAATCTCGCCATGGCGACCGGCAATCTCGGCCGCAGAGGCGTTGGCGTCAATCCGCTGCGCGGGCAGAACAATGTGCAGGGCTCCTGCGACATGGGCTCCTTCCCGCATGAGTTCGTCGGCTATCGCCACGTCTCCGACGAGGCGACCCGCAAGATGTTCGAAGATCTCTGGAAGGTGCCGCTCGAAAAAGAGCCGGGCCTGCGCATTCCCAATATGATCGATGCTGCGGTCGAGGGCACCTTCAAGGGCATCTATATCCAGGGCGAAGACATTCTGCAGTCGGACCCGGATACGCATCATATGGCGTCGGGCCTTGCGGCGATGGAATGCGTCGTCGTCCAGGATCTGTTCCTGAACGAGACAGCGAATTATGCGCATGTTTTCCTGCCCGGCTCGACCTTCCTCGAAAAGGACGGCACTTTTACCAATGCCGAGCGGCGCATCCAGCTTATCCGCAAAGTGATGGCGCCGAAGAACGGCTTTGGCGACTGGGAAATCACGATCAAGCTCTCCGAGGCTTTGGGCTATCCCATGCCCTATAGCCATCCGAGCGAGGTCATGGACGAGATCGCCGCGACGACGCCGGGCTTCGCCAATGTGTCCTTCAAGCATCTCGACGAGGTCGGCTCGGTGCAATGGCCGTGCAATGACAAGGCGCCCGAGGGCACGCCGATCATGCATATCGGCGGCTTTGCCCGCGGCAAGGGCAAGTTCGTCCTGACCGAATATGTGCCGACGGACGAGCGGACGGGACCGCGCTTCCCGCTGCTGCTGACGACCGGCCGCATTCTCAGCCAGTATAATGTCGGCGCGCAGACGCGGCGGACCGACAATGTTCTCTGGCACGAGGAAGATGTGCTCGAGATCCATCCGCATGACGCAGAACAGCGCGGCGTCCGCGACCGCGATTGGGTGAAGTTGCAGAGCCGCACCGGCGAAACGACTTTGCGCGCCAAGGTCACCGACCGGGTCGCGCCGGGCGTCGTCTACACGACCTTCCATCATCCGACGACGCAGGCCAATGTCGTGACCACCGATTTCTCGGATTGGGCGACCAATTGCCCCGAATATAAGGTCACTGCGGTGCAGATCTCGACCTCCAATGGTCCGACCGACTGGCAGGAGCGCTATCGCGAGCTCACCGAACAGAGCCGCCGGATCGCCGGCACGATCGAAGCCGCCGAATGAGTTCAGAGGACCAAGAAGAGGAAGTGCCGCTGGCGCTTCCTGCCCCGACCTATGAGGCGGCCTGCATTGCCCAGCGCGGCATGCTGGCCGTCGAGACCCGGCGCTGCGTGCCGGAAGAGATCGCCGTCGCCTTCACTTACAATGGCTCGACCCATGCGGTCATGATGGCGACGCCGGCCGATCTCGAAGATTTCGCCATCGGCTTTTCCCTGACCGAAGGGGTGATCGAGGCAGCCTCCGATATCGACAGTCTCGATGTGATCACGACGCCGCTCGGCATCGAGGTCCGCATTTGGCTGAAAGGGCAGCGCGCGGAAGCCTATGTCGGCCGCAAGCGCAGCATGGCGGGACCGACCGGCTGCGGCCTCTGCGGCGTCGAGAGCCTCGAAGCCGCGATGCGGCCTCTGCCTAAGGTGTCACGGCCCGCGTGGCGACTCACGCCGCAAGCGATAGTCGCTGCAATGGCCTCGCTCGAACCAGCGCAGACATTGAACGAGGCGACGCATGCGGTTCACGCCGCCGCCTTCTGGACCGAGGCGGAAGGGCTCGTCGCGCTGCGCGAAGATGTCGGCCGCCACAATGCCCTGGACAAGCTCGCCGGCGCGCTCATCTGCAGCGGACGGACGGCGGCTTCGGGCATCATCGTGATGACGAGCCGCGTCTCGATCGAATTGATTCAGAAGGCGGCGAGACTTAATGCTCCGGTCCTTGCCGCCGTCTCGGCGCCGACGGCCGCCGCCATTCGGCTCGCCGAAGAAAGCGGCATGACCCTCATCGGCGTCGCTCGCCAGCAGGATTTCGAAATCTTCACCCATCCCGACAAAATGTTCAGTGAAACAAACCGCCATGTCGCCTGACAAGCTCGTCTATATGGCCAATCAGATTGGCAAATTCTTCGAGGCCAATGGCCATGATGCGGCCGTCGCCGGCATCAGCGATCATATCGCGCATTTTTGGGAGCCGCGCATGCGCAAGCAGATCTATGCGCATATGGCCAAGGGCGGCGCCGGTCTCGATCCGCTGGCGAAGGAAGCGCTCAAAGCGCTGGAGCGCAAGGACGCCGCGGAGATGGCAAACGTGAAGTGAGGCTGCGAATCC
The DNA here is from genome assembly GCA_963759185.1 of uncultured Alphaproteobacteria bacterium. Lineage (GTDB taxonomy): Bacteria > Pseudomonadota > Alphaproteobacteria > Rhizobiales > Beijerinckiaceae > Methylovirgula. The sequence continues at coordinate 6,237 of CAVWXV010000022.1, forward strand.
TTCCCCTTCAGGGGAAGGTGGCAATGGCGCCATAGGGCGCGCTGTTGCGCGCCCGTTGCTGTTGTCGAACGGCTCGCGCAAGTGCGCGAGCCTATGGCAACACTGACGGATGGGGTCTTAGGAAAAATCACACGGCGATATTGTCGATGAGCCGCGTCGTGCCGAGCCGCGCTGCGGCGAGCAGCCGGATCGGGCCTTCCTGAAGACCCGCAACGGGCGCCAAAGTCTCGGCATGGCGGGCTTCGAGATAATCCAGAACGAAGCCTACAGCTTCGACCTTTTCCCGAGCTGCAGCGAGCGCGGCCTCGATAGAGACGCCCGATCGCAACGCCTCTGCGCATTGCCGCAATGCTTCATTGAGACGCGGCGCCCGCGCCCGCTCATCGGCTGAAAGATAGAGATTGCGCGAGGACAGAGCGAGCCCGTCTTTTTCGCGGAGCGTCGGCGCGCCGACGATCTCCGTGTCGAGATCGAGATCGCGTGCCATGCGCGTGATGACCTTCAATTGCTGATAATCCTTCTCGCCGAAGATCGCGACATCCGGCCGGCATTGGTTGAGAAGCTTGGCGACCACCGTGGCGACACCGGCGAAATGCGTCGGCCGGAACCTATCTTCGAGCCCGACCGTCGCGGGACCTGCGACCGAGACTGTCGTTGCAAAGCCCGTTGGGTACATCTCTTCGACATCGGGCGCGAAGATGAGATCGCCCTTGGCGGCGGCAAACTTTTCCGCATCCTCTGCGAAGCGGCGCGGATAGGATGAGAAATCCTCGTTCGGCGCGAATTGCGTCGGATTGACGAAGATCGACATCACCACACAGTCGGCCCGGCGTTTCGCCTCTTCGACGAGCGAGATGTGCCCGGCGTGCAGCGCGCCCATGGTCGGCACGAGTGCGATGCGGGCGCCTGTCGCGCGCCAGCGCGTGAGAATGGCGCGCACAGCGATGATTGTGCGGGCGATGGGAACGCCGCCCTCGTCCACCACAGAGTTCGCCATTGCGCTCAAAGACCTTTCAACCGAATGGCGCGCCAATTGGACGGTTTTTCCCGAGCGTCCGGCAAAGCCCGGCCGGCGAGCGAAAGAAGATAGGCAAGATAGGCGTCCGGGAAATTCCAATCTCGTGCCGCTGCAATCACGCGATCGAGATAGTCGCCTCGCGCCACACCCTCCTGCGCGGAACAGCCAACATAGAGAAGCGCCCGCACGGGTGCAGCGCCCTCGCGCAACACCGGCTGGGTGATTTTCTGATAGAGACGACGCTCCACCTCTTCATAGCGGTCGAGCGCCGGAATATCTCCGAAAGCAAGATCGTAAAGCACGCCATGAACATCCATGCGCGGGTCGCGCTTCACCGACCCATGGCCCGAGCTCATGATGAAAAAACGATGCCGGACCAGCCGCGCGCGTCCGAGCGGGCGCGACTTCGGACAGCGTCGGCGCATAGCCTCGCGATCCATATTCGAACCATAGGCGAAATAAAGCGGCATGGCTGGATCTTATGCCTGAGACTTTTGAAGCAATGCTCGCATTCCTTCTCTGAATTTCCGCAGGTTCGGTCCCGAAGGGATATAGCATCAACCGGCGCATCCCTTGTAGCTATACGCGGGCGCTCGAAGATCTCTATGAAACCATGTGGCGCCGTCGCCGAGTCGGTGCGGCTTGCACGACCATATGGGCGGCACGGGCGGTCTTTTAAGCAGAGTGCCTAAGTCGGCTTCGGACCTTTGTTCCGGTAACCGTCATGGCCGCCTCCGGATCAAAGTCCGGAGGCGGCCATGACGCATAATCGATTCGTTCTTTCTTGGATGCCGCCCAACGCATGATCTTATCCGAAAAGTCCGCACCTTTTCCGGATCACGCTTTCGGCGTCCAGGCCTCGTAATCGCCGGTCGCCGGCGGCCGCACGCCCGAGGCCAAGGTCGAGCCCGGCGGCCGCCAAGCCAAAGCCGTTCCGGTCATATTGGGCTGATGCGGCAGCTCCCACGCACGCGGGTGATAGTCTTCCTTTGTCGGCGGCACATCGACCGTATGATGCAGCCAGCCGTACCAGCCGGGCGGCGTCATCGAGCCTTCCGCTTCGCCGGCATAAATCACCCAACGCCGCTCGAAGCCGAGCGCCGGGTCGAGGCGGCCGCCGCGGGTGCGATAATAGGCATTGCCATATTGGTCCTTGCCGACCAATTCGCCCTTTAGTCTTGTGTAGAAAAGCGTGTTGAGCGTCGCACCATTCCACCAGGTGAAGAAGCGGACGAGCCATTGCATCATAGACATAGGATCCTTGCAGGAAGGCGGTCGGCGGCCGGGACTATGGCGAGATGGGCCGCCGATGTCCAGCTGCCGCAAGCCGGTTCAACGGGCGTAAAAAGAGTTCCGCGGCCAATGAATGAGCCGAGCACGCGGCCGTCTGAAGCGATTGCAAGCACAATTTAGCAGCCAGGCTTGGGGATATGGCGGACGACTTGCGGCTTTGGTGCCGAGCCGGCTTGTGAGGCAGCTTCCGGTAAGGCAAGAATTTTTGGCGCGCCATTGACTTATTCATGATTTACACAACATTTTGTGGTCTCTATTAGGAGAGACACTATTGCTTGACGTAAGTCAGGATAGCGTCATAATTCGAATCGGCGGGTCGGACTCCCCGAGGGTTAGGGAAACTGCCTTCCAAGCCAAGTGTTTTCTGCGCCGGCAGACGGGTGCGGTGCGTCTAATTGGGCGTATCGCGCATTATGATTGAGGATAGGGACTCCTCCAGGAGGTCCCCGCGGGCGCAAGCCTGCGAGCATTAGGACGGGCACCATGCGGATCGAACGGCGGTATACGGAAGCGGGGCGCTCGCCCTATGAGACGATCGAATTCCGCACGACACGGAGCGAGATCCGCAATCCGGATGGTTCTCTCGTCTTTGCGCTCGACGGGATCGAGGTTCCGGCGAGCTGGAGCCAGGTTGCTGCCGATGTTTTGGCGCAGAAATATTTCCGCAAGGCCGGCGTGCCGGCGCGGCTGAAGCGCGTGGAAGAATCGAGCGTCCCGAGCTTTCTCTGGCGCAGCGTCGCGGATCAGGCGGCGCTCGAGCCTTTGCCCAAAGCCGAGCGCTATGGTTCTGAGATCTCGGCCCGCGAGGTCTTCGATCGCCTGGCCGGCGCTTGGACCTATTGGGGCTGGAAAGGCAAATATTTCGACGGCGAAGAGGACGCGCAAGCCTTTTACGATGAATTGCGCTTCATGCTCGCCGCCCAGATGGCGGCGCCGAATTCGCCGCAATGGTTCAACACCGGCCTCTTTTGGGCCTATGGCATAGACGGGCCGAGCCAGGGTCATTTCTATGTCGACTTCGAATCGGGCAAGCTCGTCAAATCGAAATCCGCTTACGAGCATCCGCAGCCGCATGCCTGCTTCATCCAATCCGTCGCCGACGATCTCGTCAATGAAGGCGGCATCATGGATCTTTGGGTGCGCGAGGCGCGCCTGTTCAAATATGGCTCCGGCACCGGCTCGAATTTCTCGAAATTGCGCGGCGAAAACGAGAAGCTTTCGGGCGGTGGCAAATCCTCCGGCCTGATGTCCTTCTTGAAGATCGGCGACCGCGCCGCAGGCGCGATCAAATCCGGCGGCACGACGCGCCGCGCCGCCAAAATGGTCGTCGTCGATGTCGATCACCCCGATATCGAGGCCTATATCGATTGGAAGGTGAAGGAGGAGGAAAAGGTCGCCGCCCTCGTCACCGGCTCGAAGATCGTGAAAAAGGCGCTGAAGGCGATTCTCCGCGCCTGCGTCAATTGCCAGGGACCGGACGATGCCTGTTTCAACCCGGAAAAAAACCCGGCCTTGAAAAAAGAAATCAAGCTCGCCCGCAGAGCTTGCGTGCCGGACGGCATGATCCGCAAGATCATCCAATTCGCCCGCCAGGGCTTTAAGGACATCGCCTTCGAGACATTCACCACCGATTGGGATTCGGAGGCCTATCTCACCGTCTCCGGCCAAAACTCCAACAATTCCGTGCGTGTCACCGACACTTTTCTGCGCGCGGTGGAGGAGGATGGAGATTGGGCTTTGACGCGCCGGCTCGACGGCAAGCCGCACAAGGTGATGAAGGCCCGCGATCTCTGGGACAAGATCGGCTATGCGGCCTGGGCTTCGGCCGATCCCGGCCTGCAATATCACACGACGATCAATGATTGGCACACGTGCCCGGCGGCCGGCCCGATCGTCGCGTCGAACCCTTGCTCCGAATATATGTTCCTCGACGATACGGCCTGCAATCTCGCTTCGCTGAACCTGTTGCAGTTCCGCGATCGCGACACCAAGATCTTCGACATTCCGTCTTATGAGCATGCGGTGCGGCTGTGGACGCTCGTGCTCGAAATTTCAGTCCTGATGGCGCAATTCCCGTCGAAGGAGATCGCCAAGCTCTCATATGAATATCGCACGCTCGGGCTCGGCTATGCCAATGTCGGCGGTCTCCTGATGTCCTCCGGCATTGCCTATGATTGCGACGAGGGCCGCGCGATCTGCGGGGCGCTGTCGGCGATCATGACCGGCATTTGCTATGCAACCTCGGCCGAGATGGCGGGTGAGCGCGGCGCCTTCATGCATTTTTCGCAGAATAAAGACGCGATGCTGCGCGTCATGCGCAATCATCGTCTTGCCGCGCAGGGCGAAGCCATGGGCTATGAAGAGCTCGCCATCCTGCCGGTGCCGCTCGATCATGCGGCGCTCCCCGACCCTGCCCTCGGCCGGCATGCGATCGCGGCCTGGGAAAAGGCGGTCGCGCTCGGCGAGCAGCATGGCTATCGCAATGCGCAAGTCAGTGTCGTCGCGCCGACCGGCACGATCGGCCTCGTCATGGATTGCGACACGACCGGTATCGAGCCGGATTTCGCCCTCGTCAAATTCAAAAAACTCGCCGGCGGCGGCTATTTCAAGATCATCAACCGCGCCGTGCCCGAGGGTCTGCGCGCCCTTTCCTATCGCGAATTCGAGATCGCCGAGATCGAAGCCTATGCCGTCGGCCATGCGTCGCTGCGCCAAGCGCCGGCGATCAATCACACGAGCCTCAAGGCGCGCGGCTTTACGGACGAAAAGCTCGCCGCTCTCGAAAAGACGCTGGCCTCCGCCTTCGACATTAAATTCGTCTTCAACAAATGGACGCTCGGCGCCGACTTCCTGGTCAATCGTCTCAAAGTCCCGGAAGAAAAGCTCGACGATCCGAATTTCGATCTGCTCACCTTCCTAGGCTTCAGCAAGGCCGAGATCGAGGCGGCGAATATCCATGTCTGCGGCGCCATGACGGTCGAAGGCGCGCCGCATCTGAAGCAGGAGCATTATGCCGTCTTCGATTGCGCCAATCCCTGCGGACGCACCGGCAAACGCTACCTCTCGGTCGAGAGCCATATCCGCATGATGGCCGCGGCGCAGCCCTTCATCTCCGGCGCGATCTCGAAGACGATCAATATGCCGAATGACGCGAGCATAGAGGATTGCAAGGAGGCTTACATGCTCTCCTGGCGCCTCGCGCTCAAGGCCAATGCGCTCTATCGCGACGGCTCGAAACTCTCGCAGCCGTTGAACAGCCAGCTGATCGCCGACGAAGAGGAAGATGGCGAAGAGGCGGTCGAGACTCTGATGGCACAGACCATGCCCGCCCGCGCCAGCGTGGTGGCTGAAAAAATCGTCGAACGCATTGTCGAGCGGATCGAGCGCACGCGGGAGCGCGAGCGCCTGCCCGACCGGCGCAAGGGTTATACGCAAAAGGCGGTCGTCGGTGGCCATAAGGTCTATCTGCGCACCGGCGAATATTCCGACGGTCGGATCGGCGAGATTTTTATCGACATGCATAAGGAGGGCGCCGCCTTCCGCTCGCTGATGAATAATTTCGCCATCGCCATTTCGGTCGGCCTGCAATATGGCGTGCCGCTCGAAGAATATGTCGATGCCTTCACCTTCACCCGCTTTGAGCCGGCGGGTCTCGTGCAAGGCAATGACGTGATCAAGAACGCGACCTCGATCATCGATTACGTCTTCCGCGAATTGGCGATCTCCTATCTCGGCCGCAATGATCTCGCCCATATCGATCCTTCCGATATCGGCCATGATGTGCTGGGCAAAGGCGAGGACCAGAGCCGGCCGCCGCAAGGCGCGCCGTCTTCCGCCAAGCTCGTCTCGCAGGGTTTCGTGCGCGGCAAGCCGACCGACAAGCTGATGCTCGTCTCAACCGGCGCGCAGGCCGTGGGCCCGCAAGCCGCGACGGCGCTGAAGAAGGATCTCGAATATGAGGTCGAATCCGAACTCGGCAATCTCGATTGGTCATTGCCTGGCGAACGCGCGACGGTCGCCAACCGGCGCAGCGAAGCGCGGATGAAAGGCTATACGGGCGAAGCCTGCCCCGAGTGCAATAATTTTACCCTCGTGCGCAACGGCACGTGTCTGAAGTGCGATACGTGCGGGGCGACGACGGGGTGCAGTTGAGGAGGACGATTATGGGCTCCGGGATAGACAACGATGACGAGAAGATCGAAGACAATGTCCTTCAATTCCGAAGAAGTATCGGAATCGATGATGGCCAAGTTTTCATCGATGCACCAACCTTAGTCTATAAGGTTCGACACTTCTTCCCTGACGTTCAATATTCTTTGGTCCAAGAGCACGAGCTGCCTCCGCCCGGTGGACAGTGGCATGCCGAAAAAAGACTTTTCATCTTTAGACAATCGGTTTTTGAAGCAGCCAATAAATTGAACTCTAATCCGCGTGCTCGATGGACCGTGGCTCATGAAGTCAGCCACTTCGCAAACGGCGACGAAGGCGTAAGGAACCGCAGTTCAAAAAGCAGTTTGGAGAAGGCGATATCGCCAAAAGTTAGAAGAATCGAATCCCGAACCGATCGCTTCACCGCTGCACTGTTGGCGCCTCTTCATCTCATTGAACTCGAAGAACCAATTTCTTCCATAGCTCTTCGTTTTGGCCTAAGCGAAGAAGCCGCCAAAATTCGGTTTGAAGAAGCAGCGCGAGCCTACCGGCGGCGTCATGGCCTTACACGACCCCTGCCAGCGTCAATTCAAAATCTCCTCGCTGACTTAAAGAAGAAGAAATAGGCTTCAATATTGCTCTCTGTGCAACTCTCTCATGTCCATACTAAACAAAGCATTTGCAAAGATCTAAATTCTCAACCAACCAGGAGACGATCTTCAGTTTTCGTAATCTGCAGCAAAGCCCTCGTGCTTCGAGAGGGCTGCTGCGCAGCCTCCTCAGCATGAGGACTGTGGGGTGCGGCTTTCACCCGCAAATAGCAGCCACAGACACCATACCATGCAGGGGTTCTTACAGCTCATCCGCGGCCAAGGCGGACCTGGGCGCCTCCCCGTCGGCGTAGGCGACCACACTTTTGGGCGCCAACAGGACAACCGGGATGATCAGAGCGTAGACGAAAGTGATCATGACGACGCAGACGCTAAAACCGCCATAGTAATCATAAAGGTTCGTCCCCAAAACATCGCCAAATCGTCCGACGATGAAATAAAGTCCCCCGGACATCATCAGCGTCGTTCCCTGAAGGCCCGGCGGACAGGAGCGAATGATCAGGTCCAGATAAGCGGATGTCGCAATGCCGCCCATCAGGCCCATGGGGACCGCCGCGATTAACGCGCCGGTCACCGAATGAACAAATAATAGCGGCACAAATTGTGGAACCGCGATCACGGTCCCCCACAACAGCAGATTTTTCAACGGAAACCGCCGGCAGAGAAAGCCATAGGCCAGAAAAGTCGGAACGAAGGAGGCGGCGAAGATGGCGTTCCACGCGCCCCATTGGGAATCCTCGGCGTGGAGCGTATTTTGCAGGTAATATTGCAGCGGCGTCTGCGCTCCGGGCGCAAAATTCCATAGCAGCCAGATCGTCAGGGCGGGATAGATCGGCCAATGAAGCGCCAGCCTTTTGATGTCCTCGAGCGGGCGCGAGGCTGCGTCGCGTTCGGCAGCGACATTGTCATAGACGCTTGCGGGTTTCCACAGTGCGTAGATGGTCACCGCGGCTAGAATTGCCGCGCCGGTGAGAAACAGGCTGCGCGCCGCCTGATCGGCGTTCTCGACTTCGAGCAGGTCGCTAAATCGGCCCCCGACGAGCAAGGCCGCGACGGCAGGGAACGTGCCAAAGATGTTCCACAGCGCGCTGATCTGGCCGGACATGAGATGTTGTTGGCCGAGCGTCGACGTCAATCCATTCTGGGCGCTGGCGACGAACAGAAAGGACGTGGTCAGCAGCATGACGGCGGCGAGCAGCGTCATGGTGGTAACCGGCGTGAAGGCAAAGAAGACATAAAGGCTGGCACTGAGAGCGCCGAACAAAGCCAAAAATCCCCGGTCTTTCATCCCGAAAGGATTCCAGCGGTCGCGAATGAATCCGAAAATGAAAGATAGATAGAGCGGTATGGCCGCCACCAACTGGAAATTGGCCAATTCATGCGCTTGCAGATGCAGTTTGTTCTTGAGCAAAAAGCTGATCGGCACCTGCATCAGGCCGCCATTGGGATTGCCGAAGGCCAAGAGCGTGATCAAGACGCCGAGATAGAGGAAGATTTTTTGCCGGACCGGGGGCGGCAGGATCTTGGGATCGATGGCAGTGGTCGTCGCAAGGTCCGACGGAGACTCGGTCGTCGTCACGCGCAAAGCGCTCCCGCAAATAAAGCGCGGTGGCCCCGCGACGGGAATCGCTGACGGCGCGCTGGAACGCGACGGTAGCGGCCTTCATGCAATCGGTCCATTCGGCAGGGGAAGCGGGGTCCGCGCAGGCTTTCAGCTTCTATCTGGCGCCGACCGAGATCGACGGCGTCAAGGGGGCAGTCTGCGGTACAACTGCCTGCACCGAGTTGAATTGTGAAATGAGCGCCAGCGTATGCTTTGAAATTCTATCGTCGTTGTCGATGGAGTACCATTTTCCGTCTTTGTACACAGCGACATAGGCGTTGTTTGGCCGCTCGTCTGATCTGGCGATGAGCATATATCTCCGGGCCAGCGCTAAATATTTCTCATTTATAGCGTCGTCGAAGGAAATTTCTGTTTTTTCTGGGTATAGAGTGATTAATGACTTATCGGTAGTTTTCAAATTCAGACGAGCGACCGCATCGCGAATTGCAGTCGAAACATACACATCCTTAAAGCTTTTGTTTTTTGGTTGTTTAAGAACGTAGAAGTCGTTAGATTTACACTGACCAACAAGGTGTGCCTGCCGCTCTTGAATGGAAGAAACCTCTGCCGCATCTGCAATCATGATCGGCGCATCGGCTTCACCCTCTGCTGTTGAAACCGAACTCATGATGCCGAGGGCAGAATTGGTCTGAAGTATCGGGGATTGCGTGTGGCTCTTGTCTTCTCTGGCGGGATTTCCTGTTGAACGAATAGTGATCGCATTGTCACTCTTACTGTTAGTGGGGAAAAATGACTTCAATCTTTCCCAGAGATGCTTTGTTATTTCTTTTGCATTGGGATAATTCGGCGTCTTTCCGTCACATTCCGCTTGGGAAATCCGGACGTGCTTCGGATCATAATAAATCGTGAGGCTATCTTTTGCGGGAGCCTGGCTCGAACCGATCATCAAGCCAGCGATGTGGGCGTTCTCTTTTTTGTCAGAGTTTGATGTTGCGGCAATAGTGATCGCGCCATACTCGTCCAGATCGATGATCGCGTTCAGCGCGGCGTAATGGTCCGAAAAACCGGGGGTCAGGTGGGCGACGCTGAGCGTTAACACCGATGAGATGGGCCAAATCGCTTGAGCCGTATTCAAATAATTTGCCAAGGATTCGGCGGTAAGCGGCGTCGCGACCTGGGCGACCAGCGGTTGGCCGGACAAAGGTTGAAAGCGAACCGTCGGGGCTTCTACATATTGCGCGCCGCCGGTAACGAAGCCGACTGCCCCGGAAATTGTGCCCGCCGATGGCGTTTTGTAATTGGGACTCGATCCCAAAGCTGACGGGCCGCCGGCGATTGTGCCGCCAAATGTCGTCGCCGCGTCCACTTCCAAGACGTCGAGGAAGAGCGGAGATTCGCCTTGAGCGGCACGGATGATGTTTAACAGTGTCTGTTCCTTGCCGGTGTCGTGGATGACTTCATTGTAGCGCATCCGGCCCTGATCGATCGACGCCGGCCCAACAGTCGAGCAGGCACATAGGCCCAGAGAGGCGATCACTATCGCTATGCGAGTTGCGCGAAATTTCGTGCAGCAGAAATTGGTCTTCCAATCCAAAGCGCAGACGCTGCTACCAATCGGATGTCGTGGCCCGACACGGTGGCCTTGAGCGGTTTTCACGTGCGGTTTTTTCTGACGCGAAGGCCTCGCGGGGCGCTTACGGTCGCCAATGGCGAGGTATTCAGGAACGTCCAGTTGCCCCGCGTTTCTCCGCAGGATGAACTCGCGCACGCAATTCAGGTGCGCGTAGGCTTCGCGTAAACGCATGTACGGCCCCCCGTAACAAACTCACTGGCGCCACACCATTCATTCGGTGCAGTCGCGAAAAGCTCGGCCGCGCACCCGAGCCGTTTTATTTTCTTTGCTTCGCGGACACGGATTTTAAGGCATCCGTTTGAGCCGGCTCACGCCCATGAAGGCAATTAACGTGACCCGTGTGTGAACCCAAATAATGAGAAGTCTTCTTCAACCACATTGAGCAAAGGGGCGATCTAAAGATCGCGGCGGAAGACGCGGCCGAGCCCCTACATGCCGCATCCACGTGGTTGTCCGGCGCGATCCTGCCACCTCTTGGTCGAGCGGACAAGGGCCTCGGCGTGGTGTGTGGGTCTACCGGCCGGCGAGACTGCGCGGCTGCGCAGCGTCCTCAGCATGAGGACTTTGGGGCGTGGTTTGCATCAGCGCATCGCCCGCCATATGCCCCAGTCGAACTCGGCGTCGTGGTGGGTGCGCATGTAACTCCATAGCCAGTCGTACCAGGGTACGAGGTGGGCGGGACGCAAGCATAGGAAGTGATAGGAGCGGTGATGCCGAACGCAGTGGGTTTTTTTCCACCGCCGCAATTACCGATTGGGTATCCGCAGGAATGAACTGAACTCCGGCCGCTGCAAGATCGCTCCAAGTTGCGCCGAAAATTGTCGTTACATAGGCCCCTTGGGTGGGGGTTATGCCGGGGAACAGATATTCATCAGCCACGATAATGGTGCGTGCTCCGTCGGCCTGAAGCCGAGCGATGCTATTGGCCAGGGTTTGGGCTTCGCCGAGAAGGTAAGCGGTTGCGGCCGCCGTAGCCGTCGGCCAAACGGCGAGCGCCGCGGTGGTGCTGTTTAGGCCGTGTACCCATAAATCGGCCTGCCTGATCCGGCCTGCTGAAAGTCTGCTTTTTCCTCCGATAGCGAGCAAATAGCAGACATGGCACCCGTCGGCTTGGTGCCAAAGGGGCAAATCCAAGATTTCGAGACACTGTCTGACGCGGGAAGACCCAAAGTCGCTTGCGTGCGCTGCGATTCAAAATTCCTCAGCGGTTTATGTGCGGGCTTTCATGCAAAATAAGATCTGTGAATGCTGTAGTCACAAGCGGGAGGGAGAAGATTTTGCCCGGACTTTTGCCCCTCTTACCAGCCGGACCGGCAGCCGCTTCTAAAACGAATATTCCAATCCGAAAGTGGCTCCTTGAAAAAGCACACTTGACCCGCAGTTGACGCCAAGTGCACGCACAGTCGACAGAGTATAAGTTTCCTGGACCTGTCCAGGCGCCAAAGCAACGCCGTCGAGCCATAGCGCTTCGTAGCCTGCCTTTAGCGCCAGTCCCTTGATAAGTTGATATTTCAGCTGTAAGCCGGCTTCGCTGACGAAGGCGGCGTGATTGGTCGTGGCTTGCGACGGGTACACCACCTTCTGGAGGCTAACTCCGGTCGACTGCTCGGCGTGGTTATCGAAAGATTCCGATCTTCATCAGTCCGTCGAGCGAAAAGCGACCAAGCTCCAGTATTTTTCCGTCCACGCCGATTTGGACGCCATAAAGGTTGTTCGTCGTGCTTGTGGTCCAGAAGGGGGGGTAATTTCCTGCTGGCCCACCCGGTGTGATGTGAAAAATGTCGCAACCAGGACAAATTACTTTCCACGTCGGCGCAGTCTGATCTGCGGGGGTTAACGTCCCCAGAAGATTGTCATTCAGTTGGAGCCAGCGGAACTCCGGCCAGCATGGTCACGCGACTGGTGAGATCCAACCGCGCGTTGACCTCGGCACTAAAAAGATTCGTCGTGGCACTCCACGCCATGGCTTGGTAAGGGAAATCTTGAGTTTGCCAGAAGGTGCCGGGAGCCTTCATCACCAGCCAGTCCGCCGGACTGTCGGGGCCAATGGCTTTGGTGGTGCTCTGGTCGAAGATGTTGAAATACGACAACTCCACGCCGTAGCCGGAATCGTCGTGGTAAGTCAGGCTTATTTTCGGTCCGGCGGAAAAACCTTGTCGAAACTGGTTGCTGTTGAAAGCTTCGACGCCAGGGGCAGTCGACGTATCGTAGGGTGGTTTGTGGAATGGTACGTCGCCCGGCACGCGTTCAACGAGCGTTCGATTTGCGCCGCCTAGCCGCTCCAAGATGATCGCCTCGGCCGAAATGGTCCATCGCGGAGTGCTCTCCAACTCATCAGCCGGCGTTTGTGGGAATAATGGGGGTAACCCATCACTATCCGGCAATTTGCCGGTTGAATTCTCTTGGTCTCCGGCCGAGGCAGTCATCGGCAGGAATAGCGTGGCGAGCAGAGTAAAAAGGAAACAGCTGGCGACAAACCCATGCCCATTACGAAACGATCCAAAAAGAGTTTTCATGGGTTTACCTTTGACCCAATTGGATCCTTTTCAGGTGGCGTCGCGATTTCGGTTCGAATTTGTTTTTGCGCGATCTCCGACTTCCTGGTGCAAACTCAGGCGGAGGCCAGTTCGACTTCTATTTGACTCGTCCCTATGCTCCGTTGATCCACATTAATCCAGCCGCTGATGCCCGAAAAGGGTCAAGACCCGGTATGCCTCGAGACGAGCAAAAGAGGTCTGCTTTGCCCCCGAAGGCCGACATGTCCTGAGCTTCGCTCACGCTGTTGAGGCCGACGACAGGACTGTGATTCAAGCTTCCAAACCGGGGCTTCGAATCATGCGCTACGAACTCACCGACAAAGAATGGACTGCCATCAAGCCGATGCTGCCGAACAAGCCACGCGGCGTGCCCCGTGTGAACGACCGCCGTGTCCTGAATGGCATCTTCTGGGTCTTGCGATCTGGGGCACCCTGGCGTGATCTGCCGCAGAATTTCGGCCCCTATACCACCTGCTACAATCGCTTCGTTCGCTGGCGCCGCGCTGGCGTCTGGAGCCGGATCATGGACGCAATGAGTGCTGCTCATGACGCCGCCGTCCAAATGATCGACACGTCCATTGTGCGAGTGCATCAGCACGCGGCTTGCATCGCACGCAGCAAGACGCAGTCCATGGGCCGGTCGCGCGGCGGTCTCACCAGCAAGATTCATGCGGTGGTCGACACCAATGGCCTGCCGGTCCGGCTCGCCCTCACGACGGGCGAAGCGCACGACAACCGACTTGTCACCAAACTCTTGTCCCGTCTGAAATCGGGGTCGATGCTGTTGGCTGATCGCGGCTATGACGCCGATTGGATCAAAGCACTTGTCAGCCAACACGGCGCTTGGGCAAATATCCCACCGAGACGGAACAGGAAGGAGGCGCTCTGCTTCAGCCCGCACCTTTACCGCGCTCGCAACTTGGTGGAGCGGTTCTTCAACAAGATCAAACAGTGCCGGCGTGTTGCAACCCGCTACGATAAGCTTGCGGCGAACTACCTCGCCTTCATCCAACTTGCGTCCATCAGGATATGGCTGCGTGCTGCTAATGAGTCCACGCCCTGAGCCGCTGCTGATCAGATAAAGCGCATCGGGATTTACGTGGCCATCAACCGAGGCCAAATAATTGTCGATTTGGGTGGCTGTGCCGGGGAGCAGCGGATTTGGATACAGATTTCCGGTAGAGGTGGGGTAATAATAGCCGGGCGGTACAAGTTTATCGAGTGAGCCGCCGATCGCGTAATTTGTTCCGCCGGGCGTACTCGCGGAATTTGCCGAAAGGCCAAAGAAACCGGCAAGAATTTGCGCGTTGCCGGGCCCGGGGCCGGTAAAATGTGCGTTTCCGCCAGCAGCCAGCGCAGCTGCGATCTCCTCATCGAAGGAGGTTATGCCGGTAGAATGGGGGCCAGTCGTCGCCCCCGTGTACCAGCCCGTGTCGGTCGTGCTGTCGCCGAAGCCAAAAAACTGATTGAAGTTCTGGGCGGTCGCGGGACCGGCGAGCGCAACCAACAAGGCACCCAAAAGGGCCGCACGCATTTTCATGATTAATTTCCCGCACCGGTTTACAACCTTTACGGGTCACAAAGTAATTTACAATCAAAGCGCGAATTATCTTTCGTAATTGATTGAGTGCGTTGCCTTCGTGCAACAAATACCGATAAATCAACCAAAGCTTGGCAGTTGTGAATGAGCGAGCGCCTCGAGGGCATGCTTGGAAAGCGCTTGCCCTTGTCACGCAAAGTGGACCCGCAATGATCGCATTTCTAACGTGAAGAAATGCCACGGCACACGACCCGATTGGGTAGCTTCCTCCGAATTTCCCAGATAGGCGCTGGTCCAATCCCAAATCTCACCCGACGGGCGTCTTGACAAGCCCAGCACGCCATCACGATGACTTGGTAGCGCCATTTACCTCAACGGCGGCCGATGAATTGCATCCGTCGCCACCGACCAATACGGCCTCACCTCACCACCATCCGCACAATCGTTAATGAAGCACGACAATGACTGGATTAGCCTTGACATTCTGAAGCAGGTTAAAAAGCGCGTTCAATGCTGCAAAGCACTACGTGCCCCCGTAGACCAAGCGCCGTCTTTTGCTTCCAAAAATCCTGCTTGGTCTACAGATAAATTTAAATATACGTTATTTCTGCCTTGAAGCGGGCGCACCAATAGCATTCCTACGAAATAGGAAGACCCTCAGCCAAAATTAGGTCAGCTCGCAAATCAAAAGTTGTTGTGGAAGTTCCTTCACTTGGGACAGATATTCCCGCCTCATCGATGCTAAGCTAGGCCTTCTCTAGTTGCGAGACGCGTACGAATAAGGCGTAGCTTTTATGTCGTCACCCAAAATCGCCTTGATCACAGGTATCACTGGACAAGATGGAGCGCTGCTCGCCGAGCTCCTTCTCAATAAGGGTTATATCGTTCACGGGATCAAACGCCGCTCTTCTTTGATCAATACGGATCGCGTCGATCATCTTTATCGTGATCCGCATGAGCCCGGTGGCTCCTTCTTTATGCACTATGGCGATCTCACCGATGCGACCAATCTCATCCGCATCGTCCAGGAGGTAAAGCCGGACGAGATCTATAATCTCGCCGCGCAAAGCCATGTGCAGGTCAGTTTCGAGACGCCGGAATATACGGCCAATGCCGACGCGCTCGGCACATTGCGGCTGCTCGAGGCGATTCGCATATTGGACCGCACCGCTGTCACGCGCTTCTATCAGGCCTCGACTTCCGAGCTCTACGGCAAGGTCCAGGCGATCCCGCAAAACGAAGCGACACCTTTCTATCCGCGCTCGCCTTATGCCGCCGCCAAACTTTATGCCTATTGGATCACGATCAATTACCGCGAGGCCTATGGCATGCATGCCTCGAATGGAATCCTCTTCAACCATGAGGGTCCAACCCGGGCGGAAACTTTCGTGACGCGCAAGATCACTCGTGCGGTTGCCGCCATCCATCTCGGTCTGCAGGACTACCTCTATCTCGGCAATCTCGACGCCAAGCGCGATTGGGGCCATGCCCGCGACTATGTCGACGGCATGTGGCGCATTTTGCAACAGACCGAGCCCGATGATTATGTTCTGGCCACCGGGGAAACTCATACGGTGCGCGAATTCGTGGAACGCGCCTTTGCCGAAGTCGGAATCGACATCGGCTGGAAAGGCGCCGGCGTCGAAGAGCTCGGCATCGACAGCAAGACCGGCAGAGTTCTCGTTGCGATAGACCCTGCCTATTTTCGTCCCACGGAAGTCGATCTCCTCCTCGGCGATCCGACCAAAGCGCGGAAAAAGCTCGGCTGGACGCATAAGACCCAATTTCTCGAGCTGGTCTCTGAAATGGTCGCAAGCGATCTCATCGTCATGAAAAAGCGTGGGCGGATCTGAAATGACGAGTCCAAAGTCTCGCGTCTTTGTCGCCGGCCATAAGGGTATGGTCGGTTCTGCCATTGTGCGGCGGCTCGCCAGGGAAGACGTCGAGATATTGACTGCCGGGCGTGCGGAGCTCGATCTCCGCGATCAGGCAAAGGTCCATGCCTGGATCAGCGAGGCGAAGCCCGATGCCATCATTATTGCGGCGGCAAAAGTCGGCGGCATTTTGGCGAATAGTACCTTTCCGGTGGAATTCCTTTACGACAATCTGGTCATCGAGACGAACATCATCCATGCCGCCCATGAAGCGAACGTCGATCGCCTCGTCTTTCTCGGCTCCTCCTGCATCTATCCGAAATTGGCACCGCAGCCGATGGTGGAAGAAGCGCTTTTGAGCAGCGCCTTGGAGCCGACGAACGAATGGTATGCGATCGCCAAGATCGCCGGTATCAAGCTCTGCCAAGCATACCGCAAACAATATGGCCATCGCTATATCTCGGTCATGCCCTGTAACCTCTATGGCCCGAATGACAATTTCGATCTCGCATCCAGCCATGTGCTGCCGGCTTTGATCCGAAAGTTTCATGAGGCGAAGGAACAAGGCGCAAAGGAAGTCGTCATATGGGGCACGGGAACGCCGCGGCGCGAATTCCTGCATGCCGACGATCTTGCAGATGCTGTCGTTTTTCTACTCGATCATTATGATGGCGATCTCGCGATCAATTGCGGTGCCGGGACTGATCTTACCATTCGCGAACTTGCCGAGACGATCGGACGCGTCGTGGGATTTTCCGGCGACCTGAGCTTCGACGAGACGAAGCCGGATGGCACGCCGCAGAAACTGATGGACTCAGGCCGGCTCGCTGCAATCGGCTGGACGCCCAAGATCAGCCTCGAAGAGGGCATTGCCGGTGCCTATCGCTGGTTCGTGGTCAATGGTCTTGGTATCTCACACCATGGTCAACAGAATGGACACACGTCTCCAAGCCACGTTTTATAGTTAGCGTGACCTGTTTGAAGCTTGCTTTGTCCTGGGCAATTTATGGCCGAGAGAGTTCTTATGAAGCCGTTCGCAACGACGTCAATTCTCGGAATTCCGGTAAGCCTGCTCGACATGCCCCATGCAGTGGATACGGTTCTGCAGTGGGTATTGGAAGGCAGCGCTCGATATGTTTGCCTTCGAGATGTTCACGGTATCATGTGCGCGCAAGAAGATACCGAACTCCGTCAAATCCATGAACGTGCTGGGATGGTGACCCCCGACGGCATGCCGCTCGTTTGGATTTGTAATTGGCGCGGCCACAGACATGTCCAGCGTGTTTGCGGAGCTGATCTCGTCGCAGCGCTCGCCGAGAAATCGGCTGCCATCGGCCTCAGGCACTACTTCTACGGCGGGAAGCCTGGGGTTTCCGAACGAATGGCTGCAAAGCTCGTTGCACGTTATCCTGGATTCGTCGTGGCAGGCACAAGCACGCCGCCATTTAGTCCGATGACAGCCGAGGAAGATGAGGCCGTCATCCAGAAAATTGTGGAAACACGACCACACATAGTTTGGGTAGGCTTGGGAACGCCCAAGCAGGAATTCTGGATGCGCGATCATGTGGGTAGGATCCCGAACGCGATTTTGCTTGGCGTCGGAGCGGCGTTCGACTTCTATGCAGGAGACGTCAAGCGCGCACCACGATGGATGCAAAACTCCGGTTTGGAATGGTTACATCGCTTGGCGAGTGAGCCAAGACGGCTGTGGCGACGCTATCTCATCTTGGCGCCGAAATTTGTATTTAAAATGATTACCAGCGAATTGCACGGATCAACGGTTATCCGCCATGACCGAACGTCTCCTGTAACCAAAGATCTAGAATCGCTTTAGCCATTGCAATTTGGTTTTCGATGACGCGAGTCCTTGTTGTCCATAATTCATATCGGCAGTATGGGGGGGAAGACGCCGTTTTTGCCGCCGAAGTCGACTTGCTTCGTGCGGGTGGATATCAAGTTGACACTTTGGCGGTGTCCAACGACACCATCAACGGTCCAACAGCTCAGGTCGCGACTGCGATTTTTTCTGCATATAACTTTAGCAGTCGTCGAAAAGTCGGCCACGCATTAAGGAGCGGCCGGCCGGACATCGTACACGTTCATAATTTTTTTCCGATATTGAGTCCGAGCATTTTCGATGCTTGTGCAGTGGCCAGAGTACCCGCCGTCTGGACACTCCACAATTTCCGTATCGCCTGCGCCAACGGATTCTTGTTCCGTGACGGTGTCCCCTGCGAAAAGTGTCTCGGATCATCTCCAATCCACGCCGTCGTGCATAGGTGTTATCGTGGATCCTTTGCTGGATCCATGGCTGTTGCAAGCATGATAGGCTATCATCAAGCAGTCGGCACATGGCGACGCAAGGTCGCGCGGTTCATAGCATTGACGGAATTTTCTCGCGCCAAGATCGAAGCCGCCGGAGTACCGTCGACCCGTATCGCGGTGAAGCCAAACTTTGTCCAAGATCCCAGTCCCAGCCGATTCGACGGCGTTCGACGATGCGGTGCCTTATTCGTGGGTCGGCTCAGCGTTGAAAAGGGAGTTAGGTGCTTGTTGGAAGCTTGGCGTGACGTACCGGTGCCGCTCACGATAATTGGCGATGGTCCGGAGTCGGAGGCATTACGTGCGACGGCGGCCGATAACGTTAGGTTTTTGGGACATCGCAGCCGCCAGGAAGTCTACAGCGCAATGGCAGCGGCAGAAGCGCTGATCGCGCCGTCACTTTGGTATGAAAACTTTCCTATGACGGTAGTCGAGGCGATGGCGCTCGGAACACCCATCATAGCATCGCGCATAGGTGCTTTAGCTGAAATTGTTATCCCCAACGTCAACGGTTTGCACTTTAAGCCGGGAGATTCACAAGATTTAAGCCGCACGATCAAAGCGACGTTCCAGCAGCCAGCTTATCTAGAGTCCCTGCAGCGCGGAGCGCGCAATTACTATGAAACTGCTCTGTCTCCAACACGCAATCTAGAAATCCTGACAGACATTTATCGTGACGTGATCGAAACCTCCCGTGCTGGTTATTGCTGACGATGCGCGTTATATTTCTAACAGCGACCCTAACGCATTACCGCGTTGCTTTTCACGAACAAGTCCGCACGCGGCTATCGGATCAAAACGTCAGTTATGAGCTCATCTATGGACAACCCGCAACGGCAGAAGCAACAAAGGGTGATACTGTAGATCTGGGTTGGGCCAAAAAACTTCCCAATCGCTTTTTTCAATTAAATGGCCGCACCCTTGTTTGGCAGCCGGTCATTCGTCATCTTCGTCGCGCGGATCTTGTCGTCCTCGGCCAAGAGAATCGACTGCTTCTCAACTATGGCCTCCAGCTCATGCGGTCGTGGGGAGCGCCGCGCATCGCGCTTTGGGGTCACGGTCGAAATTTTCAGGCTCGTAAGGACAGTGCTGGCGAGCTTTGGAAGTGCTTTTGGGCGACGCGATGCGACTGGTGGTTTGCGTATACAGAGGAGACCCGGCAGCATATTGAGGCCTTGGGGTTCCCAGCTGAGCGGATCACGGTCTTCAACAACGCGATGGATACGAGT
Organism: uncultured Alphaproteobacteria bacterium; assembly: GCA_963759185.1. GTDB lineage: Bacteria > Pseudomonadota > Alphaproteobacteria > Rhizobiales > Beijerinckiaceae > Methylovirgula. Next base: position 26,007 of record CAVWXV010000022.1, read on the forward strand.
GAGCTCCGCCGATTAGCCATCGAAGTCACGCCTGCGAGGCTCGAGCAAAAGAGAAATGAACTCGACATTCTCGGTACGAACGTCGGCATTTATGTAGGCGGCCTTTATGATGAGAAGCGTCTCGACTTCCTGGTAGACGCCGCGGATCGTGTGCGTCGGTACATAGTCGATTTTGAGCTCGTGATCGTTGGTGGCGGCCCCGCCGCAGAGGCGTTGACGACGCTTGCAGCCATGCGGCCTTGGATCAAACTTACCGGTCCGCGCTTTGGCATAGACAAGGTCGAATTGATGAAGCTCGGTAAGCTGTTCCTCATGCCGGGTCTCGTCGGTCTTGCTATCCTCGATGCCGGCGCCCTGGGCTTGCCTACGGTTACGACAGCCTATCCCTATCACAGCCCTGAAATCGCCTATTTAGACAATGGCGTGAATGGCCTGATTGTAGAAGCGTGGCGGGATCCACAGGCCTTTGCCGATGCAGTGGTTGACCTGCTGAGGGATCGAGATCGCCTAGCCCGCATGTCGCTTGCTGCGCGGCAAACTGCGGCGCACTTTACAATTGAAGCCATGGCAGACCGCTTTGTGGAGGGGGCGCTCAAGGCGTTGGCGCTTTGATGAAATTCGGTTAGGCACAAGGCGAGATAGACTGTAAATGCTCGCCGGCAGAAATGTCAGATGAATCGATGATGATAAGTGGACCAATCGCGAACGCATGCGGCAGCGGACCCGCCATCGCGGTTCTGCTGGTCTGCCATAATCGGCGCGAGACCACTCTGCGGGCCCTGCGCGCCCTTGCTCTTGCTGGTCGTGATGCGACTCTCATCCCCGTGTTGTTCGACGACGCCTCGAATGACGGGACCGTGACAGCGGTGCTCGCTGAATTTCCGCGAACCAAGATTGTGGAAGGTGATGGAACTGCCTTCTGGAACCGCGGCCTTCATATCGCCTGGACACATGCGCGTAATCTGCCGGTAGACGCTTTTCTGTGGTTGAATGATGATGTCGAACTCGACCGAGATGCTATTGCTCGACTGCTGGACGCTTGGCGTCGCGTTTCCGCGGCAACATCGGGGCATCGGTTTATTCTCGTTGGTGCAACGCGGGGAACTGACGGTGTCGTAACCTACAGCGGGCAGCGCCTAATCCCTTCGCCTTTTGCCTTGCGTTTCCGAGCCGTTCAGCCGAATGACGACAGCCTCGCAACGGTCGATACTTTCAATGGAAATATTGTCTTGGTCCCGCGCGCGGTAATCGCCGAGATCGGCCTGAACGACCCTGCCTTTCATCACAATCTAGGCGACATTGACTACGGCCTACGCGCTACGAAGGCAGGGATCGCGGTTCGATTGCTGCCCGGAACGCTCGGACTCTGTGAACGCAACGCAGCTAAGGCATTGCGTGGTTTCGGCAGTCCTCACCTCAGCCTGTTTGAGCAATGGCGGAAGGTCAATAGCCATCATGGCTTACCTTTTTTCAATTGGTGGCGCTTGACACGTCGGCATTCGGGAGCCTGGTTTTTGCTGCATTTCTGCCTACCCTATCGCAGGCTAGTGCTGCCCAATTTCCGCAAGCTCATGGGATCAAGCGAAGCGCAGCGAAGACAGTGACAAGGCCCTTCACACAAAAGACGAACTGCGCTTGCGGAGTTATGCGCAAAAGTTGTTGGCATGTGGCGCGATAATCCGGATAGCTTTATGGCGCTCGTAGCGCTTCATTAGCAGGATGAAAATGGATATGTCTCGTCATTCTATGGGTCCATTCAAGCTTTTGCACCTGCCTAATGGTTCCGACGATGTCATAAGCCGTCAGAGCGGTCCGCGAGATGCCTTCGAAAAGCTGCATCAGGAAGGCGTGCTTTCAGCCTACGAGGTTTCTCTGTTCCTTGCGGAGTTCAGGCGCAGTCGTGATGCGGCAGCCGTCCAGAAAGAAATATTGCGCTGCGCGAAAGCCATGCGGCCCGACATTATCTTTTGGCAACACATTTCGGAATTTCCGGTTGACCGGAAGTTCTTCCACGACCTGCGTGACGCGTCGCAGGGCGCGTTGCTGGCTTACCATGAGGGCGACGCGTTCGACCGCTGCGTCAAACGAATTAGCCCATCGTTGCGCACTGCCATGTCAAGCGCGGACATCGTGTTCACTGTTGCTCTTGGAAAATTGGCGCAGCTCATGCGCAAAAATGGCGCGAAGGATTTGCGTTATCTGCCGCATTCATATGACAAGCGGCGGTTCGGCAAGCCCTGGGACTTCAGCGACCGGCGTGAATATAAGGTGGCGATGATCGCCAATTCTGGGCGCCGACGGATTCCTGGTCTTTATATGCCAGGCGGCCGCCAACGGGCCTGCCTTGCTCAGCGCCTCGCAACGGCTCATGGAGCGGATTTTGCCCTCTATGGCAGATCCTGGCCGGAGTTTGCGTCGCTACGCGGGCCACTCGCATTTGATCGGCAGGAGCAGGCGATCCGCAATTCCTGGGTATCGGTGAATTGGGATCATTTTGACGATTTGGCATATTACTTTTCGGATCGGCTGCCGATTTCGCTCGTAGCCGGCGTCCCCCATGTGACGACTTATCACGAAGGCTATGAGGATATGTTCAGCGGCTGTCCAGGCCTTTATACAGCCCGGTCGGTTGATGAGGCGGTCGCAAAAGTCGATTGGGTGCTGAGCCATTCACGCAAGCAACTCGTGGAGATCGGCCAAGCGACCTATGAGTGGGTCAAGGAACGGTTTGATGCCGATAATATCTACAGGCACGCGATCTTGCTGTGCGCGGAAAAAATGCGGTGACCGAGCATCCAAAGCAGCAATCTCTCAAGCACCGTACCATACGTGGGGTTCGCCTCACGGTACTTGCGACCGTGTCGTCAATGCTGTTGCAGTCTGCCACGCTTGTTGTGCTCGCCCGGCTCCTCAAGGCGAGCGACTACGGAAGCGTGGCCGCCGCGATGATATTTACGCAACCCCTGCAGACGACGCTTCTTTCCGGCACCGAGCGGGCGATCGTTCTGCAATCCGACTTGAGCGACGAGGCCTTGTCTTCCGCGCTCTTTGCTTTGCTGGCACTCACCGGTTGCCTTGCCGCCCTGCTCGCCGCGGCAGGGCTCTCGCTCTGGCTGGCGAACGGTGGCGATTTTGGTCTCGTGCTGGCTCTTCTGTCGCCCACCTTGATCTTGTCGGGCGCATGTCTCCCGGCGCGCGCACATCTGCGCTATAAGTTTGGATTCGGACGGATCGGCCTGTGCGATTTGTTCGCGCAATTGGCCGGAACGGGCGGCGTTGGCATTTTCTGCGCGCTCCATGGGTTTGGGCCCTATAGCCTCGTTCTCGCCAGCTTAACCCAGGTCACGCTTCAGGGCATTTTGTATTGGACGCTCTCAGGCAGCAAAGTCCGGCCGAATTTCAATTTCAACTACGTCCGCAAGTTGGCATCGCTGTCGTACCAGGTCGCACGTATTTCGATTCTGGACACGATGCAGGGACAATTCGTCTTCGCCTTCACCTGGCTCTACTCTGGTCATTCTGCGCTTGGCATCCTGAATCGCGCTTGTTACCTCATCCAGCTTCCGACACAGTTGCTCATCAACGCTCTGACGAGAGTGCTTTTCACCGGCTTCACCTTGGTGAAGGAAGAGCGGGAGAGGCTGATCCGTGCGATGCAAATGCTTGTCGAGGTCAGCAGCGTCATTATATTCCCGCTGACCGCGGGAATGGCGGCGGCGGCCCCGCAACTCATTGATGTCGTCTTGGGAAAGAACTGGACAAGCGCCGAGCCCATGATGCGGTGGTTGGCACTTGGCATAGCGCTGATGTTTTCCGGCCATTTATTCGCCGTCATGGCCGAGGCCGTGGGGCGTTTGCAACTGAAATTCTATATCCAGATAGGCGCGACTTTGGCCGCCTTGCCCATCTATATCGTTCTGGCCCGCTACGGTCTTGTCGGATCGAGTCTGGCATTTGCCGCATCTTGGGCGGTTTATTTCATAGGCCAGGTCGCGCTCGCCTCTCGCATTCTCGACATGCGCATGCGGCAGTTCGTGCGCTGGCTGCTTCCCGGTCTGATCAGCGCCGCAGTCATTGTGGCCTATGTGCTCATATTGCGGCTGCTGACCGAGGCGCACCTTAATGAATTCGTGCTGTTTGCGCTGGAGGTCATCGGGTGCGCTGCGGCCCTCGTTGCTACACTTGCAGTTTTCTTTTTCCGGTTGCTGTTGGAAATTATGCTTTTTGCCGGCCTGGGCAATTGGACAAGGCGGCTTTTTCACGAACCGCGGAGCGGTTCCGCAGGAACTTGAGCCTCTAACTGTCTCGGGCCGATAGATCGCTTCGATCCAGCGGGAGAAGGAGGGCGCGACATCGATCGCCCCGTCAATCATCCTCCCCCTCTTCGGCTTGCCGCAATTTGCACATCACGCGGTTGACGTCGCGCGATTCCTTGCCATTCAAGAGCCGGTTGAACCAGTCGCGCGGCGGCAGCGGCTCGATCATTTCTTCAAAACTCGCTTCGCCGGGAGGATGCACGCCAGCCGCTGCGGCTTGCGCCAATGCCGCTGCTTCACTCTCCGCCTCGATGATGACGACGCCTAAAAATTTCGATCCGACCGGCCGCTCTGGATCAGAAAAGCTCATCCAAAAAACACGCATAGTCTAATCGATGCCGAGCGATTTCAGCTTGCGGTGGAGCGCCGAGCGTTCCATCCCGATGAACTCCGCCGTGCGGGAAATATTGCCGCCGAAACGGCTGATCTGGGCGACGAGATATTCGCGCTCAAAAACTTCGCGCGCATCGCGCAGTGCCAGGCTCATCAGCCTTTCGCCGCCGGCGCCATTCGGCGTCGTGGGCACCAACGCGCCGACCTCGGCCGGCAGCATGTCGGAGGTGAGCTCGGCCTCGGGATCGCCCGGCGCGAGAATCATCAGCCTTTCGACATTATTGCGCAACTGCCGGATGTTGCCCGGCCAATCATGCGATTGCAGCACGGCCATGGCCTCGTTGGCAATCTTGCGGCGCGGCATGCCGGTCGTCATCGACAGCTGATCCATGAAGAAATCGATGAGCTCGGGAATATCGTCGCGGTGCTCGGCGAGCGACGGGACGCGGATCGGCACGACCGACAGACGATGGAAGAGATCCTCCCGAAGCCCTCCATCGGCGATCAGCGCCGGCAGATCGCGCGAGCTCGACGAGATGATCCGCACATCGACATGCACGCGCGTCGCGCCGCCGACCCGCTGGAAATTCTGATCGACGAGCACGCGGAGAATCTTGCCCTGCGTCTCCTTCGGCATATCGGCGATCTCGTCGAGATAGAGCGTGCCGCCATGTGCTTCTTCGAGCGCGCCGACCTTGCGGCCGCGGCCATCCTTGGCCTCGACGCCGAACAGCTCGATCTCCATCATATCGGGCGTGATGGTGGCCGAGTTGATGACGACGAAAGGCGCCGAGGCGCGGGCCGAAGCCTCATGGATGGAGCGCGCCACGAGTTCCTTGCCGACACCCGCGGCACCGGTGATGAGGACGCGCGAATTGGCCGGCGCGACGCGCTCGATGATCTGCCGCAATTGGTTGATGGCACTCGACTTGCCGATGACGCGATTGAGCGCGCCGGCGCGTGTACGAAGTTCGTTGACCTCGCGCTTCAGGCGCGAGGCTTCGAGCGCCCGCTCGGCGACGAGAACCAAGCGATCGGCCTTGAACGGCTTTTCGATGAAATCGTAAGCGCCCATTTTGATCGCCGACACGGCCGTTTCGATATTGCCATGGCCGGAGATCATCACGACCGGCAGTACCGGATGACTGGTCTTGACCAATTGCAGAAGTTGCAGGCCGTCAAGGCGCGAGCCTTGCAGCCATATGTCGAGAAAGACGAGATGCGGCCGTCGCGCCTCGATCGCGGCGAGCGCCTCATCGGAATTCTTGGCCGCGCGCGTGCCATGTCCCTCATCGGACAAAATGCCCGATACGATATCGCGAATATCGGCTTCGTCGTCGACGATCAAAATATCGCTTGCCATCTCTGTTTTTGCGCTCTCTTAGATCACGATGACTTTGGATTGAATCCATCCAAAGTCATGAACAAGATCGATTTTAAAAATTTAAAGCGGGATGTGGGCGGAAAACCGGTTTCCACTTTTCCTCATCCAGCTCTAACTGGGGCTTTCATCGGACGCTACCGCCGTCAGCTCCTCGACGGAAAAATCCGCGGCGCTGTGTGCTCCGTCACTGCAGGGGAAATAAAGCCGGACGACGGCACCCCGTCCTTCCGGCGAATCGAGAAGTTCGAGACCGCCGCCATGGTCTTCGAGGATCTTGGCAACAATGGCGAGACCGAGGCCGGTTCCTTCCGCCCGCGTCGTGACATAGGGCTCGAGCAGCCGGTTGCGATGGTCCTTGGGGAAGCCCTTGCCATTGTCGATCACCAAAATTTCGGCGAGCCCGGCCTGCGTGACCTCGAGCGATACGGAAATCCGGCCGGCCAGAGCGGGATGAGGAAAAGTGGGAACCGGTTTGCCGCCTGCATCCCGCTCTAAATCGTTAGAATCGATCACGTTTCTGGAGACATCGGATATATCCGATGTCTCAATCATGACTTTCGATTGATTCAATCCAGAAGTCATCGTGATCCAACGGCTCGACCGCTGCCTGAGCAGCGATCCCCTCCGTCGCATTCTTAATGACATTAGTGATCGCCTGCGACAAAAGCCTGCGGTCGAACCGCGCCATGATTGCACCTTGCGGAAGCCGGTCTTCGAAGTCGATGTCGGGGTGCCCGACGCGCATCAGGAAGATCACCTGCCGGACGCAATCGGTCAGATCGTCTTCGGCGAGCCTGGCTTTCGGCATGCGGGCGAAGGACGAGAATTCATCGACCATGCGTTTGATGTCGTCTACCTGCCGCACGATCGTGTCGACACATTGATCGAAGATTTCCCGATCGGCGGTGATGAGGCGGCCATATTTGCGCCGCAGCCGTTCGGCCGAAAGCTGGATCGGCGTCAACGGATTTTTGATCTCATGGGCGATGCGGCGCGCCACATCGGCCCAGGCGGCGGTTCTTTGCGCCGAGACGAGATCGGTGATGTCGTCGAGGGTCACGACATAATTCTTCTTCGCCCGGTCGCCGGGCTCGGTCGTCACCCTGATGTTGAAGATGCGCTCGCGCCCTGCCCGGTTCACCGAGATCTGGCTTTGCATCAAGCGGAGATCGCCGCTGCGTGCCTCGGCAATCACTGAGGTTGCTTCGGGCAGCACGGCTTCGATCGGCTGGCCGATGGCGCTGGCGCTTGCCTCGCCGCCCAAATGAATGAGCCGGTCAGCCGAAGGGTTGAGAACCGTGATCTGGCCATGCGTACCGATCCCGATCACCGCCACCGGCACGCCCGACAGCACCGCCTCGGTGAACAGTCGGCGCTCGTCGATCAGATTGCTCGCCGCGATCAGCCGGTTCTGCTGCAGGCGCAATTCGGATGTCATCTTGTTGAAGGTCTCGCCGAGATGAGCGAGATCGCCTTCCGACGGATCGACAGCGACCTGCACATAGAGATTACCAGTCGCCACCTGATCGGTCGCCGCGATCAGCCGGCGGATCGGTGCGACGAGGCCATTGGCGAATGAGAGCCCCACCCATGTCGCCGAGAGCAGCATGATCAGAGCGATCAGCACATACATGGTCGCAAAAGCGACCTGGATATTCTGGCGATGGCTGTCGAAGGCGTCGTAAAGCTTGATGAGCCCGAACGCCTGGCGCGGAAATTCGACGCTGAACGGATCGACCGGCCGTGCCACATAGAGAAAAACATCGTCAAAGGCCGAGAGTTGCCGCAAGGCCACGAAGGTAGTGCCCTTGTCGAGAATGAGGCAGAGCGGCTCATTCTTTCTGGCGTCGTCGAAATCAGTGCTCTTCGGCTTCACGATCGCTGTGCCGGATCGCGCACCCGTGTCGATCTTTTCTTCGATCGTTCCATCCGAGCGCATCATCGCTGCTGCGGTAAAGCCGAGGAAGCGCGCCCGCGAGGCGAAGAATTCATCAAACAATTTCCGGTCGGCCGTGAATAGAGCTTTGCCGTGGTCGAGATCCGCCGCGGTGAGGCGGGCTTCTTGCAGCAATGAGCTGCATTGTCCCTCGCTGAACAGCTGGGCGGCATCGACTGTGCTCTGAATGAAGCCGCGCACATTATGCATGAAAGCCGGATTGAGCGTGCGCTCGAGCGTCACCGAGCCGACCGCCGCCATGAGGATCGCCGGCACGACAGCGATGATCGAAAACAGGCCGACAATCCGAATATGCAGCCGCGCGGCGGCGACTTGCGCGCGCCGCGCCGCCAAGAGGCCCCAGGCTTCGGCAACAACGACGCCGGCAAGGAAGAGGATGCAGAAGGCATTGACGGCGAGCAGCCCGAGGACGACGAGGTCGGTCGGCGGGATCGGCGTATAGCCGGTGAAAATCAAAAAACTCGCCGCCGCCGCGACGAAGGCGAGGACGACAGCGATCGGGCCGAGCTTGGAGATCAGCCGTCGTGACCGCTTGCGCACCGCGGTCGAACGCTGCGGAATTATCAATTCGCGCATCCGGCTCGCTGCCTGGAAATTGCAATTTCTTGCTTCGCTCGGCTGCCGGAACCGTCCGATCGCCGCGTCTTAACGCAAACATCCGCGCAACAGCGCGAAGGGAACGAGCACGCCTTTACTGCGGAGCCAAGATGCACACCAGCCATAGGTCCCTGCCCGCCTCGCGCCCTTCTCCAATTGTGCCATCGATCAGCGAGAAGAAGCAAATGTCCGCGTTGCATGAAGATCACGCTGTTGCACAAATACGACATTTCCTAGGCCGATCGGATCCTGCCAGGACAAATAATGAGGACAATGCTGGAGCTTTCGTTGGGGAAAGGCAGCTCAGTCCGCTGCAGCGGCAGCAGCGGGCTTGGATTGTTCCGGGAATGGGCTCGCAAGCCATGGCCGCGGACTCGATTTGCGGGGCGCGAAGAGATCCTTCAACAAGCCGCGGGATGCGCGTGCGGCCAGTTCATTACGGCGAGCGCATCAGCCTTATGTCGAGATCACGAACCTTCTTGCGCAAAGTGTTGCGATTGAGGCCCAAAAGTTCGGCGGCCTTGATCTGATTGCCGCGGGTCGCAGCGAGTACCGCGGAGATGAGCGGATATTCCAATTCGCGCAAGACGCGATGATAGAGGCCGGGGGGCGGCAGGCCGTCGCCATGGGCCTTGAACAGATCGGAGAGATGGCGCTCCACTGCGCTCGCGAGGCTCATGCCGCGATCGTTCTCTTTGGTGCGATCATCGCTCGCATGCTGCTGGGAGAAGCCGGGCAGAAGCGGCGAAGAATCGGCCGAGAGTTCGCTGTCGACCAAAGTCTCGCCGATGATCTCTTGCGGATAGAGCGCCGCCAGGCGCCGCACGAGATTTTCAAGCTCGCGAATATTGCCCGGCCAACGATGGCGTTTCATCCGTTCGAGCGCCGCCGGCTCGATATGTTTCAGCGGCAGACCTTCGGAGGCGGCCAGCGCAAAGAAATGCTGGACGAGATCCGGAATGTCTTCGGTGCGCTCGCGCAAAGGCGGCAAGCGCAGCGGCACGACATTGAGGCGGAAGAACAGATCCTCGCGGAAGAGCCCCTGCTGGATCAGGCCGCGCAGGTCCTTATTGGTGGCGGCGATGATCCGCACATTGGTCTTGATCGGTGTGCGCCCGCCGACGGTCGTATATTCGCCTTGCTGCAGGACGCGCAAAAGCCGTGTCTGCGCCTCCATCGGCATGTCGCCGATCTCGTCGAGAAACAAGGTGCCGCCTTCCGCCTGCTCGAAGCGTCCAGCGGAACGCTGGTTGGCGCCGGTGAAGGCGCCCTTCTCATGGCCGAACAATTCACTCTCGATCAAGTCGCGCGGGATGGCGGCCATATTGATCGCGACGAAAGGACCTTTTTTGCGCTTGCCGTAATCATGCAGCGCGCGGGCGACGAGCTCCTTGCCGGTGCCGGACTCGCCCGTAATCATCACGGTGAGATCGGTTTGCATGAGGCGCGCCAGCGCCCGATAGATCTCCTGCATCGCCGAAGAGCGGCCAACGAGGGGTATCCCCTCAATATCGGCGGGCGCAGCAAGCTTCGCCCTGTTCTTCGGCTCGTTCAACGCGCGGCCGACGATGGCAACGAGCTCGCGTAGATCGAACGGCTTCGGCAAATAATCATAGGCGCCGCGCTCGGACGCCTTGATCGCCGTCATGAAGGTATTTTGCGCGCTCATCACGATGATGGGCAGCTCTGGCCGCAACTTTTTCATGCGCGGCAAGAGTTCGAAGGCATTGTCGTCGGGCATGACCACATCAGTTATGACGAGGTCGCCGTCCCCGGATTGGACCCAGCGCCAAAGCGTCGCCGCGGTTCCCGTGGTGCGAACTTCATAACCGGCGCGTGAGAGGGCCTGGCTCAAGACCGTCCAAATCGCGGCATCATCATCGGCTATGAGGATATTTCCTCCCATCGCCCGGCACCTCCAAAGGCCCCTTGGGGCTATATCGTCGCTTACTTCAGCTTCGCGCTGCGGCCGTCGCGCAAAGCGTACATGGGCATGAGCACTCTGAATGTCGTCCGGCGCGGATGCAAATCGCACTCGATCGTTCCGCCATGATCGCCAATGATCTTAGCCACTAAAGCAAGTCCAAGGCCACTTCCAGAAACTTTTGTCGTTATAAAGGGTTCGAACAGATGCGGCTGGATTTCAAACGGCACGCCCGGGCCATTGTCGCGCACGCAGAATTCGAGCGGCAGGCTCACCGGAACGTCAGAGGTTGAAATCTTCAGCCTGACACCCGGCCGATATGCGGTCGACAATTCGATTTCACCGTCGCTGCGCCGCTCGCCAATCGCCTCGGCGGCGTTTTTGACGAGATTGAGGAAAGTCTGGACGAGCTGATCGCGATTGCCGAGGACCGGCGGCAAAGACGGGTCGTAAGTCTCGACAAATCTGATGTGGCGGGCAAACCCCGCCTGCGCGATTTTCTTGACGTGGTCGAGAACCGAATGAATGTTGACGCTCTCGCGTTCGAGCGGACGCCGGTCGGAAAAGGCCTCCATGCGATCGACCAGCTTGACGATCCGATCGGTCTCGTCGCAGATCAGCCGCGTCAAAGCGCGGTCGGTGTCGCTGACCTCCTGCTCCAGCAATTGCGCGGCACCGCGAATCCCCGACAAAGGATTTTTGATCTCATGGCCGAGCATGGCGGCCATGGCCGTGACCGAGCGCGCCGCACCACGATGGGTCAGCTGACGGTCCATCTTTTCCGCCATCGTCCGCTCCTGCAGCATGACGACGACGCCTTCCACCGCATCGGAGATGGGCGTCACGAACAGGTCGACCATTTTCTCCGTGCCCAACCGCGGCACGCCGAGGTCGACGCGATATTCGTTGATCGCCGATCCCGTCCGCATCACTTGCTCGACCAGCGAGAGGAGGACCGAGCCGAAGGGCAGCAGATTGGGCAGCGTCTGCTGTAACAGGATGGAACGGCTGCTGCCGAAGAAGATCTCCGCTGCGAGATTGGCTTCCAAGATAAAGCCATCCGCCCCGACGGCCAGGATCGGATGCGGCAAGGCATTGAGAAGCTGCGCCGGATCCGCACGCAAGCCCGTCTCCGCATGCGCAGATGCGCCGGCTTCGGCGCGCAAGAGCACCGGATCATCGGGCGAGGTCGGCAGGCCGGTCCTCCTCATGCGGTCCCCGCAACAGGTTCGGCGTCCAGCAGCAGGCTCAGCAGCGCTTCGACCTCGGCCGGATCTTCGCTCGTGACCAGGCGGGCGCGCAGCGCCGCCGCATCCGACCTATTCGAGCCTCGCACATAAGCGGCGAGATGCTTGCGCGCATGCCGCAGCCCTTTCGCCTTGCCGAAGAGCGAGAGCAGCGTTCTATAATGTTCGCGCGCCGCCTCCGCCCGAAACGCCGGTGAAGGTTCCTGCGCTGCTTGTCGGCAAGCCAGATGATCCGCGATTTGGCCAATGAGCCAGGGCCGCCCGATGGCGGCGCGGCCGATCATCACCGCATCGGCCCCGGAAGCGTCCAGCATCGCCGCAGCATCGGCAGCGCTCGTGCAATCGCCATTGGCAACGAGCGGGATCGCGATCGCCTCCCGGACTTTGCGGATTGCCGCCCAATCCGCCTTGCCTTGGTAAAACTGGCAGCGCGTCCGGCCATGGACGGTCAGCATGGCGACCCCTTCGCTCTCGGCGCGGCGCGCGAGCTCTGGCGCATTGATCGCCGCCGCATCCCAGCCAAGCCGCATTTTGAGCGAAACCGGAACCTTCACTGCGGAGATCACGGCGCGCACGAGACGTGTCGCGAGATCGAGATCGCGCATGAGAGCGGAGCCTGCCGCTCCGCCGGTGACACGTTTCGCCGGACAGCCCATATTGATATCGATCATCGCAGCTCCGGCAGCTTCAGCAAGTCGGGCCGCCTCCGCCAAAAATTCGGGAGCGCATCCGGCGATTTGCACAACATGGGGCGCAATACCTTCGCCCGCGGCGCGGATTGCGGTCTCGCGGTCGCCGCCGAGGTAGAATTCGGCGTCCAGCATTTCCGAAAAAGTGAGCGCGGCACCAAACCGCTGAGCGAGCCGCCGCATGCCAAAATCAGTGACCCCAGCCATTGGCGCAAGAAACGCCCGACCTTGGAGAGATAAGGCCCCAATAGCCAAGCCTTCGCTCTTATTGCTTAAAGGTTGTGCATTCGAACTCATGTTCAAATTATAGTCACTTGTTGCATCGCCGCAACCGCTACATAGGCTATTGGCTATGCACAACGCTGGAAAAATTGACGCGGGCCTGGAAAAGCGACAGGAGAGACCCCTGTCCTTTGACGAGAGCTGCGCCCCAAGATGCATGGCAAGCCTGAGATAAACCAAAGGGGTGAACTGGCCATTTTGGTCGTCGCGGCGGGCCGCGGCTCGCGGGCCGGACCAGGGATTCCGAAGCAATATAGGGATGTTGCGGGCCGGCCATTGCTGGCACACACGCTGTCGTCCCTGCTCAAGGCTGCGCCGGACGCGCGGCTGATCACTGTGATCCACAAGGACGATCAAGATTTCTACGCGCAAGCGGTGACACATCTTCCGGCCGCGGATGCGGCGCGCCTTTATGGTCCGACGCATGGCGGCGAGACACGTCAAGACAGCGTCCGGCTCGGGCTTGAAGCCCTGGCGCGGCAAATGCGCCCGCCGGAGATCGTTCTCATTCATGATGGCGCGCGGCCCTTCTCCAGCGAGAATCTCCTCGCCCGGGCGCAGGCCGCCGCTGCGGTCCATGGCGCGGCAGTGCCCGGCCTTGCGCTGACGGATACGGTCAAGGAAGTCGACAGCGATGGGCGGGTCATCGCGACCCCGCAGCGGGCCATGCTGCGCACGGTTCAGACGCCGCAAGCCTTCCGCTTCGACCTCATTCTGGCGGCGCATCGCAAAGCGGCGCAAGCGGGCCAATCAGGTCTCACCGATGATGCCGCCATCGCCGAATGGGCGGGACACGGCGTGCATATTTTCGAAGGCGAGCGGGAAAATATGAAAATCACCAGCGCCGAAGATATTGCTCTGGCCGAATCGAAACTCGTCGGCACCCTGCTCGATGTCCGCATGGGGCAAGGCTTCGACGTCCACGCCTTCGGCCCTGGCGATCATGTCTGGCTCGGCGGCTACAGGATCGCGCATGACCATGGCCTGCTCGGCCATTCCGATGCCGATGTGCTGAGCCATGCGATCACCGATGCCATACTGGGCGCGATCGCCGACGGCGACATCGGCAGCCATTTTCCCCCGACCGACCCGCAATGGCGCGGCGCCGCCTCATCGATCTTTCTGGCGGCCGCCATGCAAAGGCTGCGCGAACGCGGCGGCATGGTCGCGCATCTCGACGCGACGATCATTTGCGAACGGCCGAAGATCGGACCGCATCGCGACGCGATCCGCGAAAGCCTTGCCGCAATCACCGGCGTGTCGATCGATCGGATCGCGATCAAGGCGACAACCTCGGAACATCTCGGCTTCACCGGCCGCGAAGAAGGCATGGCGGCCATGGCGATCGCGACCGTGCGGCTGCCATTATAAGGCTGTGCCGAAAGAAGCACCGGCGCATCGCTGTGCAACATGCCTGGCCGCCGGCTCGCAACGCGTGAAAGCGAGATCTTCGACCGGGCCCGGCCTGCCGAAGAGAAAGCCTTGCATCTGCGCGCAGCCCGCCGCGCGCAGCAGCTCATATTGTTCGACGGTTTCCACCCCCTCCGCGGTCACTGCCATGCCAAGGCTGCGCGCGACGCCGATGATTGCTGCCACAATCGCCGAACATTCCTTGCGATAGCCGAGATCAACGATAAAAGATTTGTCGATCTTGAGCCGGTCGAATGGAAATTTCGTCAAATAATTCAAGGACGAGTAGCCGGTACCGAAATCGTCGAGAACAATCGATACGCCAAGCTCCTTGAGCCGATGCAGCCGCGAAAGCACCGTGTCGCTGCTCTGCAAAAGAATCAATTCCGTCACCTCGAGTTCGAGCCGTGTCGGCGGCAATCCGGTCTCCTGCAAGACCGCTTCGACACTGTCGCATATATTGCCATTGGTGAATTGCGCCACCGAGAGATTGACGGAAACGCGGCTGTGCTTCGGCCAAGCGAGGGCATCCGAGCAGGCTTGTCGCAAGATCCACTCGCCAAGCGGCACGATCAATCCCGTCTCTTCGGCAATGCCGATGAATTTCGCCGGTTCGACGACATTGCCGGACGGATGACGCCAGCGCACGAGCGCCTCGGCGGCACATATCTCGTTGCGCACCACATCGACGACCGGCTGATATTCGAGCAAGAAATCGTCGCACATAATGGAATTGCGCAAAGCGAGCTCTAGCGCGTGACGAGCTCTGACATTCGCATCCATGTCCTGGTCGTAAAAGCGATAGCAGTTGCGGCCCTCCGCCTTTGACCGATAGAGTGCGAGATCGGCGTTGCGCATGAGCTGATCCGCATCAGTGCCATTCTCGGGCGCTTTGGCGATGCCGATGCTCGCCCCGACCATCACCTTCTGCCCTTCGAGCTCATAGGCCGCACCGACCGTATCGAGCAGGCGCTTGGCCAGGTGTAAAGTCGTGTCGCGACCGGCGCCCGTCATTTGCACAATGGCGAATTCATCGCCGCCCAATCGGGCAACGATATCCGCCTCGGCAACGCAACTGCGGAGCCGCTCCGCCACAGCCACCAGCAGCGCATCGCCGCTTGGATGACCGAGCGTGTCATTGATCGCCTTGAAGCGATCGAGGTCGATGAGAAGAACCGCGAAGCCTTCGCCGTCCTGACCAAGCCGCCCGATCTCCTCTCTCATTCTCTCGCCGAAAAGCTGGCGATTGGCGATGCCTGTCAAAGGATCGTGATGCGCCAGATAGGCCACCTGTGCTTCGATCCGCTGAATCGCCGAAACATCCGCATGGGTCGTCAGCCAACCGCCGAACTGCATGGGCCGCCGCGAAATGACGATGCTGCGCCCATCGTTGAGATGATGGAGCTCGGTCGAAGCATCGACCACTGGGCTCATCCGTTCCTCGAAATAGTGTTGCGCGCTGCCGCCCGCAAAGAGGCCATTGGCAATCCGGCGCGCGATAATGGACGGCAGCGTCGTTCCCGGCCGCAACTGGCAAGTCTCGACGCCATAAAGCTCGCCATAACGATCATTGCAGATGACGAGGCGCTTGTCCGCGTCGAACATGGCAACGCCGTGATCGAGATTGTCGAGAATGGCGGCAAGGAGAGCTGTCGTTCGCTGGCCGGTGAGAACGGTGAGGGCCAGGGCCAGCAGAAAGGAGGCGCCGACGGAAACGAGGATGAAGCCATTCTGCGCGATCGACGTCCGAAAGACGGAGGCGAAGTGCGGCTGAAATGAAGCGACGCAACAAAATAGCGACGCAACGACCTGTATCGTCAGCAAGACGCCGATCAAGCGCCTTGTTCCGCGCAACGGGCCCGGCGGCGACCCTAGCGCACAAACGGCCACATAGCTCGCGCCGAGGGCGAGGCTCAATGAAAACATACCGGCACGCGCCGGGATCGACGGCATTTCAACCGTGAACCACCATTGCGCAAGCAAGGAAGCAATCACCAATGCGCCGAAAAAGCGCCATGGCACCGGCGCCGCGCAAGCCTCGATGATGCCGACGCCAAAAGTAATGAGACCGGCGTAAATCAAGATATTGCGGCCGATGATGATCGCTGCCGACGAGGTGTCGAGATGCTGGGCGATCAGCAGAGTTCCCGCCGCAAGAAGCAATGAGCCCACGGCCCATTTGCGGGCGGGGGGATATTTGCGGTCGACGTACCAAACGTAAAGCAGTACCACCGCCTGCAAGAAGCACTTCAGGGCAAAGGCCACTGCAATAGTCCGGTAATCGAAGAGGTCGTTCATCAAAGGGTTGCCGCAGCGGGTTGCCGGCCTTTGGGCCAGAGCATGCCCCGGAAAAGCGGATTCGCCTTTGCCGCTGGGAGACATGTCCTTCGAATGGCTAAGCCAATTCGGTAAAGAATAAATTCACGCTGCGGAAATCGGCTTCATCAACGGCTTCGGCCGAAGTCCGGCACAATAAGATGTTTCTCCAGACTTTGGCCGAAGCCACGGTAATCAGCGTAATTGACGGAAAAGATAGAGCTAAAATTCCAATCATAAGTGAAGCAAATTTGTCACGTTAGTCGAAAATTAATCCCAAAAACACGCTGCCATGTGGATATAAATCCATTGAAATCAAAGACTTAAATTTCCCGAATTCAACTAATGGCTATTTGCGCTTAAAAAAAAATCGAGCTATGCAAATAGGTAATAGAATCTGGAATGCCACGGCAGTGCGCTTTAGGGCGCGCGCTCAGAAGGGCACAGATAATAAGCAAGCTGAACAGACGATAAGCAAGCTGAGCTGTCTTTCGGTGCATTGCATTGTCCTTCGCACCGAGAGGCTTTAGGATTTTGACGTAAAGGGGGGCCCAAAGATGGCAGATCAACGAAATCAACAAATGGGCTGCGCCATTGCCAGCACAATCTCATCGGACGGCATGGGAATGCGATTTCGGCGCGGAACCGGCAAAAGCCGCCTCGTTTCGCGACTCCTGGGCGCTGCCGCTTGTGCCTCCCTGCTCGCAGGCATGAGCGTATCGGCCCGGGCACAGACCGCCGATCCTGAGAAAATCCAAGCCCAGCTCAACGCCTTGGCCGCGCAGGTGAAAGAGCTGAAGGCGGAGCTGCGCAAGCAGGCGCACGAGCAGAAGGAGACGAAGGTCAAGATCACGGCCGTGGAACGTCGCGAAGTCGCGGCCGGCCCGATCGTGAAGGGTCCCTATGAGCCGCCGTTCTGGGACAGGTCATTGCACCTCGGTCCCGTCACCCTCACGCCTGGTGGCTTCATCGAAGGCGCGGGCGTTTGGCGGCAGCATTCGGAACAGGCCGACATCGCATCGACCTTCGGTCCCGCGTCAGGCGGCATGCCGCTGCCGAACAACCCGCTCTATAAAATGACGGAATCGCGCTTCAGCGGGCGCCAGACCCGGCCATCCCTCTTGGCCCAAGCGGAAGTCGCGCCGGGCGTCCTCGTCTCCGGCTATTTCGAGTTTGACTTCCTCGGTTCTGCCGAAACCTCCAATGCCGTCGAGAGCAATTCCTATGCTCCACGCATCCGCAACATGTATGTCTCCTTGGATTGGAAAGATCCGGGCGTTCATGTCCTCGCCGGCCAGGCCTGGACCTTGTTGATGCTCCAAGGCAAAGGACTCGATCCGCGAAACATCGTCACCGCACCCTTCATCGACGCGGACTTCATTCCCGGCCAGCTCTGGGAGCGCGGCGCGCAGGTCCGCTTCGTCAAGGACCTGGGCCCATTCACGGCCGGCATTTCGTTCGAAAACCCGCAGAACTATTACGCCCAGTGTCCGGGCGCCTCGGCGATCACGGGGAACTCGGCAACCAGCGCGATCGGCCTCGGAACGGCGACAGGCTTCGGGGCTATAGGAGGCGGCGTCGACGTCTATTGCCAGTCGCCCGGCGGACAGTTCATGGGTGGCCTGCAGAACTACTCCTTCAACCGGATTCCGGACATTGTCGGCAAATTGGCCTGGGACGGCAATTTAGGCGGCGATCACCCGGTGCATGTCGAAGCCATGGGCTATTACACCGATCTCTATGATCAGGTCGCCTACGGCGGCGCGGTGACTAGCGCAACTAACCCAATAATAACCGGCTATACGCCTGGCGGCAACACGAACACGACCGGTTGGGGCGTCGGCGGCGGCGTCGTCGCGACGCTGATCCCGAAATGGCTCGATACGGAGGATCAAGTCTTCGCCGGCCGCGGCATCGGCCGCTTCGGCACATCGCTCCTGCCCGCCGATACTTTCAACGCCAATGGCTCGATCTCGCCAATTCCGGAAATCATGTTCCTCGGCTCTTTGACGGCGCATGTCACGCCCCAGCTCGATCTCTGGGTCGGCGGCGGCTTCGAGCGCGAATTCGCGGATTATTTGTCCGCAACTGTCGGCGTCGGCGATCCGGCTATCTCCAATGCGGGCTGCTACACCGAAGGTGGCGCCTGCACCATGGCTACCAAGGAAGTCTGGCAGGCCACGGGTGGCTTCTGGTACAAGCTTTATGCGGGGGATTTCGGTACGGTGCGTTGGGGGATGCAATATTCCTATACGCAACGCATCTTGTTCCCCGGAGTCGGGCTCGGAGGCGCGTCGCCTACGACCACCGACAACATGGTCCTGACCGCCTTGCGTTGGTATCCCTTCGACGCGCCGCCGCCGCCGCCGGCGACACTTGTCACCAAATACTGATCCGAAACAGCTTCGGACCAAGATCTACGAAAGCGGGCCTCCGGGCCCGCTTTTCTTTTTGGCGGCCGCGAATTCCGCGAATTTATCTCGCCAGGCTCCTGTCGAGCTGAGCTATATGCTTTCATTTTTAGATGCGGCGTCGATTTATCTCCTGATCTGAATTGTGCTTTGGCACATCGGTGTGCCTCGTATGTTTCAGCTGCGATTCAATGTGAACAGCTTCGGCTCGAAGAAAATCCGGCATGAACGCCAAATCCTTTGCGAGCATCACCGCAAAAATACATGCCAAGGTAGTTTTTCTCCGATGCCGATCGGACACACTGCTCGAAAATCCGCAAACCGGAGGCATGCGATGTGCACGCAGATCGGGCTCGGCGAGGCCATGATTGCATATCCGATCAGCGCTTTATCAACATGGCAAAGCTCTTTTAAGTATCTTTAAAATCAACTACTTGACGCTTGCTTGCGGCAATTGTGGCGATTTCCGCTTCATCCGTCGCGGCGATTTTGGTTTCGTGCTGCAAATTATCATAAAAAAAAATTTATAAATCGAAGGTCGAACTGTCACATAACCAATCGCGAAGTCGTTATACCACAAAACGGGTTCAACGGAGATCAGGTCCAAAGAGGCGGATCTCGATAACCAAGTTGGGGGACTTTCGTGCATACGTCATCCGAAAATCAGCGCCGTTGGCGCGTCGGCCATGCCTCACGGGCGCTTTTGGGCGGCGTCTCGGTTGCGGTTCTGCTCACCGTGGGAACGGTCGCGGCCAAGGCCGAGGACGCCGTAACCATTCAGGAGATCAAGGATCTCAAGGCGCACCTCAGAGCACTTGAGAAGCGCCTCGATGCTCAGCAGAAAGTGACGCAGAAGGTATTGCGGCAGGAGGCGGCCTATCCGCCAGGGCCGATCACCAAGGGTCCCTATGAGCCGCCAATGCCTTGGGACAAGAAGTTCCATCTGAACGGCATCACGCTCACCCCCGGCGGCTTCCTGGCGGCGGAAGGTGTGTGGCGCTCGCGTGCGACGGGCGGCGACTTCAGCCCGCAATTCGGCAGCTTGCCATTTTACACCAGCCCGAATGCGCATATGAACGAGATCCGCGGCACCGCGCGGCAGTCGCGCGTGTCGCTCTTGGCAGAAGGCCAGATCAACCCGAGCACGGTCGCGTCAGCCTATGGCGAGTTCGACTTCCTGGCCTCTGGCGTCACCGCGAATTCGAACGAGAGCAACTCCTATCAGCCGCGTATCCGCCATCTCTATGGCACTCTCGACTGGAACGATGTCGGCTTCCATCTGTTGGCCGGCCAAACCTGGTCGCTGGCGACCTTGAATAATAAGGGGATCACGCCGCGCAACGAAGTCACGCCGCTGGTGATCGACGCGCAGTACGTCGCCGGCTTCACCTGGAACTCGTCAGCCCGGCATTCGCCTGGTCAAGAATTTCGGCGACACCTTCTGGGTGGCGGCCTCCGCCGAAATGCCGCAGACCACCAACTGCCCCGGCGCGCCGACGTCTGCCACCGCACCCACCGCAGGCGGCGTCACCGCTGTTAATGGCAATGGTGTCGTCTGTAACCAATTGGCCTCCGGCGGTTCGGGCGTGCTGAACACAACGACGACCTATTCGTTCAACCACGTGCCGGATGTGATCGCCAAGGCGGCCTGGGAGCCGACCCTCGGCGACCGCAAGATCCATATCGAAGGCTACGGCCTCTACACCGACCTTTACGACTTTGTGCAAAACGGCGTACCGGGGCTGGCTGTTTCGACCAACAACAGCCGCTATGACACGACCGGCTGGGGCGCCGGCGGCGGCATCATCATTCCGGTCATGCCGAAGTTCATCGACATCCAGGGTTCGGGCATGATCGGCCGCGGCATCAGCCGCTACGGAACGAGCGGTCTCGCCGCGACGACGATCAATCTGAACGGCTCGCTCAACGCACTCCCCGAGATCCAATATCTCGGCGGCGCGGTCGTCCATGCGACGCCGCAACTTGATATCTATGCCTATGGCGGCCAAGAGAAGATCCTCTCCACCGATTGGCTCGGCACGGGCATGGGCTACGTCACCCCGACCGCCGACAACTCCGGCTGCTACTTCGTCAACGGCGCCTGTGCCGGCAAGATCCATGACGCCTGGGAGCTCACCACCGGCTTCTGGGACAAGGTTTACGAAGGCGCCTTCGGCTCGGTCCGCGTCGGCCTCCAATATGCCTATATCCAGAACGACCTCTTCCCTGGCTCGGGTCATACGGGTGGGAATGTGGCCAATGGCGGGGCCGGGCCCGGTGGTTCCGTGCATTTCAACGACCAAATGGCCTACGCCTCCTTCCGCTATTATCCGTTCGACGCGCCGCCGCCGCCGCCGGCGCTGGTCACCAAATACTGATCCGAAACGATCCGGACCAAGATCTAGCAAGCGGGCCTTTGGCCCGCTTGTTTTTTTGGTGGCCGCCGAACTCGAGGGTGGACGGCGGTCATCTGAAAATTGACGCTTGATCCTGATTTTGCATCAGGTTTTGGGCCCTGGCTGCCGCCGCAAAGGTCTTGTGCTCTGCCGCGGCGATGTCTACTTCACTTCAGATCCTTTGATGCTGCGAGACACAATGTGATAAATGAGCGCCGACGATGAGAGGCGTCGCCTTTGCATGAAAATGGACACTCCATTGGTTGAGAGCCGCCGGACTTCCGAACGCGTTTCCGTACTTCTCATTGAGGACGAGCGCGAGATGGCGCAGGAGATCTTCCTGGCCTTGGAGGAGGCGGGCTATGAAATTCGGATCGCTGAGACCGAGGCTGAAGTCTTCGCCTCGGCGCGCGCGCATCCCCCCGCGGTCATGCTCGTCGACCGCTTGCTGCATGGCAATGACTGCCTGCCGATGATTGAGCGGTTGCGAGCCGAGGGCAACAAAGTTCCCATGCTGGTCATCAGCGCCCTCACCTCGGTCGATGACCGCATCCATGGGCTGCGCGCCGGCAGCGATGATTATTTGGTCAAGCCCTTCGCCATGGCCGAACTCGTCGCGCGGGTCGCCGCCTTGCTGCGCCGCTCGAACGACGGAAGGCTGGCGAACCTGAGGGTCGGCCCTCTTTCGATGGATTTGATCGATCGAACGGTGCGGCGCGGCGATCGGATCCTCTCACTGCTGCCGCGCGAATTTAATCTTTTGGAATATTTCATGCGGCATCCGAACCAGGTCGTCACGCGTGCAATGCTGCTCGAGGATGTATGGCATTATAGGACGCTGCCGCAGACAAATGTCGTCGACGTCCATATCGGTAAGCTGCGACGCAAAGTGGACGCTCCCGGCGAAGTTCCCCTCATCGAAACCATTCGTGCAACCGGTTTCATGCTCCATGCGGATGAATGATATATTGAAGTCAACAGCCTTTCGGCTGGCAATCGTCTTTGCTCTCGTCGTGACGGCTTCGACCTGCATTGTCTTCGCCATCGTCTATTGGCAGGTCTCCGCCGCCGACATAAGGCGGCTCCGTACGGTCTTGACGGATGAGGTCGCGCGTGCCGCAAACGAGCCGACGCAACAGATCCAGCGCGAACTCGACCTTCGACTGACGCGCGATCTGCGCCGCATCGAATATGTCGGCCTCTATGCCGCCGACGGAAAACTTCTCTACGGAAATGTTGCCGAAGGCTTCTCGATCCCGATAGACGGACGCGCGCATTATACCGAGACCTTGCCACTCAAGGGCGGCGACGGGGGAACTGAGCCGGTGATCGTCGTCGCGCAGCGACGACCCGATGGGGGCGTCCTATTGCTCGGCCGCAGCCTTTACGAGGTCTATGCGCTGCGCCACTCGGTGCTCGAGGCCTTGGCCATCGGTGTCGGACCTACCATTCTTCTCGCCTTGATCATCGGCGCCCTCTTCAGCCTGCAGGCGTCGCGCCGGCTCAAATCCATCCAATATGCCATCGACCGGGTCATTCAGGGCGATCTGCGCGAACGTCTGCCGGTTCACCGCTGGCCGGATGACATCGACGAGGTCGTGCGCTCCGTCAATCTGATGCTCGACGAGATCTTCCGTCTCATCAACCAGCTCAAGAGCGTTGGCGACAATATCGCGCATGATCTACGCGCGCCGCTCGCGATCATGCGGGTACGTCTCGAGCGCGGCCTCAACGGGTCCGACGACAATTTGCGAAAGACCGCGCAACAAGCGCTGTGCGATCTCGATCGGGCCATCACGACGGTGACCGCGCTGCTGCGCATTTCCGAGATTGAAGCGGGTCTGCGGCGCAGCGCATTCGCGAGCGTTGATTTGGCTGAAGTCTGCCGCGACGTATTTGACCTGTACGAGCCCATGGCGGAGGCCAAGCACATTGCCATCTCCCTCGAAACGGACGACAGCGTCCCCATGACGGGCGATGCCGAGCTTCTGCGGGAGGCGCTCGCAAATCTGGTCGATAATGCGATCAAATTTGCGCCCGAGGGCGGCGCCGTGCTGATCGCCGCGAAGGCTCTACCCGAGGGTCCTTGCGTTAAAGTCTCCGATAATGGTCCTGGCATCAGGCTCGCCGACCGAGATAAAATTTTCCGACGCTTTCATCGTTCGAGCACGGCAGGCGGCATCCCCGGCAATGGGCTCGGCCTGAGCATGGCAGCGACGATCGCGGACCTCCACGGGCTCACCCTGCGCCTGGAAGACAGTCATCCAGGCGCGTCTTTCGAAATCCTGCCGCAAGCCAATTCCGCACTTTCGACAGCGGCGAACCTGCGCCGCGCAGCTGCTGAGCCGCAAGGACGTTCAGGGCGGATCGGAAGGGCGGCGGCCCTGCGCCGGCTTCGCAAAGATCGGAAGAAGGCCGGGCCCTTCGCGTCGTCTGGTCGCTAAGGCGACTTGGCCGCGGCCGCCGGACAAACCGCGCTTTTAAAGCGGCTGAGAAGTGTTTGTTCCGGCCATGCGATGCGTTCAAGGCTCTCGACGAATGTCCTGTGCGATCCGCGCCGGTGCAGCAACAAATTGGCAATCGCGGCAAAGTCGCGAGTAGGTAGACAATCAACGACAAGACATTTCAGCACTTTTTGCCTCGGCTCTTGAATTTAAATTTAATACCGCACAGCGGCTCAGTCGTTTAATTTTGGTTTTGCCGTAACGGTTGAGCTTATGGCGAGCGAAAGCCAAGCTTCTGGTGCATCGCGTTTCGGACCAGGCTCGAGACAGGGAGGTGCTCCGTTCAAGCCGCACAGCCGCCAAGAAATCCCGCGTCGAAACAGTCTCAATTAGCGGCGCGGCGGGGGCCTGTGCGCCTCCGCCACATCGGCGTTTTCGTTGCGCGTCTTTTGGCTGCAACGGCCGCGAGACCTGCCTTCTTGAGGAGGCGTGTGTGCCGTGGATTTTTGGGTTCCGACCGGCTGGACAGACGCCTATTCGTCCGAGAGCGGGATGAGGAAAAGTGGGAACCGGTTTTCCGCTCGCATCCCGCTCTACACTTTGCGAATTGATCACGTTTATGACTTTGGATTGATTCAATCCAAAGTCATCGTGATCTAGCTGGAAACGCGCTTTGCAGGAACAAGGAGCAACGCGAGCGACGACATGATCGCCATTGTGAGAATAGCTCTTCAGCGTCCCTACACCTTCGTGGTGATGGCGATGCTGATTCTGATCTTCGGCGTGATGGCCTGGGTGAAGACGCCGACCGATGTCTTTCCGAATATCGGCATTCCGGTCATCAGCGTCGTGTGGACCTATAACGGAATGCCGGCCGACGACATGTCGGGGCGCATCATCTATTATTACGAGCGCACCCTCAGCGCACAGGTCACCGACATCCAGCACATGGAGTCGCAGTCGCTCACCGGCTATGGCATCGTCAAAGTCTTCTTCCAGCCGACGGTGAACATCAATACGGCGCTGGCGCAAGTCACCGCGGCCTCGCAGACCGTGCTCAAACTGCTGCCGCCGGGCATCACCCCGCCCTATGTTCTGGTCTTCAACGCGTCGACCGTTCCGGTCCTGCAACTTGCTTTGTCGAGCAATACGGTTTCGCAATCCGCTCTTAATGACTACGCGCAGAATTTCATAAGGCCGCAGCTTGCGACCGTTGCCGGCGCCGCCGTGCCGTCTCCCTATGGCGGCAAGGTGCGGCAGATCCAGATCGACATCGATCAGCAGAAGCTCCAGTCCTACGGCCTGTCGGCGCAGGACGTGGGTCATGCGCTGCAAGCGGAAAATCTCATCATCCCGATGGGAACGCAGAAGATCGGCCAGTTCGAATATGTCATAACCCTGAACGATGCGCCGACCACCATCGCCGGCCTGAACAATCTGCCGATCAAGGCGGTCGGCAACGCAGTGGTCTACATGCATGACGTCGCCTTCGTGCATGACGGCGCGCCGCCGCAGTTGAACGCCGTCCGCGTCGACGGCAACCATGCGGTGCTGATGACGATCCTGAAATCCGGCTCGGCATCGACGCTCGATGTGATCAATGGCGTCAAGGCGCTTCTGCCGAAGATTCGGGCCGGCCTTCCGAATGGCATCGAGATCCACGCGGTCGGCGATCAATCGGGATTTGTCGAGGCCTCGGTCGACGGCGTGCTCCGGGAGGGGGCGATTGCGGCGGCCTTGACCGGCTTGATGATCCTGCTCTTTCTCGGCAGCTGGCGTTCGACGCTGATCATCCTGATTTCGATCCCCCTCGCGGTCCTCGGCTCGATTGCCGCGCTCTCCGCGACCGGCGAAACGATCAATGTGATGACCTTGGGCGGGCTGGCGCTCGCTGTGGGCATTCTCGTCGACGATGGCACGGTGACCATCGAAAACATCAATTGGCATCTCGAGCAAGGCAAGGAGATCGAACTCGCGATCATGGATGGGGCGCGGCAAATCGTCGTTCCGGCCACCGTGTCCTTGCTATGCATCTGCATCGTCTTCGTGCCGATGTTCAGTCTCGGCGGAGTCTCCGGCTTTCTGTTTAGGCCGATGGCCAAAGCTGTCGTATACGCCCTCATCTTCTCCTACATATTGTCGCGGACGCTGGTCAACACGCTTGCCCGCTATCTACTCGCCGCACAGGCGGGATACGATCATGCTGAAGGTGGACATGATCGACCGAGCCGCAATCCCCTCGTGCGCTTTCAACGCGGCTTCGAGCATCGCTTCGACGCGATCCGCAACACTTATCGCGCCATTTTGGCGATCGCCTTGGGACGCGGATGGTCGTTCATCATCGGCTTTCTGGCCGTCGTTATCGTCTCCTTCGGCCTCGTGCCCTTCCTCGGCCAGAATTTTTTCCCCACCGTCCAGGCTGCGCAGATCAAAATGCACATCCGGGCGCAAGTGGGCACGAGGATCGAAGAGACCGCGGATCTCTGCGACCACATTGAAGATGCGGTGCGCAACATCATCCCACCGAACGCGCTCGACAATATCGTCGACAACATCGGCTTGCCGATCAGCGGCATCAACATGGCCTATGCCAATTCGGGCAGCGTCGGCGCCGCCGATGCGGATGTGTTGATTTCGCTGAAACCGGGCTATGCTGAGAACTCTGCCGGCTACATCAAGAAGCTGCGCGAACAGATGCCGCGATTATTTCCAGGCACGACATTCGCCTTTCTGCCGGCCGACATCGTGTCACAGATCCTGAACTTCGGCTTGCCGGCGCCGATCGACGTGCAGGTGATCAGCCCCAATCTCGAGGCGGATCGCGCTTACGCCGACAAGATCTTCAAAGAGATTGCCAATGTTCCGGGGATCGCCGATACGCGCATCCAACAGGCGTTCAACGTTCCCACCCTCTATGTCGACGTCAACCGCACCCTCGCCAGCAATGTCGGCCTCACCGAGCAAGACGTGGCGACATCCTTACAGGACACGCTTGCGAGCAGTCTCCAGACGGCACCCACCTTTTGGCTGAACCCCAAGAACGGCGTGTCCTATCCGATCGTCATCCAGATGCCGCAATATTGGGTCGACACGCTCGGCGACCTCAAGAATGTCCCGGTGACGGGAACGGACACGTCGCAACTGCTCGGCGGCATCGCCGTGATTCGGCGGGGAATGAGCGATGCGGTCGTGTCGCACTACGATGTGCAGCCGGTCGTCGATATTTACGCGACAACCAATCATCGCGATCTCGGCGGCATCGCGACCGACATCCAGACGATCCTCGACAAGACCGCCACCGAAGCCCCCGCCGGCTCGACGGTGGTGCTGCGCGGCCAAGTCCAGACGATGCTGGCCGCCTACAGCCAGCTTTTCGCCGGCTTGGCCCTAGCCATCGTGTTCATCTATCTTCTGATCGTCGTCAACTTCCAGTCCTGGCTCGATCCTTTCGTGATCGTCGCCGCGCTGCCGGCGGCCCTCGCGGGAATCGTCTGGATGCTATTCACAACTTATACGACGTTGTCGGTGCCGGCGCTGACGGGAGCGATCATGTGCATGGGCGTTGCGACCGCCAACTCGATCCTAGTGATCTCCTTTGCCCGCGAGCGACTGATGCAGGGCTTCGATGCGACGACGGCGGCCATCGATGCCGGCTTTACGCGATTCCGTCCGGTGCTCATGACGGCATTGGCCATGATCATCGGCATGCTGCCCATGGCGCTCAGCACCGAGCAGAACGCACCGCTCGGCCGCGCCGTCATCGGCGGCCTCCTCTGCGCCACTTGCGCGACGCTCTTCTTCGTGCCTGCGCTATTTGCCTTGGTGCATTCCAGCTCGCGATCACAGCAAACGCCAGCGACGGCAAACAAATCTGAGCCGCCCCACGCAGGGGTCGCCAACGACTTTCAGCAAGGTCAAGCGCGAGAAGCAATTATGGAGCATATGCTGCATGCGATCTCGAGATTCGGCCGATATGCGAGACTGGCTGCCGCTATGCGGTTGCCATGAACGAATCCAATCTTCTTGCCGCCTAATTCTCACATCACGTTCGAGACATGATCGCCATTGTCAGAATAGCTCTTCAGCGTCCCTACACTTTCGTGGTGATGGCGATGCTGATTCTGATCTTCGGCGTGATGGCCTGGAAGAAGACGCCGACCGATGTCTTTCCGAATATCGGCATTCCGGTCATCAGCGTCGTGTGGACTTATAACGGCATGCCGCCGGATGATATGTCTGGGCGCATCGTCTATTATTATGAGCGCACGCTCAGCGCGCAGGTCACCGACATCCAGCACATGGAGTCGCAGTCGCTGACCGGCTATGGGATCGTCAAAGTCTTCTTCCAGCCGACGGTGAACATCAACACGGCGCTGGCGCAAGTCACGGCCGCCTCGCAGACCGTGCTCAAATTGCTGCCGCCGGGCATCACCCCTCCCTATGTTCTGGTCTTCAACGCCTCGACCGTTCCGGTCTTGCAACTTGCTTTGTCGAGCAATACGGTTTCGCAATCTGCGCTCAACGACTACGCGCAGAATTTCATAAGGCCGCAGCTTGCGACCGTTGCCGGCGCCGCCGTGCCGTCTCCCTATGGCGGCAAGGTGCGGCAGATCCAGATCGACATCGATCAGCAGAAGCTTCAATCCTATGGCCTCTCGGCGCAGGATGTGGTTCACGCGATTGCGGCGCAGAATCTCATCATCCCGATGGGAACGCAGAAGATCGGCCAGTTCGAATATATCGTGACCCTGAACGATGCGCCGACGACCATGGCCGGCCTAAACAATCTGCCGATCAAGGCGGTCGGCAACGCTGTGGTCTACATGCACGACGTCGCCTTCGTGCATGATGGCGCGCCGCCGCAGTTGAACGCCGTTCGCGTCAACGGCAACCACGCCGTGCTGATGACGATCCTGAAATCTGGCTCTGCGTCGACGCTCGATGTGATCAATGGCGTGAAGGCGCTTCTGCCGAAGATCCGGGCCAGCCTTCCGAATGGCATCGAGATCCACGCGGTCGGCGATCAATCGGGATTTGTCGAGGCCTCGGTCGACGGCGTGCTCAGAGAAGGTGCCATTGCGGCGACCTTGACCGGCCTGATGATCCTGCTCTTTCTCGGCAGCTGGCGCTCGACGCTGATCATCCTGATTTCTATTCCCCTCGCGATTCTCTTTTCGGTGACGGTCTTTTCGGCGACCGGCGAGACGATCAATGTGATGACCTTGGGCGGGCTGGCGCTCGCCGTCGGCATTCTCGTCGACGATGCGACCGTATCGATCGAAAACATCAACTTGCATCTCGAACATGGCGCCGAGATCGAGACTGCGATCATGGACGCGTCCAAGCAGCTCGTGACGCCCCATACTGTGTCGCTGCTCTGCATGTGCACCGTGTTCGTCCCGCTTCTGGGTCTCGGCGGCGTGTCCGGCTTTCTGTTTCGGCCGATGGCCAAAGCGGTGGTATTTGCCCTGATCGGCTCTTACCTGCTCACGTGGACGCTGGTGACGACGATGGCCCGCTACCTGCTTGCAGCGCAAACCGGACACGGTGGACATGAACGTGCGGAAGACGCGCCGCCGAGTCGCAACCCTTTCGTCCGCTTCCAACGTAGCTTTGAACATCGCTTCGAAGCGATCCGCAGTGGTCACCGTCGCTTGCTTGAGCTCGCATTGGCTCGCAGGCGCATGTTTGTCGCTGGCTTCCTGGTAGTGGTCTTCATATCCTTCAGCCTAGTGCCTTTCCTAGGCCAGAATTTCTTCCCGCCCGTCGAAGCGGATCAGATCAAAATGCATATTCGCGCCCAGACCGGGACGCGGATCGAACAGACGGCGGCTCTCTGCGATCAAATTGAAGCAAAGGTTCGCGACATCATTCCGCCGAGCGCACTCGACAATATCGTCGACAACATCGGCTTACCGATCAGCGGCATCAATATCGCCTATGCCAATTCGGGCAGCGTCGGCGCGGCGGATGCAGACATATTGATGTCGCTCAAACCTGGTTATGCATCGGAGTCCGCCGGCTATATCAAGAAGCTGCGCGAATTGCTGCCGCGATTGTTCCCGGGCACGACATTCGCCTTTCTGCCGGCCGATATCGTGTCACAGATCCTCAATTTCGGCCTGCCCGCACCGATCGACGTGCAGGTGATCGGCTCGCATCTCGAAGCGGATCTTGCCTACGCCGAAAAGATCTTCAAGCAGATCGCCAACATTCCGGGGATCGCCGATGCGCGCATCCAACAGGCGTTCAACGTTCCGACCCTATACGTCAATGTCGACCGCACGCTCGCCAGCAATATCGGCCTCACGGAGGAAGATGTAGCCACCTCCTTGCAGGACACACTCGCGAGCAGCCTCCAGACGGCACCCACCTTCTGGCTGAACCCCAAAAATGGCGTGTCCTATCCGATCGTCGTCCAGATGCCGCAATATTGGGTCGATACGCTCGGCGATCTTGAAAACGTTCCCGTAACGGGCATCGCGAAGACGCAAGTGCTCGGCGGCATCGCGACGATCAAGCGAACCATGACCAATGCCATCGTTTCCCATTACAATGTCCAACCCGTCATCGACATCTATGCGACAACGCATGGTCGAGATCTCGGCGGTGTAGCGGCCAATATACAGAATGTTCTCAATAAGACCGCCGCCGAAGCGCCGCGTGGGTCGACAGTCGTGCTGCGGGGCCAAGTCGAGACGATGAAGAGTGCCTACGCGCAGCTCTTCAGCGGCCTGGCACTGTCGATTCTGCTGATCTACCTGTTGATCGTCGTCAACTTTCAGTCCTGGCTCGATTCGTTTGTGATCGTCGCAGCGCTGCCGACAGCTCTAGCTGGCATCGTCTGGATGCTCTTCACAACGAAGACTACTCTGTCGGTCCCGGCATTGACAGGGGCAATCATGTGCATGGGCGTGGCAACGGCGAATTCCATTCTGGTGATTTCATTCGCACGCGAGAGGCTGGCGCAAGGCGTCGATTCCATTACGGCGGCGCTCGATGCCGGTTTCACCAGATTTCGACCGGTGATAATGACCGCCGGCGCAATGATCATCGGCATGCTGCCCATGGCGCTCAGCGCCGAGCAGAATGCGCCGCTTGGCCGCGCGGTGATTGGCGGTCTCATGTGTTCCACTTTCGCGACGCTCGTGTTCGTGCCTGTACTGTTCGCATTGGCTCATTCTAGGAACCAGCGAACGGGCGGCAGCGTAGTACAATCAGTCATTGTGGATCTTCCTCAGCACTAGCTACGATGGTAAGGAAAGACAGGATGTCTTCGAGCGATCCCAAGAAGCTCGGCCGAAAAGTCTTATGGCGCTTGGTTTTCGCCGGTATCGCCGCCGGCGTCGTCGCTTTCATCGGCGTCACCAGCCGCGAAAAAAGCGAAGTCGACCTCGCGAAATGGACGCGTGCGCAAGCCGTCCCCACCGTGGAGGTGGTCACGCCTCAGCACAACACCAGTTACCAGCACCTGATCCTTCCGGGTGAAGTCGCGGCTTGGTATTCGGCGCCGATCCACGCCCGCGTCAGCGGCTATGTGAAAATGTGGTACAAGGATATCGGCGCCAGAGTGAAGATCGGCGACGTCTTGGCCGACATCGATACGCCCGAGCTCGACCAGCAATTGGAGCAGGCCAAAGGCGAGCTCGAGAAGGCCAAGGCCAATGCCGCGCTCGCCGAGGTGACCGCGAAGCGCTGGGCGACGCTGCAGAAGTCGAACGCTGTCTCGCAGCAGGTGACCGACGAGAAGCAAGGCGAGTACCAAGCCCGGGTGGCAGAAGTCGCCGCGGCAAAAGCGAATGTCGCAAGGCTGCAGGCGTTCGAGACCTTCAAGCGGCTCGTCGCCCCTTTCGATGGAGTGGTGACCGCACGCAAAATCGACGTGGGCGCTCTCGTGCATGACGGAACACGATCCAATTCAGAGGAGCTATTCGAGATCGCCGATGTCCATGAGATGCGAATTTATGTCGATGTCCCGCAGGCTTTCGCCGCGCAAATCCAGCGTGGAATGACAGCGCTTTTGAAGCTGTCGCAATATCCGGGGAGAACCTTTCACGCGGTCGTTGCGACGACCTCCGATGCCATTACCAGAAACTCGCGGAGTCTGCAGGTCGAGCTTCATCGCGACAATAAGGACGGTCTTCTGCAGCCGGGTGCATTCACGGAAGTTGATTTCGAGCTTCCGCCCAACCCGAATGAGCTGGTCCTGCCCGCGAGTGCGCTCATTTTCCGGCGTGACACCCTCTGTGTCGCGGTGGTTGGTCCTGACAACAAAGTAAAGCTGAAGCCTATTCAAATCGGGCGCGATCTCGGGACGACGGTGGAAGTGCGGTCTGGACTGTCGGTCACGGATCGGGTGATCAAAAATCCGTCCGATTCCATCACCGACGGCGACACTGTCCACATCGCAGACGAGGATGGGCTCGTGTCGCAAATCGGCGCGCGTTAATACTGTTTGAGGGCGGGGGGCGCACCATGCGATTTTGGCGTTTTATGGCGGCGCTCGGCCCCGCGCTATGGCTCGGAGCGTGCGATTTCGCGCCCGCCTATAAGGCGCCGATTATTGCCATACCAGCCAAATTCAAGAATGCCGATGCCGGCATTTGGCAGACCGCGCAACCTGGGGACAATGAGCCGCACGGAGACTGGTGGCGCCGCTTCGAGGATCGAACGTTGGACGAGTTCGAACCGCAAGTCGAATTCGCCAATCAGGATCTCGCCGCAGCTCTTGCATCCTACGAGCAAGCCCGCGCCTACGTCGCGCAGGTGCAAAGCGCCTATTATCCAACCTTACAGCACGACGAGCAATTCTCGGCAAACAGGCAGTCGGACAATCGTCCTCTGCGCGGCGCAAATGAGCCGAATTATTACGGCAACAATTATATCGATGCCGCGGCGAGCTATGAGGTCGACGTGTGGGGCCACGTCAAAGACACCGTTGCCGCAAGCAAGGCGCAAGCGCAAGCCAGCGGTGCGACGTTCGAATCCGTGCGGCTCAGCCTACAAGCTGAATTGGCGCGCGACTATGTTAGTCTGCGCGGCCTCGACCAGCAGGCTGAGCTCTTGCGGGGCACTGTCGTCGCTTATAAAGCAGCGCTGGATCTCACGCGTGAACGCCTCCAAGGAAAGATCGCCGCACCGATCGATGTAGAGCGTGCCGAAGTTCAGCTCGACACTGCCAAAGCGCAGCTCGCCGACCTCGCCGGGCCACGCGCTTTGCTCCAGGATGCGATCGCGACGCTCATTGGCAAGCCCGCCTCCAATTTTTCAATTCCGCCTTCCACCAAGGTCTTGCGGATTCCAACCTTCCCGCCGGGCGTACCGTCAACGCTTCTGGAACGCCGGCCCGACATTGCCGCAGCGGAAAGGCAGACGGCAGCCGCCAATGAAAGGATCGGTGTCGCCAAAGCGGCCTTCTTCCCGCGCTTCACCATCAATCTGATCGGCGGCACCCAGGACACCGGCTTGAACCTCCTGAGCCTGCCGAACAGCTTCTGGTCGGTCGGGCCGACGGTCTATCTTCCGCTGTTCGACGGTGGCTTACGCCTCGCACAACTGACGGCGGCCGAGGCAGCCTATCGCGAAGAGGTCGCGCAATATCGTGGGACGGTGCTGAAGGCCATACAGCAGGTCGAGGACAATTTAGCCTTGCTTCGGACGCTGCAGATCGAGTTACGCAGCGCCAGCGCTGCGGCTACCGCAGCCCAGAAGGCGGAAGATTTGGCGCTGGCTCTCTACCGCGACGGTGCGGTCAATTACCTTGAGGTTGTCGTGGCCCAGACCGCTGCGCTTTCAGCTCAGCAAACAGTCTTGAATGTCGAAACGCGGCGACGGCAAGCAGTCGTGGCCTTGATCCTTGCGCTCGGTGGAGGTTTTTCGGTCAATGTGGCAGCGCAGGCGGACACCCCGCATCAATGATCAAGACCTTGCATCGATTTCGGATTTCACGACCATCCGCAGGAACCGAATATGGCAGAACTTTCGACTGAGGTTGTTGAATGCAGGCGCTGCGCATTTTGGCAGCAACTCGACAGAGGTGACGGTCGCTGCCGCAGGCATGCGCCTGCCACCTGCGAAAATCCGGACCAAATAGCGCATTGGCCTCTGACGCGCGCTGAGCAGTTTTGCGGGGAAGGCGTTGTGGCAGCGACAGCCGATGTCACCTGCATCAGATGCGATGCATGCATTTTTTGGGGGCACATGACCGTTGGTCTCGACCCTATGAGCCGGCTCGATCAGCGGATCGATTGGTGGAGAAGCGCCGGTCATTGCGTCAGATTCGCGCCTGTGCCTTCCAATGAACCAGCACCACGAGCCTATTGGCGTGCCACCAATGCCGCCGATTGCTGCTTCGACGGCAAACCAAAGCGGAGTTGATGTGCCTTATTCTCGGTGCTTCGCCCGCCAATGGCGATCAACGCGGACCGATCGCGAGAGTGGCAGCGGATTTGCCGACTCGGTTCACATCATGAAGTGCACATGATGAGAACGCCCCCTCCCCCGGGGCCTCACGCGCTTAGAGCCGATCCCGATCGCGTGGGATCGCTCGCGATCCACATGATTGGGGCACATCGGCTCTATTTCAAAAAGATAGAGCATGTCCCGGAAAAGTCTCGCAACTTTTCCGGAACATGCTCTAGGGCGTGATGGCACCAAAATCCCGCAGTCGGCGAATCGATCAATCGGTCCCGACGCGATTGGCGTCGTCGGTGGTCATATTCAGATTTCCGACGCAGCTCACATATTGCTGCGAGCCAGGAGCGAGACCCATGCCGGCGCAAGCGCGGCGGATCGACGTCATCTGACCCGCTGGTTGAGCCGCCGCCTGACGAAGGCTCATGACGCAATAAGTGAAAGGCGCTTCGCTCGGGTTCAGACCCATGCTGGCGCAAGCCTTCTCTGCTTGCACACGGGTGAGTTTGACGGCGCTCTGCGCCATGGCTGCTGAGGGCAGCACGAGGCAAGCGGCGGCAATGAAGAACAAGATTCGGCGTGACATTTGAGCACCCGCATATTCATTTCGGTCGCCAAGAGATAAGGCGGCGCGTCGATGCGGGGTAATAAAGAACGATTTAAAATCGCCCTTCTGGCTCTAAATAGTTTTTCATAAAACTTCTTTCACTATTGTCTTCTTAGCTTGAGCCGTTTCACTGCAAACCTGTTAGCTAACTTTCGCGTGGCTTGCTTCATACGATACCACTCCGGTCGATTTGCAAAGAACTCGTCACTGCGTTGAAGACCTAGAGCGTAAAGAAAAAAGCCTGGCTCAGTCAGGGGGATGGGCCAAGCTTGAAGTTCACGCTATCGGAGGCGGTCTGCAAAATCGGTCGACATTGTTCATTCCGGCGAGCCGCGACGCCCGCCGGAGCATCAGATTGATCGTCAGAAAGCGAATTGCACGCGGCTGGCGATCCAATTGATTGTCGCGCCGGTCACACTCGGGCCGCCGAAAGTCGCGGGGTTCGACACGACCACATGCTCATAGTCGAGCATGAATCTCATATTGGTATTCGGATACCAATTGATGCCGACGCCATAAGAAGTCTGTTCGCTGCCGGTATAGGCGGTATAGCCGGTTCCCGCCTTGACGAGTTGCTGCAGACCGCCGCTGTTCAGGTCGACAATGCTGAAACGCCCAGCCAGTTCGACTGCGCCGAAGCCATCGGTTCCGTAAGCCAATGGCTTCTCCGGAATGACGCCCGTATAGGCGCCGGAAGCCGGCCGATATTGGCGTTGGCCACCGAAGCTATAGCTCGCCTCGACATAGCCGCCGTTGAAATCGGCCGCCGGTCCGGGCTTACCGCCTGTGAGACCGCCGCCGCCGGTGATGCTGCTCACGCCAACCACCGAGGTGCCGGCCATCGTATCGATGATGTAGTGATAATATTCGCCTTGGATAAAGGCGGGGCCGTAGGAAGCCGCCGCCTCGGCGCCGAACACTTGTGCATCCCTGGCGGGGATCGCCTTCGTATTCAGGAAGTAGCTCGGATCGACGCGCAGTTCAGGCCGGTCATACAATTGGATGCCGGAATCATTGGCACCGACGCGCGGCGCGAACATATTGGCGTAGTTAAAGCCGAGATGCAGCGTCGCGTCCTTGGTCTGAACGACCTGATAGGCGGCGCGGAGCAGGCCGGAGCCCGACGGGCCATAGCCGCTGACGGAGCTTGCCGGGATGCAAGGCGGTGTCGCGCTGACGCAGGCCGCGCCATTCGTGGCCAGCGAGCCGGCAGTCGGCCCCGTCAGATAGGCGCCGACCCAATAGCGGTCGTTATTCGATCGCACGCCCAAAGACGAGCGGAAGTCGCCGCCGCCGAATTCCGTGGCGATGACCTGCGACGACGAGCGCTCCAAGAACATGATGTCATTCGAGCTCGTCGATTCGTCGAGCGTCCAGGGCACGTCCTGGAAGCCGAAGTCGAAGGCGACGGGGAACTTCTGGCCGTGATTATAGAAGCCATTGTAAGTGATGAAGGCGTTTTCCACGCCCGACACGGCCGAATATGAGTTGTTCGACGTATTGGTTGTATTGCCGTTCTGCAGCAAGAGGGCCGGATTCAAAGTGTCGGTCGAACCGCCGAAATCATAGATCAAGGCATAGGCCCAATCGCCCTGCCACTTGCCGACCACGCCGATGCGGGCGCGGCGCAGATTGATGCCGTCGGCGAGACCTTTCTGATCCGTCGTTGCCGGATTCGGCGTGTAGCCGAGATAGCCGCCGCTATCGATATGCAAACGCCCGGTCAGCTCGATCGTATTCGGCCCATCCGCGCTCGCCAGACCGAAATGATGGCTCGCCAATTCGGTGACGATCGGCGCGCCGGGCACGGCCGGCGTCCCTGCCGGCGCGGCAGCGGCCTTGATCACCACATGCTCGCGTCTCAGCTGCTTGATTTGCACCTGCAGAGATTTGATCTCCGTCTGATGCTGCGCCTCGATCCGCTGGATCTCTTTTTCCAGTCTCTGAATTTGGCTGTCGTCCGCCAAAGCCGGACTGGTGGCCAAGATGATTCCCCAAGTCGATGCCGTCAGTGCCAAAAGGCCCGCCGCCTTGGCACGGCACCGCTCAAAAGGTGAGCAGAATTCGAAATTCATGGGTCCCCCAGATTTGCACGCTATGTCTCTATTATCCCCATAGACAAACTGTTTTATGTCGAGACATCTATATAGTCAATAGACTCCATAGACTAAATCAAATGACGCTGGGGCCGGCGCTTACGCCGCGCCACAATCTTGGGGTGTCATCGCCGCCAAACCGGCCGGGAAAGTTTGGATTGGTTCAATCCAAGGGCATTGCGATTTGCCGCGAGCACTGTCTTCGGGCGGACGCGATCGAACACGCGTCATAGATCGCCCGAGGCTCCTCTGGGGTAGCCGTCGAACAGGCTTCCTCCGGCTAAAGTCGGCCCCGCATGAATCCCTCGCGACAGGTCGACGCGAACAGCGTCAGAGTGGAGAAGCGACGTGCGCCCAGCGCATAAGAATGGATTTCACTAGGTCTAATCGCGACCACCGCTTAAGCATTCCGATGAAACTCGTGCCCATATCCGAACATTCCGCCGCCTTTCTAGCCGTCCTTCGGGGCTCAGTCGGAAAGGATGGCCGTTCGTCCCAGCGGGAGACGCCATGTTCGCAGCCGACCTTCTTGAGCGGACCGAAGCGCTCATCAGCCATTGTCGCGCGCGAAAACTCATGTTGGTGACCGCCAAATCCTGCACAGGCGGCCTCGTCGCGTCGCTTCTCACCTCGATTGCAGGATCGTCGGATGTATTCGAACGCGGTTTCGTCACTTATTCGAATCGCACCAAGGAAGACTGTCTTGGACTCGATGCGACGATTCTCGCAACATTCGGCGCGGTGAGCGCGGAAACCGCACGTGCCATGGCCGAAGGCGCTTTGGCCCATGCGCAAGCGCAGATCGCTCTCTCCGTCACCGGCATCGCGGGGCCTGGCGGAGGGTCCGCGGCAAAGCCCATCGGCCTCGTCTATTTCGGCTGCGGATCGCGCGGCGCCATCACGATTTTGGAACGGCAATTCGGCGATATCGGCCGGACCAAGGTCCGGCTCGAAGCCGTCGCGGTTGCGCTCGATCTTCTTTGCAAAGCCATCGAAATGCCGGCTTAGCTAAATTTTCTTACGAACAAAAAACGCCCGGCCTTATAGGCCGGGCGGAATGCGCCGATCGGGCAGCCGATGCAGCGTTATGCCTGTGCAAGTTGCCGGCGTTTCGTCCAGCGAGGTACAAAGCGATAAAGCAATCCCAGAAGCGCAGGTATGGCACTGGATTGCTTTGCCTGTAGTCCGCAATGACGGTCGAGAGCCATGAGTTCTCGACACGGAGACTTGCATGAATATTTGGATCAGAAAGTGATACGCGATGAAATAAGCCACTCGTGATTGTACGTGGGAGTTCTGTCGCCTGATGCGCTGAAGTAGACCGGATCCGGCGCGACCGCGAATTGATAGCCTATACCGATAATTCCCTTGATGGTGGTCGGGCCGGCGTTGGCGAGGGTGAAGCGGCCAAATATGATTCCGGGCGTGATGAGGACTTGATCCAGCTTACCCCTT
Source organism: uncultured Alphaproteobacteria bacterium (assembly GCA_963759185.1). Lineage (GTDB taxonomy): Bacteria > Pseudomonadota > Alphaproteobacteria > Rhizobiales > Beijerinckiaceae > Methylovirgula. The sequence goes on from CAVWXV010000022.1 coordinate 64,284, forward strand.
TCGCTGCCATCCAACCAATAGGTGTTGTTCACTTCGACCTCAGGCCAGAAGAATTCGGCGAAATGATATTGAAAGGTGACATTGGTCGCCCAGGATTTACCTACGACGAATTCTTGCGATCCCGGGATCGCAAGAGCGGTAGTCGCTTGAATGTCGAAATCGCCCCAGCCTTTGCCGGCGAGGAGAGTCGGCGTGAAGACCCAGGGACTTTGCGGCAGAGCACCGGTCGCAAAGGCGGGTGCGCCCGTCGGTGCGGTTGCACCGAACATGACGGAAACGATATAATCACCCTTATCTGCGGGGGCGCTGATCAATCTTTGCTTGATGTTGAGAAAGTTCCAATCCGTGGTTCCCTGGTGCACGGACTGTATGGTCCGTTCTTGATAGGCCGGCAGATTGATCAGCAATTCAGTCGTCGTCGTCGGGATGATTTCGAGCCCCTTACCGCCGTCGAAAACGCTGGTTTGCGCGCCACCGGCGCGCTCCTGGAAGAATTGATCATAGCGGAATTCTTCTTCGAGCCGCGGCGTCACGGTCGCTAACGGCGTCATCCAGCCCGGCTGCGTCGCTTGCGCTTCGTGCACGCGGTCGTACCAAGTTAAAAAATAATTGGTGAACGGATCGCTTGCGACGGGCAAGATGGGTGCCGTATCGTCCTTCGTGTTCGTCAAATCCGCCGCCGAAGCGCCGCTTGCGCCCAAAAAGACGGCAATGCCCATTGCACCGACATGATGCAGCCGCAGCTGCCGGATCCGCTCATCCCTTGTAAGATACTGACCAAGCATTGTTATTCCCCGATTTTGACCGGCCGCGCAGATGTAAGGCCGGCAGAACACGAACTGCAATATACAATACAATACAGTATATGTACCGATATGGCTAAGCCGGGCGGGGCGACATCAAAAAATTTTTATGACTGTTGCGCCGAAAGCACGCGCTTCTCGCGGCGCGCAGGGCGGCCGGCCGGTTCTGGCTCACCGAGAATCAGCGAAGCGGCGGCAATGTCGTTGTCTTGGCAGAACAAAAGTCTTGCCTCATTCGCGCCGCGCGTCAGATCGATATTTTTGGAATCATGAGTCTTTGTTTGCCGCATGATCTGATCCGAAAAGTCTGCAACTTTTCGGGATCAAGCGGCGCGGCCATAGACGAAATTGGCGCGCGTCTCGAAGGCTTCGGCGAATTTGCGGAAGGCGGCATCGAACATGCCACCGACGAGAAGCGCCAAGGCACGGCTGCGGAATTCATAGGCAATGTCGAATTCGACGCTGCAGGAATGCGGCCCGGTCTCGACGAAACGCCAATGATTCTCGAGATGCTTGAACGGCCCGTCGATATATTCGACAAGGATCTCGAGCCGCGCCGGATCGCAGGTCACGCGGCTCGTGAAAGTCTCGTGAATCGCCTTATAGCCGACTTCCATATCCGCAATGAGCACCTGCTTGCCATCTGCAGTCTCGCGGGTCTCGCGCAGCCGCAGATCGCGGCAGAGCGGCAGGAATTTCGGATAGGCGCGGACATCCGCGACGAGAGCGAACATCTCGGCGGCGGAATGCGCAACGCGGCGTTTGGTGCGAAACCTCGACATCAGTGAACAATAAGATGGCAAGCGTTAAATTTCGATGCTGGGATCGTTCAAGCTCTTGCGAAACGATGCCGCAGCGCGACTATGGGCGCAGGCGCGCGCCGGCCTTCAGTGCCTGGCCCTTTGTGCCTTGAGCCTGGCGAAATCTTCCCCCGCGTGATGCGAGGAGCGTGTCAAGGGCGAGGCCGAAACGAGCAGAAAGCCCTTGGCGCGGGCGACGCTCGCATAGGCCTCGAACGCGTCCGGCGGCACGAAGGATATGACCGGATGATGTTTCTTCGTCGGCTGCAGATATTGGCCGATGGTGAGGAAATCGACACCCGCGCTGCGCAGATCATCCATGAGCTGGTGCACTTCTTGGCGCTCTTCGCCGAGGCCGACCATAATGCCGGATTTGGTGAAGATCTCGGCATCGAGCTCCTTCACCTTCTGCAACAGCCGGATCGAATGGAAATAGCGCGCACCCGGCCGCACGGTGAGATAATTGCCGGCGACGGTCTCGAGATTATGATTGAAGACATCCGGCCTGGCCGCGACGACTTTTTCGAGCGCACCATTCTTGCGTAGAAAATCCGGGGTCAGAACCTCGATCGTCGTCTTCGGGCTCGATTCGCGAATCGCCCCGATGACCTCGACGAAATGAGTGGCGCCGCCATCTTCGAGATCATCGCGATCGACGGACGTGATCACGACATGGGCAAGACCGAGCGCGGCGACCGCATCGGCGATGCGCGCCGGCTCGGAAGCATCGAGCGGCTGCGGCAGGCCGGTCCTGACATTGCAGAAGGCGCAGGCGCGCGTGCAGATGTCGCCCATGATCATGAAGGTCGCGTGTCGCTTGGCCCAGCATTCGCCGATGTTGGGGCAGCCTGCCTCCTCGCAGACCGTCACGAGCCGATGTTCCTTGACGATCGCCTGGGTCGCGTCCCATTGCCCCGCTCCCGGCGCCTTGACGCGGATCCAGGCCGGCTTACGGGCGATCGGCTGATCCGGCCGATGCGCCTTTTCGGGATGGCGTGGCCGAAGCGGCGGATCGTCTTCGAGCGGATGTGGAGCTGAGGTCATTGATTTCACCATTGTCAATTTTAGATTTCGAAGCGGTCCGGCGCAATGCGCCATTCGACCGATTTTGAGGCTGCTTGCGCCAGATCATTTGCATGATGCCGAAGATCGGCTTTCGTGGCGCTGAGGTGGGGTGGGCCAGACGCGGACCGCCAGGCCGGCCTTGATCGCCACCATTGGAGAGGTGAGATCCCATGCCTTATGCCAGCAATATGGACCTGCCGCCTTCCGTACGCGATCATCTGCCGGCGCACGCCCAAGATATTTTTCGCGCCGCCTTTAACGCCGCCTATGCGGAATATGCCGGCGAGCGGCAGGAAGAAGCCGCTTTCCGTGTCGCCTGGGCGGCGGTCAAAAAACAATATCACAAGATCGGCGACGTCTGGGTGCCCAAAGACGACTGACGGGCGAAGGCCCATTTGTTCCTCACATATGGATCACCCGCCCATAGGCGTCGAGCACGCTCTCATGCATCATTTCCGAAAGCGTCGGATGCGGGAAGATCGTATTGATCAGCTCGGCCTCCGTCGTCTCGCAATTCATCGCGATGACGAAGCCCTGGATCAGTTCGGTGACTTCGGCGCCGACCATATGGGCGCCGAGAAGTTTTCCCGTCTTGGCGTCGAAAATCGTTTTCACCAGCCCATCCGGCTCGCCGAGCGCGATCGCCTTGCCATTGCCGATGAAAGGGAAGCGGCCGACCCGCAGGTCATAGCCTGCCGCCTTGGCCTTCTCTTCGGTCAAGCCGACGGAAGCGATCTGCGGATTGCAATAGGTGCAGCCGGGGATCTTGGCCTTATCCATCGGATGCGTCTCGAGCCCCTTAATCGCCTCGACGCAGATCACGCCCTCGTGCTCCGCCTTATGCGCCAGCATAGGCGGCCCGGCGACATCGCCTATGGCATAAAGCCCCGCCACATTTGTGCGGCCATAGCCGTCAGCGACGATGATGCCGCGCTCGATCTTCACGCCGAGTTCTTCGAGGCCGAGATGTTCGACATTGCCCTGAACGCCGACGGCGGAGATCATTCGCTCGGCCGATAAGGTCTGCGTCGCGCCCTTCTCATCCGCAACCGTCACGACAATGCCGTTTGCCTGCTTCTCGACCTTCGTCGCCTTGGTCGAGGTGAAAATCTTGATGCCCTGTTTCTCGAAGCGTTTGCGGGCATGGGCGGCGATCTCCGCGTCTTCCACCGGCAGGATCTGCGGCAGAACTTCGACGATCGTGACCTCCGTCCCGAGCGTATGATAGAAGGACGCGAATTCGACGCCGATCGCGCCGGAGCCGAGAACGATCAGGCTCTTCGGAAAGGCTTGCGGCACCATCGCCTCGAAATAGGTCCAGATGAATTGCCCGTCTGGCTCGAGGCCGGGCAGGATGCGCGGCCGCGCGCCCGTGGCGATGACGATATGCTTTGCGTGATAAATACCCGGCGGGAGAATGCCTTTCGGCGCCGGATGCTGCGGCTCCATCGCCTTCTTCTGCGACGCCGCGACAGCGACTTCGCCTTGCTTGGTGATTTTAGCCTCGCCCCAGATCACATCGACCTTGTTCTTCTTGAGCAGAAAGCTGACGCCGGAATTCAATTGCCCTGAAACGGCGCGCGATCTTTTGACGATGGCGGCGGGGTCGAAGCCGAGCTTGCCTTCGATCACCAAGCCGTAATCTTTCGCATGCTGGGCATAGTGATAGATCTCCGCCGAGCGCAGCAGAGCCTTGGTCGGAATGCAGCCCCAATTGAGACAGATGCCGCCGAGATGTTCGCGCTCGACGACGGCCGTCTTCAGCCCGAGCTGGGCGGCGCGGATCGCGGCAACATAGCCGCCCGGGCCGCCGCCGATGATGATGATGTCATAGGGTTCAGCCATGAGGATCTCGCTCTTCCTCTCCCGCTTGCAATTCCCCTCCCCCTTGTGGGGAGGGGTCAGGGGTGGGGGTCATCTCAAGGGTAGCGGCGATCGTATCGAGCACACTATCGATCGCCATGATCACATCGCGATTTGAAAAGCGCAGAACGCGGTAGCCTTCCAATTCAAGATAAACCGTCCGTGTCGCGTCTCGTGCGATCGATAGTCATCACCGTGTTGATTGCCGTCAACCTCGATAATCAATTTCGCACCATGTGAACAGAAATCCGCGATATAGGGTCCGAGCGGAACCTGGCGCCGAAAATGCGTTCCTTCGACGCCTAGCCGCCAACGTAAGGCCTTCCAAAGCTTGCGCTCTGCTTCCGTCATCTCACGGCGCATTGTTTTGGCAAATGCTGCTTGGCGCGATGATACGCTTGTTCGATCAGCTCGCTTGATGCTCATCGCCCCCCACCCCTAACCCCTCCCCACAAGGGGGAGGGGAACACTCACACCAGCATCGCCACCGGATTTTCGATGAAACGCTTGAAGGCGGCGATCAGCTCGGCGCCCTTGGCGCCATCCATGGCGCGATGATCGCAGGTAATCGTCACACTCATCATATTGGCGATGGTGATCTCGCCCTTTCGCACGATCGCCCGCTCCTCGCCCATGCCGATGGCGAGGATCGAGGATTGCGGCGGATTGATCACGGCGCAGAAATCCTTGATCCCATACATGCCGAGATTGGAAATGGCGCTGGTGCCGCCCTGATATTCTTCAGGCTTCAGCTTGCGTGCCTTGGCGCGCGCCGCAAAGTCCTTCATCACATTGGAAATCGCCGAAAGCGACAGAGTATCGGCCGAGCGCACGATCGGCGTGATGAGCCCATCGGGGATGGCGACAGCCACTGCCACATCGGCATGATGATGATGCAGCATGGCGCTCTCGGTGAAGGTGACATTGGCGCCGGGAACGGATACGAGCGCCAAGGCCAAAGCCTTGATCACCATGTCATTGACCGAGACTTTGAAGGCCGGCGTTCCATCCTTGCCCTTGGCCGCCGCCTTGTTGATGTCCTCACGCAATTTCAACAGCGTGTCGATCTCGCAATCGAGCGTCAGAAAAAATTGCGGAATCGCCTGATTGGCCTCGCTGAGACGCCTTGCGATCGTGCGGCGCATATTGTCATGCGGAACTTCTGCATAGCTGCCGGGCGCAAAATAGGTCTTGATCGCCGCCTCCGAAAGCAACGCCGGCAGGACGATCTGCGCTTGCCCTTGCCCCTGCCCTTGCGCCGGCGCGGGCCCGGCGGCGAGCGCCACTTTCACATCGCGTTCGACGATGCGGCCATGCGGGCCGGTGCCGGTGATCCGGGCAAGATCGATCCCACCCTCCTTGGCAATGCGGCGCGCCAAAGGTGTGGCGAAAAGGCGTGGCGGCGCCGCACCACGGCCGGGTGCGGGTTGCGGCGGCGCTGCTGCAACGGCGGCAGAAGCCGCCTGAGCCGCTGCCTTGGCGGGCGCAGCAGGCGCAACGGCCCCAGATGTCTTTTCTGGAGTCTTTGCTGGCGCCTTTGCCGGAGCAGCAACCGCTTTCGCATCTTCGCCTTCGCCGGCAATCAAAGCGATCACATCATTGACCGGGACATCGGCTGTGCCTTCCGGCACGAGGATCTTGGCGAGCACGCCCTCGTCGACCGCCTCGACCTCCATCGTCGCTTTGTCGGTCTCGATCTCGGCCAAGACATCGCCCGATTTGATCTTGTCGCCTTCCTTCTTCAGCCATTTGGCGAGATTGCCCTTTTCCATGGTCGGCGACAGCGCGGGCATGAGGACATTGATGGGCATGGCAGTTTCACCTTTTTCCCGCGCCGTTCATGTTCACTTCTTTGCCGCATGATCTTATCCAAAAAGTCTGCAACTTTTCGGCATCATGCTTTGTAGCAAACAGCTTTCGCCGCCTGCACCACGTCGGCAACATTCGGCAAAGCAAGCTTTTCGAGATTGGCAGCATAGGGCATGGGCACATCGCGGCCGGTGACCCTGAGCACCGGCGCGTCGAGATAATCGAAGGCCTCGATCATCAGCCGCGCGATGATCTCCGCGCCGATCCCGCATTGCGGCCAACCTTCCTCGATCGTGACGCAACGGCCGGTCTTCTTCACCGAGGCGATGATCGTCGCCTCGTCCAAGGGACGCAAGGTTCTCAAATCGATGATCTCGGCATCGATCCCATCTTTCGCCAATTCTTCTGCGGCCTTCAGCGTATAGGTCATGCCGATGCCGAAGGAGACAAGCGTCACATCGCTTCCCTGCCGCACGATCCGCGCCTGGCCGATCGGGACGAGATAATCCTCGAGCTTCGGCACCTCGAATGTATGGCCGTAAAGGATCTCGTTTTCGAGAAAGATCACCGGATTTGGATCGCGGATCGCGCTCTTCAAAAGTCCTTTGGCATCGGCCGCGGTGAAGGGCACGACGACCTTCAGCCCCGGCACATGCGAAAACCAGGAGCTGTAATCCTGGCTGTGCTGCGCGGCGACGCGGGCTGCTGCGCCATTCGGGCCGCGAAAGACGATCGGGCAGCTCATCTGCCCGCCCGACATATAATGCGTCTTGGCGGCCGAATTGATGAGCTGATCCATCGCCTGCATGGCGAAATTGAAGGTCATGAATTCGACGATCGGCCGCAAGCCCGCCATGGCGGCGCCGATGCCGAGGCCGGCGAAGCCATGTTCGGTGATCGGCGTGTCGACGACGCGGCGAACGCCGAATTCCTCCAACAGGCCCTGGGTGACCTTATAGGCGCCCTGATATTCGGCGACCTCCTCGCCCATCACGAAGACAGTCTCGTCGCGGCGCATCTCTTCCGCCATCGCATCGCGCAAGGCTTCGCGCACCGTCATGGTGACCATTTGCGTGCCGGGCGGCATGGCTGTCTCGGCTGCGAGCGGCGTCACGAGTGGCGCGGCGGCGGGCGCAGATTGCGGCGGCGTGACAGAAGCAGCAGCCGCGGCAGGCGCGGCGCTTGACGGCGAAGCGGCCGGCACACCGCTCACCAACTCGCCATCCGTTGCTATAACGCCGATGAGGCTATTCACCGCGACATTTTCAGTGCCTTCCGGCACGACGATCTTGGCCAGAGTGCCATCATCGATGGCCTCGACTTCCATCGTCGCCTTGTCGGTCTCGATCTCGGCCAAAACATCACCGGATTTGACCTTGTCGCCTTCCTTCTTCAGCCATTTGGCGAGCTTGCCCTGTTCCATGGTCGGCGACAGCGCCGGCATCAAAATATTCGTCGACATGAGCGGGGCCGCCTTTAGAGCAAGACATCGGTATAGAGTTCGGACGGATCTGGTTCGAGATCATGGGTGGCGAACTCCGCCGCCTCCGCCACGGTCGCACGCACGGAGGCATCAATCTCTTTCAACGTCTCTTCATCGGTCGATTTATTGCCGAGAAGCCGCGCCCGGACCTGCTCGATTGGATCATGTTCTTCGCGCATCTTCTGGACTTCTTCCTTCGAGCGATATTTTGCCGGGTCCGACATTGAGTGGCCACGGTAACGATAAGTCTGCATCTCAAGGATGATCGGACCCTTGCCGGCGCGGCACCATTCGGCCGCCTCGCGCGCCGCCGCCGTGACGGCACGAACATCCATGCCATCAATATGTTCGCCGGGAATGTTAAACGAGATCCCGCGCTTCGAGAGATCAGTGACCGCCGAGGCCCGCTTCACCGATGTGCCCATCGCATAAAGATTGTTCTCGATCACATAGACGACCGGCAGCTTCCAGAGCTCCGCCATATTGAAGCTCTCATAGACTTGCCCCTGATTGGCCGCGCCATCGCCGAAATAGGTGAAAGCCACATTGTCATTGCCGCGATAGCGGTTGGCGAAGGCAAGCCCGGTGCCGATCGGCACCTGCGCGCCGACGATGCCGTGGCCGCCGAAGAAATTCTTGGCCCGCGAGAACATATGCATCGAGCCGCCCTTGCCCTTCGACAGGCCGCCGCGGCGCCCGGTGAGCTCCGCCATCACCGCTTTCGGATCTATGCCGCAGGCGAGCATATGGCCGTGATCGCGATAGCCGGTGACCGTCTGATCGCCCGGCTTTGCCGCCCGCATCACGCCGACGACCACCGCCTCCTGACCGATATAGAGATGGCAGAAGCCGCCGATGAGCCCCATGCCATACATTTGGCCGGCTTTTTCCTCGAAACGCCGGATCAGCAACATGTCCCGATAGGCGGAAAGCTCCTCGTCGAGGGTGAATTGCGCAATATGATGGACTGGCGGAGCCGCTTCCGGCACGGCCGGCCCGCTGGCTCCATTCGACGCGACTGCCATTTGAAATCCCTTCCTGGATGTCGGCATGCAAAATACCGCGGCTTCGTCGCTCTGGCGAGCTGCCAAAGGTTGCATCCCGCTATTTGATGCTCAAGAATAGAAAAATATTGCTTTATAGCTACTTAGCCAGATACGGGCCAGGCGCGAAATTGGACGGAGCGGCGGGCTGTGCCGCGGTTGCGCCGAAAGATGAGAGCGGCCGTCCAGTGCGGGCAATTATTCGGGTTAGATGCATGGCTAGAGTTTAGTGCTATAGAGTTTTGCTATGGAACGATCGGAACGGGCGGCTCTCTACATATTCTTTATCGGCGTCGGCGTGGCCGTGCTCGGCCTAGCGGCGGGTCTTGCTTTTCCCGATTTGCCAAGAGTTATTTGCCGCATTGCATTTTTTGGGGGCGGTGTAGTTGGCTTTTTCGCCACGACATTTCTCATTTATGACTATTGGCATGTCGGTCGGCCAAAACGGTTGCTTCCGTTGATAGGCGTGATGGTATTCGTCCTTGTTGGCCTCGTCGGCGTAGCAGCGTATTTTTGGCCGATATCGGCTAGTGTTTTTTCAATATCAGAAGAACGCTATGGGAATATCGCTTCCGGGATACGAACAGCCAGCTAGCTCTTAGTTCGGATTTCATCCCTTGTTCCAAGCGGGTTTTCGCCGAACGCTTCGATGAGGCTGTTCTCGCCGCACGCCACAAATCATTCAATCGGATTTGCACGCATGGCGTCGGGGCAAAGATCGACGGCGCACTGAGTCAGAGCGCCTCAGAGCTGGCTGATACAAAACAATTGATGTTACCGGACTCAAATGAAAAAAGGCCGGCCCTCTTCGGTCCGGCCTTACGTTGTTACCAGCCGCGGCAACGATAGGCATAGGGGTGATAATAGCACCAGCCGTAGCCCCCGCCGTAACCCCAGCCCCAGCCGCCGTGGCCCCAGCCGCCGTGGCCCCAGTGGCCGCCGTGGCCCCAGTGGCCGCCGTGGCCCCAGTGGCCGCCGTGGTGATAGGCGGCGGCGGGCGTCGGCATGGACGCGGTCGTGGCGAGGGCTGCGAACGCGATGAGAACAAAAGCAAATATGCGAAGCATCGTGACGTCCTCCCAATTTGTACTTGCAATCTTTAAACGACACTGCCTAACGGCGATTTGCGCCAAATCAATTTTGCAATCCGGCGGCGACGCCGGCTTTTATTGCTTGAAGCGCCCTGCATGTCGTGCAGATGAGATAAGCGCCATTAATTGGCTTTTTCACTATGCGTGATTAACCGACATCCCCCAGACGGCCGCCGATTTCAGGCTCAGGCTGCACCATTTTGACAATCGAACGCCTTACGCTGTCGATGTAACGGGCGGCGGCCGCAATTCCGAGATCAGCCGCAGGACGTCGGCGAAGAGAGTTCTAGGAATCGCGACCTCGGCCATCTGGAACGCGAAGTCGCGCCACTGTCGATCGGCCGGCGGCATCGCTGGCCGCGCAGCGGCGCCTTATCGCGGCGGATGATCGAAAATGACGACAAGATCGTTCTTGCCCACCCTGCCGAGCTGCGCCTCGGCCTCCTCTCGGAGAAGGTCTCCGTCGATCGTCTGGCCGCGCAGTAGATCGACTTTCAGCTCCCAGCGCTGGTGCTCGTCTTTGAGATTCGTGAGCTCGCTCTGCAAGGCCGCGATCTTGCGCTCGTAATCTTCCTTGGTCTTGAGGCCGCGCTCGCCATTGACGGCATGCCAGACGAAATAGCCGCCGATGGCGCCGGAAACGCAATAGAGCAGGAGCGGATAAAGAATGGCGCGAAGACGCTTGCGAACAACCATTGGGGCACAGTCGCCGATCCGGGTTAGCGATGCCTTAAGCGCCGGGCAAGCCCGGCCCGAGCCGCATGGCTGTGCCGGAGAAGAGCTTAAAAGCGTGGCCCAATGCAGAATAGCCGCCCCTCGTGGGAGCGGCTATTCCAATAAAGGTACTTCGTCCAAGCGTCAGATCGGGACCGCTGGCTTGCGGAGGAATTTTCGTCTCCGGCTCGCCACTGCGCCGTGGGGGGCGCGGCGCGCCTTGCAGTCCTAAATCTTCGGTCGCTCAGATTTCTGCGGAAGCGTAGCTGGTGACTTCCATGCCAACGCAAACTTCGGTGATGGAGGGGGTGGTCCAAGCCATGATGATCTCCCAAGAGTTAACGACAAGAGTTGACGTGATATTGGCACCCGGATTTGGCGTGATGCCACTCCCCAATGCCGCCGCCTCGCTTCTATTCGAGTGTCGTCATCTTAGCGCGAACGGCGGATCGGTGGTCAGCCGGCTGAAAGAATAATGTAAGATATGTGTAAGAAGTCGCGGGGCACAGCGCCACCGTCGAAAGCTTTGCGCACTGCCTGCTCTCCTGTATCCTTTACGCAAAGGATATAGGGAGATGAGCAACAGTTTCGCGGTGCGGCGCGTATTCGGCCTTGGCGGCAGCGGTCTTGGCGGCAGCGGTCTTGGCGGCACGGACCGCCGGGAGAGCCGGCGCGCCGTCGCCTGGTTCGCCATTCTCCTTGCTCTGCCCTTGGCCGTGTTCGGCATTTTCGCGGCGCTGCTGATCGGCGCCGATTATGCGGTGACGCGCACGCATGAATTGGCGACCGCGACCGATGAGATTGCCAAGCTCGATGCCGTCATGCGTCATGCGATCGAGCGGCGGGCCGATGCGACGATCGCCGATGTTCGGACCGCTTTGCAAGATGAGCGGGACCCGATCGGACGTTTACGGCTTGCGACCTATGTGAATGAAGCCCGCTTCGTGCTCGTTCACCGTGCCGATCAGCGCATCTTTCCGCCCATGGCGGGCGCAAGCCCGTCCGAACAAGAAATGCTGCAGCGCTTTTCCGCGGCGATCACGGCGGCGCGCTCCGAATTGGCGACGCGACCGCAACAGAACCCAGGAATGACAGGGTTCTGGACCGCCGACAGTCTCGGCCTGTCTTTCGTGCATTGCTTGCGCGAGCCGGACACGCTCGACATTTGCGTGGTCTTCGACGAAAGCGCTCTCGATCCCGTGCTCGAAGTCGCGCTCAATGCGGCGACGACGAAACTCACCGGATGGCTTTTGACCTTGCGCGATCCGGCCGGCCGCGCCATTTGGAGCCATGGTGCGGCGAGCGCCAGCACTTCGGCGATTTCAGAGCTTACCGGATCGATGGGCGGCTGGCACATGGAGGCTTCGCCGCCGCCGGGCACACATTGGGGCTTCCTGCCTTTGACGGCGATCATCGTGCCCTTGATCGGCTGCTGGCTCTTCGTCGTCTGGCATGTGCAGCGCAGCCAAAGAGCGCGCCTGCACGAAAGCAATTTCCGCAGCGAAATGACGGCGCGGCTGTCGCATGACCTGCGCACGCCGATCGCGAATTTGCGGCTCTATGCGGATCTCGCCGCCCGCCGCGCCGACGATGCCGAAGCCGTGCGCCGCTATTGCGAAGTGTTGCGGGCCGAGGTCGAGCGGCTGGCTTTGCTCGCCGATAATACGGTCGTCTATGGAAGGGGCGCCGTGCCGCGGCCGCTTCGCCTCGACGAAGCCATCCCCGACAGCGTGCTCGATGTGGTGATCGAACGCTACGAGAGCCTGTTCGCTGCCGCCGGATCGACGATCGAGGTGACCCATCATGCGCCGAACCTCTGCCGCTTCGACCGAATGGGATTCGAACGCATATTGATCAATCTTCTCGACAATGCCTGCAAATATGCGCCCGGCCAGATCAAGGTCGCCACAAGGCAAGACGCGCATAGCCTGTCGCTCAGCGTGCGCGATTTCGGCAATGGCTTTGACGAGGCCTTCAAGGCGAAGCTCGATGCGCCCCACAAAAACGGCGGCGCCAAAGACGGTTTTGGCCTCGGCCTCGCCGTCGTGCGCGACCTTGCCGAAGCCAATGGCGGCAAGATCATTGTCGAGAATCTCAATCCCGGCGCCCGCGTGACGGTCACGATGAAAACCAGCGCGGCAAGCCGGCCAGCGGAGGTGAAATGTCCATCCTGATCGCCGAGGACGACCCGCATCTGCGCAACGGCATCGTCGATCTTTTGACTTTGGAAGGCTTCCCCTGCCAGGTCGCGGAAGACGGCGTCAAGGCGCTGGCTCTGTTCCAGCAGTCGAAGCCGGATCTCTGCGTCTTCGATGTCATGATGCCGGCCATGGACGGGCTCACCCTCTGTCGCGAAATCCGCCGCCTCGATCCGCTCGTGCCGATCCTCCTTTTATCGGCGCGCGGCGAAGAGACCGACCGCGTCCGCGGCCTCGATGTCGGCGCCGATGATTATGTCGCCAAACCCTTCGGCGCGCGCGAGCTCATCGCAAGAGTGAGGGCGGCTCTGCGCCGGGCCAAGGCGCAGGAGAGCAAGACGCAAGAGAGCAAAGCGCAGGAGACGAATGGGGCGGCAGCGCCGGCCAAATCCGAGCCATGCGCAAGGATCAAGATGGCTGATCTCGAAATCGATCCGAAAGCCATGCGCGCCTTTCGCGGCGACACGAAGATCGATCTTACCGCCCGCGAAGTCGCAATCCTCTTGACGCTCTACGAGCGGCGCGGCCAGGCCGTCTCACGCGATGAATTGTTCGATCTCTGCTGGGGCCGCGGCTTCATGCCCAACAGCCGGGCGCTTGATCAATATGTCTCGGCGCTGCGCAAGAAGATCGAGCTCGACCCGGCCAATCCGCGCATCATCCGAACCGTCCATGGCGTCGGCTATCGGCACGAGGCGGACGAATAAGGGAATGGCGATTGCTACGTCGCTTTTCGCCGCGCTGCCCGGCGCGCCGCACCGATTGTGTCGCGCTGCAACATCCGGTATAGTTATATCTAGTCTTATATAGCTTGCCACTGGCCGGTCGGGCCGGGCGCGCAGCATCCTTTCGGAAGCCAGATGATGAAACCTGCTCTGGAGCCTGCCGATCCTGAAGACGCCATCATGCGCTGCGTGCGACGCTTTTACGGCAATGCGCAGCAAGACCCGCTGCTTGGTCCGGTCTTCGCCGCCGTCGTGCATGATTGGGAGATCCATTACCGGACGGTTGCCGACTTCTGGTCGCGGGCTCTCCTCGGCACAGACCGCTATAAGGGGCATCCGTTTCCTTTCCATACGAAGCTGCCGATCGAGCTGCATCATTTCGAGCGTTGGCTCGCGCTCTTCAAGGAGGCGACTGAAACCTGCCTGCCGCCCGACCTCGCCGAAAAGGCCATGACCAAGGCCCGCCATATGGCCGAGAGTTTTAAGGCCGGCATTTTCCCGTTCACCGATGCGCAGGGAAAGCCGTCGCGGCTGCCGGCGCAAAATCCGGCTGCGGCAGAGGCGCTGATCGAGAGGCTTTGAGATCTCCGCAGCAGTCGTTGAGACCCAAGCGCCAGCAGGGGTCTCACCGGCACGCATGAGAGCGGGACAGGCCAGCATCCGAATAGAGCGGATTGCAATGCATTTGGTTGATGATGAACCAACTGCCGAAGAGGAAACTCAGGACCACCAGAAGACCGAGGCAGAGGGCAAGGGGGTTATTGGGCTCCTCTTCGATGTGACGTTCTTGTTCCGCGCGCATCTCAAGCGCCTCATCGCGGTCTGCTGCATCAGCGGCGCGCATCTCGGCCCGCCGCTCGACCCAGCGCTGCGTCGCCGGGGAAGCGCCGCTCTTCCGTTCTTGCGGATCATCGGTCATGTCGGTTCCCATTTTTCCGCATCCCGCTCTGGCGGCGATATCGCCATTCCGCTACATTGCAGAGCGTGCTCGGCAATCCTGTCTCGCCGGCGCCGCGCGCTGGGCGGAAGTGAAGATGCGTGCCCTAAGGGAATTGCCATGCACCTCTCGAACGAAAGTCTGATCGTTATCCTATTGGTTGGTCTGGTTGCCGGGTGGTTGGCCGGTCAAATCATGCAGGGCACGGGATTTGGGCTCATCGGTGATTTGATCATCGGGATTGTCGGCGCCTTCATTGGCGACTGGCTGATGCCGCAATTACACATCCATTTTGGCGCCGGAATCCTCGGTCTGATCGTGAACGCCACCATCGGCGCAATTGTACTGCTCCTCATCATCGGCCTCGTCCGAGGCAGCGGTCGGGGCTGGGGCCGGCGGCGGCGCTGGTGACATCGCCTCACATGTATTGAACTTCTTGTATTAAATTTCTGCGCTGCGCTTCCCAGAAGCGCAATCCCATTTCAAAAAGGTAATTAAATCAAAGTGGTGGGAGAGGTAGGACTCGAACCTACGAAGGCATAGCCAGCGGATTTACAGTCCGCCCCCTTTGCCGCTCGGGACACTCTCCCCCGCACATCATCGATGCATGCCATAGACATGCCATGGACTTGCCGCGCGGATCGCAGCTTATGGGTAAGCCACCCCGCCTCTGTCAACCCCTGTCACCGCCAAAAGCAAGCCCGGCAATGGTCCGCCATGTGCTTGTCGGATAAGGACTTGATCGAAAGCGCCACGCTGCCCGTCCTTGCTGCGACCCAAGAGCCTCGATGGATTTGCGCAATGAAGATCGACTATTCGAACCTCGCCAAAGACGGGCTCGTCCTCTATCCCCACCTGAATGATGCTGCCGCCGGCCATCCCTATGCCGGCTCTACGCCGCAAAACTTTTTCGATACGGATCGCGACATCCCCGCATGGGTTGGCGATGTCCCCAATTTTGCCGATTTCTCCACTGGCGTGGACCATGATGTCGGCGCCTTCGAGATCAAGGCGCAGGGCACGCGCCGCATCTGCCTGCCGAGCAATCTTGCGCATCTCCTGGCGACGACGGCGCTGATCGTCGATGATCTTTATGCGCATGCCGGCGAAGCCGTCGCCGACCAATGCGAGGTGAGCCTGCAATTCTTCCGCAGGAGCTACGCCCCAAGCGAGCAATTGCTGTTCGACAAGATTCACCGGCATGCCTCGGAAGGCAAGATGGTGATCTATGTCGTCACCGCCTTCGATGCCGCGGGGACCGGCGAGGAACAGCGCCTCGGCACGGAATTTTATGCCCCCTGGGTCATGGGACAACGCATCGAGCGGGCCCGCACCGCGGCCTCGCCGGAGGAATTCGAGCAGCGCTACCGAGACCAGGGCGTCGTGGCCGCCCCCGGCGGCGCCATCATCCGCTTCAGCGAGACGACGCTGCATGCGGCACCTGACGTCGTCCAAAATCCGGCGGCCAAGGGCATTGCCGGCAAGAGCTTCGGCGGCCAAGGCCTGCGCCGCAGCCTGTTGAACATTATCGCGAGCTACAGGCTGCCGGACGGCACGGTCTATGGGCGGACGCGGCCACCCAATGATCATCGCGACACGCCGGTCGTGCAAATTCTCGAACGGCATGACGAATATCTTGCCGCCGCCGAACGGGTCTTGGCAGGGTGCGGGGTGGAGCCCTCCGTGCAAGTCCCGGAAAATTCGGAGCGGCCTTTTCGAAACCGCTCTCATTTCTGAGATGTCGGATATATCCGACATCTAAAACCATGAGACATCGGAAAAGTCCGGCAACTTTTCCCGTGACGAAATTTAGCGTGCCGATGGCATAGCGACGGCGACCGCGCGGTCCCGCACCAATTCCGCGGCGCCTCTGGCTTGGGTCGGCGCGATCGCGCCGAGGGCTGCGTAAGCGTCGCTCATACGGGCCGTGCCGCTGCCCTCGCCTGCGGACGCCGCGAGCGCATGCGCCGTCTTCATCAGCACGGCGCGCACCGCGTCGGGATCGAGGTCCGGCTTCAGGCTGAGAAGCAGCGCGATAATGCCGCTGACATGCGCGGCCGCCATCGAAGTTCCCGAGCTGAATTGATAGGTGCCGGAGGGGGCCGCAACGAGAATATCCGTGCCGGGTGCGGCGAGACGAATATAGGCGCCGCGATTGGCCCCGGCAAAGAGCCTGTCGAGCGGATCGGTGGCCGTCACGGCGATGACATTGGGATCGGCGGCCGGATAAAGCGGCGCCGAATTGGGGCCTTCATTGCCGGCCGCCGCAACCAGGATTTCGCCCTTTTGATGGGCGACGGCAAGCGCCTGCGCGAGGAGCGGATCGCGTGGGCCGGCGAAGCTCATATTGATGATGCGTGCCTTGTGCGCGATGGCAAAATCGATCCCTGCGAGAATTTGAGCGCTCGTCCCTTCGGCACCGGACTTTGCCGGAGCCTCGGTGAAGGCTCGGATCGCAAGCAGTTTCGCATGCGGCGCAACGCCTGTGAGTTCGGAGCGCGCGGCGATGATGCCGGCGATTGCCGTGCCGTGTTTTTCCGGCCGGCCGGGCGTGCCGATCGCATCGAAGCTTTCGGCGATGGCGCCGGCAAGTTCGGGATGCGACGCATCTATGCCGGAATCAATGACGGCGACACGCGTCGCATCGCCTTGCGCCAGGCGATGGGCTTCGTACAAATGCATCTTTTCGAGCGCATATTGGGCGCCGCTCAAGCCCGCTGTCCGGCTTTCGCCTTCGAGCTTGAATTTATAATTCGGTTGCGTCCAGACGATCTGCTGCTCGGTTTCGAGCGCCTGAACCACCGCTGCAACCGAGCGGCCGTCGGGGATGCGATAGCGATAGACGGTAGTGCCGATCAGATTGATCCGATAGGTCGAAAGCTGCACCAACCGATGGCGTTGGAGGAGCTCCTCCAAAGCTTGTGGCGGTGCATCGCTGCGGATGGTGAAAAGGACTTCATCGGGGACGAAACGCGTCTCGCCGCTGGCAGGCACGCCGCTATTGGCGCGCGCGACTGTCGGTGCCTGCGTCGTAATCGCTGAAGCAGAGGGCGGATTGGGTACGGTGCCGCCGCCAGTGCCGGTGCCGCTCGCGGTCGTCGGAATGATCGGTGCGGAGGAAGGCGGCGGTGCCGGGTTATTGACGGGCACGACCGGCGTCCAGCTCGGCGGCGGTCTATGCCAGCTACGCGTCGGCAGGTCCGTCCCATGTCCGGGGTTGCGATGGCGGCCAGGCCAACGGACGGGTTCGAACCTCGGCGCGCGGCCCGGATAAGTGCTGCGCTCGTGCCAGCCTCTATAATCGCCGTGCGACGCGATGTGCACGCCATAATGGCTGTGGCCCATCATGCCGCGATGACCGCCGAAGTGGCCGCCGCCCCTGCCACCATGGCCGAAGGCCTGCGAGTCCGTCGCCGAGCCGATCGCCGCGAGAGCAATGCAAAGCACCAAGGCGATATGGCGCGCGGCGCCTTTGCCAGCGGGTTTCTCCGGCATCGCTTTTGGGCCGTAGGACAGGCGAGAGGTGGTGGGTTCGGGCTGCATCGCAGGCTCCTTCTCCGAAGAGATGCATGCTCATGAGCGTGCAGAAGGAGAATGGGCCGGCGCCGTGGCCAACTCGGTGCGAAATCGCACATGGCGCCCCGCCTGCGGCCCGCGGCCTAACGAAAAGTCAGACGAGGCATGAACCGGTTCGCCGGATGCTGCGACGAAGACATGTACAGGCTGCGATGGGCAGCCCTCTTACAAAGGAACAGTACCATGTCTCGTCAATCGTTTTGCAATGTGTTTGCTGCCGTCGTCATCGGTGCTGCTACGCTCGGTGCGACCTTTGCTCCGACCGGTGCTCTCGCCTTCGGCCATGGCGGTGGTGGTCACTTCGGTGGTCACTTTGGTGGTGGTCACTTTGGTGGCAGTCACTTTAGTGGCAGTCACTTCGGCGGCAGGCACTTCGGCGGTGGCCATTTCGGAGGCCGCCATTTCGGAGGCCGCACTTGGGGCCATTCCCCGGTGCGGATCGCCCGTGGTGGGGATCTTCCGCCGCGTGATCCGCGGCCATGGCCGCATCCGCATCCGATCTGGGGCCATCACCATTGGCCGCATCCCTATGGGATCGGCGGCGATTACGTGGTCGGTGCGGACGTCGAAGATGCAACCGTTGTCGAGACTCCGGCTCCTGTTCAAGCGGTCGCCGCTTGCCCCGTTGCCGACGGCTCTTTCATCATGGTGGCTTTTGTGCCCACCGCGACGGCGGCCGATATCACCGCGTTCCTGCAAAGCTACAAGGCGGATGTCTCCGAAGGGCCTGACCCGGACGGTGTTTATCGGATCAAGGTCAGCACCGAGAAATTGTCGCCGGCCGATATGGAAAAACTGATCGCATCGATCAAGGCGCAAACCGCGGTCGTTAGTTATGTGGCAGCCTAGACAAGACTGCTTCGGCGCGATCGCTGTGCGATCCCGACCAGAGACGGAGCGTTTCCACAAATTTCGGAAACGCTCCCGCCGATAAAATGGAGATGAAACCTGACGGATCATTGCATCCGTCGGGTTTTCCTACGTGCGGTTTCATTCGCCGCTTTGAGGCGGCAGACCCGGACGATGTCGAATGAGACGATGCCGGCAGACGCCGCAAAATTAAATCTTGAATATCCCAAGTGATGTGAACCGGGTCCTGATTTCTCACGCTGAACATGGCCCGCGATCGATCAAGGCATCGGCGGCTCGGGCAGGATGAAACGCACGACGGAAGTTTGCGCCCGCATCGCCGCAATGACGTCATTCAATGCGCCTGTCGAGAGCTTTTTGTCGCCGATGCGGATGCGATAGAGGCCACCGGGTTTCGGCCCATCGGCGATCACAGCCTTGTAGCTTTCCAAGAATGTCGTGACACTCGCCGTCGTCGCGTCCGGCGTGAAGGCGATCAGGAGATAAGTGCCGGCGGCGGCCTCGCCAGGCAAGCTCGCGGTCCTATAGCGGTTCTCGTGCTGTTGGTTGACCAACAGGCTCGCCAGCACACCCGCTTGCAGGCAGATTGCCAAGCCCGCCGCCACCGCCGACCAGGCGAGGCCGCGCGGCGACAGCTGCGACAGACGCCCGGCCAGCCAATCGAGCGCGTGTTTCGGTAGGCGCTGCGCCAAAGGTCTTTGCGCTTCTGCCGCATCGATGCGCGCAAACAGGCGATCGTGAGCCGCGCGCGATGGCGCGCCGAGCGTTTCGTTCAAGCCGATCGTCTCGGCCTGTTCCTCCAGCGCGAGGCGCAGCTGGCGTTCGAGCTCGGGCCGCTCGGCGAGGCGCTGGCGCATTTGTTCGGCTTCGGCCGCTGTCAACTTGCCGGTCGCGTACCAGGGCAGCGAAAGCTCGGTATTGCTCGGTGTGGGATCTTGGGTCTCGGTCATTTTGGTCTCGGTCATGGCCAACCTCTGTCTATACCAGCGGCTTTGAGAAGCTCCGACAGGCGCTTGCGGGCATGAAACATGCGCGTCTTCACCGTGTTTTCGGGTATTCCCAGAATTTCACCGACTTCTGCGACAGTCCTTTCATGGTAATAGACGAGATCGACCACCTCGCGGTGGGCGGGCGACAAAGCGGCGAGGCAAAGCCGCAGAGCCTTGGCCTTATCGGCCTTTTGCATGGCGACTTCGGGATCGTCCGCGTGATCTTCAATGGCCTCCGCAACCTCCGGTTCGAGCGAATTGGGCGATTTCCGCCGCAGTGCCGAAAGCGCCTTGAACCTTGCAATCGACAAGAGCCAAGTCGAGACGCCGGAACGTCCCTCGAAGCGGCCGGCTTGTTGCCAGACATCGAAAAACACATCGCTGAGCAAATCTTCCGCCGTTGCCGCATCGCGCACGAACCGCAGTAAGAACCTGTAGACACGTATGTTGTGACGCGCATAAAAGCTCTGCATGGCGGCTCGGTCGCCTCCGGCAACCCGCTTGACCAGGACTTCGTCGGATGTCTCGCTCAAGCCAACCTCGCGATTTCCCATTGGTCGCACCGGGCGCGCGTCAGGTTCAATCGAAGAGCTTTGCGCCGGATTGTTTTTTCTTCATAAACCGGGCTGGAAGCAAAGCCGGTATTTTCTTTACCCCCGCGCCGTGTCATTGCCGAACAGGAACGAGAGCCTCATGAAAAGCCGCGGCCGGGACCAAGGCTCGAGCCGCGGCGGCGGACAGAAGCGCCAGCAGAGCGTGGCCGGCCGCCGCCCAGGCACCGCGCCGCCGCCTCCGCGCAAGCCGGATGAGCCACAGCCGGCATTCCGGCGTCCCGCCGCGGACCTCAGCGTGATTTACGGCTTTCATGCGGTGCGCGAGGCCCTGCGCGCCGGCCAACGCAAATGCCTCGACCTCTTCGCCACGGCCGCGGCGGCGGAGCGGCTCGCCGCGGAGATCGAAGCAGCCAGTCCCGTCGTCCATCGCGTGAGCGCCGAGGATCTCAGCCGCCGCCTCGGCGCCGATTGTGTGCATCAGGGCCTGCTTCTCGAAGCAAAGCCGCTGCCGGCGCGGCACCTCGACGAGATCGCCGCAAAGAGCGGGATCGTCCTTGTTCTCGACCAGATCACTGACCCGCATAATGTCGGCGCGATCCTGCGCAGCGCCGCGGCCTTTAGCGTCGACGCGGTGGTGACGACCGAACGGCATGCGCCGGAGCTTTCCGGCGTGCTGGCCAAAGCCGCCTCAGGCGCCCTCGAACATGTCGCGGTGATCGAAGTCGTCAACCTCGCCCGCGCTTTGGAGGAGCTTGGAGATCTCGGCTATCTCCGCATCGGCCTTGATTTGGAGGCGCCGCAGGTTTTGCAAAGACTGGATCTAGCCCGCCCGCTCGCGCTTGTCCTCGGCGCCGAGGGCAAAGGGCTCCGCCGGTTGACGCGGGAAAAATGCGATCATCTCGCCCGCCTCGATCTGCCCGGCGCGATCAAGAGCCTCAATGTCTCCAACGCCTGCGCCATCGCCTTGACGCTCGTCCAGATGACGCAGGGCTTCTGAAAGCCCCGATGTCCGTGGAATCCGGACGATCCATCGCCGCGGCAAGATTGATGGCTTCCTCGCCAATCATTGCAGCGCAGTAAAACCGATGCTCAAAATCAACACGGCCTTAGACGAAGGTTTCATGCAGGGTCCATCGACGCGCCCCTATCGCCCGACATAGTATCAGCTTGGTGCAGACCATTCCGACAAATCCGGCAGTGAGCCTTGCGGCGGGACTGGAGGCTATTTCCGCGCAATAGGGTCGGCGGCGCAGTTGGCCATGACGAAAACAAGATAAAAACAAATGGAGCAAGGCCAAAACGGCCTGCGACGAGGAAACCAAGGATAGGGCCATGAGCAATATAGCGATGAGCAAAACCGCACTTCCGGGCGGGGGCGCGCGGCCGATGACGGGCGAACAGCGGCTCGTCATCTTCGCATCCTCCCTGGGCACCGTTTTCGAATGGTACGACTTCTACATCTACGGCACGCTCGGCGCATTTCTCGCCAAATACTTCTTCTCTAACGTGCCGCCGAATGTCGGCTTCATCTTCGCCTTGCTCGCCTTTGCCGCCGGCTTCGCGGTGCGCCCGTTCGGCGCCCTGATCTTCGGCCGGCTCGGCGATATCATCGGCCGCAAATATACCTTCCTGATCACCATGAGCCTGATGGGCATCGGCACGTTCTTCATCGGCGTGATACCGGGCTTCGCCTCGTGGGGCATTCTGGCGCCGATCGTGCTGATTGCGCTGCGCCTCGTTCAGGGCCTGGCGCTCGGCGGCGAATATGGCGGGGCGGCGATTTACGTCGCCGAGCACGCGCCGCCCAACAAACGCGGCTATTACACCTCCTGGATTCAGACCACGGCGACGCTCGGTCTGTTCGTCGCCCTGCTCTTGATCCTCGGCGTCCGCACCTACATGGGCGAAGGAGCCTTCGGCGAGTGGGGCTGGCGCATCCCGTTCCTGCTGTCGGCGGTGCTGCTCGCGGTCTCGCTGTGGATCCGGCTCAAACTGAATGAGTTGCCATTGTTCAAGCGCATGGTGGAGGAGGGCACGCAGTCGAAGCAGCCGCTCACGGAAGCCTTCGGACGATGGAACAATGCGAAGATCGCGATCGCCGCTTTGTTCGGCGCCACCGCCGGCGAGGCCGTGGTGTGGTATGGCGGCCAGTTCTACGCGCTGTTCTTCCTCACGCAGACGCTCAAGGTTCCGGGCGTCACCGCGCAGATCATGATCGTGATCGCGCTCGCCATCGGCACGCCCTGCTTCATCCTGTTCGGATGGCTGTCCGACAAGATCGGAAGGAAGCCGATCATGCTCGCGGGCTTTTTGCTTGCGGCCGTGACCTACTTCCCGATCTTCCAGGGCATCACCCACTTCGCCAATCCGAAGCTGGAGACGGCGCTCGCGGCGGCGCCGGTGACGGTGACGGCCGATCCGGCCAAATGTTCGTTCCAGTTCAAGGCGACGGGAACGGAAAAATTCACCACCGGTTGCGACATCATCAAGCAGACGCTGGTCGGCCTCTCGGTCAACTACAACAACATCGCGGCGCCGGCGGGAACGACGGCGAGCGTGAAGATTGGCGATCAAACGATCACGGCGGACACGCCGGATGTCAAAAACGTGATCACTAAGGCAATCAAGGAGCACGGCTATCCGGCAAAGGCCGATCCGAACGACATCAACCATGTGATGACGGTGGTCCTGCTTGCGATCCTCGTCGTCTATGTGACGATGGTGTACGGGCCGATCGCTGCATTGCTGGTGGAGCTGTTTCCGACCCGTATCCGCTACAGCGGACTGTCATTGCCCTATCATATCGGCAACGGCTGGTTCGGCGGCTTCCTGCCGGCGACCGTCTTCGCCATCGTCGCCGCAACCGGCAACATCTATTCGGGCCTCTGGTACCCGATTGTTGTCGCCGCGATGAGCTTGGTCGTCGGGCTGATCTTCCTGCCCGAGACCAAGGATCGCGACATCACGCACATCTAAGTCGATTGATTGGTTCGATCCGCGGGACGGCGCACGCGCCGTCCCGCTACTTTCACAACAGGAATAAGTATAAACGTATAGTATATCTATTTCGGGCTCTGGTATCCGATCATCTTCGCGCTCGCGACTTTCGTGATCGGCATGTTGTTCGTTCCGGAGACGAAGGATCGCGATATTCACGCCAACGCCTAACCCGCGATTGCGAAAATTCGCCAACAAAAAAGGCCTCGCCAAAAGCGAGGCCTTTCCATTACGCCGATTGTTAGCCTGATTGGCGACCTTAGATCACGTTCATGACTTTGGATTGAATCAATCCAAAGTGCGGTTAGGCTCGCGACGGGTCAATCTTTGAAATAGCGGAGACAAACAGGATTGCCGTCGGCATCGGGCTGGCTTCTCCACTTGGCGCAGCGCGGCCCCTGTCCAGGCCCATCCGGTCCGGGGCCGGGCCCAGGCGCCGCGGCCGGATCGTAATAGGCCGGCGGAGGCGGCGGGGGCGGATAATAGCCTGGCGGCGGGGGCGGCGGCGCGGCCCCTGCGGCGGTGGCGCCGACCAAAACACCGAGCGCGGTGCCGCCGATGATGCCAGCAGCAATGGCGCCGCCGTCACCCGCCTGCGCCGGCATGGCGACCGCGGTCACGACGCTCGCGGCGAGCCCGAGGGCCATGATGGATTTGAGTGTCGATCCGATCTTCTTCGACATTGTCCCCTCCTGAAAGGGCGCTTGAAAGAGCCCGATTCGCTATAAGGTCCTTTACCACGCTATGTTCATTAACATAGCGCTAACAGCGCGAGGTTTTCTTCACAAGGCCGGGAGGGAAGCCGGATTTCCGACCCTCACAACGCGCATCGGCCTCCGAGTCGGCCATCCTCAATTGTCCACACGGCCATTGGGCGTTGCTAGCGGCCTATTGCGGCAAGGATGCGGCCGAAGCCACGGGAGACAGTTGCATGTCGCCGCGCCCGCTGCTAGCTCAGTCCCGCTCGAACGGGCCGCATCTGTTCGGCCGGCACTCATTACCGCGCCGCGCCGAGGTCCGGTCCCGACGAGAACGCCGGTTTAGCTCAGTTGGTAGAGCAACTGATTTGTAATCAGTAGGTCGCGGGTTCGATTCCTGCAACCGGCACCATTTCGAAGCGAGGGGTTCGCCCGGACCCGGATTGGCCGTGTGGTGACGGTTCCGCTGAAGGAACCCGTCGGCCGATCCGCGACGTCCGAGGCGATATCTATGGAACGCCGCAAAGGCGCGGAGGAACTGGAATGGCTAATTTGGAACCCGGTGAAGACATCACAATTGCGAAAAAGCCCAATGGCAAGTGGGGCATCTTTCTGCGCCTGAACGGCTATGCCGATCCCTTCGACATCGGCCGCGAATTGAAGACCGAAGAGATGGCCGAAGGCTGGCTGGACACCACCGAGTGCAATAATCTCATCGATCAGTTCATCACCAAATATCGCGGCAAGGCGTAGAGCGGTTTCAGGTTTGGTGTCCACACCAAACCGTTTCGAAACCGCTCTCATTTCTGAGACATCGGATATATCCGCTGTCTAAAACAAGGAGTTAGAGCATTTTCGAAAAATCAAGTCGGGCTTGCCCGACTTGATCATCAAAACAGCCGATCTCGGCAACAGCCGAGATCGGTAAACCGGTATCCACTTTTGCTGAAAATGCTCTAGCCGGCTGCGACAGCCGGCCTGCGGGCTCCCGCGGCTCCGGCGTGCTCGCCGCGCCCCGCTTGGAGCTGTTGGGAACCACACGGTTTAAATCGACTTGGAGCATGTCCTGGCAAAAGGTTTCGGCCTTGCCTTAAGGATATGCTCCAAGCTCTTGATCAATAGCTGTTTTTTTAATTGTTCAGAGGCCTGGCAAAGCCCTGGCAGCAAGTCGGCTTCCGGATTGCCGTCCTGCCCGCGGCGTAGTTTTTGCCTCACTTGCGGGCGAGGGTTTGCCGCACCGGCCAACAATTCTAAAGGTTCGGCGTGACCTCTCGCTTTGCGCGTGAAGTTGGAGCATGTTTCGCTTTGGAAAAGTCGGTCGCCTTTTCCAACACATGTTCTAAGACATGGTCGAGCATGCCGGTCCGCACTTCGGACCCGAGCCGGGGACCTAGAGCGGGATCCAAGGGAGCTGGAAACCATGACGGACAAGCAGGAGCCGACGATCTTCGTGGAAGGAGGCGACGAATACGAGCTATTCGCGAGCGAGGACAAGGCCAGCTATCTTCTCCGTTTCAAGACAGAAGGCCTGACGGTTCCGCTGGAAGGCGACCAGCTCGCAGCCTTTCTGAAGGAATATGACACGGTCAAAAAGGCCTATCCCAATTATAGCCCGGATCAGCGGCTCGCACAGATCTGGGACCAAGGCGGCTATAGCTGGCTCGCAGCGGAGGCGGCCGGCGGCGGCGAGGCATGAGCCAAGCGGCCTGCCCGTATCAGCGGCGGGCAAGCCGACGACATCTATAAATTTGCCGGCCTCTCAATCGGCTGCCGCTCCGCTTTCGCAAATCTTCGAACGCAGCCGCCCTCAGCCCTTCTGGTCGGGCAGATTGAGCCTGATATGCAATTCCCGCAATTGCTTCGCAGTGACAGGCGACGGCGCGCCCATCAGCAGATCCTCGGCGCGCTGATTCATCGGGAATAACACGACCTCGCGCAAATTCTCCTCGCCCGCCAGCAGCATGACGATACGGTCGACGCCCGGCGCTATGCCGCCATGCGGCGGCGCGCCATATTGGAAGGCGCGATACATGCCGCCAAATTTTTCGAGCAGCACCTCCTCGTCATAGCCGGCGAGCGCGAAAGCCTTCTTCATAATGTCGGGGCGATGGTTGCGGATCGCGCCCGACGACAATTCGATGCCATTGCAGACGATGTCATATTGAAAGGCTTTGATCGAAAGGATCGTCGCCTTGTCGGCCGGATCGAGCGCGATGAAAGCATCATGGTCGAAATTCGGCATGGAGAAGGGATTGTGCGAGAAGTCGATCTTCTTCTCATCCTCATTCCATTCGTACATGGGGAAATCGACGATCCAGCAGAATTCGAAGACATCCTTCTTCACGAGATCGAGCTCTTGGCCGATCTTGAGCCGAGCGAGGCCGGCAAATTTATAGATGTCGTCCGGCTTGCCGAGGACGAAGAAGACGGCGTCCCCGGCCCTGAGCCCATCCGGCCGCAATTGCCGATAGGGGCTCGCGATTTCGAGCGGAAATTTTTCCCCCGTGCTCGCTGCCAATTCCGGCGCCGGCAGGCGGACCCAATCGCCTGGCATTCCGTTCAGACCCTGGCGCATGAATTCGGTCCGCTCCGGCCCGACATTTTTGGCGACCGGGCCGGCCCCGGTGTCCTCGCCTTCGCGCCAAAAAATATAGGCGAGGCCAGGCTGGCCTTCGCTCTTCGCCCAGCTATCCATGCGATCGCAGAAAGTGCGCTGGCCGCCGCCCGGCGCCGGGATCGCCCAAACCCGCGCCTCAGGATCAGAGCCGAGCCGCTTGGCGAAGACGCCGAAGCCCGAATCGCGAAAGGCTTGCGTGACATCATGGATGATGAGCGGATTGCGCAGATCCGGCTTATCCGAGCCGAAGGCGCGGATCGCCGCACTATAAGAGATCATCGGAAATTGCGGCGTCACCGGCTTTGCCCCGCCGAATTCCTCGAAGATTCCGCGCAGCACCGGCTCGACGGCAGCGAAGACGTCCTCCTGGGTGACGAAGCTCATCTCGATGTCGAGCTGATAGAATTCGCCGGGGCTGCGGTCGGCGCGCGCGTCCTCGTCGCGAAAACAGGGCGCGATCTGGAAATAGCGGTCGAAGCCGGCCACCATTGTGAGCTGCTTGAACTGCTGCGGCGCCTGCGGCAACGCATAGAATTTGCCGGGATGCAGCCGTGACGGCACGAGAAAATCGCGCGCCCCTTCCGGGCTCGAAGCGGTGAGGATCGGCGTTTGGAATTCGAAGAAGCCCTGGCCCTTCATGCGCGCCCGGAGGCTGTCGATGATTTTGCCACGCAGCATGATGTTTTTGTGCAGCTTGTCGCGGCGCAGATCGAGGAAGCGATATTTGAGCCGCATGTCTTCGGGATAATGATGCTCGCCGAAGACCGGCAGAGGCAGTTCGGCCGCCGCGCCCAAAACTTCGATATCGGTGACATAGACTTCGACGAGGCCGGTCGGCATATCGGGATTTTCAGTGCCCTCCGGGCGCCGGCGCACATGGCCGTCGAAGCGCACCACCCATTCCGAGCGCAGCCTTTCCGCCGTGACAAAGGCTTGGGAATCAGGATCGACGACGCATTGCGTGATGCCATAATGATCGCGCAGATCGATGAACAGCACGCCGCCATGGTCGCGGATGCGGTGGCACCAACCTGAAAGCCTTATCTCTTCGCCGGCCTGCGTCTCGCGCAGGTCGCCGCAGCTATGCGTCCGATAGCGATGCATCATCTCTTGTGATCTTTCAGTTCGCCCACCGCTAGACCGGCTCCGCCGGTCTGAGCTAGAGCGCTTTGTTTAAAGCATCGAGCGCCGCGCCGAAGCCATGGAAGCTCATCGGCAGGGACCTCTCAGCGCCGCTGGAATCCTTGAAGGTGATCCGGCCCATCGTATCGAGGCCATGCCAAAAATCGACCGTGACGTCGGCCAAGACGGCCTCGGCGAAACAGCCGCCCGGTATGCAGCGCACCCAGTCGAGCTGCACGCTCCCAATATCCTTGTCGTCGGAGCGGATATGCACCGAGCTTGGGAATGAGACATTGTTCGGCAGAATGACGATGGCGTGCAGCGCCCCCGCCCCGCCCGGCCGGCCGATGGAAAGCTTGGCGATGGGGCCGGAATGATCCGCCGCCTCGAGCGTCTCGGAGATCTCGCAGGCGTGGTTCTCCTTGGAAGCGTCATTCCCATTCGCCTTTTTCCCGCTTTCTTTGCGGCACCGCAGCGCCCAATCGCCGTAGGCGGTGGTCATAATCTCCGGTTCGGGGGTCGTTGCCCCTGAAGCGGCCGGTTCCTCGGCATGGACCGGGGCTGCAACCCCTGCGGCGAGAAGGAAAAACCAGAACGAGAAGCGATGACGACGAGACATCCGAGCCCAAAATTGGCGGCTGTAATTGGAAGGAGCCTCCTTATACTAGAAATCCGTCATTCGATAGGCCGTTGGGCGCCCCCGGCCGACCCGCCAGCACCCAATCGGGCCGTTCCGGGAAAGCCGCCTGGTAGAGATCAAAACAGGAACAGAAAGGATCGGAATCAAGGCTCTGGAAGCCTGAAGGCCTTTCCTTTATCAACGCCAGATGAGCCTAATCACCACGAGTTGCGAATTGGCGGAAGCTTGCCGCCGCATGGGCTGTCATCCCTTCGTGACCGTCGATACGGAATTTCTGCGGGAAACGACATTTTGGCCCAAGCTCTGCGTCGTTCAGCTTGCCTCGCCGGATGAGGCTGTCGCAATCGATGCCTTGGCCGAGGGGCTCGATCTCACGCCGCTCTTCGAGCTGATGGCCGATACGAAACTGGTCAAAGTATTTCATGCGGCACGGCAAGACATAGAAATCATCTGGAATTTGGCGAAGCTGATCCCGGCGCCTTTGTTCGACACCCAGGTCGCCGCCATGGTCTGCGGTTTCGGCGACCAGATTTCCTACAGCGAATTGGTGCAGGCCGTCTGCCGCATCAGCCTCGACAAATCCTCCCGCTTCACCGATTGGTCGCGGCGGCCTCTGTCCGAAGCCCAGGTCGATTATGCGATCGCCGATGTCACCCATCTGCGCGACATTTATTGGCATCTGCGGCGCCGGCTGGAGACGAGCGGCCGCCTCTCCTGGCTCGACGACGAAATGGCGCTTTTGACCTCGCCTGCGACCTATGAGCAGCATCCGAGCAATGCCTGGGAGCGGTTTCGCAATCGGGCCCGCAAGCCACGCGACCTCGCCGTGCTGATGGATGTCGCAGCCTGGCGCGAGGCCGAGGCGCAGAGCCGCGACGTACCGCGCTCGCGCGTCTTGAAGGATGATGTTCTGGTCGAGATCGCGCTCGCGGCACCGCGGACTCCCGAAGAGCTCTCCAATCTGCGGACCTTTCCGCGCGGCATGGAAAAATCGCGGGCGGGGATCGATATTCTCGCCGCGGTTCAGCGCGGCCTTGCCCGCGATCCGAAGACTTTGCCGAAATTCGAGAAAGAGCGCCGCTCCAGCGGCGGCGCGACGGTCGAACTCTTGAAAGTTCTGCTGCGCCAGGTCGCCGAAGCGGAAGGCGTCGCCGCCAAAATGATCGCGACCGTCGAAGAGCTCGAAGCAATCGCGCTTGACGATCATGCGAAAGTCGCCGCGCTTTCCGGCTGGCGGCGCGAGATTTTCGGCGAAAAGGCGCTCGAATTGAAACATGGCCGGCTGGCTTTGACCGTCGAGCATGGCAAGGTCGTCACTCTGGAATGGCGCGAAACGGCGGAAGAAGCCGCGGAGTAAGCGCCGCTGGCTCTGACGCGTCAGGAGCGGGCATCATGGCGTTGAAAGAGTTGCCGCTTGCCAAGGTCTATCAGCTGCTCGAACCCGGCCCCGTGGTGCTGCTGACGACTGCCTACCGTGGCCGCGCAAATGTCATGACCATGTCCTGGCATATGATGGTCGAGTTCGAGCCGCCGCGTGTCGCCTGCATCGTCAGCGACGCCGATTACAGCTTCGCCGCTTTGCGCAAGACGAAACAATGCGTGATCGCGCTTCCGGCGCTGGCGCTCGCCGAAAAAGTCGTGCAGGTCGGCAATTGCTCAGGCCGCGACGTCGACAAGTTTTCGGCCTTTGGTCTGACGCCCCTGCCGGCAGAGCACGTCACCGCGCCGCTCATTACCGAATGTTTCGCCAATCTCGAATGCGAGGTCGTCGATACGCGCCTCGTGAACAAATATGATCTCTTCGTCCTCGAAGTGGTGAAGGCCTGGAGCGATCCCAAGCAGAAGAATCCGAAGACCATCCACCACCGCGGCTATGGCACATTCGTGGTCGATGGCGAGATCATCAAGCTGAAGTCGAAGATGCGATAGCAAGCGGCGCGTATGCAGTGACCTGCCCTACCCTGCCGTCACCACCGCCACCTCGCGGCCGATCAGCCGGCCGAGCTGCTTCAGCCTATTGGTCAGCCGATCGCTCGCAAGATTGGCGAGATCAGGCGGCAAGGTCAAAACCAGCCGGTTCTTGACGCAGACCATAGGCGTGCGCGGCAAGACATCGGCGATGGCTGCCGAAACCAGATAGGCGACCCGCATGGCGCCGGCCAAGAGCCGCGCCCGATCGAGCAGACGCGAGGAGACCAGCGCCCGCATCCTTGGATTGACGTCCTGTTCGAGGCCGAGATAGCGGTAGGAGGCGGTGAGCGCGAGAAACGAACGGCCGGAATGATCGATGCCCATGAAGGAGGTGTTCGCTACAATATTCAGGCCGTGGTCGCTGCGATAATCGGGATGCGCCCGCCAATTGGCATCGGCGAGCAGACAGGCGACATGGCGCAGCCGGCGTTCCTCGGCGCTCTCCTCGAAATGGGTGGACCTCATGAAATGGTCGGTCCAATCGCAAAGGTCTTCGCCATGATTGGGCGAGCGCGCATTCATCTGATTGATTTCGCGCGCGGCAACCAGCAAAGGGTCTTGCCGCCGCTCGGCCCGGTCGAGCTTTTCATAGAGCAGCCCCTCGCGCACGCCGGCGGCGGAAATGGTGATCTCCTTGGGCTGCGCCTGGCGCAGAATCTCGTCGAGCACGATCGCGCCATAAGCGAGCAGCGGCCGGCGTGCCGGCGCGATGACTTCGACCGAGATCAAAGTATCGGCATTGTTCACCCTTTCGACGAGGCCGGCAAAATCCGCCGCATCGCGCGCCGGGACCGTATAACCGTGCATGATGCTCATGAAATAATTGCGCTGGCGCATATGGAGCCGCGCCAGCGCCCGCCACGTGCCGCCCACCGCATAAAGCGTGCGACCGCGCAAACTGTCGAGGATCTTGGCTTTGCCGAGCGCTTCGCGGACGATCTTGACGGCGGCTTTCGGCGAGCCACCCGAGGCATCCATCAGCGACAGGCCGCCGAGCGGCAAAGTAATGCCTTTGCCGACGCGCGTGCCCTTGACATCGATCAGCTCGAGCGAACCACCGCCCAAATCGGCGACGACGCCGTCAGGATCATGAAAGCCCGAGATGACGCCGAGCGCCGAAAGCTCCGCTTCCCTTTTGCCGGTCAATAAAGTGACCGGGGCACCGATCGCCTCGCTCGCCGCAGCGACGAATTCCATCCCATTGGCCGCATCGCGCGCCGCCGCCGTCGCGATGACATGCAGATCCTCGACATCCATGATGGCGATGAGCGCCTTGAAGCGCCGCAAGGCGGCGAGCGCCTTGTCGACGCCGACGCTCGACAAGCGGCCGGTCGTCGCCACGCCATGGCCGATGGCGCACAGGGATTTTTCGTTGAAGATCGGCGTCGGCGCGCGGCCCAAGCCATCATAGACGACCAGACGAACCGAATTCGATCCAATGTCGACGATGGCAACCGGACTCTTGGCTTCGATTCTGCCGAAAAAATTCGAGAACAATTCGAGCATCGGAATTTAGCGGCCCTCCAGGCGCTTGAGCAAGGTCTTGGGGCTCAACTCGCGCCCCGATTTGCCGCGTCCGGAGAGACTAGGATTGGTCATGAAATAGCTATGGGCGTTGAAGGGCTCTTCACCAGCGCCAGATATGCGCGCACTCGAACCGTCAGGCAAGACCCGATAGCTCTGCTGATTGTCGATAAGATTGGCGATCATAATTTGATCGAGCACCTGATCATGCACCGTCGGATTGGTGATCGGCAGCAGCGCTTCGACGCGCCGGTCGAGATTGCGCGGCATCAGATCGGCCGAAGAAATATAGACATGCGCATTGCGATGCGGCAGACCGTGGCCGCCGCCGAAGGCATAGACGCGGGCATGTTCGAGGAAGCGGCCGATAATCGATTTGACCCTTATATTTTCGGAAAGACCGGAAACGCCCGGCCGCAGGCAGCAAATGCCGCGCACGATGAGATCGATCGGAACACCGGCCTGGCTCGCCGCATAAAGCGCATCGATGATTTCCGGATCGACGAGGGCATTGCATTTGCCCCAGATCGCCGCGGGCTTGCCGGCGCGAGCGAAATCGGCCTCCTGCGCAATATGGGCTAGGAGCTTGCTCTTCAAATTGATCGGCGAGATCGCCATGCGCTCGAGGCCGGCGGGCTCGGCATAGCCGGTGATGTAGTTGAAGATCCGCAATATGTCGCTGCCGACGACCGGGTCGGCGGTGAACAGAGAGATGTCCGTATAGATCTTCGCCGTCACCGGATGGTAATTGCCGGTGCCGACATGGCAATAGGTGGCGAGCGATCCGCCCTCGCGGCGCACGACGATCGACAGCTTGGCATGGGTCTTCAAGGCGATGAAGCCGAATACGACTTGCGCGCCGGCGCGTTCGAGATCGCGTGCCCAGCGGATATTGGCCTCCTCGTCGAAGCGCGCCTTCAGTTCGACGAGCGCCGTCACCGATTTGCCGGCCTCCGCCGCCTCGATCAAGGCGCGCACGATCGGACTGTCGGAAGAGGTTCGATAAAGCGTCTGCTTGATCGCGACGACATTCGGATCCTGCGCCGCCTGGTTGAGAAATTGAATCACCACATCGAAAGTTTCATAAGGATGGTGGACCACCAGATCCTTTTGCTTGATCGCGAGAAAGCAATCGCCGCCATTTTCGCGCACACGCTCGGGAAAGCGCGGATTATAGGGACGAAATTTAAGGTCGGGGCGATCGACGCCGACGAGTTCGGAGAGCTCGTTTAAGGCCAGCATGCCGTCGAGCACGAAAATCTCGTCGGCAACGACATCGAGCTCCTCGGCCACGAAGCCGCGCAATTCCTCCGGCATCAGACTGTCGACTTCGAGGCGGATGACGGAACCGCGGCGCCGCCGCTTCAAGGCGCTCTCGAAGAGCAGCACGAGATCTTCCGCCTCTTCCTCGACTTCGAGATCGCTGTCGCGAATGGCCCGGAAGACGCCGGACCCGCGGACCATATAGCCGGGGAACAAGGATTGAGTGAACATGCCGACAAGCTGCTCGAGCGCGATGCAGCGCAGCTCGCCCTGCCCGTCCGGCAGTTTGATGAAGCGCTCGATCTTCGCCGGCAGGCGGATCAGCGCCTTCATATATTTGCTGTCGCCGGGCCGCACCAATTCAAGCGCGATGGTGAAGCCGAGATTGGGAATGAAGGGAAACGGATGTGCCGGGTCGACAGCAAGCGGCGTCAGCACCGGAAAGACATGCAAAAGGAAATAATGTTCGAGCCAGGTGAACTCGACCTTGGTGAGATCCTGCGGATCGACGAGAACGATGCCGGTCGCCTTCAATTCGCCGCGCAACTCGCGCCAGCGGCGCTGCTGTTCGGCGGCAAGGAGGCCGACGCGTTCGCGGATTTTGACCAATTGCTCGGCCGGCGTCAGGCCGTCCTCCGATGGCGTGTCGACCCCGGCGCGGACCTGGCCGCGCAGGCCGGCGACGCGGACCATGAAGAATTCGTCGAGATTATTCGCCGAGATCGACAGGAAACGCAATTGTTCGAGCAAAGGATGATTGCGGTTCGACGCTTCCTGCAAGACGCGACGATTGAATTCGAGCCATGACAGTTCACGATTGATGAAACGCTGCGGCGAGCACGCAAGCTCGGCCGGATGGGCGGCGATCTCACCGATATCGTCCATCACCGGAATCGAAGCAGCGGGCGAAGCCGCACCCGTATCCGTATGCGTCGCCCCATCGGCCGCGAGCGGTTTGGTATTTTCCGCCAGCCTGCGTCCTTCCGCATCGATCTGCACAGCATCCTCCTTCGCACGGCCCCGTCGAAGTTGCCGATTTATTTTGACGTTAACATGATCTGCCATAGGCTTTTATATGGGCTTTCATCTGATCTGGGCGGCGGACACAGGGTCTATGTCTGCTCTCCGGGCTTCGGCTCTGCACGCATGCTGCGGAGGAATGACCCATATTTGGATTAAGGCCATGGCGCAAATGCCGGGCATTCAACCGATTTTCCAGGCCCTTCCTTGCCCGAGCCTCGAACTACGGGGGCAATGGGATGCTAGCGCCCCGTCGGCGCGATCAGCGCCGCCGGCAAGCCCCGATCGACCACATCGCGCAAGGCAAAACCCGACTGGATGCGCGCCACATGCGGCAGCCGCGCCAATTGCGTTTTATGGATATGTTCGAAATCGGCGATGTCGCGGCAAAGCACGAGAAGCTCATAGTCATCATAGCCCGACATGAAATAGCAGCGAATGACGGAAGCGCACCGCGCCACCGCCTTTTCGAAAGCTTCGTAAGCCTCTTCGCGTTGTGACTCGAGCCTGATGCGCACGAGCACAGTGACGGCGAGGCCCAGCCGTTTGTGATCGAGCGCGGCATGATAGCCGGTGATCACGCCGCGCTCTTCGAGCGCCTTGAGCCGCCGGGCGCAAGCCGTGCTCGACAGGCCGACCTTCGGCGCCAGATCGGCGAGACTCGTCCGCGCATCGGCGACGAGCACGGCGAGAATCGCCCGATCGAACCGATCGAGATCAAGATCACCGGAATCTTGCACGATATCTGTCATTTACGCCGTATTCCTGCGAAAACTGCTCCATGGGCAATGTAAATGCCGGACTCCGGCTTGAAAAGAGGCGTATTTCTATCCTTCGCCAGTGCCACTCAGGCGCAAACCCCGCGGCGGAGGATGAAAGATGCGCGTCGGTGTCTTGAAGGAAATCAAAGTTCACGAATATCGCGTCGGCCTCACCCCGGAGGCGGCGCGCGAATATGCGGCTGTCGGCCATGAGGTTCTCATCGAAACGGGTGCCGGCGCCGGAATGGGCGCACAGGATGCCGATTATGTCGCGGCGGGCGCAAAAATCGTGGCGAGCGCCGCGGAGATTTTCGCCAAGGCCCAGATGATCGTGAAGGTGAAGGAGCCGCAGCCCTCCGAATGGATGCAGCTCCGCGAAGGGCAGATCCTGTTCACCTATCTCCATCTGGCGCCCGATCCGCGCCAGGCGGCGGGCCTCATGGCTTCGGGCTGCACGGCGGTCGCTTATGAGACGGTGATCGGCCCCGATGGGATCAGCCTGCCGCTCCTCGCGCCGATGAGCGAAGTGGCGGGCCGCCTCGCCATTGAGGCAGCCGGGACCGCCTTGCAGCGCCAGAGCGGCGGCCGCGGCATATTGCTCGGCGGCGTGCCCGGCGTCGCGCCGGCGCGGGTGGTGATCCTGGGCGGCGGCGTGGTCGGGACTCATGCCGCGCGCATGGCGGCCGGCCTCGGCGCCGAAGTCAGCGTGCTCGACCGCTCGCTGCCGCGGCTGCGCCAGCTCGACGAATTGTTTCAGGGCCGGGCGCGCACCCGCTATGCCTCCGCTGCGGCGATCGAGGCGGAAGTCTTTGCCGCCGATGCCGTGATCGGCGCGGTGCTGATCCCCGGCGCCAGCGCGCCGAAGCTCGTGACACGGCCGATGCTGAGAGAGATGAAGCCAGGCGCCGTGCTCGTCGATGTCGCCATCGATCAGGGCGGCTGTTTTGCGACCTCGCATCCGACGACCCATGCCGAGCCGACCTATGTGGTCGACGGCATCGTGCATTATTGCGTCGCCAATATGCCGGGCAGTGTGCCGCATACGTCAAGCCATGCGCTCAACAATGCCACCCTGCCCTATGGGCTCGCGCTCGCCGCCGGCGGTCCTGCGGCGATTCTCGCCAATCCCGGCCTGCGCGCCGGCCTCAATGTGCATCGCGGCCATATCACCCATGCGGCGGTGGCGGCGAGCCTCGGGCTTTCGGTCCAGGCGCCGGAGGCGGCACTCGCGGCGTGACGGCAGGCAACAACTAGGCGGGCCGCCTAAGGCGGCCCTTTACGCCGCCGGAAAGCCGCCTTCGAACACGAATTCGCTTTGCGGCAGGCGCGGGCTTGGGCCTTCGCGCTCGCGCAGCCCCTCCGGCAGAATGGCTTTGTCGCCGAGGCGGCCGATCGCAATGGCGATCTGCGGACTATAACCGTCCGGCACTTTCAATTCGACGCGGGTGCGCTCCAGATCGACCCCGGCCATCGCATGGGTCGCAAAACCAAGCCATGCCGCTTCGAGCGCCAGATAGCCCCCCAAGCGGCACCGGCATCGAAAGCATGGGTGCGCGACGGCACGATCTTGTCCCCCGCTTGCATCGTTTCCTTGGAGACGAGAATGACGAGCGCGCCGGCAGTTTTTGCCCAGCTTTGATTGAATTCGACCAGAAGGCCTAAAAATCTGTCGAAATTCGGCGTGCCACACAGCGCATAGAGAAACCGCCAGGGTTGCGAATTATAGGAAGACGGCGCCCAGCGGGCCGCCTCGAACATGCTGGCAAGCGCGGCTTCCGGCACGGGCTCGCCGGTGAAGGCGCGCGGCGACCAGCGGGTGAGAAAGATCGGATCGATCGGATGATCGGCCTGCCGCGGATTGGTTTCGCCCATGCATTGCCCCTGCTGCAAACGGCCGACGGCCGGGAAGATGGCCCGAACTGACCATGGAATGCTGCGTTTGCGAAGCTCACATTCTCGTGTGGCAGCGCGCGGGGAGCAGATCAATTTTGCCCAGCTTATCCCTTTGCGCGCTCTTCCGGCTGGATTTCCTCGCAGCGCAGCGGTCCCCGCCAATCGCCATAGCGCCAAGGCGTCAGCCACGAGCTGCCAGCCGGCAGGCTTTCCGGCACCGGATCGAACCCGTGGCTTCCCCAAGGATGGCAGCGGCAGAGCCGGGCAAGCCCCATGGTGCCGCCGGCCCAGAGCCCATGCCGGGCGACGGCTTCATCCATATAGGCCGAACAGCTCGGCAGATAGCGGCACTGCCGGCCGAGGAAGGCGGAAAGGCTCAATTGATAAGCCCGGATCGCATAATGGG
The DNA here is from genome assembly GCA_963759185.1 of uncultured Alphaproteobacteria bacterium. Lineage (GTDB taxonomy): Bacteria > Pseudomonadota > Alphaproteobacteria > Rhizobiales > Beijerinckiaceae > Methylovirgula. Next base: position 101,716 of record CAVWXV010000022.1, read on the forward strand.
CGGCACGGCGGGGAAAAAGGCGAAGATCCATCATGAACTTGTTCTCTGTCGAGAAAGCGGCGCCGGGATCGGAAGACAGACGCCCGGCGCATTGCCGTTCTGTCCACAGATTCCCATATGGATCGGCTGCATGCCGGCCCTATTCCGCCGCCTTTTGCGCCGCTTCGATCTGATTGACGGCATCCACCGTCGCCTCGAAGGTCAAGAGGGTCGATGTGTGGCGAGCCTTGAAGTCGCGGACGGGTTCGAGGACGCCGATCTCGGCCCATTTGCCTTGCGGCGGCAGCCCCTTGTCCTTCAGCATGGCGCGCACCTCGTCGCGCAATTGCCGCAGCTCCGGCGCCGTGGCGCCGATGACATTGCGGGCCATGATGGAGGCGGCCGCCTGGCTCAAAGCGCAGGCCTTCACATCATGGGCGAAATCGACGACCTTGCCATCCCGCATGACAAGATCGACGATGATCGTCGAACCGCAGAGCTTCGAATGGGCTCTGGCCGTCGCATCGGGCGCGGCCAATCGACCCTGGCGGGGGATGTTGGCCGCCAGTTCGAGAATTTTGTCGCTGTAGATGTCGGTCAGCATGGCTCAGGACCCACAAGCATGGCCCGGATGACGGCACCAATTATATACTATATAGGGTGCTGAGGCATGGCGAACGAGATTTGGCACATTTCCAGCAAGCTCCTTCGATCGACGTCCATCGGCCTTGGTGCCGGAGGCTTGGCCATCAATCCCACAATCAACTCTCAGGAGGCACCACATGGATGACGTGGTTAAGTCCTTGCTCGAACGCCAGCCGCCCAAGGCCACAGCGCCCAAGTCCGGTACGCCGACGACCATTGCACCGACAACCATTGCACCGAAGCCGCCGCGTCCGACACGTGAAGAGGCCGAAGCGGCGGTGCGCACGCTGATTCTCTGGGCCGGCGACGACCCCGACCGGGAAGGCCTGCGCGATACGCCGCAGCGCGTCGCCAAGGCCTATGAGGAATTGTTCGCCGGCTATCGCGACGATGCAAGCGACGTGCTGGCGCGCGTCTTCGAGGAAGTGCAGGGCTATGACGATCTCGTGCTCGTGCGCGACATTGCCTTTTCGTCGCATTGCGAACATCACATGGTGCCTTTCGTCGGCAAGGCCCACATCGCCTATTATCCGAGCGAACATGGGGTGGTCGAACTCTCCAAGCTCGCCCGCCTCGTCGATGTGTTCGCGCGCCGGCTGCAGACGCAGGAGGCGCTGACGGCGCAGATCGTCGGCGCGATCGAACGCCATTTGCAGCCGCGCGGCTGCGCCGTGATGATCGAAGCCGAACATATGTGCATGTCGATGCGCGGCGTTTTGAAACAGGGTGCGGCCACGGTCACCAATCAGTTCACCGGCCTCTTCCGCGATGATCCGGCGGAACAGGTGCGCTTTCTGGCGCTCGTGCGCGGCAGGTGAAGTTACGCGCGGCGCCGCTTGACCGGCCAGCCTGGTTCAAACGCGGCCGGTCACATCCGAGCTATGACGAGGGGTGCGTGACGAGAAGGCATTGCGTATGAGCGAGCACTCGGTTTTGCCCTTCCCAAGCCCTGGCGACAAACACGATCTCGAAGAAGGTACACTCTTCACCCCCCGCTTCGATGCCGATGGCTTGATCGCCTGCAT
>CAVWXV010000023.1:0-19873 GCA_963759185.1 uncultured Alphaproteobacteria bacterium
CGGAGTGAGCGCATAGTCCTAAGGCTTCCGCGTCAGATTGCAGGCCTGCATGCCGAGGAGCCGCAGCGACTTCACGCACAGCGAGGTCGAGCCGCGATAGCACGTCGCGCGAATGGTTTCTTCCTGATAGAAGGGGCTCCTCATCGCGATGCGGTCCTGTGCGAGTTCGTAGGTGAAGTGGTAGAGCTTGCCGCTGATGTAGAACGCCGAAAGAGCGAACTGCCATCGAGGTAGCTATCGAGCAGGAGGCCGCTCTTCTCGTCCATAATGAAATGGCCGGGATCGGCGTTCCGGCGGGGATGAGCTGTATCTGCGGGGCTCGGTGCGGCAGGATTGGGATAGGTGTAGTCGAGATTCCACGCATAGCCGTGGCGACCGGCAAGGAGCTCGATTCCCAACGCTGCCTTGAATTCGGAGATCCCTGATAGGACGGCAGAAGCGTGCATGGCCCTTCCAAGCTCCGACACATCCTGCTGGCAATACCGATGACGTTTCGGCTCTGGCGAGTGCCGGCAGCAGGATGCCGATGGCCAAGGACAGGCCTTTGATCGTCTTCTACGGATGCGTTCCCTGAGAGCATTTTCGGACGCAAAACCGGTACCCCACTTTTGCTGAAAATGCTCTATACGTCTTCGCATCTAGTTGACGCGCGCGGCGAAACATCCAGCCCGTCGCGAATGCCAAAGGCACTTCGCGGCGCGCTCTCGTGGTTTGACCAATATGCGCCTCGGCGTCTCTTTGAATTCGAACATGGTGGCGAAGCAAGCCGCGAAGCTTTTCGCGCGCATATCGATCTCGCCCTGAAAGCGGAAAGCTGCGGCTCAAGAAGTCTGGGTCTCCGAGCATCATTTCAACGCCTTCAGCCAATCGGCGGGGCTATTGCCATCCTCGCCTATCTTGCCGCGCGTACGGAAAAAGTCAGGCTCGGCACCGCGGCGCTGTTGACGCCGCTGCATGATCCGATCCGCGCCGCCGAGGACCTTGCGACCATCGATCTCCTCTCCGACGGCAGGCTCAACCTCGGGCTCGCCCGCGGCGGCCCCTTTCCCTGGCAATATGAGCATTTTCGCATCGCGCCGGACGACGCGCCGGCGCAGGCTCGCGAAGCGACGGAGCTTCTGCTCGCGCTCTTGACGAGTGAGAACGTGACCTTCAAGGGCCGCTGGGATGAAGCCAGAGGCCTCACCACCCGTCCGCGCCTGCTGCAAAAATCTCTGCCCGTGTTTGTCGCCTCGTCCGACAAGGAGACGATCACTGAGGCGGCGCGACAGAATTTTAATCTGATGGCGGGCCATGCCTGGTCGATCGGCACGATGCAAGATCTTCTCGCCCATTATCATAGCCTATCCGGGACAGTGCCGGAGCTCATGCTGCTGCGCAATGCTTGTGTCGCGGATACTGATGCCGAGGCCCTGGCGCATGCCCGCCCCGCGCTCGCGCGTTTCATCGAGGGGATGCGGGCGCTGCCGTCGGGCAGTGTGAGCGCCGGCGCCGTCGAGCAGGCGCTCACTCATGCGCTCGTCGGTTCGCCCGAGACTTGCCGCCGCAAGCTCGCAGAACTCGCCGAAGCCGTCCCGATCACGAGCCTCGTTTTGAAATTTGCCTGTATCGATCCACGCCTTCGCGCCGAGACCGTCGAACGCTTCCGCGCCGAAGTTCTGCCGCAGCCGGCGGCTGTGCTCGCAGTCGCCGAGCGGATAAAACCTGACACTTGGTACTCAAGTGTCAGGCTCCTTTTATCCACCAGACCAATTTCTTGTGGGCCGACTTATCCTGCCATTCGCGGATGCGAATGTCAGGGTCGGACCACGAGGCACGCCGGCTTTAAGTTTTTCCCTGCAGTAAATTGCGCTACAAGCCTCTTCTACAAGCCTGCACGGCGCTGAAGCAGTTGGAGGAAGACGACGATGAAGAAGCTGATCGCAACCATTGCTGCCGCCTGTCTCGGCCTTGCATCAATGCCCGGTGCTTTTGCGGCGGCCGTCTGCAATGACGATTATCCGACCAGTACGCGCGCCGATTACGTCTTCGCCTGCATGAAGGTGAACGGCGAGACGCGCGACAGCCTCGAGCGCTGCTCGTGCTCGATCGATGTCATTGCCACGCTTCTGCCTTATGACAAATATGTTTCAGGCGAAACCGTCGCCGCCATGGATCAGGGCGTAGGGCAAATCGCCAATATGTTCCGCGCCACGCTTTTGGCGAAGCAGCAGCTCATCGATCTGCGCCGCGCGCAGGCGGAGGCGGAAGTGCGTTGCTTCTGAAACGTTGCTGCGTCACGTCCCTGTCCTGGGGCCGGACCTGCGCGCCTTGCTTTCGCAGCTTTGGTGAGGCCGTGCAAATCCTGCATTAGCTTCGTGAAATAGGCTTGCCTGTCGGCGAGCGCCTGTGGCTAGGCGATACCGATCGGTCCGTGGCCTGGCACAGCAAAGCGCGCCGGACGATGGCAAGCGCATCCATTGCCGCAAGCTAGCCTTTGATGCCGCCGTCGATCACCAGCTCATGCTGCAAAAAAAGAGATCGCCGCTGAAAAGCGTACTGGTGGTTTCGTCAAGACCGTGAAATCGCAGTCCGTATGCTTGGGTGGCCATGCATGCAGCACGCGTATGCGATGGCCGAGATCGAGACACATTTCGTGGTCGACCAGCAGCGTCGGTGCAATGAGGCGCACGTCCTTGAGCAGGGCATCGCGCATCGTCTGGCGCAATGCTTCGATATAATGTGGACCACGTTCCGCCAGCGCGGGGCAAGTTCTTATGGCCGACGAAAATGACATCGGGCGCCACGAATGCTGCATTGCCAAAAACATGGTTGGGATGTTCATGCGTATTAATCACATGGCGCACGGGTTTGTCGGTGATGGCTTTGAGGGCCTTCAAAAAGCGCCGCCCGATGCTGACGCTGCCACCTGCGTCTATCACCGCAACTTCTTGATCGCCAATGATGAAACCCACATTCGCAATGTCGCCGAGGCTGGCTGCATCCATGCGGACGATGGGGGCTTGATGCGCATAAACGCCGGGAGCGATCTCACGCACATCGAGGGCTTGGCTATCTTGCGCCGCAACATTAGCGAACGCCGCTCCAGCCATCACTGTGACAGAGACCAACAAGGTCATGACAAAAAGATTGCAGCGTGCGCGGATCAATTGGAACACGACGACGTTCCCTAAATGCCGATGCGATCTTAGCTTTGATGCAATCTCCCTATTGCATAGTCCAGAACCTCATCATAGAGTGCGCTCCGTTTCCGGCTTCAAGAACCCAGCGGACGGGAACGCTGGTGCTTCATCGAAGGTCTAAGGTGGCGGGCTATCTTTGCTTGGCGGAGTTTCGACAAAGCCAATCAACAAATGGTCCAACGCCTCGCTTCTATCGTGACACGCTGCCGGAACGATTTCCCACTATCAATGGTCGCGACCGATGCGTATTCCTTCGGGACGCAGCGGCACGACCACGACGAGAGCGTCGGGAGGAAATCTGATGCGTAAACTGCTACTGATGTCTTGTGTAGGCATGGGTGCTCTGATGGTGTGTGGCGCAGCCTCCGCCAATGAGGAACTCATACAAATGTCGAAGAACCCAAAAGATTGGGTGATGCCGTCCGGTAACTACAGTGGCCAGCGTTTCACTGAGCTCAAGCAAATCACGCCTTCGAACGTGAAGCACTTGGTGCCAGCATGGACGTTTTCGACTGGCGTTCTGCGCGGCCATGAAGGTGGCCCGCTCGTCATCGGCGACGTGATGTATTTCAGCACGCCGTTCCCAAACATCGTCTATGCGCTCGATCTGAACCATGACGGGAAGATCATTTGGAAATATGAGCCCAAGCAGGATCCGTCCGTCATTCCGGTGATGTGCTGCGACACGGTCAATCGCGGCGTCTCTTACGGCGACGGCAAGATCTTCCTGCATCAGGCCGACACGACTCTCGTCGCGCTCGATGCCAAGACCGGCGCTGTGGTTTGGTCGGTGAAGGACGGCGATCCGGCCAAGGGCCAGACCGGCACTTCGGCTCCCTTCGTCATCAAGGACAAGGTCATCATCGGCGTGTCCGGCGGCGAGTTCGGCGTTCAAGCCTGGCTTTCGGCCTATAACATCAAGGACGGCACGCTCGCTTGGCGCGGCTATTCCGAGGGTCCCGACAGCCAGACGCTGATCGACCCGGAAAAGACCACTGCGCTCGGCAAGCCGGTCGGCGCGGATTCTTCGACGAAGACCTGGAAGGGCGATCAGTGGAAGATCGGCGGCGGCGCCACCTGGGGCTGGGTCTCCTATGATCCGTCGCTGAACCTCCTCTACTACGGTTCCGGCAACCCCTCGACCTGGAACCCGGTGCAGCGCCCGGGCGACAACAAATGGTCGATGACCATTTGGGCACGCAACGTCGACACCGGCGTTCCGAAGTGGGTCTATCAGATGACGCCCCATGACCAGTGGGACTATGACGGCATCAATGAGATGATCCTCAGCGAGCAGAGAATCGGCGGCAAAGAGCGCAAGATTCTCACGCACTTCGATCGTAACGGCTTCGGCTATACGCTCGATCGCGTCACCGGCGAATTGCTCGTCGCCGAGAAATATGATCCCAAGGTGAATTGGGCGACCAAGGTCGACATGGACAAGTCCTCGCCGACCTATGGCCGGCCGGAGGTCGTCGCCAAATATGCGCCTGGCTCAAGGGGCGCGGACGTCAATTACACCGGCGTCTGCCCGGCGGCTCTCGGCTCGAAGGACGAGCAACCCGCGTCCTACTCGCCGGTCACGCAATTGTTCTACGTGCCGACGAACCACGTCTGCATGGATTACGAGCCCTTCGCTGTGACCTATACCGCCGGCCAGCCCTATGTCGGCGCGACCCTGTCCATGTATCCGCCGGCTGGCGACAGCAACATGGGCAATTTCATCGCTTGGGACGGCAAGACGGGTAAGATCGTCTGGTCCGATCCGGAGATGTTCTCGGTGTGGTCGGGAGCCCTCAGCACGGCTTCGGGTGTCGTCTTCTACGGCACGCTCGAAGGCTATCTGAAGGCCGTCGACGCCAAGTCCGGCAAGGAGCTCTGGAAGTTCAAGACTCCGTCCGGCATCATCGGCAACGTCAATGCCTATGAGCACGATGGCAGAGAATATATCGCCATCCTCTCGGGCGTCGGCGGCTGGGCCGGCATCGGCCTCGCGGCCGGTCTGACCAAGCCCACCGAAGGTCTCGGCGCGGTCGGCGGCTATGCGGCGCTCACGAACTATACGGCTCTGGGCGGCACGCTCACGGTCTTCGCGCTCCCGCAATGATGAATAAGAACGGCTGAATAAAAGCGCCCGGCGTATCCTTCAATGGTGCGCCGGGCGTCTTTTTGACTGCCTTCAAAATCGCCTTCAAAATCGACAAGGATAATCTCGTGAAGAACAGCACCTTCGTGGGGGCTCTGACCCTCGCTGCTCTCATCCTATCGGGCGGTGCGGGTCTCGCCGCCGATCCTTCCGGCGATCCGGCGCCCGTCAAGCAGGAAAACGGCAGATATTTCGACAAGGCCGGCAATCCGACATTCAAGGTTCAGACGGATGGAACGGTCGATTGGGCAACCTATTCCGGTTTCCGCCGTTATCATTCAGAATGTCACGTTTGCCATGGTCCTGATGCCGAAGGCTCGACCTACGCTCCGGCGTTGAAGGACTCGCTCAAGCAGCTCGGCTATGCCGAGGTCTATGGCATTGTCGTCGGTGGCAAACGGGATCTCGGCGGCGGCCAGGAAAAGGTGATGCCGGCCTTCGGCGACAATAAGAATGTGATGTGCTATCTGGACGATATCTATACTTATCTGCGGGCGCGCGCTGACGGCGCGATCGGCCGTGGGCGTCCGCCGAAGCACGAAGATAAAGAAGATGTGACGATAAAAGCAGAAGAAGCTTGTCTCAACCAAAAGAGCTGAGAAGAGACACAATGCGCGAGATCGGAACGGAACGTCGGCACTTTGCGGTTGTTGGTGTGGTCTCGGCCGCGCTTTTCGCCGCCATCGCGCTCTGGCAGGGCAGTATCGCCCGGGCTCAGACCGGCGGTGACGAAAATGGCGCGATCGAGCTCGTCGATCCGAAAGTGTTGCGCGTCTGTGCCGATCCGCACCATCTTCCCTTTTCCAATAAGGAAGGCGAAGGCTTCGAGAACAAGATCGCGGAACTCTTCGCGAAGAAGCTCGGCAAGGGCTTGGCTTACACCTATTACCCCGACACCACCGGCTTCATCCGCAACACGTTGAACGCGCTGCGCTGCGATGTCGTCATAGGTATTGTCCAAGGTGCCGACATCGTTCAGACGACCAATCCTTATTATCGCACCAGCTATGTGCTGGTGACGAAGAAGGACTCCGATCTTTCGGGCGTCAACTCGCTCGCCGATCCGAAACTCAAAAGCAAACGTCTCGGCATTATCGCGCGCACGCCTCCCGTGAACTATCTCGTGGCCAATGGGCTGCTGGACAAGGCCAAGTCCTATGCGCTTGTCATCGACACGCGGTTTTCCGCGCCGTCCGAAGATATGATGAAAGATCTCCGCGAGGGCACGATCGACGGTGCGATCCTTTGGGGCCCGCTTGGCGGCTATCTCGCGAAAAATTCACCAGTGCCGATGAATGTCGTGCCGCTGATCAAGGATACGAATGGACCTCAGATGATCTATCGTATTTCCATGGGCGTGCGCCACAGCGATCAGGAATGGAAGCGGACGCTGAACAAGTTGATCGCCGCCAATGCATCCGAGATCAATGACATCATGAGAAGCTACGGGATCCCGCTGCTCGACGAGCATGATGCGCCGGTCACACGTTGAGAGGCCGGCTTTCCGCTCGAGGCGCGCCAGCCGCTCCCGCGCGAGTGAGTCTATCCCGCTCTCGCTGGGGTCTAGAGCATGATGCATTCAAGTCGAATCGGGCATCATGCTCTAGGTTTTTGAAACCGCATCGTTTGTTGTGAAAAACCGGTGCCCACTTTTTCGCGCGATGCTCTAATCGATATTGCTTTGGATCTCGCGCGCGAGTGCGAAAAGCCTCTGCTCGATGAGCACGGGCACCTCGCAGACATAAGCCAATGTTTTGTGTTGATCCTGGAAGACCCGCATATCCCATTGCAATTGCTTGGCGGCGACGGACACTGGGCTCGTCGGATCATTGGCCTGTTCCGGCGAGACGGATTTGTCCTGTTCCTCATGCAGCTTTTCGTTTTCGGCTCGGATCTTATTGGCCATCTCCTTCTGCCTATGGCCAAATCGTTCGAGCCCGCCGATCACTTGCGCGCGCTCGCCATCGAGCTTGTCGAACAGCAAAGCGAAGAGAAGCGTCAACTTCTGCTTGCGGTCGGGCCCGGCGGATTTTGCGAATGCGTCGATTTGGGCTTTAGCTTGATCGATCGGCAGACGCCGCTGGGCGAGCTTCATGGCAAGCTCGTCGATCTGCGGATCGGAACTCTTGTCCAACCCTTCGACCGAAGGACCGGTCCACATCGCTGCCGGCGAGAGATGGCTCACCAGAATTTGTTGGCACGGCCAATCCGGATTGCTCTTGCTCGCGCGCGTGTCGAGGCCGAAGGCCAATTCGCTCGACGCGGCGGCCGCGAGCAACGCAAGGCCGGCGACGATGACCGCATGTTTCATTTTCTTCTCCCCGGTGTTCATCCCTATAATGGCGGCCGCCTGCGAAAGCGGCAAGGCCAGATCTCGTCTTCGCCATTGCGTGAGTGCCGTCACGGTCCTGTTTCAGGTTCGCGCCCTGGCCTGGCATGACAAAAGGCTGACATTTGATCCGCGGAATGGCCTTATTTTAGCGATTGTCTCTTGATGCAAGCGCCAAGCTGTCGCCATTGCCCTTTGAGGGCCCGTTCTTATAATCGTGAGATGAGACGGTTCCTTCCAGCCCTTGTAGCTCCCCGGCCGCTCGCTGAAAAACCTTTTGGTGTGCAATGACCCTGATGCTCGCAAGCGTCACTGATGTCGCGGAAGCCGAAATCGCGATCGTCGAAGGCGCCGATATCGTCGATCTTAAAGACCCGTCGCAGGGGCCATTGGGCGCTCTTGCCATTGCGACAATTCGATCCATCGTGGCTGCGACTGCCGGCCGCCGCTTCGTGAGCGCCGTCGCAGGCAATTTGGAAATGGTTCCGGATCTCCTGCGCGAGGCTGCCGAAAGTCTCGCTGCAACCGGCGTCGATTACGTCAAGATCGGCTTCTTTCCGAGCGAAGACGCTGTCGCCTGCATCGACGCCTTGCGCTCCGTGGGCAGCAGTGTGCGTCTCATTGCCGTTCTTTTTGCCGATCTTGCTTGTGATCTGTCGCTTCTGCCGCACTTCGCATCCGCCCAATTCGCCGGGGTGATGCTCGATACGGCGGTGAAGGGCAAAGGCCGCCTCATCGATCACATGGACATTGCCGCGCTGAAACGCTTTGCCGACGCCTGCCGCGAGGCGAAGCTCGTGGCGGGTCTTGCCGGTTCGCTCGAACCGCCGGACATCGCCCGCCTGCTTCTGCTCGAGCCCGGCTTTCTCGGCTTCCGTGGCGCTTTATGCGCCGGGCGCGATCGCACGGCGCGGCTCGATGCCGGCCATGTGAAATTGGTGCGCGACCTCATTCCGCGCGAACGGGTCGCGAAAGAGGGCGGCGAGGAATTCAAGGTGGATTTACGCCTCCTTGCAGCGCGGGGTTATTCGGTCGAGCCGCCGAGCAAGGCCGAGACGGATCGCGTCTTCGTGCATGATCTCGTTTTGCCGGTCTTCATCGGCGCCTATGATTTCGAGCGCGGCAAGACCCAGCGCGTGCGGTTTTGCATTGATGTCGATATTCGGCGCAGCACTTATCACGCGGAAGACATGCGCGATGTCTTTTCCTATGATGTCGTCGTGGATGCGATCCGCTTGATTCTGAGCCGCGGCCATGTCGATCTCGTCGAGACTTTGGCGGAGCGCGTCGCCGATGCGCTCTTGTCCTATCCACGCGTCTGTCGCGTCACCGCTCGTGTCGAGAAACTCGATGTGATCGAAGGCCGGGTCGGTATCGAAATCACGCGGGAGCGCGCGGCAGAGGCCGGCAAGCTGCATCAGCTTTTCGCCGGGCTCTCGGATTTCGCCGCGACCAAGACCAACGGCTGAATTGCGTGCCGCCGCCGAAACATCCGCCACCGGTCGTCGTCAAGCTCGGTGGCAGCCTTGCCGGCTCGCCGGATTTGCCGGCCTGGCTCGCTGCGCTCGAGTTCCTGCAGCCTACCGCTCGTCATTGTTCCCGGAGGTGGCGCTTTCGCCGATGCCGTGCGGGGCATGCAGGCCAAAATGGGGTTCGATGACGAGACCGCGCATCACATGGCGCTCGTCGCCATGCAGCAATATGGCATCGCGCTTTCCGCCCTTTGGCCCCGCCTCTCTTGCGCTGCGACGCCCGCCGCGATCCGCCGCGCCTTGCGTCTCGGGCAAGTGCCCTGCTGGAGTCCGGCGAGCATGGCGCTCGCGGCGCCTTTGCGGAAATGCTGGGATGTAACTTCCGACACGCTCGCGGCCTGGCTCGCGGCCGAGCTCAACGCCGACAGGCTGATCCTGATCAAGAGCGTCGATGCGCCAGGCGCAGCCGAGACGGCGGCCGATCTCGCGGCGGCGGGAATGGTCGATCCTCTGTTCCCGCATTATGCGGCGGCGAGCGGGGCCGCGGTCTATATCGCCGGGCCGGCATCGCTCGCTTGTGCCGCCGCTCTGCTGGCGCAAGGCGCCGCGCCAGGCCATAAGATCCGCTTGGGATGAAGGGCTGTCTCACTGTGCCGCGGCGGGAATTTGGCATAAGATCGCGCAACAGGCCGCGAAGGAGGCGCATGAGCGGGCGGGTGCCCAAGCTGGGAAAAAGGCAGAGGGGATCGATGCGCGCGATCGCCGGAGCAACAACAGCGTTGTTGCTGATCGCATGGACGGCGCAGGCCGATCCGGCGGATCATGCGACATGTCGGCAGCAAGACGACAATGCCATCACGGCTTGTTTGCGGATCATCGCGGACAAGAGGGAGGCCGCGCATGAGCGAGCCTGGGCCTTTATGTTGCTCGGCAACATCCGCGACGACGGCGGCGACCATGATGGGGCCATCTCCGATTATGACCAAGCCCTTGGTCTAGATCCAGACAATCCAAACATCCATTTCAACCGTGGCCTGGCCTGGCACAGCCAAGGCGACCATGATCGCGCCATCGCCGATTTTACCGAAGCCATTCAACTCGACCCGAAATTTGCCGCTGCCTATAGCAGCCGCGGCGTGGACTGGCATGACAAGGGTGACGGCGCGCGCGCCATTGCCGACTATAGCGAAGCGCTTCGTCTCAATCCCGATTACACCGATGCCTATTTCAACCGCGGCCTCGTCTGGCATGATCAAGGCGACAATGATCGCGCCATCGCCGATTTCACCGAGGCCATTCGTCTCGATCCCAAGGCTGCCGACGCCTATCGCATGCGCGGCATCGCCTGGCGCGCCAAGGGCGATGACAAGCATGCCATTGCCGATTATGACGAAGCCATTCGTCTCGATCCGAAAGATGTGAAGGCTTATGGCGCCCGCGCCCATGCTTTGGCGGACGCGCATGACTTCGATCGCGCGCTCGCTGATTATGATGCGATCATTCACCTCGATCCGAAAAATGCCGGGGCCTATGCGGATCGTGCCGGGGCTTGGCTTGCCAAGGGCGATCCCGATCGCGCGATTGCCGACTGCGCGCAAGCCCTTCGCCTCGATCCCGACAATTTTATCGCCTTTGCCAACCGTGGCAGCGCCTTGGCACAAAAGGGTGACTTTGATCGCGCCATCGCCGACTATGATGCGGCCCTAAGGCTCAATCAAAAGAGCCCGATGATCTACATCAATCGCGGCCATGCCTGGTTTCGGAAAGGGAACATTGAGCGCGCCATCGCCGATTACACCGAGGCCCTTCGCCTCGATCCGAAGAACGCGGAGGCCTATGCCCGCCGCGGCGCCGCTTGGCGTGCCAAGGGCGATGTCCAGCGCGCGGACGCCGACCTCAATGCCGTCAAAGAGCTCAAGACACACGCCAATTGATCGGCGTGCTAATATCGCCAAAATCGCCGGTGCTCATGCAGATCGATAAGCCATGGCCGAACGTCTTCTGCTTCTGACCGGACATCTCGCCCATTCTCGGCTGGTCAGACTGATGACCGGCCTCGGCGCCGTGCCCTTCGCGTGGAAGGTGCTCGATATCGGGGTCCAGGTCGCCGCACTGATGACGGAGGCGATCATATTGCGGCGGCTGCCGCGGCCTCTCGAAGCCGATCGCATTATCGTGCCGGGGCGGTGCCGGGCCGATCTTGATCGGCTGGCGCGCGAGCTTGGCGTCGCCTTTGTGCGCGGACCCGATGAAATCGTCGATCTGCCGGCCTTTCTCGGCCGTGGCGGCCGCGTGCCCGATCTCTCGCGTCATGACATCCATATCTTCAGCGAAATCGTCGATGTCTCGGCGCTATCGATCGAGACAATTCTCGCCCGCGCCACAAAAATGCGTCGGGCCGGCGCCGAAGTCATCGATCTCGGCTGCCTGCCCGACACGCCCTTCCCGCATCTCGAAGACAGTATACGCGCGCTGAAGGCGGCGGGGCACAAGGTGAGCGTCAATTCGGCCGACCGCAGCGAACTCGAGCGCGGCGCTGCCGCCGGCGCCGATTATCTCTTGAGCCTCACCGAAGAGAGCTTGGACATAGCTCGCCGATTTCCGGTGACGCCGATTCTGATCCCCAAGGCGCATGGCGATCTTGCGTCGCTCGTGCGCGCCGCAGAGGCCGCGACGGCGGCAAAGATCCCTTTCATCGTCGATCCGATCCTCGACCCGATCCATTTCGGCTTTGCTGCATCGCTTTCCCGCTATATCGAGACGCGGCGGCGCCTGCCGGAGGCCGAGATCATGATGGGCACGGGCAATCTCACCGAGCTGACCGAGGCGGATTCGAGCGGCGTCACGGCGCTGCTGCTGGGCCTTTGCTCGGAGCTCTTCATCCGCAATGTGCTCGTCGTGCAAGTGAGCCCGCATACAAGCCGCACGCTCCCCGAACATGATGCCGCACGCCGGCTGATGTATGCTGCGCGCGAAGATGAGGCGGTGCCCAAGGGTTATGGTGCCGGCCTTCTGCAGCTCCATGATCTGAAACCCTTTCCGTCTTCATCGGCAGAAATCGCCGAGCGCGCGGCCGAGGTTCGCGATAAGAATTACCGGATCGAGACGGCGGAGGACGGCATCCATCTCTATAATCGCGAGATGCATCGGGTGGCGCGCGACGCCTTGACGCTTTATCGCTTTCTCGACGTGGCGGCAGACGGAGCGCATGCCTTTTATCTCGGCACCGAACTTGCCAAGGCAGAGATCGCGGTCGCGCTCGGCAAGCGCTATGTCCAGGACGAGCCGCTCGATTTCGGCTGCGCGACCGAGCGGGTTGAGGAAGATGTATCGAAGCTACGCGAGGCCGGGCATACGTTGCGCGCCCGCAAGTCGGACCGATGACACCCCATGCCGATGATTCGTGAAGCCGTGGTCACCACAATCGATGCGGCGGGAGAGGTGCATATCGCGCCTTTCGGCCTCATCGAGGAAGGGCAATATTGGGTCATCGCACCCTTTCGCCCCTCGAAGACGCTCGACAATCTGCTGGAAGTGCCCTGCGCCGTCGTCAATTATACCGACGATATGCGGATCTTCGCCGGCTGCCTCACGGGGCGCCGCCATTGGCCGGTGACGCCGCTCGCCAATTTCCCGGTTCCGCGGCTGGCAGTGGCGCTTGCCCATGCCGAGCTTTCCGTCGACGGAATAGAGGATCATCCGGAACGGCCGCGCTTTTTATGCCGCGTGCAAAAGATCGAGCAGCATGCGCCCTTCCTCGGCCTCAATCGCGCCAAGGCGGCCGTGCTCGAATTGTCGATCCTTGTCAGCCGACTGAATTTTCTGCCGCGTGAAAAGATCGAGCGCGAGATCGATTATCTTAAAGTTGCCATCGACAAGACGGCAGGCCCCGAGGAGCAAGAGGCCTGGGGCTGGCTCATGCAGAAGGTCGGGGATTATTATGCCGATAAAGCGCAGACGCCTGCGATGGGCGGGAACGTGCGCTAAGGCGACACGCAAGATTAAGTGCACCCGTTTGCGGCCACTTCCCACAGCCGTCATGGCCGGGCTTGACCCGGCCATCCACGCCGAGACGAGGCCTCAGCGATCTTCAACGGTCGAATTTACGCGCCTCTCTTTCTCTTCTACAAGCTCGACGCTTGCGATCTCCAATGCGTCGCAAATCTGCGCCGTGAAAAGTTCGTAATCCTCCCACTTTCTGATAAACTTTAAAATTGCTTCTGCGCCGGAAGCGCGCCCTCATGTGCTGCTTCGGACATCGCCGAAATTATGCGTGAACGGAGTATATCGAACGGAGAAGACATGACGGAAAGTATCGGCGCGTATCTCGTCAGACGACTCGGCGAGGAGGGGGTGGACCACGTATTTGGCGTCCCCGGCGACTATTGCCTCACACTCTTCTCTCTGCTCGAGAAAAGCCCGATTACGGTGGTCAATACCTGTGACGAGCAGGGTGCCGGCTTTGCGGCCGATGCCTATGCCCGCATTAAAGGCATAGGGGTATGTGTAATCACCTACTGCGTCGGCGGACTGAAGGTCACCAATGCTGTGGCGCAGGCCTATGCCGAGCGCTCGCCGGTGGTCGTTATCAGCGGTGCTCCTGGCATACGCGAGCAGCAGCGTAACCCGCTTCTCCATCACAGGGTCCGCAATTTCGACACCCAACTCCGAGTCTTTACCGAGCTCACCGTCGGCACTGCGGTGCTCGATGACCCACTCACTGCCGCGAGCGAGATCGAGCGCATGTTCGCACTGGCCAAACGCCACAGCCGTCCGGTTTATATCGAGCTGCCGCGCGACATGGCTCTGGCTGAAATCAGCCCCGCAACCTCCCGCGCCCTGCCGGCCGAGGCAAGCGACTCCGAAGCCCTCGCTATTGCTGTGGCGGAAGCGGTAGAGCGCATTTCGGCTTCGCGGCATCCGGTCGTTCTCGCGGGCGAAGAATTGCACCGGTTCCACCTGCAGCGGCCGCTCACAGAACTTGTCGAGCGCACGGGAATTCCTGTTGCCACCACCATCATGGGCAAGTCCGTTTTTCCCGAGTCCCACGCCGCCTATATCGGCGTCTATGAAGGCGCGATGGGCCGCGAGGGCGTGCGCGAATATGTCGAAAAAAGCGACTGTGTGATTTTGCTCGGCGCGATGATGACCGATCTTAACCTCGGTATTTACACCGCTAATATCAAGCGTCGCTATGCCATCTACGCCGCCAAGGACCGCGTAGCTGTCGGGCTGCACGCCTATGACGACGTGCGCATGGAGGACTTTATCACTGCGCTCTCGGCGCATCGGTGGGAGATTCGCACGGTTGAGCCGTATCAGCATCCCCAGCATCCTGGTCCCTTCAAGGCAACCGACGACAAGATGACCGTCGAGGCATTATTCCGCCAGATCAACGCCTTCGTCGAGGACGACATGATCGTGATCGCCGATCCGGGCGACGCGCTCTTCGGCGCCTCCGACCTCTTTATCAAAGACGGGGCGCATTTCCTTGCGCCGGCCTACTACTGTTCGCTCGGCTTCGCCGTGCCGGCGGCGCTCGGTGTCAAGGCGGCGGCGCCAAAACTCCGGCCGCTGGTGCTGGTCGGCGATGGAGCCTTCCAGATGACAGGGATGGAGATCGCGACAGCGGCCCGCTATGGCATGAACCCGATTATCATCGTCTTGGATAATGACGGTTACGGCACCGAGCGGGCCATGCTTGACGGCGCCTTCAATGATGTTCTTCGCTGGGAGTATGCCGAGATCCCGCGCGTAATCGGAAGCGGACTGGGCGTCAAAGTGACGACCGAGCGGGAGATGGAGGCAGCGCTCGTCAAGGCCCGCGCCAATAATTCCAGCTGGTCGATTATCCAGGTCATGCTCGACCGCGACGACCACTCTCCCGCACTGAAACGCCTCACCACCAAACTTAGTGAGCGGGTTCGCGGAAATAGCTGATATTCACTTGCGACCTAACCACGTAAGGCTCGTGCCATGCGAATGTTCTGACAGCGGTAGAACTGCCACTTTCGAGGTTTGTGTGGGCTATCTCATAAGCTGATGTTAACACCTGAAATTTTCATGAATACCGTGACGTAGATCCGTCGGTCGTGATGGACAGAAAACTGTCCTGCATCAAGCCAAATCGAGCCGCGTGGATGGCCGGGTCAAGCCCGGCCATGACGTGCGATCGATTCGCTTTTTTCTTATGTGTCATCTAAGCGCTCGATCACGCCGCGAGCAGCGCCACCGCCGAGGCCGGGGCGCAATCGCCGGCCTTGTGACGCATTTCCGGCACGGCTTCGATCAGATCGCTGAAATCGACATAGGCGCAGCCGAGCCGCTCGGCGAGGCGCTTCACCACGAAACGCCCAACGCCGGCGCCGATGATCGGCGCTTCCGTCCCGAAATCCACATGCGACAGAACGAGATGCGCGCCATCGGTGAGCATGCGCAATTGCGCCTCGGCGAAATAGCGCGCCAAAAGGGCGAGCGCCCAAGGGCTCGCATCCTTCGCATCGAGGCCGATCTGCCGGGCGAGCCGCGCCTGCGAGGAAGCAACCGTCTTTTCCCTTCCATCGGCCGTCTGCATGACATCGGCGCCCTCCGGCAAGGTGCCGAGAATGCGATAGACGTCGCTCGCATTGGCGAACCATTCATTCATCAAAGGCACCCAGCGGCCGGCAAAGGGCACGAGCGTGAGCCCCGCCATAAGAAAGCTGCGCACCACGCCGGCATAGACCAATTCGCCATGCGCCATGCGCTCGGCATCGCTATAGCCGCGCGCCGCCACTTGCGCGCCTTTGATCGGAATGAGATCGGCGGTCGTCGAGCCCATATCGGCGAAGATGCCTTCCGAAAAATGCCGCGCAACCAATGCTGCGCTCGCATGCCAATTGGCCGAGGCGACGGCCTGCGCCATGTCGGCGACGGACTTAGGGTCGATCATTCCGGCCCGCCCTGCATAGAAGAGGAGGCGCTGCGGCGCGAGCTCGCTCTCTGTAATCTCGGCCACGCGGCTGACGCCTTCTCTTCTGTCCGCAAAAGTGTCGCAAAGCTCGGCCGTCATGGTCGCGGCATTGAGATCGGCGGGTCCGAGCATGGCCTTGGCTTCGGCGAAAGCGCGATGTAATTCATCGACGCCTTGCCATAAAGGAGAAGCGATCTGGACGACATTGACGATGCGGCCGCCTTCCAACCGCGCGGCCTTCAAATGCGCGCCGCCGATATCCCAGCCGATGATGCTTTGCATGTTCGACCTCGCATGCGATGTCTCCATTTCTCTTTACCGCATTTTTCGCGCAGCGGATCGCATCGCGCGAAAAATGCAGCTTTGATGCGCCGGAGCGCCTGATGGACATCATCCCCGTGATCGATCTCAAGGGTGGCGACGTGGTGCGGGCGCAGCGCGGCATGCGGCATCTTTATGCGCCGATCGAGACGCCGCTGTCCCCGACGAGCCGGCCGGCGGATGTCGTCGCGGGCTTTCTCGCCCTGCAGGAGTTTCGCGACATCTATGTCGCCGATCTCGATGCGATCGAAGGCAGAGGCACACATGCTGCGGCGATCCTTGCGCTCGAAGCGGAATTTCCATCCGTCAGTTTCTGGGTCGATGCGGGGATCGGCGATGAGTCGGAGGCGCGCGGCTTTCTCAGCGCGCATCGCGGCGATCTCGTGCTCGGCAGCGAAAGCCTGCGCGATGCAGCTTCCCTAGCAGCGCTTTGCAAGGAAGCGCGCATTTTGCTGTCGCTCGATTTTCGCGATGAGGCCTATCAGGGCCCGGCGCGGCTGCGCGAGGAGGAGGAGCTTTGGCCGGCGCGCCTCATCGTCATGACTTTGGCGCGGGTCGGCAGCGATGCGGGTCCCGATCTCGACCGTTTACGGGACGTCGTCGCCAAAGCAGGCGACCATCATGCGGTCTATGCCGCTGGCGGTGTGCGCGGCGCAGAAGATCTGATTTCATTGGCCGAGGCCGGAGTGCGCGGTGTTCTTGTCGCTTCAGCGCTTCACGATGGGCGCCTCGATGCCGAGACGCTCAAGCAATTTCATGCGCCTTTATGAAAAAGGGGAGCTCGATGAGCTCCCCTTTGCGATATAGTAAATGGCCGGGGGAGACCCGGCCATGATGAAGCATCGAGACCCTGGCGCCAGAGCGGTTTCAGGTTTGGTGTCCACACCAAACCGTTTCGAAACCGCTCTCATTCAGGGAGTTAGAGCATTTTCGGACGCAAAACCGGTGTCTACTTTTGCTGAAAATGCTCTAGGCGCCAGCCGGGATCATTCCGGCGAGAAAGGATGCTTGGCTGTGTTGCGCTTGGCGACGACTTCGGCTGCCTTCGGCTCGCCGTTGACGGCGCGCGCGATCGATTCCTTCGTAGCGCGATAATTGATATTCATGGATCTTCTTGTCGTCGTCGGCTTCCCAATGGATGAACACGCCGACGCAGATGAAGAGATCGTCGGCTTCCTCGCCGGGATGGCGCCTTCCGCGACGCTGTCGGCAACCGCCTTGGCGACGGCATGCTGCGCCGGGCCGAACATTTGCACGGCCTGCTTGGCGCCCTTGATCGTCACCTTGTTGAACATGACCGTGTTGGGCTTGCAGAGCAGGTTCGGCGCGACCACTGCGAGCAGCGTCGTGAAGCCGTCCTTGTTGTTGACGAGGCAGTTGGCGAAGGCCGTTTCGGCGGCGCTGCCGCGCGGGCCCATGATGAGATCGATATGTGCGACTTCATTGCCATCGCCGACGAGCGATTCGCCGACGCAGAGTTTCGTTATCTTGGCCATGGTCATCTCCTCCGATAGGAAAACTATGAAAACCTGCCGAGACTGTCAACAGATGCAAGACCTATCCTTGTTGTCAGCGCCCATCGCGCGCGAAATGCGCCGATCGGACGGGCCGGTTGGCCAGATAGCGGCGGATTTCTCCGCGCGGGGCTCACTCAACCATCATTGCGACGCTTGAGCAAGATGTTGCGCAGCCGATCGGCAAAAAGCGTCGCCACCGTCAGGTCAGCGCTGGTGCCCGGGTTGCACCGACGCGATTTCAAGCCTTCGTCGAAAGCTAAAAGATCGCTCAAACAATTCTCCCCTCTTGCTTGAAAAAGCGAAAGCATCTCCGAGGCTTCGCGCTGGACTTCAAGGGCTGTGGCGGAGCCGTGCTTGCGCGCGATATGCAAATCCGGAAAAGCCGCGAGAAAAATCAAATAAACTGCAACTGTCGACCATGGCGGCTTAAGGCCACAGCCATGCGCCCGATCGAGGGCGGCGAGGCCGGTCACGAAAACATCATGGAAATTGGAAACATATTGCGCTGCGAGCCTGTCGCGTTCGGCCGCCTCTCCCATCGCCAACAGAAGCGTAACGTCAGCGGCGCCATGCACGTCATAGTGCGCTGCCGTGCCGAGCCCGCCCGGGTTCACGAGGCGAATAGCCGCAAATACGTTCTGTGTGTCCTTCTTATCGAGCGTGACGAGCACTTTTGCCAACGCCGTTTGCAGCGCCGCATCCATTCGGCGCGCTCAGTCGCCGCCGCGAGCGGCGCGCAGAGCAGCACAATGCCGAGATTTGTGTTCATGCCGACCGCGGCGAAGCTTGCCGCGACGGCGTCAAGGATCTTTGCCCCACCGGCTTGCCCGGCGTGCAGAGCAGTTTCGCCGAGGCCGCAGCGCTCACGAAAAAGTGTTCCGCGATCATGCCATGGCCGGAGCCGAAAATATGCACATTTCCTGGCTTCGGCGCCTCGATCTCGTCGCGGCAGGCGGTGAGAAAGGCCGCCTCCACTTCGGCGGCATCGATCAAGACGCCATCTCCGCAGGCATGACCGGAGCAAAGCCGTGGCGCGCCAAGAGATCGCCGGCAAGGACTTCGGCGATTGAAAAATCGGTCACGCTTTGCAGCCCCTGCCAGCCCGGCATGCTGTTGACCTCGATCACAAGCAGCTTCCCATCGGCAGTCCGCAGCAGATCGACGCCGGCGAAATCAGCGCCGACGGCGGCGGCGGCTTTGATCGCAAGATCCCTGATCTCACCATCGAGAACCAAAGGCTCGGGCCTGGCGCCGAGCTTGATATTGGTGATCCAATGTTCGGCGCGCCGCGTCATTGCCGCAACGACCCGGCCCTGCGAGACGAGCACGCGGATGTCGCTGTAGCCATTTTGTTCATGGCCGATTTGTTGATGGCCGACGAAGCGCTGCAGATAATAGACCCCGGCCATGACATCGATCTCCGGCAAATCGGACTCATGCCGGATGAGCTTCAAGCCGCGGCCTTGCGCGCCGAACAGGGGTTTTAGGACCAAAGGCCCGTTGAGACATTCGCGCCGCACCAAGGCGCGGGTTGCCCGCGGGCTCTGGAGAGCAAAGGTCGGCGGCGTCGGAATGCCCTCTTTATGCAACAAAAAGCTCGTTGCCGCCTTGTCGACGCAGCGCTCGATGCTGTGCGCCGAATTGGTGACCGGAACGCCGAGCGCGATCAGCGCATGGAGAAGCCCGAGCCGCAAAGTGACGGCTTCGAAACTGCCGAGGCCGATCGCCCGCACCAGCACGAGATCCGGCAGGCGCGGCCCGAAGCCGGGGATGACGAGGCCGCTCGGCCGATGCGTGTCGAAGCTGCAGGCCGAAAGACGCATGGGCACGCAACGCGCGCCAAGCCGGTTGAAGGCGCGCAGCATTTCGCGCGCGTGCCATTCGAAACGATCGATGAAGAGCGCGATCTGCGGCTGCTGCCGGCCGGTTTCGGCACGGCGGCGAGGTGGGTTTC